>DATLFG010000111.1:0-61935 GCA_035524955.1 Candidatus Limnocylindria bacterium | reverse complement strand
TCCAGGCCCAGCGCCTCGATCACCGCCAGGGCCTGGGCCGCGAAGGCCTCGTTCAGCTCGATGAGGTCGATGTCCGCCAGGGTCAGCCCGGCCTGCTTCAGCACCCGCGGCACCGCCTCGACCGGCCCGATGCCCATG
Source organism: Candidatus Limnocylindria bacterium (assembly GCA_035524955.1). Classification (GTDB taxonomy): domain Bacteria; phylum Methylomirabilota; class Methylomirabilia; order Rokubacteriales; family CSP1-6; genus CAMLFJ01. Next base: position 61,797 of record DATLFG010000111.1, on the reverse strand, counting down.
AGCTCCGGCGGCACGCCGGCCACCGCGAAGGCCACGAAGCGTCCCAGCGGCTGCAGGCCCAGCTCCTTGGCCCGCTCGCCCGACATCAGCACGGCCGCCGCCGCGCCATCGGACATCTGCGACGAGTTTCCCGCGGTGACGATACCGTCGGAGGAGAAGGCCGGCTTCAGCTTGGCCAGCGCCTCCGCGGTGCTGTCCCGCCGCGGCCCCTCGTCGGTGTCGAAGGTCGCGCCGCCGACCTTCAGCGGCACGATCTCGTCCTTGAAGCGCCCACCATCGATGGCCGACACCGCCCGCCGGTGCGACTCCAGCGAGAAGGCGTCGGCCTTCTCCCGGGTGATGCCGTGCTTCCTGGCCAGGATCTCCGCGGTGATGCCCATGCCCAGGTAGCTGTCCGGATAGCGATCGAGCAACCCCGGGTTGGGGGTGATCCGATGCCCGCCCATGGGGATGAGGCTCATGGACTCGGTCCCGCCCGCCACCACCACCTCCGCCTGCCCGGTGGCGATCGACTGCGCCGCCATGGCGATGGCCTGCAGCCCCGACGAGCAGAAGCGGTTGACCGTCGTGCCCGCGACCGAGACGGGTAGGCCCGCGCGGATCAGGGCCACGCGCGCGACGTTGCTGCCCTGGGGACCGTTGGGCTGGGCGCAGCCGAGGATCACGTCCTCGATCTCGGCGATGTCGAGCTGCGGGGCCTTGCCGAGGACGTCCTTGATGCAGTGGGCGGCCAGGTCATCCGGGCGGGTGATGTTGAACGACCCGCGATGGGACTTGGCGAGCGGGGTGCGCGAGCTGGCGACGACGACAGCCTCTCTCATGGGGGCTCCTTTCTCAGGGGGGAAGACTGGGGAGGAGTATACCTCAGCGCTGCGCCGAGGGCACCCAGGCCGTGGTGCGGCCCCCGACGGTCTCGTGGCGGATGTGCTCGCCCCGCACGGTGGTGGCCGACGGGCCCCCGCGCCGGTGGCCCCAGCGGCGATGGAAGAGCCACCAGCGGGGGAAGCGGTCACCGTCCGAGCCGGCCCGCACCGCCCCGCCGATCACGGATCGGATCTTCGCGCGGAGCCGCCGGGCCTCCGCGACGGACAGGCTGCTGGCCCGCCGTTTCGGCGCGACGCCGGCCTGGTAGAGAACCTCGTCGGCGATCCAGTTGCCGATACCCGCAGCGAAGGATTGGTCGAGCAGGACCGCCTTGATCGGCGCGCTGCGGTCGCGGAGCATCGCGTGGAACCGGGCGGGGGTCGGCAGCGCGCGCCAGGCGTCGAAGCCGAGCGCGCTGATCGGCGGCTCGCTGGGCGGGTCCCGGCGCAGGCGGATGCGGCCGAGCCGGCGGCCGTCCGCCAGGGCCAGCTCGCCGCCGCCGGCGAAGCGCAGATGGAGCTTGGTGAAGCGCGGCGGCCAGTCCGGCCGGTTCACGCGACCGTCCGAGACCAGGCGCACCGCCCGGCCCGCAGCGCCGCCCGGGTTCGCTCGGGTGACATGGATGCCCCCGGTCATGCCGAAGTGCAGACACGGCCACGGCCGCCGATCCAGCTCGAGCCAGAGATGCTTGCCGCGCCGTTGCACCGCCTTCACGCGACGGCCGACGAGGGCCCGGCGGAACCGGGCGGGCGCGACGCCTTCGAAGACGATCGGATCGTCCGCGACGTGGGCCTCGACGATGCGGCGTCCGGCCGCCACCCGGTGGGCCGCGCGCCGGGCCGCCTCGACCTCGGGCAGCTCGGGCATCGTGTGATCGGCCGGGGATCAGCCGTCGCCGAGCTGGGGGGCGGCCCCGCCGTCGATGACGATGGTCTCGCCGGTCATGAACGAGGACGCCGCGGAGGCCAGGAAGATGCACGGATACGCGATCTCCTCGACCTTGCCCCACCGGCCCATGCCCACGCGGCTGGCCACCGTGTCGTAGGCCTTCTTGGCTGCGGCCGGGTCCTGCTTGGTGAGCACGCCCAGGTAGCCCTCGGTCTCGACCGGGCCCGGCGCGATGCAGTTCACCCGCACGCCTTTGCGGCCCCACGCCATGCCGAGCGCGCGGGTGAAGTTGATCACCGCGGCCTTGGAGGCCCCGTAGTGCGACATCATGGTCGAGCCGTAGACGCCCGCGATGGACGAGATGTTGATGATGGAGCCGCCGGCCGGCTGGTCCATCATCTGCTTGCCCGCCCACTTGCAGCCGAAGAAGGTGCCGTTGAGGTTGATGCCGACCACCGTGTTCCAGCCGTTGGCCGAGATGTCCTCGACCTTGGCGCGAAAGGAGGCGCCCGCGTTGTTGACCATGACGTCGAGTCGCCCCATCTCCTTCACGGTGCGCTCGACCAGGCCCTTGACCTGGTCCTCCTGGCGGACGTCGAGCGCCACGCAGAAGGAGCGGCGGCCCAGCTTCTCGATCTCGGCGGTGACCGGCTCGAGGTTCTCGAGCTTGCGGCTCGCGATCACCACGTCGGCGCCCGCGCGGGCGAACTCGAGCGCGATGGACTTGCCGATGCCGACGCCGCCGCCGGTGACGATGGCGACCTTGTCCTCGATCGAAAACGGCGACGCTGCCATGTAGCCTCCGGGCCTTCTCTCCCTCTCCCCTCTGGGGAGAGGGCAGGGTGAGGGGTGGCGGTGACGGGGGGATTCCCGCGACCGCGCGGATTATACCCAGTCGGCGGGCGGCGCGCTCTCGAAGACGACCGGCCGCCGCGTCACCGGATGGACGAAGCCGAGCCGCGTGGCGTGCAGGCACAGCCGCCCGACGCTGCCCCGGGCGCCGCCGTGCGCCACGTCGCCGACGATGGGCCAGCCCGCCTCTGCGAGCTGCACGCGGATCTGGTGCCGTCGCCCGGTGCCGAGGCGCAGCTCGAGCAGGCTGCCCTCGCGGCGCCGCCTTAGCACGCGGTAGTGGGTGATGGCCGGGCGGCCCTGCGCGCCCGAGCGGACCCGCAACATGCGATCCTCCGCGAGCCTGCTCTCCAGCGTGCCCCGGTCCTCGGACGGCTTGCCCTCGACCAGCGCCAGGTATACGCGCTCGACGGTGCGCGCCTCGAACTGGGCCTGGAGCACCCGCTTCGTCTCCTCGGACTTGGCGAAGACGAGCAGGCCGGACGTCTCGCGATCGAGCCGGTGGACGATGAACGGCCGTTGCCGCTTGGCCGCCAAGTAGTCCCAGAGCTGGCGGTACGCGGTGCGATCGCGCTCGCGGTCGGTCCCGATCGTGAGGAGGCCGGACGGCTTGACGACGACGAGGGTCGCGTCGTCCTCGTGCACGAGCGACAGGCCGCGCGGGAACGGGACGGCCCGGCGCGCGGCGAGCGCGACGGTGTCGTCGGGGGCCAGCGCGAGCCGGCCGTCGCGGGCGGGGCGGCCGTTGACCTCCACCCGCCCCGTCTCGAGCCACTGCTTGAGGCTCCGACCCGAGGCCTCCGGGTAGAGGGCGTGGAGCCGCTCGAGCAGCGTCACTCGCTTCGGAGCACGCCGAGAGGGCGGCGGCCGAGCAGGCGGCGGGTGCCGAGGAAGCCCACGAGCAGGGCGAGCGCGGTGGCGGTGGCCACGCCGGCCAGCAGGGTGCCGGGCGCCCAGCGCCAGGGCACCTCGAGCGCGAAGCGGAGCACCGCCCAGGCCAGGAGGGCGGCCAGGGCGCTGCCCGCCAGCCCGGCCGCCGCGCCGAGCAGCGCGTACTCCACCGCGAACACGCGCGAGACGAAGCCCCGGGTCGCGCCGAGCGCCTTCAGGACCACCGACTGGTAGAGCCGCTGCTGCCGGGTGATGGCGAGCGCGCCCGCCATCACGATGAGCCCGGCCCCGATGCTGAAGGCGGCCACCAGCCGCACCGCGAGCGCGATCTGGTCGAGCATGGCGCCGACGCGCTCGAGCACCTCCCGGATGGGGATCGCGGTGATGTTCGGGAAGGCGGCCACCACCGCGGACTGCAGCCGGTTCTCCTGGTCCGGACGGGCCCGCACGGTGGCGATGAACGTGCTCGGCGCGCCGTCCAGGGCGCCCGGGGAGAAGATGACGAAGAAGTTCGAGGTCAGCGAACGCCAGTCCACGTGGCGCAGGCTCATCACCCGCGCGCTCACCGGCACGCCCTGGACGTCGAAGGTGAGCGTGTCGCCCAGCCCCACCCCGAGCCGGCGGGCGATCTCCTCCTCGACCGAGATCAGGGGCTCGCGCGCGGCCTCCTCGGGTGTCCACCAGCGGCCGGCCACGACGGTGTTGTGCCCGGGCGGCTCCGCGGCCCACGTGAGCACGTACTCGCGCGTGAGGTACCAGGTGTCGTCGCGCCGCGAGCGCTCGGCCGTGACCGAGGCGCCGTTCACCGCGCCCAGGCGCGAGCGGACCACCGGAATCAGCTCGACGGGCGGAATCGGCTCGGCCGGTGCGTTCGAGCCCTGGGCCGCCACGAGCCGCGCGAAGGGCTCGGCCTGGTCGGTCTGGATGTCGATGAAGAAGAACGCGGGGGTGCTGCCGGGGGCGCGGTCCACGAGTTGGGCGCGTAGGCTCCCGTCGAGCAGCGCGATCGAGACGATCAGCATCACGGCCAGGCCGAGCGAGATCAGCACGGGACCCGCGTGGCTGCCGGGGCGGTGAAGATTGGCCGCGCCCTGCCGCCAGGCCGGCGACCGCCAGCGCACGCGGCGGGCCAGCGCGATGACGAGGCGGGCGCCCAGGGCCAGCAGGACCAGGGCGGCGACGAGGCCGCTCGCGAACAGCGCGCCGATCGTCCAGGAGCCGGCCTGCCAGAGCGCGAGCGCGGCGAGGCCGCCCGCGATCGGGAGCGCAGTGGCCCACGGCCGGCGGCCGCGCAGACGCGGCTCGATCTCCGCGCGCAGGATGAGGTTGGGCCGCACGTGGCGGATCTGCAGCAGCGGCCAGAGCGCGTAGAGCAGGGTCACGCCCACCCCCATCGCGAGGCCGCTCAGCACTGCGCGCAGCGAGAAGGACAGCGTCAGCTCGATCGGCAGCAGGCGCGTGAGCGTGGGCGCGAGCAGCGGCTGGACCGCGCTGCCCAGGAGGGCGCCGAGCGCACTGCCGCCCAGCCCGAGCAGGGCGGTCTGCAGGACGTACGCGGCGAGCAGCGGGCGCCACCCGGCGCCGAGTGCCTTCAGGATCGCGATCGAGGCGAGCTTCTGCCGGACGAAGGCGTTCACGCTCACCGCCACCCCGATGCCGCCCACCATCAGGGCCACGAGCCCGGTGAGCCCGAGGTACATGGTGAGCTGGTCCCAGAACCGCCGCAGGCCCGGCTGCGCCTGGCCGTAGGTCGTGACGCGCTGGCCGGCGGGCAGGGCCTCCGCGAGCCGGTCGCGGAAGGCCTCGGTGTCGCGGCCCTCGGGGAGGCGGAACAGCGTGCGGTAGCGCACGCGGCTGCCCGGGCGGATGAGCCCGGAGCGGTCGAGATCCTCGGCCGCGACCAGCACCCGCGGCCCCAGCGAGAAGACGCCAATCGCGCGGTCCGGCTCCTTCCGGATGACGCCGGCGATCGTCAGCTCGATCTCGCCCACCCGGAACCGGTCCCCGACCCGGAGGCCGAGGCGGGCGAAGAGCGAGTCGTGCACGAGCGCACGGCCGCCGCCGATCAGGGTCTCGAGCGGGCCCGCCGGCTCGGTCACGAGCGCGCCGTAGAACGGATAGCCCGGCTCCACCGCCTTGAGCTCGACGACGTGGCTCTGGTCCGGGCCCGACTGGGCCATGGCCACCAGCTCGCGCACACGCGTGGTCGCCACGGGCGGCCGGGCGCCCCGCAGTGCCGCGATCAGGGGGGCCGTGTCCTCGGGCAGGGGCTGGGCGCCGCGGATCTCCACGTCGCCGCCCATCAGCGACTTGGCCGAGCGGGCGACGGTGCGCTCGAGGCTGTCCGCGAAGCTGCCCACCCCGACCAGCGCGCTCACCCCGAGGGTGATGCAGGCGAAGAAGTAGCCGAAGTGTCGCCACGCCCCCCGCGTCTCCCGCCAGGCGAGCCGGAAGACGAAACGGCTCACTCGTCGCTCACGATTCGGCCGTCACGCAGCGTGATCACGCGGTCGGCGTGGGCGGCCAGCGCCGCGTCGTGAGTCACCAGCACGAGCGTGCTGCCGAGGCGGCGATTCAGGCCCACCAGCAGCTCGATGATCTGCTTGCCGGTGGCCGAGTCGAGATTGCCGGTGGGCTCGTCGGCCAGCAGCAGGGCGGGGTGGCGCGCCATCGCCCGGGCCACCGCCACGCGCTGCTGCTCGCCGCCCGAGAGCTGCACCGGGTAGTGGTGCGCGCGCTCGGCCAGGCCCACCTCGGCGAGCAGCGCCGCCGCGCGCCCGGCCGCGCCGGCGTCGCCGGCCAGCTCGAGCGGCACCGCCACGTTCTCCTGCGCGGTGAGCGTGGGGAGCAGGTGGAAGGACTGGAAGACATAGCCCACGTGGTCGCGCCGGAAGCGCGCGAGACCGTCCTCGTCGAGCGCGGTCACGTCCACCCCCGCCACCTCGATGCGGCCGGCGGTCGGCTGGTCGAGCCCGGCGATGAGCCCCAGCAGCGTGGACTTGCCGCTGCCCGAGGGGCCTGCGATGGCGAGGAACTGGCCGGCGGGCACGTCGAGGGACACGTCGGTCAGCACGTTCACCTCGCGGCCGCCGCTCGCGAGGCGCATGGAGAGCGCGCGCACGCTGATCATGGTCCCGTCCATACTACACGGCCCGGCCCGCCCGGCCCGGGGCGCGCGGGGCCCTAGGAGGCTGTCCCGGTAACACGGACGATTCGCCGCCAGCGGAGTGGTCCACGAGCGTGGGCCTCGCCCGCGCTTCCCATCTTCCGGGGGGGAGGTTCGGAAGGGGGGCGCAGCCCCCCTCCGAGTTCCCTAGCGGGCGCGGAACGGCGCGGCGAGGGGCTCGCCCACGAACACGCCCTGGCCGGGCATGGCCACGCTCTTCCAGTAGGCCTCGAGCACGGTCTCCCCGCGCGTGTACCGCGCGATGGCCAGGGCAGGCTGCGGGAACTTCGTCGTGAAGTTGCACGGTTCCACCACCATGCCGTAGCTGGCGGTCGCGCCCGCCTCGAGCCAGCGGAGCACGCTCATCTGCGCGTGGCCGGTGAGCACGCCGCCGGTCGAGGTGAGGTGGTCGGCGATGGCGCCGGGCCGGAAGCGAAGCGTCTCGAGTCCCGCGACCGTCGGGACACCGGTGAAGTAGAAGAGCACGTCGTGGCGATCCCGCAGCTCGTCCGCATCGAGTCGCTCCACCCGCACGCGCGGCTTTAGCGCGTCGAGCAGCGTGTAGCCGGCCGCGCGTGTGTTCCGCGCGCGGTCCGAGGTGGACAGCAGGTACGCGGTCCCGGCCGGGAAGGTGGCGTCGGCCGCGACGCCGCGGTCGATCAAGGCCCTGCCCTCCGCCACGCTCCGGCCGGCCAGGAGCATGGCGGGCCGAAGCGCCAGGTCGGAGAATGGGGCCCGGCTCGGCGAGTTGAAGTAGGGGCTCCGCCGCGTGGGGCGGCAACCTTGGGCGCAGAAGGCGGGGTCGAAGCCGAACGCGAAGGCGGTGGTGATCGACAGGCAGTCAACCCGAAAGGGTGTGGTCCACGCCAGGGCCAGGGCCTGGACGGTCGCGGGCAGGCGGGCGTCTACCTCTGCCTTTGCGATCTGGAATTCCTGGCGGCTGATCTCGTCCCGACCCACCGGCAACGTGACGAAGACCACGTTGCCGGGCGGGATACCGCGCCGGCGGGCGTAGTAGCCGCCGACCTCCACGCTGTAGGGGTCCGCGGTGTTGACGATCAGGGCGAGCTGCTCGGGACCGAGGGCGGCAGCCGGGCCGGGCGCCAGTGTCGCCCAGAGGAAGAGCAGGTTAATCGTCGACGTCCGGATCGTGCGCACGTTCAATCCGCGCCGGGCTTCCGGCGCTCGCCGTCCATACTACACTAGCGGTAATGCGCGGGTTCGTCTGGCTGGTCCTGCTGGTGGTGCAGCTCGTGGCGGGCGCGGCGACGTCGGGGGCCTCGGAGCGGGTCATCGTGGCCTTCGGCGACAGCCTCACCGCCGGCCTCGGGGTGCCCGTCGACCAGACCTATCCCGCGCTCCTGGGCGAGCGGCTGCGCCGCGAGGGCTACGCGTACCGGGTCGTCAACGCCGGGGTGTCGGGTGACACCACCGCGGGCGGCCTGCGGCGCGTGGACTGGGCGTTGCGCCTCAAGCCCGAGATCGTGATCCTGGAGCTGGGGGTCAACGACGCGCTCCGCGGCCAGAAGCTGGCCTCGGTGCGCGCCAACCTCGAGCAGCTCGTGACACGCTTCCAGGCCGCGGGCGCCCGCGTGCTGGTGGCGGGCATGCGCCTGCCCCCGAACTACGGCACCCCCTACGCCGACGAGTTCCACCGGCTCTTCGGCGCGGTGGCGCGCGCGCGCAACACACCGTATCTGCCGTTCTTCCTCGAGGGCGTCGGCGCCATCCCCCGCCTCAACCAGCCCGACGGCATCCACCCGACCGCCGAGGGGTACGCTCTCGTGGTGGAGCATTTGTGGCCTTACCTCGTTCCGCTGCTGCGCAAGTAGGATTGCGGACAATCGTCTAGTTCTTCAGGCTCTCCATATGCGGGGGCCCAGACATGGCCCCCGCACTCCCCCAGTCCGCGGGCAATCGTTTCGGATCGGCTGTCGACCGGTCCGGATTTGCGTCAATCGTGGTCGGGCGGGGCGCCACGGCTATTGCGAGAAACGCCTTTCCCGACTACTATATGGCCGTCGTTCGTTGTCGCTAACGTCGCCACCCCACAAGGGGAGCTCATGACCACACCGACCGGAGAGTTCTCGCTCGAGGCCAAGTACACCCAGGAGCGCGGACGCGTGTATCTGTCCGGAATCCAGGCGCTGGTCCGGCTTCCCCTCGATCAGCATCGCGCCGACATCCGGCGGGGCCTCAGGACCGCGACGTTCATCTCGGGCTATCGCGGTTCGCCGCTGGGCGGGCTCGACCAGACGCTCGAGCGGATGACCACGCTGCTCCGGGCGCACGACGTCGTGTTCTCCTCCGGCCTCAACGAGGATCTGGGCGCCACCGCGGTCTACGGGAGCCAGATGGCGGGGCTCTTCCCGAAGCCCCGGTACGATGGCGTGCTCGGCATGTGGTACGGCAAGGCGCCGGGGGTGGATCGCACCGGCGACGTCTTCAAGCACGCCAACTACGCCGGCGTCGGCAAGAACGGCGGAGTGCTCGCGCTGGCCGGGGACGATCCGCTGTCCAAGTCGTCCACGCTGCCCAGCCACTCCGAGGTCGCGCTCTACGACGCGCTGATGCCGACGATCTACCCGGGCAACGTGCAGGAGATCCTCGACCTGGGGCTGCACGGCTTCATGCTCTCGCGGGTGTCGGGGCTCTGGGTGGGCGCCAAGATCGTCACGAACGTGGCGGACGAGGCGGGCACCGCCGAGGTGGATCCGGAGCGGGTGAGCCCGATCATCCCGGTGGTCGAGCTCGACGGCAAGCCCTTCCAGCATCAGATCAACGTGAACCTGATCCCGCCCTACGGCCTCGACATGGAGCGCACGCTGCACTTCGCGCGCCTCGAGCTGGCCCGGCGCTACGCCTACGAGAACAAGCTCAACCGGATCACGGTGCCGTCGCCGAACGCGTGGTTCGGCATCGTCACGAGCGGCAAGACCTACTACGACGTCCGCCAGGCCCTCGCCGAGCTCGGGCTCGACGACGGGGCCCTGCGCCGCTACGGCATCCGCATCCTCAAGATCGGCATGCTGTTCCCGATGGAGCCTCGGATCGTCCGCGAGTTCGGGCGCGGCCTGCAGGAGATCCTGGTCGTCGAGGAGAAGCGCTCGTTCGTGGAGATGTTCTGCAAGGACGTGCTCTACGGACAGGCGGACCGGCCGCAGGTGGTGGGCAAGCTCGACGAGGAGGACCGGCCGCTCCTCTCCCCGGTCGGCGAGCTCGACTCCGATCTCATCGCGCGGGCCATCGCCCGGCGCCTCGCCCGCCGCGTCCGGATCGACTCGGTGGAGGCGCGCATCCAGCATCTCGACGAGCTCAAGCGGCGGCCGAAGACGCTGACCCTGGCCCGCTCCGCGTTCTTCTGCTCGGGCTGCCCGCACAACCGCTCGACGGTGGTACCGGAGGGCAGCGTGGCCGCCGCGGGCATCGGCTGCCACGGCATGGCGATGGGGATGGACCGGGGCATCATCGGGGTCACCCACATGGGCGCGGAGGGCGCGCAGTGGGTCGGCATCGCGCCGTTCACCGAGACGCCGCACCTCTTCCAGAACATCGGCGACGGGACGTTCTTCCACTCGGGCGGCCTCGCGCTGAACTACGCGGTGGCCTCCGGCGTGAACATCACCTACAAGATCCTCTACAACGGTGCGGTGGCGATGACCGGCGGCCAGAACGCGGCGGGGGCCCTGCCCATCCCGGCGCTGAGCCGGCGCCTCGAGGCCGAGGGGGTCAAGCGCATCATCATCACGAGTGACGATCCCGCCAAGTACTCGGGGGTGTCGATCGCGGGCAACGCGGAGGTCTGGCATCGCGACCGGCTGCTGGAGGCGCAGGCGACGCTCGCGGCGATCGGGGGCGTCACCGTGCTGATCCACGACCAGTACTGCGCGGCGGAGAAGCGGCGGCTGCGCAAGCGCGGCAAGATGGCGGACCCGCAGACCCGGGTCTTCATCAACGAGCGCGTGTGCGAGGGCTGCGGCGACTGCGGGAAGAAGTCGAACTGCCTCTCGGTGCAGCCGATCGACACCGAGTTCGGGCGGAAGACCGCGATCCACCAGTCGTCCTGTAACAAGGACTATTCGTGCCTGCTCGGCGACTGCCCGTCGTTCCTCACGGTGGAGGGCGCGGCGCCCGCGCCGCGACGGGAGCGGCGGCTCACGCCGCTCGAGGCCGAGCTGCCCGAGCCCGCGCTGAAGGTGCCGAGCGAGGGCTTCGCGCTCCACATGATGGGCATCGGCGGCACCGGCGTCGTCACCATGAACCAGATCCTCGGCACCGCGGCCCTGCTCGACGGGCGGCAGGTGCGCGGGCTCGACCAGACGGGGCTCAGCCAGAAGGGCGGGCCGGTGGTGTCCGATCTCAAGATCTCCTCGGAGCCGATCGAGCGCGCCAACAAGGTCTCCGCCGGGTCCGCCGATCTCTACCTGGGCTTCGACCTCCTCGTCGCCACCGATCCCGGCAACCTGGACAAGGCGGAATCGAGCCGCACCATCGCGGTGGTGTCCACCAGCCAGATTCCCACCGGCCAGATGGTAGTGGACACCGCGGTGCACTTCCCGGAGCTCGGCAGCATGCTGATGAGCATCGACCGGGTGACGCGGAAGGATCCCAACGTCTACCTCGACGCCCAGGCCATCGCGGAAGCGCTCTTCGGCGACCACATGGCGGTGAACCCGATCATGCTGGGGGCGGCCTACCAGGCGGGCGCGCTGCCGATCTCGGCCGCGGCGATCGAGCGCGCTATCCGCATCAACGGCGTCTCGGTGGAGATGAACGTCCTCGCCTTCCGGTGGGGGCGGATGGCGGTGGTGGATCGCAAGCAGGTGGAGGCGGCGGTCGCCCAGGCCACCGCGCAGACCGTCGAGCCGCCGCGCGAGCCGAGCGCGGAGGCGCGCGCGCTGGTGGACCGGGTGGAGGGCTCGGGCGAGCTGCGACGCCTGCTCGAGATCCGGGTACCCGAGCTGATCGCCTACCAGAACGCGGCCTACGCGGGCGAATACGTGGACTTCGTTCGCCGCGTGGCCGAGGTCGAGGTGGAGCGCGCCCCGGGCAGCGTGGGGCTCGCGGAAGCGGTCGCGCGGCACCTCTACCGGCTGATGGCCTACAAGGACGAGTACGAGGTGGCGCGCCTGCATCTCGACGCGGCGCTGGCCGCCCAGATCCAGGCGAAGTTCGGCCAGAAGGTCCAGGTCTACTGGCACCTGCACCCGCCCCTGCTGCGCGCGCTGGGCCTCAAGAAGAAGATCCGGCTCGGCGCCTGGTTCGCGCCCGCCTTCCGGCTCCTCCGGGCCATGAAGGGCCTGCGGGGCACCGCGCTCGATCCCTTCGGCTACGCGGAGGTGCGGCGGGTGGAGCGCGCCCTGGTCGGCGAGTACCGGCAGATCGTGGAGACCGCCCTGGTGCGGCTCAGCCCCGTCACCCACGGTGCGGCGGTGACTCTGGCCGAGCTGCCCGACGAGATCCGCGGCTACGAGCACATCAAGCTCGAGGGCGTGGCGCGGTTCCGGGACCGCGCCAAGCAGCTCATGGCGCAGCTCAACTGAATGGGAGGAGGGCACTCAACGGTGAGACCACTACTGCTGCTCGGTGTGGCCGCAATGCTGGCCGGATGCGCGAGCGCGCCGGCCGACCGGGGACCGCTCTCGGCGGAGGCGGTCCTCAAGGACAAGGACGGCAAGCAGGTGGGGGTGGCGACGTTCATCGAGACGCGGGAGGGCGTGCGCCTGGCCGTGACCGGCTACCGGCTGCCCCCGGGCGGGCACGGCCTGCACATCCACGCGGTGGGATTGTGCGAGCCTCCCGAGTTCACGTCGGCGGGCGCGCACTTCAACCCGGGAGGCAAGCAGCACGGTCGCCTGAACCCGGCGGGCCCGCACGCGGGCGACCTGCCCAACCTGGTGGTGGCGGCGTCGGGTCAGGGCGGCATCGACATCACCACCAAGGCTTTCACGCTCAGCCCCGGCCCCACCTCGTTGCTCGACAGGCCGACCTCGCTGGTCGTGCACGCCAATCCCGACGACGACAAGACCGATCCCACCGGCAACAGCGGTGGCCGCATCGCCTGCGGCGTCATCACGAAGTAGTCGAGCCGGTCCGGGCGAATGCGGGCCGGGTCGGTCGGACCCGGCCCGTTTCTCGTCTCGGGGCGACGGTCCGGAAGCACGTGAAGTGACTGACGAAGATCCCGAGACCCAGTAAGCACATCGGGGCGCACGCCGCGCGCGACGCTTGCGGTCGCTCCGGAGATCGTCTAGGCTCCGCGCCGATGAAGGCGCGGGTGCTCGTCACGGGTGCGGGCAGTGGGGCGAGCGGCAACCTCGTGCGGAGTCTCCGGGCGGGGCAGCCCTCGCTGACCATCGTGGGCTGCCACGACGATCCGTTCATCCTCAAGAACTCGACGGCGGACCGCAACTACCTCGTGCCGCCGCTGGGACACCCCGCGTGGGCACGATCGCTGCGCCGGGTCGTCGACGCCGAGAAGATCGACCTCGTGATCCCGACCGGTGACGGAGAGGTCACCGCGCTCTCACGCGCCCGACGCCGGCTGGCCGGGCGTCTCTTCTTGCCCCGGGCCGCGACGGTGGAGTGGTGCCGCGACAAGTATCGCCTCACCGAGTGGCTCCGGGCGCGCGGCGTGCCGGCGCCGCGCACGGTTCGGGTGACGGGCCTGCGTCATCTCGAGCGCATCTTCGTGCGGCTCGGTCATCCGGCCCGGGCGTGGTGCCGGATCCGCGAGGGCGCGGGCTCGCGGGGCGCGGCAGCGGTCGCCGGGCCGGAGCAGGCCCGGAGCTGGATCGCGTACTGGCGCGACACCCGCGGCGTGCCCGTCGGCGCGTTCACCCTGTCCGAGTTCCTGCCCGGCCGCGATTTCGGCTGCCAGAGCGTCTGGAAGGACGGGCGCCTGGCCCTCGTGAAGACGTACGAGCGGCTGTCGTACCTCGGCAGCGCGAGTCAGCCGAGCGAGGTGTCCGCGGTCGGCGCGCTCACCAAGACGGTTTCCGAGCCGGACGTGGTCGAGATCGCGGTCCGCGCGATCCGGGCGGTGGACCGGAAGGCGTCGGGGGTCTTCGCGGTCGACCTGAAGGAGGACGCGGTCGGGCTGCCGCGCGTCACCGAGATCAACGCGGGCCGCTTCACCTCGAGTACCAACCTCCTCGACCTGACCGGCAAGCACAACATGGCCGCGGTCTACCTGGCGCTCGCGCAGGGCGCGCCGGTGGATCTCCACGAGGAGTACGAGGGGCCGGAGCATCACTACATGCTGCGGGACATCGACGCGGCGCCGCGCGTGTTTCACGCGGACGAGCTCTTCGACGGAGTGGACGACGCCCGTTAGGGGCGGGCGCAACGCAGTAGCCGACACCGAAAGGAGCGGAACGCCATGATGATTCAGGTGAGCCAGAGCACGCGCAAGGGCCGCACCACTATCCGGATCGCCGCGACGCCCAGGAGCGCCCAGACGCGCGCCCTCCTCGCGCAGTTCAAGAAGGGAGTGAAGGCCATTGAGAAGAAGTGGAAGGCGCACGCCGCGGCGGCCAAAAAGCGCGACGTCAAGGCCGGCCGCCGTCGTCGGTAGCATCGAGCTGGGCGGCCCGACGGGCTCGCATGCCCTGGAGGCGGTCCGGCTGGAGATCCGGCGGTTGGCCCGGTCCTGCGGCCTGGACCTCGTGGATGTCCAGGTGACGACGAGCGAGAAGCGGACGTCACGCTAGCGCCCGGGCTTCGGCTTCCGTCCGCTCGAGCCAGAAGGGCATCTCCAGCGCCCGGAAGGTCGCGATGCCCGCGTCGAAGAGCTGCCGGGAGCTCGCGACCCGCCGCGCCCGGCACTCGAGCCGCGCGCGACTGGCGTGGCAGTGCGCGAGGAGAGGGCGCATGGAGAGCTCCTCGGCCAGGGCGGAGGCCTGTCTGAACGCGGCGTCGGCGGCGCCCGGGTCCACGGGCGCCCGCCGCGCCAGGACCTCGCCCAGGAGGTGCAGGGCGTAGGCCTCGTGCCCGCGCTCGCTCTTCTCGCGGGCCATGGCGAGCGCCCGCCCGGCCGTCTCGTCGGCGTCGTCGAGCCGGCCGGCGCGGAGATAGGCTTCCCCGAGGCGCGCGACGAGCAGGGAGTGCCCGCCCAGCCGCCCGATCGCGAGGCCCTCGCGGGCCCCTTCCTCCAGCAGGGCGATCGCCTCCCGCGACCGGCTGGCCAGGGAGTACGCGGCACCCAGCGCGCCCGCGATCAGCGGCAGTGCCACCGGCACGGTCAAGGTCCGGCAGAGGGCGAGCCCGGGCTCCAGGGTGTCGATCGCCCGACCCACGTCGCCCTTCAGGAGATGGAGCGTGCCGACGCCGCACGAGGCGAAGATCAGGCTGTACGCATCGTCGGCGGCGAGGGCGAGCCGGGTGCCCTCGTCCCCGTGCACCAGGCCCTCGCGGAACTCGCCCATGTCGGCCAGACAGTAGACCAGGTAGATCCGCGCGAAGACCGGTACGAGGCCGGCGACGCGCATCTCCTGGCCGATCGAGATGCCGGCCAGGGCCTCCACGCTCTTCCGGAGGACGTCGGCCGCCTTACGATACTCGCCGCGGGCATCGTAGGCCGTTCCCAGGAACGTGTTGGCGACGATCCAGAGGGGGGCGTCCCGCAGCCGGTCGGCGAGCGCGAGGGCGCGCTCCGCCGATTCCACCGCGAGGTCGAGATGGCCCATCAGCCGGAAGTACTGCGTCATGAACGAGAAGACGCGGGCGAGCCGCCGCGGATCGTCGAGGGTCCGGGCGAGCCCTTCGGCTTCCCGCAGCAGCGCCAGGATTCGCTCGGGGTCGCCGAGCGGGTGCAGGGAGTTGCGGAGCTCGAGCCTCAGATCGATGGCCTGCTCGAGCCGGGGCCGATCCTCGGACAGGTGGGCGAGGGCCTCCAGCGCCTGCTCGAAGTACGCGACCGCCTGCAGGTGGGCGGAGCGCGCGGCGGCCTTGGCGCCGGCCTGACGCGAGTACTCCACCGCCTTCTCCCACAGCTCCCCTCTCATCGCGTGATGGGCGAGCCGGTCGACGTCCTCGATCAGGCGATCGGAGTGAATCGCCTCGATGGCCAGCACGATGCGGCCGTGGAGGTGCCGGCGGCGCTCCGGTCGCAGGCTCTCGTAGGCGACCTCGTGGGTGAGCGCGTGCCGGAACCGGTACTTGACTTCCGGGAAGCTGCCGACCTCGTAGAGGAACTCCGCCGCGCTCAGGTGCCGTAGCGCCTGGCCGAGCGCGGCCTCGGGCAGCTCGGCTACCGCGGCCAGCACCGGGAGTGGGACGTCCTTGCCGATGACCGCCGCGGACTGGAGCAGGGCCTGCTCGGCCTCGGGGAGGTGCCCGATCCGGCTCAGCAGGACGCCCTGCACCGTGTCGGGCACCGCGAGGTCGCCGGCCAGGCCGCCGCGATCCTGGATGGAGAGCGCGAGCTCCTCCAGGAAGAACGGATTGCCCTCGGCGCGGCTCAGGATCACCTCGGCGACCGCGTGGGGCAGCGCCGCCCCGGGCAGCACCGAGCGCGTCACCGTGAGGCTGTCCTCGTTCGACAGCGGGGGCAGCGAGAGCTGGGTCGCGAACGACTTGTTGGTCCAGGGCGGCTCGTAGCCCGGCCGGTAGGTCACGACGAAGAGCACCGCCGCGCCCGGAAGTCCGTCCACCATGGACGCCACCAGCTCCTCCGATGCCTGGTCGATCCAGTGGAGGTCCTCGATCACGACGAGGAGCGGCTGCCGGTGGCTCGCGCCCAGCGTGATCTGGCGAAGGGCCTCCGAGATGCCGGCCTTGACCGTGTCGGGCGGCACCTGATCGAGCCCGTCGGTGCCGTCCTTGTATCCGAGGAGATCGACCAGGTAAGGACCGACCTTGCCCGGCTCCATGCCGGCCTGCCCCAGCGTGTGCCGGATCTTCTCGGTCGCGGCCGTCGCGTCGTCGGCCTCGGTGATGCGGCAGACCGCGCGGATCAGGTCGAGCACCGGCAGGTAGGGGATCGTGCTCCCGTAGGACAGGCAGTGTCCCTCGATGTGGATGGCCTGATCGGCGCTCACGCTCTGGCGGAACTCGTGCAGCAGGCGCGACTTGCCGATCCCGGCGTCGCCGACGATGCTCACGAGCAGCCCCCGCCCGCGCAGGGCGGCCAGCAGCCGGCTGTGCAGCACCGCCATCTCCTGCTGGCGGCCGACGAAGCTCGCCATGCGCCCGGCCGGGCCCAGGCCGGGTCCCTCGCGCCCGACGAGGCGGAATGCGGTCGGCGCGCCGTCCGGTCCGCCAACCGGGACCAGCTCGAACCGGCGCTCGAGCAGCGCGCCGGCGGCCGGGCTGGCGAGAATAGTGCCCGGCTCGGCGGCCGCGATCAGGTCCCCGAGTACGGAGGCGCCCTGCTCCTTGGCCTCCTGGTCGATCTGGACCAGATGCCCCGCCTGGGCCACCATGGCCTGCGCCGCGTGGATGGCGATCCGGGCGGCCAGGGGCGGGGAGGAGTCGCCGCGGATCCGCTCGACGGCCCGCCGCATCGCCATCGCGGCGTGCGCGGCGCGCCGCGGCGCGTCCTCGATCGGCTCCACGCCGAAGGCGGCCTCGAGCGCACGCTGCCCGAGCGCTTCCACTTGTCCGCCGAAGCTCCGCACCTTCTCGATCAGGGCCTCGAGCGCGCGGGCGGCGTCCGAGAGGACGTCACCGGTCTCCGGCACGAGGAGGACCACCCGCATCAGCGCGATCCGGCGGCGTGCCCAGCGGACCGTGGGCAGCGCGGAGCGCGACACCAGTCCCGGCGCGGACCCGCTCGGCGGCGGCGCGGCGGGCGGCCGGCCGGCGGGCGGGCGCGCGTCGCGCCGCACCGCGGCGCCACCTTCACGCAGCCCCAGCTTCTCCATGCGCGCGCGCAGCGTGTTGCGGGAGATGCTGAGGATCGCGGCGGTGCGGGAGATGTTCCAGCCGGTCTGATCGAGGGTGGCGCGCAGGTGCTCGCGCATGGCCTCGCCGAGCGAGAGCGGCCGCGCCGCGTCGACCGGGCCGGGGGCCGGCGCGCCCGACGGCGAGGCCGCGTCGCCCAGCTCCAGGTGCTCGCTCGTGAGGACGCTCTCCTCGGCGAGGAGCGCGGCGCGCTCGATCACGTTCGACAGCTCGCGGACATTGCCCGGCCAGGAGTAGGCCATCAGCCGGTCCCGGGCATCGGCGGCCAGGGTCTTCACCGGCAGGCCGTAGTCCGCGCACACGCGCGCGAGGAATCGCCCCGCGAGGAGGAGGACGTCCCCGTCGCGCTCCCGGAGCGGAGGCAGGCGCAGCGTCAGCACCGCGAGCCGATGGTAGAGGTCCTCCCGGAAGCGCCGCTCCCGGACGCTGGCGTGGAGATCCGTGTTCGTGGCGCTGATGATCCAGGCGTCCGCGGGCTCGGGCCGGGTGCCTCCGAGACGCCGCACCACGCGCTCCTCGATCACGGTCAGCAGCTTGGCCTGGAGCGCTTCCGGGGTCGATCCGATCTCGTCGAGGAAGATCGTGCCTTGGTGCGCGGTCTGGAAGAGTCCGGGCTTCGCCTTCCGGGCGTCGGTGAACGCGCCGCGCTCGAAGCCGAAGAGCTCGGACTCCAGCAGCGTCTCGGGGATCGCCGCGCAGTTCACGTCCACGAACTCGCCGGCGGCGCGCGGCCCCAGACGGTGGATGAGGCGGGCGACCAGGCCCTTGCCCGTTCCGGTCTCACCCTGCAGCAGGATCGACGGGAGCCGGCGGCTCACATGCTGGCGGCCCGGAAGGCGTCGGACGGTCTCCCGTACGGCCTCCATCGCTGCGCTCAGACCCAGGAGCTCGCTCCAGGGATCCATTGCCCGGCAAGGATTACCCAGGAGCCCTTACTGGTCAAGTCACTGGTCAGATTCTTACCACCCGGTCACCGACCGTGAATGGGTTGATTGGATAACATATTGATTATTCTGTATTTTATGCTGGCATCCCGTTTGCGAGGTGTAGGGACATGTCCAGCCCGTTCACCACCGCTCCCTTCTCGCCAAGGAGGCCGACATGTCCGTGACCGGTACGCCGCTTTCGATGCCGCTCCGGCTCCTGACTCCCGTGAAGGGCGCACCGGCGAGTCGCGGCGATCGGGGTCGCGCCGCGGCCGCGGTACGACGCGCGGGCAGCGTCGCGAGCCGGATCACTCGGCGCGCGCTGTCTGGACTGCGTGCGGACCCGCGGCTGGCCGTGCAGCAGGACTCGATCCACTGCCTCGTCTGCGGCGGAGTCTTCCGCCAGCTCACGAATACCCACCTCCGGAACCACGGGCTGACGGCCGACAAGTACAAGCGGCGCTTCGGGTACAACCGCGGCCGGCCGCTCATGTGCCGCACCCTGCGGCTTCTCTACGCCGACCGGGCGGTGAGGAGCGGCCTGGCTTCGTGGATTCGCCAGCGCCCGATCCTCGCGCGACCCGAGCTGCGGCGCCGGGGCGGGGCGCGAACGATCGCCCTCGAGGAGCTGCTCACGCGCCGCGAGGTGCGGGAGGGTCTCCGGGAGCCGCAGGCCGCCCGCTACTAGCCTGCCCCGCTACTAGAAGTACGCCCCGGACGCGGCGCTCGCCGCCCTTGCGGCCGGATGTTGTCCGGTCGGGGGCCTTCGCGTATAGTCTCGGTAGACTTCTGAATCTTTTCGGGACCCTCCATGGTTATTCCACACACGGGCCAGGTCCCGACCGGCCGCCAGGCCGGGGCGCAAGAGAGAGGAGACACAATGACGCGTTTCCGCTTCACGGTCGCGGCCTTCGTACTCGCCGGTGTCGTCGGCGGCGGTGTCGGGCTCGCCACCGGACAAACGACCCCGAAGCAGGGTGGTCACCTGAACGTCATGCTGCGGGAGGACCTCTCGCAGGGCTTCTCGATCCACGAGACATCCACGATCTCCACGGTGTGGCCGGCGATGCCGTGCCTGAGCAATCTCGTGCTCTTCGACCCGCTCAAGCGGGTGGAGAGTGCGGACACCATCATCGGCGAGCTCGCGGAGAAGTGGTCCTGGCAGGACAACTACAAGAACCTGGTGTTCTTCCTCCGCAAGGACGTGAAGTGGCACGACGGCAAGCCGTTCACCTCGAAGGACGTCAAGCACACGTACGACATGGTCCGGGCCGCGCCCGATGCCCCGGCCAAGCTCCGCCTGAGCCCGCGCAAGGACTGGTACGCCAACGTGGAGGCGATCGAGGCGCCCGATTCGCATACCGTCGTCTTCCGGCTCAAGCGACCGCAGCCCGGGCTGCTGGCGATGCTGGCCTCGGGCTATTCACCGGTCTACGCGGCGCACGTCAACCCGGCCACCTACCGCACCGCGTGCGTCGGCACCGGTCCGTTCAAGGTGAAGGAGTGGCGGAAGGGCGAGTACGTCGACTATGTCAAGAACCCCGACTACTTCGTCAAGGGCCGGCCGTACCTGGACAGCCTCCGCTACGTGGTGATCAAGGAGCGGGGGACCCGCGTGGCCGCGCTCCAGGCGGGCCAGCTGGATGTGTCGTTCCCGGGCGAGATCAGCAAGACCGCGGCCGAGCAGCTCAAGGCGGCGGTGCCCCAGCTCGTGATCACGCCGGTGGGCACGAGCGTGAACGACAACATCATCATGAACGTGAAGAAGCCGCCCTTCGACAACCCGAAGATCCGGCTCGCGGTGTCCTATGCGATCGATCGGAAGGGCCTGATCCAGGCGGTGCATCAGGGCGGCGGCGTGCCGGGCGCCTCGCTGCCCCCCCGGCCCTACGGGGTGTGGGGCCTCCTCGACAAGGACCTGACCGCGCTGCCGGGCTACGGCAAGCCGGAGGACATGAAGGCGCGCGCCCGGAAGCTCCTGGGCGAAGCCGGGTTCAGCCAGCAGAAGCCGCTCAAGGTGGAGATGGCCACCCGGGCCATCGCGATCTACGTGGACATGGCCTCGTTCGTCATCAACGAGCTCAAGCAGGTCGGCATCGAGGCCTCCCTCAAGCAGATCGAGACGGCGCAGTGGCACGCCATGGCCACGCGCGGCGAATACCAGATCGGAGCCAACCTCACCGGCATCGGCGTGGACGAGCCGGACGCCAACTTCTACGAGAACTACGCGTGCGGTTCCCCGCGCAACTACTCGTTCTACTGCAACGAGGAAGTCGCGAAGATGGTGGACCAGCAGTCGCAGGAGCTCGATCCGAAGAAGCGGCAGCAGCTGGTGGCGACCATCCAGAAGAAGCTCGAGGCCGACGCGGCCCGGCCGATGCTCGACTGGCGGCTCGACTACTTCACCGTCTGGCCGCACGTCAAGAACTTGGTCCCGCACCACAACATCTACAACTTCGGCCGGATGCAGGAAGTCTGGACGACCAAGTAAGCTCACCCCTGGCCCGCATGGCGGGCGGGGGATGCGGTGATCGCGTCCCCCGCCCGTCGCCTCACGAGACCCCATGAAGACCTACGTCGCCCAGCGGCTCGGGATCGCCGTCCTGACCCTGCTCGGCATGTCGCTGGTGATCTTCGGACTGCTGCGCCTGGCGCCCGGGGATATCGTGGACATCCTGTTCGCGGCCGCCGGGTACGTGGATCCGGAGGCCCGCATCGAGATCATGCGCGAGCTCGGGCTGGACCAGCCCCTCTGGGTCCAGTACCTGGAATGGATGCGCCAGATCCTCACCGGCGACATGGGCAAGTCGTACCGATACGATCTCCCGGCGTGGGAGATCATCCGTCCGCTCGTGCCGGTGACGCTCGAGCTGGCCGCCCTGTCGCTGATCGTGTCGGTGGCGCTCGGCGTGCCGCTCGGCGTGATCAGCGCGGTCCGCCAGGACACCGGGCTGGACTACCTGCTCCGGGTCTTCAGCCTGGCCGGTCTCAGCATGCCCTCGTTCTGGCTGGGTATGGTGATCATCCTCGGGCTCGTGGCCTGGATCGGCTGGATCCCGCCCGTGACCTACGTCTCGCCCTCGGAGAATCTGGGGCTGCACGTGATCCAGTTCGCGCTGCCCGCCCTGGCCGTCGGTTATCGCTCCTCCGCGCTCATCATGCGGATCACGCGCTCGTCGCTGCTGGAGGTCATGCGCGAGGACTACATCCGCACCGCGCGAGCGAAGGGACAGTCCGGCGGCGTGGTCATCTGGCGCCACGCGCTCAAGAACGCGATCCTGCCGGTCGTCACGGTGATCGGCATCGAGTTCGCGTTTCTCATCGGCGGCCTCGTGGTGACCGAGACCGTGTTCAATCTTCCGGGGGTGGCCCGCTTCCTCGTCGAGGCCATCCTCTGGAGGGACTATCCGGTCGTGCAGAACCTGGTCATGTTCATCGCGGTGGTGGTGATCCTGTCCAACTTGATCGTGGACATGCTCTACGGCGTTCTCGACCCGCGGGTCCGCTATGGCAACTAGGCCCCTCGGGGTCGAGGTGCCGGGGATCGCGGTGGGCCTGCGCCGTCCCGGCCCGTGGATGCAGCTGGCGCGCTTCTGCCGCAAGAAGCCGCTCGGGGCGGCGGGCGGCGCCATCATGCTGGTGATCTTCCTCACCGCCCTCTTCGCCGATCAGCTGCAGACGTACGATCCCATCGCGACCGACTCCGCCAATACCCTCGCTCCGCCCGGCCGGGAGCACTTGCTCGGCTCGGACCACCTGGGGCGCGATATCTACTCCCGGATCGTCCATGGGGCCCGCGTATCCCTCATCGTCGGCCTCGCCTCGACCCTGCTGGGCTCCATCCTGGGCGGCGTCATCGGCCTGCTCTCCGGCTATGCCGGCGGCAAGACCGACCTGATCACCCAGCGCGTGATGGACATCCTGCAGGGGCTGCCCTTGCTCGTGCTGGCGCTCGTCATGTCGGCGTCGCTGGGCCCCTCCGTGCAGAACGTGGTGATCGCCATCTCGATCCCGATCATCCCGCGGGCGGCGCGCGTCATCCGATCGAGCGTGCTGTCCATCCGCGAGATGCAATACGTGGAGGCGGCGCGCGCCATCGGGCTCCGCCACCTGCGTATCGCCTTCCGCCACATCCTGCCCAATACGGTCGGCCCATTCATCGTGCTGTGCACCGCGCAGCTGGGGAGCGCGATCCTGGTGGAAGCGGCGCTGTCCTTCCTGGGGCTCGGCGTCCCCGAGCCCTATCCCTCGTGGGGCCGGATGCTCTCGGTCTCCGCGGCGGAGTACGCGCAGAAAGCGCCGTGGCTCGTGATGTTCCCGGGCCTCGCCATCAGTCTCGCCGTCTTCGGCTCGAACCTGCTCGGCGACGCGCTCCGCGACACGCTGGATCCGCGCCTCCGCGGCGGCGGCTAGGAACACACCCTGGGACTGCCGCGTGAGCCGCAACCGCAGGTGAGGCGAGCAATTCGACTAGAAGGAGGGGGTTCCCGATGAATGCCGACGATCTCTGCTGGATGCCCGCGTCCCAGCTGGCCCCGGCCATCAAGCGCCGCGCGCTTTCCCCGGTCGAGGTCACGAAGGCGGTGCTCGCCCGGATCGAACGGCTCAACCCGCGCCTCAATGCCTTCGTCACGCTGACCGCGGATCAGGCGCTCAAGGACGCGAGCGCGGCCGAGCGCGCGGTGATGAAGAAGGGCGCCCAGCTCGGTCCGCTCCACGGCATCCCGTTCTCCACCAAGGACCTCGTGATCACCAAGGGCATCCGCACCACGTTCGGCACGCGGCTCTTCGCCGACAATGTGCCGGCCGAGGACGCGCCGATGGTGGAGCGCCTGCGGGCCGCGGGCGCCATCCAGCTCGGCAAGACCAACACCCCGATGATGGGCTGGATCGGGGCCACTCACAACCTGCTCTTCGGGATCACGCGCAATCCGTGGAACCTCGATCGCACGCCGGGCGGCTCGAGCGGCGGGGCCAGCGCGGCGGTGGCCGCGGGGATGGGCCCGCTCGCCATCGGCACCGACGGCGGCGGCTCGATCCGCATCCCGGCCTCGCTGGCCGGCATCTACGGTATCAAGCCCACCTACGGCCTCGTGCCGATCTATCCGTTCAGCGCCGCGTGGGGACTCTCGCACATCGGTCCCATGACGCGCACGGTGGCGGACGCCGCGCTGATGCTCAACGCGGCAGCGGGGCCCGACGTCCGCGATCCCTTCTCGTTGCCGGGCCCGCGCGTGGACTACGTGAAGGCGCTCCGAGGCGGGGTGAAGGGACTGCGGGTGGCGTGGACCGCCGATCTCGGGTTCGCCGAGGTCGTGGACCCCGAGGTGGCCGCGGCCTGCGAGCGCGCGGCACGACGCTTCCGCGAGCTCGGCTGTCGCGTCGAGGCGATCACCCCGAAGTGGCCGAGCCCGCAGGCGGCGTGGAGGACCATGTTCCTGGGTGGCATCGCGGCCCGCCTGGGCCCCGCGCTGCGCGAGCGGCGCGACGACGTCGATCCCGGGCTGGCCACGATCGCCGATGAGACCCGGAGCTGGAGCCCCACCCAGTTCATCCAGGCCTGGTTCGACCGCCTCGCCTGGGAGGAGCACCCGCGTCGGCTCTTCGAGCGCTACGACCTGCTGCTGACGCCGACCATCGCCTGCGCGGCCTTCAAGGTGGGCCTCGACGGTCCCGGTGCGATCGCGGGCACGCCCACCGGGATCTACGACTGGATCCCGTTCACGTATCCGTTCAACATGACCGGCCACCCGGGTGCCTCGGTCCCCTGCGGATTCACCCGCGACAAGCTGCCCATTGGCCTCCAGATCCTGGGCCGGCGCTTCGAGGATGCCACCGTGCTCCGGGCCTCGGCCGCGTTTGAGAAGATCGCGCCCTGGGCCCACCTGCGGCCGCCCGTCTGACATTTTTCCGTAGTGGTGTGAAGGGGGGAGTGTATATTCCTGCAGACATTTGCAACAAAGGCTTGGAACGCCTGGCGGTCCGATCCAGCAGATGGCTAATTTATAATAGATTTTCTGCGATAACCACATGGCAGGAAAGCTGCACTCGGGCCTACGGCGACGCAGCGCCGCAGGACTGCTGGTAACCAGTCGGAGGAGGACGAACCGCATGAACGTGTTGAGCAGGCTCTTGCCGTTGCTGGCAGCACTCACCGTGTTCGCCAGCCCGGCCCACGCGATCACCGTGCTGGACTTTGAAGGGGTCAACGCGACCTACCCGTCGTCTGGTTACGCCAATGTGCAGAACTTCTACAATGGCGGCACCAGTAGCGACGGCACGAGCGGCACCAACTTCGGCATCGGCTTCACCGCCAATGCGCTGGCGATTTGCCTCAACACTCCGGGCATCTCTTGCTCCAACACCTCTCGCGGAGGTCTGGGCAACCCCGCGTCCGCCCTGGGCGCGTTGTTCTTCCTGGACGGCGCGGAAACGTTCATGAACGTTCCGGCCGGCTTCGATACCGGCTTCTCGTTCTTCTACACTGCGCCCAACCAGCCTGGTACCGTGAGTGTCTTTGACGCCCTGAATGGTACGGGCAACCTGCTTGCGACTCTGAACCTGCCGACGACGCCGAGCGGCTGCGACTCGTCCTTCGGCGCGGGGTTCTGCCCGTTCGTCGCGTCGGGCATTGGCTTCAGCGGGATCGCGCAGTCCGTCTCGTTTGCCGGTGTCGCGAACCAGGTGGTGTTCGACGACGTCACGTTCGGCAGCATCACCCCGGGTGACCTCAGCCCCGTCCCCGAGCCCGCATCCCTCATCCTGTTCGGCACCGGCCTGTCCGGGATGGCGATGGCCGCATGGCGTAGAAGGAAGCAACAGCAGGCGTCCTGAGGCCGCGGAGCCGCGCCGTCTCTCCGTCGACCGAATAGCTTCCTAAGTCGCGCGCGTCCGTCCTGACGCGCGCCGTATCCGGATCGTGGCGTCTCGAAAGGTGGACCTTGCGGCCACCTTGCTCGACCGCCAGGCTGGGCGCGTGGACCATCCGCGCGCGGACCGTGGTTACTCCCTGATCGACATGCTGGTGGCCCTCGCGGTGGGCGGCGGGATGCTGGCCGCCAGCCTCACCCTGCTGCACCTGGGAGTGCGCGCCTGGGTGTGGGGCGCCGCGCGGGTCGAGGCGCAGCAGTCGGCCCGCTACGCGCTCGAGCGCATGGTGAGCGAGCTCCGCGAGGCCGGGTACGACCCCACCGTGGCCGGCATCGGCGCCGTGGTGGCGGCCGAGCCCGCGCGCGTGGCGTTCCAGCGGGACGCCAACGGCAACGGGGTGATCGATCCGACCCGCGAGCGCGTGACCTACCTCCTGCGGGCGGGGGAGTCCATCCTGCGCCGGGATGCGGGGGGCGGGGCGCAGCCGGTGATCAACGGCGTGCGCGCCTTGCGCCTGACCTATCTGGATCGCGAAGGCGCGGAGACCACCGATCCCGCAGCGGTGGTCGCGGTGCGCGTGCGGCTCGAGGTCGGCACCACCGGCGCGGGCGTGCTCATGGAGGCGCAGGCCACCCTCCGCAATCGTCTCTGGTAGAATGAGCGCCGTGCATCGCCGACTCGCCGTCGCCACGCTCCTGCTGCTGGCCCTGGCCGCGCCGATGGGCTGCGAGACCGTGCCCTACACGGGTCGCCGGCAGATCCAGCTGGTCTCACCGACCGAGGAAGCGCAGATGGGGGCGCAGTCCTTCCAGCAGATCGTCGGCAAGGCGACGCTGTCCACCGACCCGCAGATCAACGCCATGGTCCAGCGCGTGGGCAGCCGGATCGCCGCGGTCACCGATCTGGACTACCAGTGGGAGTTCCGGGTCATCCAGGACGACAAGCAGGCCAATGCCTTCGCGCTGCCCGGCGGCAAGGTGGCGGTCTACACCGGCATGCTGCCGATCACGAGGGACGAGACCGGCCTGGCCGCGGTACTGGCCCACGAGATCGCTCACGTGCTCGCACGCCACGGCGGCGAGCGCCTGAGCCAGCAGATGGGTGTGCAGACGGTGACGCAGGTGCTGGCGGGCATGGCAAGCAGCAACCCGGCCACCGTGCAGCTGGTGAGCGCGGCGCTCGGCGCGGGCGCCTCGGTCGGCGTGCTGCTGCCGTGGGGGCGCGCGCAGGAGTCGGAGGCGGACCACCTGGGCCTGATCCTGATGGCCAAGGCCGGCTACGATCCGCGCGCCGCGCGCGACCTGTGGCAGCGGATGGCCGACGCCTCCAAAGGGCAGCGGCCCCCCGAGTTCCTCTCGACGCATCCCGCCGAGGCCACTCGCATCCAGCAGATCGAGGGCTGGCTGCCGGAAGCCCTCACCTACTACCGCCCGGCCCGCTAGCCCGCGCTCGAATCAGGCCAGGTAGACCCCCGGTCGTCTACCGGCTGTAGCCCCTACGAGGCCACCCCCAACCCGTGGCCCGGCGGACGGGTCCGAATGGCATTGAAAATCCTGGAGTTTTCCCTTGACACCCCAAATGACCCCTTCTAGGATGGTCCCCGGAAGTGGGATGAAATCCCATGAAGTGCCATTGGAACGTCATTTGAGGGTGCGTTTCGGGGCGGCCGAGCCCCGGCAGGGGGAACAGTGTTTCGGGGGCATTTCAGGCACACGATCGACCCGAAGGGGCGCCTCAGCATCCCGGCGAAGTTCCGGGACGTGCTGCGGGAGGGCGGCACTGACCGCCTGGTGATGGCGCCCAACGGCACCTCGCTCGACGTGTACCCCGAGGACAAGTGGCGCGAGCTCGAGGAGCGTGTCAACGGCTTGCCGAAGCTCGACGCGGATCGCCGGCGCTTCCAGCACGTGTATCTCTCCGCGGGCCTCGACGTCGTCCTCGATCCGCACGGCCGCATCCAGATCCTGCAGGACTATCGCGAGCGCGGCGCGCTCGCCAAGAACGTGGTGATCATCGGCATGATGGATCACTTCGAGATCTGGGACGAGGATCGCTGGTCGCACTACCAGCGCGAGAACGCGGGCCCGCTCGACGACCTGCGCGAGCGCCTCGCCGCGAAGGGCGTCTAGCCATGCGCCGCAAACGGCACGACAACAGAGAACGGTACGACTCCAGGGCAGTGGCAGGGCGAGGCGCAGCCGAAGGCGAGCCGAATGCAGGGCGAGGTGCAGCCGAAGGCGAGCCGAGCGAATACAAGAATGAAGCTTCCGGTAGCAACACCGATAAGCAGGTGCACACACCGGTCCTTCTCGACGAAGTGACATTCCTCTTGCGCCCCCGTCGCGGGGGCTGGGTGGTGGACGGGACAATCGGCATGGGTGGACACGCGGAGCAGCTACTGGAGACGGCGGGCG
This sequence comes from Candidatus Limnocylindria bacterium, assembly GCA_035524955.1. Lineage (GTDB taxonomy): Bacteria > Methylomirabilota > Methylomirabilia > Rokubacteriales > CSP1-6 > CAMLFJ01. Next base: position 34,021 of record DATLFG010000111.1, on the reverse strand, counting down.
GCGAGAGCCGCCTGCTCGGTATCGATCGCGACCCGGAAGCACTCGCGCGCGCGGCGCGCCGCCTCGAGCGCTTCGGCGCCCGCGTGGTGCTGGTGCGCGGCAGCTTCCGCCACCTCCGCGCGCTCGCGACGGACGCGGGCGTGGAGCGCGCCGCCGCGGTGCTCCTCGACCTCGGAGTCTCGTCGTATCAACTGGAAGACTCCGGCCGCGGCTTCTCCTTCCAGGGCGAGGAGCCGCTCGACATGCGCTTCGATCCCGGCGAGGGCGTCACCGCCGCCGAGCTGCTCGGCCGCCTCGCCGCCGAGGAGATCGCGGGCCTGCTCGCCGAGTACGGCGAGGAGCGGCACGCCCGGCGCATCGCGCGCGTGCTCGTGGAGCAGCGCCGCCGCCGCCCGCTGCGCACCGCCGCAGATCTGGTCTCGGTGGTGAAGCGCGCGGTGCCGCGCGCCGCGTGGTCGAAGCGAACCCACGTGGCCACCCGCACCTTCCAGGCGGTGCGCATGGCGGTCAACGACGAGCCGGGCGCGCTCGCGGAGGCGCTGCCGCAGGCCGCCGCGCTCCTCGAGGACGGCGGCCGTCTCGGGGTCATCTCCTTCCACTCGGGCGAGGACCGGGTGGTGAAGCGCGCGTTCCGCTCGCTCGAGGATTCGGGCTTCGTGGAGCTCGAGCCGTCACCGGTCACCGCGGGCCGCGAGGAGACCGCCCAGAACCCGCGCGCCCGCAGCGCCAAGCTGCGCGTGCTCGCGCGCCGGGCGGCGGCATGAGCGCCCGGGCGGTCCGCCGCGGCGTGCCCGAATCCGCGTGGGGGCGCGCGCACCGCGCCCGCCAGCCGGAGGCGGTACGGCGTCATCGCCAGAGCGACCGGCGCCGGCTCCGCTCGATGGCCACCGCGGTGGTGGGCGCGGGCCTGGCGGTGGTGCTGATCCTGGGCGTGGTGGGGCTGCGCGTGCAGCAGGTCCGCCTCTCCTATCGGCTGGACGCGCTCCGCGGCAGCCGCGCCGAGGCCGAGGAGCTCAACCGCCGGCTGCGGGTGGAGATGGCCACGCTCAAGTCGCTCTCGCGCATCGAGGGGAAGGCGCGCGCCGAGCTCGGCATGGTGGCGCCGACGCACGACCAGATCCACCTGGCCCGCGAGTTCGTCCCGGGCGGCCGGGGCGCGGTCGGGCTCGACCGGCCGTCGGTGGTGGCCGAGCGCGCGGTGCCTCGCGACGTCGGAGTGCGCTAGCGGGATCGCATGACCGAGATCCGCATCGAGGGCCTGAGAACCCGGACGCTGATCTTCGCGGCGTGCCTGGCCCTCGCCTTCCTCGGACTCGTCGGCCGCCTGGCCTATCTTCAGGTCTGGAAGCACGACGAGTACGCGCGGCTCGCCGAGAACCAGCACGCCAAGACGGTGCCGCTCCGGCCCCAGCGCGGGCCCATCCTGGACCGCGCCGGTCAGGCCCTCGCGGTCTCCTCCCGCGCCGACACTCTCTACGTCACGCCGGTGAAGGTGGAGAATGCGGGCCGGCTCGCGGCGCGCCTGGCGCCGATCCTCGGCGAGCCGGCCCGCGACGTCGCCCGCAAGCTCACGGTGTCGAGGAAGTTCGCGCCGGTGCGCCGCCGCCTCACCCCGGACGCGGCGCGCGCGGTCCGCGAGCTCCGGGATCCCTCGCTGACCCTGGTGGAAGACAGCCTGCGCCTCTACCCGAACCGCGAGCTCGCGGCCCAGCTCATCGGCTTCGAGGGCGCCGACGGCAAGGGCCTCGCGGGGATGGAGCAGATGTGGGATGGGCACCTGGCCGGCGTCGAGGGTCGCGCGGTGGTCGAGCGCGACGCCCTCGGCCGAGAGGTGACCGGCGCCCCCATCGTGCTCAAGCCGTCGGTGGCGGGGCAGGGGATCATGCTCACCATCGACGCCACCATCCAGTATCTCGCCGAGAAGGAGGTGGACGCGGCGTGGCGGCGCACCCGGGCCAAGTCGGCGATGGCGGTGGTGATGGACCCGCGCACCGGCGAGATCCTCGCGATGGCGATCCGGCCAACCTACAACCCGAACGCCTTCTCGATCGCCACCGACGACGACCGGCGCGCCCGCGCGGTCACCGACCCCTTCGAGCCCGGCTCGACCTTCAAGGTGATCATGGCCGCATCAGCGTTGGAGGAAGGCATCGTCCGCCCCGCCGACCGGATCTTCGGCGAGAACGGGGCGATCACGATCGCCAACTCGAGGATCCACGACTGGAAGAAGTACGGCTGGCTCACCTTCACCGAGGTGCTCCAGAACTCTTCCAACGTGGGCTCGATCAAGGTGGGCCTGCAGCTCGGCCGGGAGCGCTACTACAAGTACATGACCGCCTTCGGCTTCGGCGCCCCGACCAGCCTGGGGCTGCCCGGGGAGAGCCGGGGCCAGCTTCGCCCGCCCGCGCAGTGGTCCGGCCTCTCGCTCGCCACCCTGTCCATCGGCCAGGAGATCTCGGTGACCGGGGTCCAGATGGTGGCCGCGTTCTCGGCGGTGGCCAATGGCGGCCGGCTCATGCAGCCCCAGATCATCCGCGCGGTGCTCGACGCGCAGGGGCGCGAGCTCCGCTCCTTCGAGCCCAGGACGGTGCGTCAGGTCATCAGCCCCGAGACGTCGCGCACGCTCACCGAGATGATGGTCAACGTGGTGGCCAACGGGACCGGACGACAGGCCGCGATCCCCGGCTACGACGTGGCCGGCAAGACCGGCACCGCCCAGAAGATGGACCCGGCGACCAAGCGCTACTCGCGCGCGCCCGGCGTGCTCTCCTTCGTGGGATTCGTGCCCGCCGACGACCCCCGGCTCACCATGATCGTGCTGCTCGACGAGCCCAAGAACGAGAAGTGGGGCAGCGAGGCGGCCGCGCCCATGTTCGCGGCGATCGGGCGCGAGGCCCTGCGCCATCTGAACGTGCCTCCGCGCGACAGCAGCCCGGTGCCGATCGTGCGCGGCGAGGTCGTGGCCGCCGCCCCGCGCGCCGGCGCCCCGGCACCGCCGGTCGGCCTGACCCCGGAGCCGCCCGCGGCGGGCGACGCCCAGGTGGTGATGCCGCGGCTCGCCGGCCTCTCGCTGCGCCAGGCCATGGAGGCCCTCGCGCCTTTCGGCGTCCGCCTCGAGATCACGGGCCGCGGCGTCGTGACCGGCCAGACGCCGCCGCCCGGCGCCCCGCTCGACGAGGACGCGGTCTGCCGGCTCCACCTGGCGCCGCCGGCCGGCCGGCCCCAGGCCGCGCTCGCCGCGAGCCTGCTGCCGTGAGGACATGAGCGACCGCGCCGTGCCTACCACCACGCTGCTCGAGGCGCTGCCGGAGAGGACGGTGGTGGGCACCCTGCCCGGCCGCGTGGCGGGTATAGCGTACGATTCTCGTAAAGTCGCGGCGGGCGACCTCTTCGTGGCCATCCCCGGCTTCAAGCAGGACGGCCGGCGCTTCGCGGCCGACGCCGTCGGGCGGGGCGCGGCCGCGGTGGTCGCGGAGGGCGCCGACCCGCTGCCGGGTAGTGCGACCCCGCGCATCATCGTGCCGTCGTCGCGCGAGGCCCTGGCGCGGCTGGCCGATGCTTATCACGGCCATCCCTCCCATCGGCTCACCGTGGTCGCCATCACCGGCACGAACGGCAAGACCACCACGTCGTTGCTGGTGGAGGCCCTGCTGGGCGCGGGGGGGCGACCCACCGGCGTGATCGGCACCATCCAGTATCGCGTCGGCGACCAGGTGGAGCCGGCCGGCCAGACCACGCCCGAGGCCCTCGAGCTCCAGTCGCTGCTGGCGCGGATGGTGCGCGTCGGTGTCGGCGGCACCGCGATGGAGGTGTCCTCGCACGCCCTGGCGCTGCACCGGGTGGCCGGCATCGAGTTCGACGTGGCGGTCTTCACCAACCTGACCCAGGACCACCTCGACTTCCACCGGACGCTCGAGGCCTACCGCGACGCGAAGGCGCGGCTCTTCACCCTGCTCGCGGGGAGCCGCAAGCCGTACCGCGCCGCGGTGGTGAACACCGACGATCCGGCGGGCGCGACGATGCTCGCGGCGGCGACCGCCGACCCGCGGGTGCGGCCGATCACCTTCGGCCTGCACGGCCTAGCCCGGCTGCGGCCGCGCCGCTGGGAATCCGGCATGGACGGAATCCGGCTGGAGGTCGGGTCGCCCAAGGGGCCCATCGAGATCGTCTCGCCGCTGGTCGGCGAGCACAACGTCATGAATCTCCTGGCGGCCATCGGCGTCGGACTGGCGCTCGACATGGAGCCGGGACGGATCGGCGAGACGCTCTCCCGGGTGGCGACGGTGCCCGGCCGCTTCGAGCGGGTCGAGGCCGGCCAGCCGTTCCTGGTGGTGGTGGACTACGCGCACACGCCTGACGCGCTGGAGCGCGTGCTCACGACCGCGCGCAAGCTGCTGCGCCCGGGCGGGCGCCTCGGCGTGGTCTTCGGCTGCGGCGGCGACCGCGACCGCGGCAAGCGCCCGATCATGGGCGGCATCGCGGCGCGGCTCGGCGACTGCCTCTGGGTGACCTCGGACAATCCGCGCACCGAGCGGCCCGAGGCGATCCTGGCCGAGATCGAGACCGGCATCCCGGCCGAGGCCGCGGGCCGGCACGAGTCCATGGTCGATCGCGGCCGGGCCATCGAGGCCGCGGTGGACTGGGCGCACCCGGGCGACGTGGTGGTGATCGCGGGGAAGGGGCACGAGACCTACCAGGTCATCGGCACCGAATCGCACGACTTCGACGACCGCGAGGTGGCGCGGGCCGCGCTGCGGCGGGCGCGCGGCGGCTCCGGAGGGCCGGCGTGGCGACGCTGAGCGTCGAGGACGTGGTGCGCGGGACCCAGGGCGCCCTCGTGGCGGGCGATCTCGGCGTGCCGGTCACCGGCGTCGGAATCGACAGCCGCCACCTCGCGATCGGGGAGGCCTTCTTCGCCATCCGGGGGCCGAACCGCGACGGCCACGCCTTCCTGCGCGACGCGGCCGCGCGCGGCGCGGCGTGCCTGGTGGTCCACAATCTGCCGGACGATCTCCCGTCCTCGGTGCCCACGGTCCTGGTGGACGACACCACGCGCGCCCTCGGGCGGCTGGCCGCGTACCATCGGGCCCGCTTCACGGGGCCGGTAGCGGCGGTGACCGGCTCCAACGGCAAGACCACGACCAAGGAGATGATGGCGGCGGTCCTCGAGGCGCTCGGCCCGGTGCTCAAGCCGGAGGGCAGCTTCAACAACCAGTGGGGATTGCCGCTCACCCTGCTACGCCTGGGGCCCGAGCACAAGGCGCTCGCGCTCGAGCTGGGGGCGAACACGCCGGGCGAGATCGCCTCGCTCGCCGCGATCAGCCGGCCGACGGTGGGCGCGGTCACGGTGGTCTCGAGCGCCCACACCGAGTTCTTCGGCTCTCTCGACGGGGTGGCCGCGGAGAAGAGCGCGCTCGTGCGCGCGATCCCTCCCGACGGCGCGGTGGTGCTCAACGCCGACGACCCGCGCGTGCTCGCGATGCACCGGGAGAGCCGGGCGCGGGTGCTCTACGTGAGCACGCGGCCCGGTGCCGACATCTTCGCGGCGGGGGCGGCGGAGGACGACGGCGATGGGCTGCGCTTCACGCTGGCCGCGGGCCCCGCCCGGCAGCCGGTGCGTCTGCACTTCGCGGGGCGCCACAACGTGGTCAACGCGCTGGCCGCGGCCGGGGTCGGGCTGGCGCTGGGGCTCTCGCTCGAGCAGATCGCCCGCGGCCTCGAGACGGCGCGCCCGGCCAAGGGGCGCTGCGTCTGGCGCCGCGCGGGCGGGCTGCGCATCCTCGACGACACCTACAATGCCAATCCGACCTCGGTGAGCGCCGCGCTGGTTACGCTCGCCGCCGCCACCGACGCGCCGCGGCGGGTGGTGGTGCTGGGCGACATGCTCGAGCTGGGCGAGATCAGCGAGTCCGCGCATCAGGACGTGGGCCGTGCGGTCGCCGCGTCGGGGGCGGCCGAGTTCGTCGGCATGGGGCGGTGGGCGCAGGTCGCGGTGGAGGCGGCGCGGCAGGCCGGGCTCGCGGAGAGCCACCACGTGACCGCGTTCGAGGATACGGTGGCGCTGCTGCTCAAGCGGCTCGCGCCGGGCGACGCGGTGCTCGTCAAGGGCTCCCGGGGTATGCGCATGGAGCGCGTGGTGGACGCGCTCGTGGCGCGCTTCGGAGGAGTGATTGGCTAGTGCTCTACGAGCTCCTCGTGCCGCTGGTGAAGTACCACACCGCCTTCAACGTGTTCCGGTACATCACCTTCCGGACCGCGATGGCGACGGTCACCGCCCTGGTGATCTCCTTCATCCTGGGGCCGTGGCTCATCAACCGGCTGCGCCAGATGCAGCACGGGGCGAGCTCGGTCCGCGAGGACACGCCGGAGCGGCACCTGCAGACCAAGGTGGGCACGCCCACCATGGGTGGCATCGGCATCCTGGTGGCCATCCTGGTCTCGACGCTGCTCTGGACCGACCTGCGCAACCGCTACGTCTGGGTGTTGATGCTGGCCACCGTGGGTCTGGGGCTGATCGGCCTGAGGGACGACTGGAAGAAGCTCAAGACCCGGCGGGGCATCTCCGCGAAGGCGAAGTTCGGCTCGCAGATCGTGCTGGTGGGCGCCCTGATGGCGTTTCTCTACTGGTGGCCGGCCGACGGCTTCACCACGAGCGTGGTGATCCCCTTCTTCAAGGGCTGGCTCATCACGCTCGGGTGGCTGTGGATCCCCTTCGCGATCCTGGTGATCGTGGGGGCCTCCAACGCGGTGAACCTGACCGACGGGCTCGACGGCCTCGCGATCGGTCCGATCGTGACCGCGGGCGGGGCCTTCGCGGTGATCGCCTACCTCACCGGCAACTTCCGGGCCGCCGAGTACCTGCGCATCCTCAACGTCAAGGGCACCGGCGAGCTGACGATCTTCTGCGGCGCGCTGGTGGGGGCCGCGCTCGGCTTCCTCTGGTTCAACAGCTACCCGGCCCAGGTCTTCATGGGGGACGTGGGCTCGTTGGCCCTGGGCGGGGCCATCGGCACGCTCGCGGTGCTCACCAAGTCGGAGCTGCTGCTGCCGCTGATCGGCGGCATCTACGTGGTCGAGGCGGCGTCGGTCATCATCCAGGTGGGCTCGTTCAAGCTGACCGGGAAGCGGGTCTTCAAGATGGCGCCGCTGCACCATCACTACGAGATCAAGGGCTGGGCGGAGCCCAAGATCATCGTCCGCTTCTGGATCCTGTCGTTCATGCTCGCGTTGCTGGCGCTCACCACACTCAAGCTCCGCTAGGGTGACATGCGATGGCCATCACGATCACGCTGCGACGGGACGTTGCGTATCCCACCGGGATCTTCGTGAGCGGTAACGGCGAGCGGGGAGCGACGTACCGCCAGTCGCTCGCGGGCAAGACCGTCTCGGTGGTGGGGCTGGCCAAGAGCGGAGTGGCGGCGGCCCGGCTGATCTGCCGCCTCGGGGGCCGCGTGCTCGCCTCCGACTCGAGCCCGCTCGAGGCGCTGCCCGCGGAGGCCCGCGGGCTCGAGCGCCTGGACTGCGCGCTCTGGGCGGGCGGCCATCCCGACGCCGCGTTCGTGGGCGCGAATTTGATCGTGGTGAGCCCGGGGGTGCCGCTCGAGCTGCCCGCGCTCGTCGCGATGCGCGCCCGCGGGGTGCCCATCATCGGCGAGCTCGAGCTGGCGTGGCGGGTGATGGAGGCCGACGTCATCGCCATCACCGGCACCAACGGCAAGACCACCACCACCGCGCTGACCGGTGAGCTGTTGCGCACCCAGGTGCGCCCGGTGCTGGTGGGCGGCAACATCGGGACGCCGCTGGCCGAGCACGCGCTCGAGTTCCCGGGCGACGGGATCGTGATCGCCGAGGTGTCGAGCTTTCAGCTCGATGCGGTCGACCGGTTCCGCCCGCGGGTCGGCGCGATCCTGAACGTCACGCCGGACCACCTGGACCGGCACGGGACCTTCGAGCGCTACGTGGACGCCAAGGCGCGGATGCTCGCCAACCAGACCCCGACCGACTGCGCGGTGCTGAACGCCGACGACCCGGTCACCGCCGGGCTGGGGAGCCGGGTGCGCGGGCGCGTGATCTGGTTCAGCCGGCTCACCACCCTGACCCACGGCGTCTTCATCTACGATGGCTGGGTCGTGGCCAAGCTCAACGGCCGCACCGAGCGGATCTGCCCGGTCACCGAGATCACCCTGCGCGGCCAGCACAACGTGGAGAACGTGCTCGCGGCCACCGCGTGCGCGCTCTGGACCGGCATGTCGCCGTCCGCGATCCGGCGCGGCATCGCGGCCTTCCGCGGGGTGGCCCACCGCATCGAGCGGGTGCACGACGACCGCGGGGTCGTCTACTACAACGACTCCAAGGGCACCAACGTGGACTCGACGATCAAGGCCCTCGAGAGCTTCAGCGAGCCGGTGATCCTGATCGCGGGCGGCAAGGGCAAGGGCCAGGACTTCGGGCCGCTCGCCGCGGCGGCGTGCGGCCGCGTGCGCCACGCGATCCTCATCGGCGAGGACCGCGGGCGGATCCGCGCCGCGCTCGAGCCGTCGGGGATCCCGGCGGAGGACGCGGAGTCCATGGACGACGCGGTCCGGCGGGCGCGTGACGCGGCCCGGGTGGGCGACGTGGTGCTGCTCTCGCCCGCCTGCGCGTCGTTCGACATGTTCCACAACTTCGAGCACCGCGGCGACGTCTTCAAGTCCGTGGTGCGGGCGCTGGTCGGCTGATGCCCCGCAAGCTCACGCCCGACCTGCCGCTCTTCGGAGCGGTGGTGACCCTCGTGTGCGTGGGCGTGGTGATGGTCTACTCGGCGAGCGCGATCGTGGCCGCGGACCGCTTCCACGATCCGTTCTTCTTCTTGAAGAAGCAGCTCTTCTGGGCGGTGCTCGGGCTCGGCTGCCTCTGGGTCGGGATGCTGCTCGACTATCGCTGGCTGGAGCGGCTGATGATCCCGCTGCTCGTCGTCTCCTTCGCCCTGCTCGTCCTGGTGCTGGTGCCGCCCTTCGGGCAGTCAATCAACGGCACCCGGCGCTGGTTCCACGTGGGGCCCGTCTCCTTCCAGCCGGTGGAGCTGGCCAAGTTCTCGCTCGTGCTCTACCTGGCCTCGTTCCTCGCCCGGCGGCAGGAGGTCATCGCGCGCTTCACGGAAGGCCTGCTCCCGATCCTCCTGGTGGCGGGCGGGATGGCCGCGCTCACCCTGCTGCAGCCGGATCTGGGCAACAGCCTGGCCCTCATCGTCCTGGCGCTCGCGCTCGCCTACATGGCGGGCGCCCGCGTCCAGCACATGGCGGCGATCGCGGCCGCCGCTCTGCCGGTGGTGATCGCGGCCGTCGCGATGAAGCCCTACCGGTGGCGCCGCATGGTCGCCTTCATGAACCCGTGGGACGATCCGCAGGGCAGCGGCTTCCAGATCATCCAGTCCTTCCTGGCCCTGGGCTCGGGCGGCTGGCTCGGGGTGGGGCTGGGCGACTCCAAACAGAAGCTCTTCTACCTGCCCGAGCCGTACACCGACTTCATCTTCGCGATCATCGGCGAGGAGCTGGGGCTGGTGGGCGCCACCGCGATCGTCGCGCTCTTCGCGCTGCTGATCTGGCGCGGCCTGCGCGTCGGCCTGCGGGCTCCCGACGCGTTCGGCGCCTACCTGGGCCTGGGGCTCACGATCATGCTCGCCACCCAGACCCTCGTGAACCTGGGCGTGGTGACGGGCGCGCTGCCGACCAAGGGGCTGCCGCTGCCGTTCATCTCCTTCGGGGGCTCCGCGCTCCTGATGGCGCTCTTCTCGGCGGGGGTGCTGCTCAACATCTCCCAACATGGAAGAACCGCGTGATGTTCAAGAAGTACCAGCACATCCACTTCGTGGGCATCGGCGGCGTCGGCATGAGCGGCATCGCGGAGGTGCTGCTCACGCTCGGCTACCGGGTGACCGGGTCCGACGCCCGTCGCAGCGAGACGGTCGAGCGCCTCGAGCGCCTGGGGGCCAAGGTGTTCCTCGGCCACGAGGCGGCCCACGTGGAGGGCGCGCACGTCGTCGTCTTCTCCTCGGCGGTGGCGCGCGACAACGTGGAAGTGCAGAGCGCGCGCCAGCGGGGGGTGCCCGTGATCGGGCGGGCCGAGATGCTCGCGGAGCTGATGCGGCTCAAGTACGGCATCGCGATCGCGGGCACCCACGGCAAGACCACCACCACCTCGATGGTGGCGGCGGTGCTGGGTGCGGGCGGCTTCGATCCCACCGTGGTGGTGGGCGGGCGCGTGCACGGGCTCGGCGCCAACGCCCGGCTCGGGCAGGGGGAGTTCCTGGTGGCGGAGGCCGACGAGTCCGACGGCTCGTTCCTGAAGCTCTCGCCGACCATCGCGGTGGTGACCACGGTGGACGCGGAACACCTCGATCACTACCCCGACCTCGAGGCGATCGTGGCCGCCTTCCTCACCTTCGTGAACAAGGTGCCGTTCTACGGCGCGGCGGTGGTCTGCCTCGACGATCCCAACATCCAGCGCATGATCCCAAGGATCGAGAAGCGGGTGGTGACCTACGGCCTCGAGGCGGGCGCCGACCTGATGGCCCGCCGCCTCTCGTTCGCCGAGATGCGGTCGGAGTTCGAGGCGGTGCATCGCGGCAAATCGCTCGGACCGGTCACTCTCCAGGTGCCCGGGCGGCACAACGTCCTGAACGCGCTGGCCGCCGCCGCGGTGGGCCTCGATCTGGAGATGCCGTTCGACCGGATCCAGACCGCGCTCGCCTCCTTCGCGGGCGTCCAGCGCCGCTTCCAGATCCGGGGGGCGGCCGAGGGCGTGCTCGTGGTGGACGACTACGGCCATCACCCGGCCGAGATCCGGGCGACCCTCGCCGCCGCCAAGGCGGGATTCGACCGTCGTGTGATCACGGTGTTCCAGCCGCATCGCTACTCGCGGACACGGCATCTGTGGAGCGACTTCCTGACCGCGTTCTACCAGTCCGACGTCCTCATCGTCATGGATATCTATGCGGCGGGCGAGGCGCCGATCGAAGGCGTCCACGCCCGCGATCTTGCCGACGGCATCGCGGCCCACGGGCACCGGGAGGTGCTCTACCTGGGCAGCCACCGCGCGGCCATCCTCGACTACCTGTGCGAATCCACCAGAGCGGGTGATCTCGTGCTCACTCTCGGGGCGGGCGACGTGGGGCAGCTGGGCAGGGAACTGCTCGAGCGCCTCGGCCCGGACCCCGGGACGGCGTCCAAGAGGAGATAGACATGCTGGGAGAGATCCGAGGCGAGGTTCGTTTCAAGGAGCCCCTCAGCTTTCACACCTCCTTGCGCATCGGAGGGTCCGCGGACATCTTCATCGTGCCGCAGGACGTGGAGGACATCAGGCTCGCGCTGTCGTTCGCGGAGCGCGAGCAGCTCTCGCTCGACGTCATCGGCGGCGGCAACAACCTGCTGGTGAGCGACCGCGGGGTGCGCGGGGTCGTGCTCAAGCTCGAGGGTTGCCTGGGCCGCGCCGAGTTCAACGGCGAGGAGGCGGTGGCCGGCGCGGGGGTGAGCCTGTCCGCGTTGATCCGCGAGGCGGCCGCGCTCAACCTGGGCGGCATCGAGTGCCTGGTCGGCGTGCCCGCCACGGTGGGCGGCGCGGTGGCGATGAACGCGGGCACCTCGGACGGCGGCATCGCCGACTTCATCTCCGCGGTGTACTTCCTGTACCCCGACGGCACCCTCGGCGAGTTCAAGCCGGGGGCCGGCTCGTTCAGCTACAACGTGTTCACCGCGCCCGCCGGGTCGGTGCTGATCGGCGCGCGCCTGCAGCTGCATCGGCGGCCCTTCGCGGAGATCCAGAAGGACATCAAGCAGCGCCTCAAGCACAAGAAGTCCACCCAGCCGCTGGCCCTGGCCTCGGTGGGCTGCGTGTGGAAGAACCCGCCGGGCGAGACCGCCTCGCGGCTCATCGAGAAGGTCGGCCTGAGGGGCAAGCGCCTGAACGGCGCCGAGATCTCGGCCAAGCACGCCAACTTCATCGTGAACCGCGGGGGAGCCGCCGCCGCCGACATCAAGGCGCTCATGCAGCTCACGCTCGATCGGGTGCGCAACCACTTCGGCATCACGCTCGAGCCGGAGATGAAGACCCTCGGGGAGATCTAAGGATGAAGCGGTGGACGGGACGGCCCTTTGGGGAGCTTGGGATGGGCGCCCTCTTCTTTCTAATGCGGGGGCCCCGACATGGCCCCCGCACTCCCCCAGCCGCGGGCAACCGGGAGCACAACCGGGCCCTGCCGCCGCGCGCGGATCTCCGTTCCGGCGCCCACCATCGTTCCGGCGCTCATGCGCGCGCATAGCTCGGTCATTTCGCCGCGCGGGGGCCGGGGCCGGGTCGAGGATCTGGCCGAGTGCGGCAACGCCATGGCGCGCCAGCGTGTGTCGCGGGTGCGGCTCGCGCGGCGGGTGACCCGGCACGCGCGCTGGATCGCCGCGCGCATCGTGCCGATCGGCGTGTCGCTCACGGTGCTCGGCGCGGGGGGCGTGACGATCGGCTGGCTGCTCACGTCGCCCCGCTTCGCGATCACCGAGGTCGCGGTGGTGGGGGCGAGCCGGCTCACCCCGGAGGAGATCGTGGCCGCCTCCGGCCTCGGGCCGGGCACCAATCTCTTTCAGCTCGACCCGGGCGCGGTGGTGGCGCGGCTGGAAGGGCTGCCGCTCGTGCGGCGCGCCGACGTGGTGCGGCGCTTCCCGAACCGGGTCACGGTGGCGGTGGAGGAGCGGCGGCCCTTCACGCTGGCCCACGCGGGCCGGCTGCACTGGATCGACGAGCAGGGCGTGAGCCTGGGCGCGGAGCCGCGCGCGGTGGTGCCGCAGGCGCCGGTCATCACCGGGCTGGGTCCCGCCGATCTCGCGGCGGCGGACGGGACCCCCGCGCCGCGAGTGGCCGCGGGCATCTCCCTGCTGCGGGTGCTGCTCCGCTCCGAGACCGCGCTCCTCCGGCAGATCTCGGAGATCGACGTGAGCCGGCCCGACGGCCCCGTGCTCTACACGGTGGAGGGCATCGAGGTGCGGCTCGGCGCCGAGGACTGGGAGGCCCGGCTGGGCCGGCTGCAGGGCGTGCTGGCCCGGGTGCGCGCGGGAGGCGAGGCGGTCAACGCGATCGATCTGCGCTTCCGCGACCAGGTGGTACTCAAGACCATGGCGAGGTGAGGAGGGGAATGGCCAGATCCCGGGTGCGTCAGGTCGTCGCCGGGCTCGACGTGGGCACGACCAAGATCTGCTGTGTCATCGCCGACTGGTCACCGGTGGGCAACCTCGACATCATCGGCGTCGGGGTGAGCCCGTCGCGGGGGCTGCGCAAGGGCGTGGTGGTAAACATCGACTCCACCGTCGAGTCCATCAAGCACGCCGTCGCGGAGGCCGAGGAGATGGCGGGCGTGGAGATCCAGTCGGTGATCGCGGGCGTGGCGGGCGGGCACATCCGCGGCATCAACAGCCGCGGGGTGGTGGCGGTCTCCGGCAAGCACCGCGAGGTGAGCCAGGCCGACATCGATCGTGCGCTCGACGCGGCCCGCGCGGTCAACCTGCCCCAGGACCGCGAGGTCATCCACGTGCTCCCGCAGACCTTCCTGGTGGACGACCAGGACGGGGTCAAGGAGCCGCTCGGCATGTCGGGGGTGCGGCTCGAGGTGGAGGTGCACCTCGTCACCGGGGCCACCACGTCGGTGCGCAACGTGGTCCGCAGCGTCAACCGCGCGGGCCTGCAGGTGCAGGATCTCGTTCTCGAGCCCCTGGCCTCCGCGGAGGCGGTGATCTCCGCCGAGGAGAAGGAGCTCGGAATTCTATTGATCGACCTCGGTGGCGGCACCACCGACGTGGCCCTCTTCCGGGACGGCGCGGTCTGGCACACGAGCAGCCTGCCGCTGGGAGGCGACCACATCTCCAACGACATCGCGGTGGGCCTGCGCACGCCGACCGCGGACGCGGAGGAGCTGAAGAAGCGCCACGGCTGCGCGCTCACCGCGCTGGTGCGCGAGGACGAGGTCGTGGACGTGCCGAGCGTGGGTGGGCGCAAGGCGCGCCAGCTCTCGCGCCAGATCCTGTCCGAGATCGTCCAGCCCCGGGTGGAGGAGATCTTCACGCTGGTCGCGCGCGAACTCGTGCGGGGCGGGCTCAACGACGTGGCCGCGGGCGGGGTGGTGGTCACCGGCGGCAGCTCGATCATGCACGGCGTGCCCGAGCTGGCCGAGCAGGTCTTCGACATGCCGGTGCGGCGCGGGGTGCCCACGGGGCTCTCCGGGCTCGCCGACGTGGTGCAGAGCCCGATCCACGCCACCGCGGTGGGGCTGGCGCTCTACGGCGCGCGCGGCCACGGGACGGGCGGCGGCCCCACCGAGACGGACGACGGCACGCTGGTCGGTCGCACCGGCCGGCGCCTGAGGGACTGGTTTGCGGAACTCTTCTAAGGGAGGCGGCGAGGGGAAGCCTTCGCGCGCCGCCGGACAGGCGGAGCTCTTCACGAACGTGCCGCCCGTCCGGGCGCGGCAACCACGAGCTCGATTGAAGGAGGACTCGATGGAGCACACTCAGGGGCGGCGGCCGGTGTTCGAGCTGGAGGAGGAGCGTGAGGCGGCGAAGATCAAGGTGATCGGCCTCGGCGGGGGCGGCTCCAACGCGGTCAACCGCATGATGGCGGCCTCCTTCACGGGCGTGGACTTCATCGTCGCCAACACCGACCTGCAGGCACTCAAATCTTCACCGGCACCCGTAAAGCTTCAACTGGGTGCTCGCCTCACGTCAGGGCTGGGAGCCGGGTCGGATCCGGAGGTCGGAAAGAACGCGGCGCTGGAGGATCGGGAGGCGATCAAGAAAGAGCTGGACGGCGCCGATATGGTCTTTGTCACCGCGGGCCTGGGCGGCGGCACCGGCACCGGCTCCGCGCCGATCGTGGCCTCGGTGGCCAAGGAGCTCGGCATCCTGACGGTCGCGGTGGTGACCAAGCCCTTCGCGTTCGAAGGCCGCAAGCGCGCGCTCCAGGCCGAGGCGGGCATGGCCGAGCTGCGCGCGGTGGTGGACACCCTGATCGCGATCCCCAACCAGCGGCTGCTCGCGGTGGTGGATCGCGGCACCCCGCTGCTCGAGGCCTTCAAGGTCGCCGACACCGTGCTGCTGCAGGCGGTGCAGGGCATCTCGGACCTGATCCTCGTGCCCGGGCTGATCAACCTCGACTTCGCCGACGTGCGCACGATCATGTCCGGCATGGGCATGGCCCTCATGGGCACCGGGCTCGGCAAGGGCGAGCACCGCGCGCTCGACGCGGCCCAGAAGGCGGTGGCGAGCCCGCTGCTCGACGAGACCTCGATCGAGGGGGCGCGCGGCATCCTGATCAACTTCACGGGCGGGGCCGACCTCTCCATCCACGAGGTCGAGGAGGCGGCGCGCATCGTCCAGGAGGCCGCGCACGAGGAGGCCAACATCATCTTCGGCGCGGTGATCGACGAGAGCCTCCACGACGAGGTGCGCATCACCGTCATCGCCACCGGGTTCGCGGAGCGCAAGGAGGCGACCCTGCCCAGCTCCAAGGTCGTGCCGATCGCCCCGGGGCCGCGGGGTCCCGCGCCCGCCAAGGACTGGCGCAAGCGCATCGCCGACCTCCGCGCGGAAGGCGAGGAGCCGGTGGAGGAGGATCTGGACGTGCCCGCATTCCTGCGACGGCAGGCGGACTGATCCATCGGAGGGGGCCTTGACCGGCCCCCTCCGAGCCTCCCCCAACATCAGGATTGCGCCGGCGGAGCCGGCGCGTGAACCGCGGCCTCCCTCTCCCCGGAGGGGAGAGGGCAGGGTGAGGGGCGTCGAGGAGTCAGGCCGCGGCGGCGCGCTCGGCGCCCATCAGCGGTGGCGTAGTCGTCTTGCCGTCCGGCCCCGCAGCGTCGACCCCCGCCCCCGTCGCGAGCAGCGGCTCCACCATCGTCAGTTAGCTGGCAGCTTTCTTGCCGACCTGTCAGAAGCTCTCGAAGGTAGCGATCAGGCGAGGTCGAAACGGTCGAGGTTCATGACCTTGTTCCACGCCGCTGCAAAGTCGTGCAGGAACTTCTCTGGGGAGTCCTCACATCCGTAGACTTCCGCCAGTGCGCGGAGTTCGGAGTTCGAACCGAAGACGAGATCGACACGCGTGCCGGTCCACTTGACTGCGCCCGTCTTGCGATCGCGACCTTCGAACACGTCGGCGTCTTTCGAGGCCGCCTTCCACTCCGTGCCCATGTCGAGCAGGTGGACGAAGAAGTCGTTGGTCAGCGCCTCCGGCTTCTTGGTGAAGACGCCGTGCTGGGTCTTGCCGACGTTGGCATTCAGGACGCGCATGCCGCCCACGAGCACCGTCATTTCGGGCGCGGTCAGGGTCAGCAATTGCGCCTTGTCGACCAGCAACTCCTCGGCCGATACGGTGTATTTGCCCTTGAGGTAGTTGCGGAAGCCGTCCGCGATCGGTTCGAGCCCGGCGAAGGACTCCACATCGGTTTGCTCCTGCGAAGCGTCCAAGCGTCCCGGCGTGAAGGGCACCGTCACCTCGTGCCCGGCATTCTTCGCAGCCCGCTCGACGCCGGCGCAACCGGCCAAGACGATCAGGTCAGCCAGCGAGACCTTCTTGCCGCCGGACTGAGCGCTGTTGAACGCACTCTGGATTCCGTCCAGGGCCTCGAGCACCTTCGCCAGTTGGGCAGGCTGGTTGACTTCCCAATCCTTCTGCGGTGCCAGACGAATGCGGGCACCGTTGGCACCGCCGCGCTTGTCGGAGCCACGGAAGGTGGAGGCCGACGCCCAGGCCGTCGAAACGAGTTCCGAAACCGACAGACCGGAAGCCAGGATCTTGCCCTTGAGGGAGGCGATGTCCTGCGCATCCACCAGCTTGTGATTGACCGCGGGAATGGGGTCTTGCCAGATGAGCACTTCGGCCGGAACCTCCGGGCCGAGATAGCGCGCGCGCGGGCCCATGTCGCGGTGCGTCAGCTTGAACCACGCCCGCGCGAACGCGTCCGTGAACTGATCCGGGTTCTCCATGAAGCGCCGCGAAATTTCTTCGTAAGCCGGGTCGAACCGCAGGGAGAGATCCGTGGTCAGCATGGCAGGTGCATGACGCCTGGACCGGTCGTGGGCATCCGGCACGGTACCGGCGCCCATGCCACCCTTGGGCGCCCACTGATGCGCACCGGCCGGGCTCTTGGCTAGTTCCCATTCGTAGCCGAACAGGTTCCAGAAGAAATTGTTGCTCCACTTCGTGGGCGTGGTGGTCCAGGTGACTTCCAGGCCGCTGGTGATCGTGTCACCGCCTTTGCCGGAGCCAAAGCTGCTCTTCCAGCCCAGGCCCTGTTCCTCGATGCCGGCCGCTTCCGGCGCCGGGCCCACAGAGGATGCAGGGCCGGCCCCGTGGGTCTTGCCGAAGGTGTGACCGCCAGCGATGAGCGCCACCGTCTCCTCGTCGTTCATCGCCATGCGGGCGAAGGTCTCGCGGATATCCTTGGCCGCGGCGACCGGGTCCGGATTGCCGTTCGGGCCTTCCGGGTTCACGTAGATCAGGCCCATCTGCACCGCCGCGAGCGGATTCTCGAGGTCCCGCTCTCCGGAATAGCGCTTGTCGCCACCCAGCCAGGTCTTCTCGGCGCCCCAATAGACGTCATGATCCGGCTCCCAGACGTCCTCGCGACCGCCACCGAAGCCGAAGGTCTTGAATCCCATCGTTTCCAGGGCGACGTTGCCCGCGAGGATCATCAGGTCGGCCCATGAGATTTTCCGGCCGTACTTCTGCTTGATTGGCCAGAGCAGGCGGCGTGCCTTGTCCAGGCTGACGTTGTCCGGCCAGCTGTTGAGCGGCGCGAAGCGCTGCTGGCCCCTGCCGGCGCCGCCGCGGCCGTCACCGATGCGGTACGTGCCGGCGCTGTGCCACGCCATGCGAATGAACAAGGGTCCGTAGTGACCGAAGTCCGCCGGCCACCAGTCCTGCGAGTCGGTCATCAGCGCTGCGAGGTCTTTCTTCAAAGCCACGAAGTCAAGGCTCTTGAACGCTTCCGCGTAATTGAAGTCCGCGTCCATTGGATTGGACTTGGAGGAATGCTGGTGCAGGAGGTCCAGCCGCAGCTGATTCGGCCACCAGTCCCGGTTCGACGTGCCGTCGCCAACTGTGTGATTGAATGGGCACTCGCTGTGTTCTGTCATGGGTAGTCTCCTTTCGGGTCTCAGCCG
Organism: Candidatus Limnocylindria bacterium; assembly: GCA_035524955.1. Taxonomy (GTDB): domain Bacteria; phylum Methylomirabilota; class Methylomirabilia; order Rokubacteriales; family CSP1-6; genus CAMLFJ01. The sequence continues at coordinate 15,848 of DATLFG010000111.1, read as the reverse complement.
CGTGGGTCCCGCGCGGTATCGGCGAAGCCCTTGAAGCCGGCCACCGTCGAGAAGCGGAGAAACAGGTCCGTCCGCTTGCCGACCCGCGAGAACATCTCCATGCGGGTCCAGCGGGGCACGTGGGCGCTGGTGACCTCGGAGACGCCGCCCCGGTGCCGACCGCGTGGACGATCCGCTCCGGCCGGCCCGGCGGTCTGCGAGTGCCGGTTGTCGATGACCGGCGTGCCGGCCTCGGTGGTCAGCGGCGGTTTCTCGCTCATCGTCGTCCTCCCGGTGATCGGGGTGGGGGCTCGGGTGTCACGGGGGGCACGATAGCGGCAGATGGCCTGATAGCGCCAACACAATGTTTGGATCGGTGTGATAGCTCACCGCCGGTGCGGGTAAGTCGGGAGGTCGTGAGAGAATGGCCGGGTGAGCTCACGCGCTCCGCGCCTGCACGGCGATCCGCCGCGCTTCATGACCTCCCGGCTGCTCGAGGATCACGGGCTGCCGCATCTGTTCACCACCCGCCACTTCCCCGGCGTGGTGAGACCGACCGAGCCGTGCCCCCCGTTCGGGCCGGAGGCGGCGCCGCTGCTGGCGGCGCGCGGGCTCCCCGGCCACGCCGCGTTCGCGCGCCAGGTGCACGGCGCCGCGGTGTTGCGCGTCGAGGGGGGTGGCCTCGCCGGCCGCGGTGATGCCCTGGCGACGGCCCGGCCCGCGCTGCCGCTGGCCATCTCCACCGCGGACTGCCTGCCGGTCGTGCTTTACGACGCGCGCGGGGGGCGGCTCGCCGCCGTGCACGCGGGCTGGCGAGGCACGGTGCAGGGCGTCGTGCGGGCCGCTGTCGCCGATCTGGCCGCCGCCGGCACCACGCCCGCCGATCTGGTGGTCGCCATCGGCCCCTCCATCGGGCCGTGCTGCTACGAGGTCGACGCGCCGGTGCTCGAGCGCTTCGAGGCGGCCTTCGGAGCGGCCCGGGAGCGGTGGTTCCAGGCCAAGGGGCCCGGCAAGTGGATGCTCGACCTCTGGCACGCCAACCTCGACCAGCTTACCGGCGCCGGGGTGCGGCCGGAACGAGTCGATCTGTTGCGGCTGTGCACCGGGTGCCGTCCGGACCTGCTCTTCTCCTATCGCCGCGAGCGGGGCACCGGCCGGCTGGTCACGGTGGCAGCACTGCCCGAGCGGGCGTGCTAGAATCCCCCCCACTCATGCTGGACATACGCGCCAATCTCGGGCGGGTCCAGGAGGCTGTGGCGCGAGCGTGCGCGCGAGCCGGTCGCTCCCCCGACCACGTGCTCCTCATCGCGGTCTCCAAGACGGTGGACGCCGAGCGAATCCGGATGGCCGTCGCGGCGGGCGTCGCGGCCCTGGGGGAGAATCGTGTCCAGGAGGCGCGCGAGAAGATCGAGATCCTGGGCCATCCCGTGCCGTGGCACCTGATCGGCTCGCTCCAGACCAACAAGGCCCGGGACGCGGCGCGGCTCTTCGACTGGATTCACTCGGTGGACCGGCTCGAGGTGGCCCAGGCGCTGAGCCGTCGCGCCCACGCGGCGTCGCTCCCGCTCAACGTCCTGCTGCAGGTCAATCTCGGTGACGAGCCGCAGAAGGGGGGCGTGGCCCCCGCGGAGACGAAGCGTCTCTGCGAGGCCGTCGCCGGCTTGCCCGGCCTGCGCGTGCGCGGCCTGATGGCGATCCCGCCGGCCGTGCCGGCGCCGGAAGACACGCGCCCGCACTTCCGGGCGCTCCGGGAGCTGCGCGACGACCTGGGGCTCGAGCACCTGTCCATGGGCATGAGCGCCGACTACGAGGTGGCCATCGAGGAGGGAGCGACGATGGTGCGGGTCGGCACCGCCATCTTCGGCCCCCGCGACACGCCTCGGCCCCCTCACCCGGGTGAGGGGGCTCCTCGGTGAGCATCAAGGACAAGAAGGTCGGCTTCCTGGGCGCCGGCAACATGGGCGAGGCCATCATCAAGGGCCTGCTTCAGACCGGGCTCGTGCCCGCCTCGTCCATCGCGGCCACCGACGTGCGCGCGGACCGGCTCGAGCAGGTCGCCAGGCAGTACGGCATCCGCGCCGCCGCGTCCAACCGGGAGCTGGTGACGGAGGCCGACGTGGTGATCCTGGCCGTGAAGCCGCAGGTCATGGGCGCGGTCCTGAAGGACGTCGCGGGCGCGGTGGATCGCGGCAGGCTGCTGATCTCGGTGGCCGCGGGCGTGCCGGTGGCCGCCCTGCGCGAGGCGCTCGGCCGGCCCGCGCGCCTGATCCGGGTGATGCCGAACACCCCCGCGCTCGTGCTGGAAGGCGTCACCGCGATCGCGCGGGCCGACGGGCTCGAGTCGGGCGATCTGGAGATGGCGCAGGAGCTCTTCGGCGCGGTGGGCCGCGTGGTGGTGCTCGACGAGGACCACCTCGACGCGGTCACCGGCCTCTCGGGCTCCGGGCCCGCCTACGTGGCGATCGTGATCGAGTCGCTGGCCGACGGCGGCGTGAAGATGGGACTCGACCGCGCCACCGCGATGATCCTGGCCACGCAGACCGTGCTCGGCTCGGCCAAGCTCCTGCTCGAGACCGGGACGCATCCGGGCCAGCTCAAGGACATGGTCTCTTCCCCCGGCGGCACCACCATCGCCGGCATCGCGGCGCTGGAAGAAGGGGGCGTGCGGCGCACATTCATCAGCGCCGTGGAGCGCGCGACGCAGCGCTCTCGCGAGCTGGGGAAGCGATCGTAGCGTGCTCGACCTGATCTTTCTGCTGCTCGACATCTACAAGTGGGTGATCATCGCGGCCGCGCTGGTCACCTGGGTGAGTCCGGACCCGCGCAATCCCGTCGTGATGATGCTCCGCCGGATCACCGAGCCGGTGCTGGCCCCCGCCCGGCGGCTGCTGCCCCCGTGGAGAACCGGCGGGCTCGACTTCTCGCCGCTGATCGTCATCTTCGCCATCCAGCTGGTGGAGTGGGTGCTACCGCGCCTGCTCTTCCCGGCGCAGTACTGAGGAGGCCGCCGTGCGCATCACCCCCATGGATATCCGCCAGCAGCAGTTCACGGTCCGGATGTTCCGCGGCTTCGACGTCCAGGAAGTGGACACGTTCCTCGAGGACCTGGCGGGCGACTACGAAGCCATGCTGAAGGAGAACACCCTGCTCAAGGAGCATCTCCAGGCGGCCGAGGAGCGCACGCGCGGCCTCGAGCAGCGCGAGCGCATGCTCCAGGAGACCCTCGTCACCACCCAGCGGATGGTCGAGGAGATGAAGGACAATGCCCGGCGCGAGGCCCAGCTCGTGATCAAGGAAGCCGAGATGCAGGGCGAGAAGACCATCGAGGCCGCGCGCACCGCCGAGGCCGCCATCCAGGCGCAGATCAGCCAGCTCAAGCGCACCCGGCGGCAGCTCGCCGAGTCCCTGCGGGCCACCGTGGACATGTACCAGCGCCTGCTGGACCAGGACCTCGAGGCCGATGCGAACCAGAATGAATGAGCCCGGCGGGGGGTTGTCTCTCGGAGGGGGGCTGCGCCCCCCTTCCGAACCTCCCCCCAAAAGCGGGTTGCGCGGGCGGAGCCCGCGCTCGAACGGGAACATCACCTCGGGGGAGCTGCTGCGGGTGCGGGTGCAGGCGCGGGCGCGGCGGAACGAGGTCGTGGAGCAGCCCGATGGGGTCTTCCGGGTGCGGGTCACCGCGGCGCCCGCGGACGGGGAGGCGAACCGGGCGGTGATCGCGCTGCTGGCGGAGGCCTTCGGGGTCGCGCCGTCGCGCGTCGAGCTGGTGCGCGGGGCCAGCTCGCGCGACAAGCTGTTCCGGATCGACCGCGGGCCCCTCACCCTGCCCTCTCCCCAGGGGGGAAAGGGGGTGCAGAAGTGATCACGCCGGTTCGCTGGGAGGACGGCCGGCTGGTGCTGCTCGACCAGACGAAGCTGCCCACCCAGGAGGTGGAGCGCGCCTGCACGGCCTGGCCCGAGGTCGCCGACGCCATCCGCACGCTGGTGGTCCGCGGGGCGCCCGCCATCGGGGTGGCCGCCGCCTTCGGCGTGGCCCTCGCCGCGCGGGCGAGCCGGGCCGCGAATCACGCCGGCCTGCTCGCCGATGTCGAGGAGGCCATCAAGGGGCTCGCCGCGACCCGTCCCACCGCGGTCAACCTCTTCTGGGCGCTCGACCGCATGCGGCGGCTCGTCGTGGCCGGCACGGACCTGCCGCCCGCCCGGCTGCGCGAGCGGCTTCTCGAGGAAGCGCAGGCCATCCGGTCCGAGGATCTGGCCGCCAACCGCGCCATGGGCGCGCACGGGGCGGCGCTGGTCCCCGACGGGGCGCGGCTGCTCACCCACTGCAACGCGGGCGCGCTGGCCACCGCGGGCTACGGCACCGCGCTCGGGGTGATCCGCGCCGCGCACGAGCGGGGCAAGGTCGCGATGGTCTGGGTGGGCGAGACGCGCCCGGTCATGCAGGGCTCGCGGCTCACCGCGTGGGAGCTGGTCAAGGAGGGCATCCCGCACCGGCTGATCTCCGACGTGGCGGCCGGCCTCGTGATGAAGCGCGGCGAGGTGGACCTGGTCGTGACCGGCGCGGACCGCATCGCGGCCAACGGCGACACCGCGAACAAGATCGGCACGTACTCGGTGGCGGTGCTGGCCCGACACCACGGCATCCCGTTCTACGTGGCCGCGCCGTCGTCCACCATCGATCCCTCGATCCCGAGCGGGGAGACCATCGTGATCGAGGAGCGCGACGGGGCCGAGGTGCGCGGCGTGGCCGGGCGTCAGACCGCTCCCGCGGCGTCCCCCGTGTTCAACCCGGCCTTCGACGTCACCCCCGCCGCGCTGATCAGCGCCATCATCACCGAGCGCGGGGTCTTCCGTCCCCCCTACCACTTCTCCGGATAGTGCGCTCCCCTTAGAGGGGTCATATCTCCGCCAACCGCGACACCACCGGCGCCCGCCAGTACCACGACCGCACCGCGCACTCGCCCGAATCGGTGCGGCGGAGCGGGCACGCGCTTGACTGGGAGACCAAGCCGCTACCCTTCAAGGTCTACCCCGCGCTCGAGCAGATCCGGCTGCCGACCGAGCTCCCCCCACTGGCCGTCGACACGTTCGCCGCGCTCGCGCCCGGCGAGCCGCCGGCGCGGCCGGCTCCGCTCGCTCTCGAGCGCCTCGCCGCGCTGCTCTTCTTCTCGGCGGGCGTGACGCGGGTCAAGACCTACCCGGGGGGCGCTCAGGTGCACTTCCGCGCCGCCGCGTCCACCGGCGCGCTCTACCAGACCGAGGTCTACGTGATCGCGGGCGCGGTCGACGGGCTCGAGCCGGGTGTGTACCACTTCAGCCCGGGCGACTTCAGCCTCAGGCGGCTCCGCGCGGGCGACTTCCGGGGCGCGGTGGCGCTGGCCGCGGCCGACGACGCGGCGGCCGCCCAGCCGGCCTCGGTGATCCTCTCGGCCATCTACTGGCGCAATACCTGGAAGTATCAGGCGCGCGGCTACCGGCACCTCTTCTGGGATTCGGGCACGCTGCTGGGCCAGCTCCTGGCGGTGGCGCGCGCCCTCGACGTGCCGGCGCGCCTGGTCACCGGCTTCGTGGACGCCCAGCTCAACGGCCTGCTGGGCCTCGACGCCCTGAAGGAAGGCGCGCTCGTGGTCGTCCCGCTGGGCGCCGTGGGCGCGGTCGCGGCCGCGCCCCCGGTCATCGCCACACTCACGCCCGAGGTCATCCCGCTGTCCTCTCGGGAGGTCGACTACCCACTCCTCCGCGACGCCCTCGACAACTCCACCCTCGACTCCGAAGCCGCGGTCACGGACTGGCGCGAGCCCGCCGGGGGTCGGGTCTTGAATCCCGACATTTCGTCTGCCTCGTCGCGCGCCGATGTCGCAATTCAAGACCTGACCCCGCTGCCGGCGCCGCTGGGCTCGGCGGGGCGGTCGCTGGCGGAGACGATCGCGAAGCGCGGGTCCACCCGGCAGTTCTCGGGCGGGGCGATCACCGGGCAGGCGCTGTCGAGCGCGCTGTACCACGCCACGCGGGGGTTCCCGGCCGATGTGCCGGCCGGGCTGGTGGATCTCTACGTCAACGTCCACGCGGTGACGGGGATCGAGGCGGGCGCCTATGCCTATGACCGGGGCGCCCACGCGCTCGTCCGTCTTCGGGCGGGGGACGTGCGGGAGGCATCCGCCTTCCTCTGCCTCGAGCAGGCGCTGGGCGGGACGTCGAGCGCGACCGTCTTCTTCCTCGCCGACCTGGCGCGCGTGCTCGGGCGCTGGGGCAATCGCGGCTACCGCCTGGTGAACCTGGAGGCGGGGCTGATCGGGGGGCGGCTCTACCTGGGCGCCTACGGCCAGCGCTTCGGGGCCAGCGGCCTCACCTTCTACGATCGCGCGGTGGTGGACTTCTTTTCGCCCCACGCCGTGGGCAAGGACGCGATCTTCGTCACCGCCCTCGGCCGCTCGGTGAGAGCCTAGAGGTACGCCAGCAGGCGCCCGCAGGCGATCGCGCCGATCCAGCAGACGAGCGACAGCGCCCCCGCCAGCCTGGCCCGGCCGGGCGTGCCGACCCCCACGTCCCACCGCCCCACCGACCGGAACGGCCACCGGTGGAACGCGGCGGCATTGAGCAGGGCGGTGGCGATGAAGATCAGCTTGAGCCGGAAGGCCGGGTTCACCGCGAACTCGGTGGCGTGCGCGATGAACATCATGAAGCCGGTCGGCGCCACCACGAGGAAGCCGGCCCGCGCCCACGTGAGCAGATGTGTGGCGAGCCCGCTCACCGCGAGCCCCCGGGCCCGCCCGAGCAGCCGCAGGTCGAAGAAGAAGGCGCCGCCCACCACGACCACGAAGCCCAGGATGTGCAGGATCTCGACGATGGGGTAGAGCCACTGCCACTGGCGCATCGCCACCGCCAGGGCGGACGTCTCGAGCCAGACGAGCCAGGCGGCCCCTTCCGGTGGATGCACGGCCTAGCGGAGTTCCGTCGTCTTCCCGCCGACCGTGATCCGCTCGGCCCGCAGCTCGCCGGCATCCGTGCGGTGGGGGTAGCCCACCACGGTGGCGGCCGCGCCGGGCCGGAGCTCGGCGCGGGGCAGGCCGCGGTTCTCCATCCGCGTGGGCGGCGCCAGCACCACGACCCAGACCTTGCCGCCCGCTTCGAGCTGGATGTATCCGTGCGGGTGCTCGTAGCCGGACTCGCGGATGGTGCCGGTGAGCGTCGTTTCCTTGCTGCTGTCGTAGCCGCTCCAGCCGTGGTGCGCCGCCGCGGGGGCGGCTGCCAGCGCGACCAGCGCGAGCGTGAACGGAATCAATGTGTGTACTTTCACCCTTGCACCTCTCTTGTATTCGCTCGGCTCGCCTTCAGCTTCCCCTCGCCCTGCTCGGAATAGCCGGGTCACGGGGCGGGGAGGCGTCCCGCGACGGTGAAGTTACCGTTGCCCTGCGGCGTGACGATCACCATCTCGGCCATGGCCGGGCTCACGCCGACGAAGGTCACGATATTGGCGCCGTGGGTCACCAGGATCGTGTTACCGCCCGCGCGCTTCTCCCCCGCGAGGACCCGGAAGGCCCGGGTCTGCTCGGCCTGCCGCGTCCGGTCGGCGAAGAGCGAGCTCAAGGGTTCCCACGCCTCGGCCGACCCGAAGGCCAGCCGCGCCGTCTCGAGGCAGCGGCACCACGGGCTCGATAGCACTCGCGCGACCGGGATCGCGCGGGCCTCGAAGGCGGCCCCGATCCGGCGCGACTCCAGGCGGCCGGCCTCGCTCAGGTTGCGCTGGGTCGCACAGTCGTCCCGTCGAAAGCCGGTTGGATCCCCGACCCCGGAGGTGGTCGCGGCGTGGCGGAGGAGCACCACCTGGCCACCCGCCGCGAGCCGGCGCCAGAGGTCCTCGTCGGCGCGCGCGGGACCGGCGAGCGCCGCGACCGTGAGCAGGAGCAGCGCCCCGACCCAGGTGATCCCGTTCGACGGGCGGGGATGTGGCATGGGGCACATGGTACACGGCTTCACAAACCGGGCGCTCGTTGCAAGGTATCGCGCGCTTCTGATACCGTGGTCGGGTCAACCTGACCCCCACCAAGGAGCCGGTAATGAAGAAGTACTACCTGATGGCGCCGGGGCCCACGCCGGTGCCGTCCAACGTGCTGCTGGCGATGGCCCAGCCCATGCTCCACCACCGGACGCCGGAATACGAGGCGCTCTTCCTGGAGGTCCGGGCGGGTCTCAAGCGGCTCTTCCAGACCGGGCAGGACGTGATCCCGTTCACGTCCTCCGGTACCGGGGCCATGGAGGCCGCGGTGTGCAACACTCTGTCGGCCGGCGACACGGTGCTGGTGCTCCGCGCGGGCAAGTTCGGCGAGCGCTGGGAGGAGATCTGCCGCACCTACGGCGTCACCGTGATCCCGATGGACGCGCCCTTCGGGCAGACGGTGCCCGCGTCCGCCTTCGCGGAGGCGCTCGGGCGACACCCGGAGGCGAAGGCGGTGCTGATGCAGCACAGCGAATCGTCCACCGGCGTGCTCCACGACGTCCGAGGCATCGCGGCGATCACCCGCGCGACCGGCGCGATCCTGATCGTGGACGCCGTCTCGAGTCTCGGCATCGCCGACCTGCGCATGGACGAGTGGGGGGTGGACGTGGTGGTGGCGGGCTCCCAGAAGGGATTGATGCTCCCGCCGGGTCTCTCCTTCTGCGCGCTCTCGGAGCGGGCGTGGGGCCACGTGAAGGCCTCGCGGCTACCGAAGTACTACTTCGACATCGCTACCGAGCGGAAATTCGTGGCGAAGAACGAATGCCGCTTCACCCCGGCCGTCTCCATCTTCGTGGGGCTGCGCGAGGTGCTGAAGATGGTCGAGACCGAGGGCCTGCCGAGCGTGTTCCGGCGTCACGAGCGGCTCGCGCGGGCGACCCGCTCGGGGGTGGAGGCGCTGGGGCTCGAGCTGTTCGCCCGGGCCGCGCCGAGCCCGGCCCTGACCGCGGTGGTCGCGCCGCGCGGGATCGACAGCGAGGCGGTGCTGTCCACCTACTCGACCTCGCAGAACATCACGATCGCGGGCGGGCAGGGGGAGATGAAGGGGCGTGTCTTCCGGCTCGGCCACATGGGCTACGTCGGCGACTTCGACGTGATCACCGCGCTCGCCGCGCTCGAGCAGGTCCTCCACGAGCTCGGCCACCCCGTCGACTTCGGCGCCGCGGTCCGGGCGGCCCAGAAGGTCCTGGCCGAGCGTTGAGCGCGACGCGCGTGTTGCTGCTCCGCCACGCGGAGACCGACTGGAACCGGGAGCGCCGCTTCCAGGGCTGGCGCGATAGCCCGCTGTCCGCCATCGGCCGGGGGCAGGCCGAGTCGGTGGCGCGGCTCCTGGCCGGTAGGCCGGTGGCCGCGGTCTGGTCGAGCCCGCTCGGCCGCGCCCGCGAGACCGCCGCCATCATCGCGGCGCCGCACCGGCTCGCGGTGCGCGAGGCGGACGCCTTCAAGGAGATGGGTTTCGGGGAGTGGGAGGGGCTCACGCGCGAGGAGGTGGCGGCCCGCTTTCCCGGCCCGCTCCGCGCCTGGGCCGAGGCGCCGCACGAGGCGGCCTGGCCCGGGGCGGAGCCGCTGGCCGCGGTCCGCGCGCGGGCCCTGGCGGGCCTCGAGACCATGCGGGCGGCCCACCCGGAGCAGACCGTCTGCCTCGTCTCTCACGGGGTCACGTGCCGGGTCCTGATCCTGGAAGCCCTCGGGCTCGGCCTCGACCGGCTCTGGTCCCTCCAGCTCGCGTCCACCGGTATCTCGGAGCTCGAGTTCCGCGACGACTGGACCACGCTGCACCGGATGAACTCGCTGGTCCACCTGACCGACGTCGCGATCGCCTGAGATTGCCGTGAGCGCGCCGCGCAAGAGCCAGCCGACTCCGCTGCCCCCAAGACAACTTCCCAAGGGCGCCAAGATCTACCTCCCCGACGAGGCGGCCCGCAAGCGGGCGGTCGAGGAGCGCCTCTTCGAGATCTTTCGGCGCTGGGGCTATCGCGAGGTGGTGACCAGCGCGTACGAGTACTTCGACGTGCTCTCCCACGGCACCGACGGGGAGCTGCAGGAGCGCATGTTCAAGATGGTGGACCGGGAGAGCGGGCGGCTGCTCGCCCTGCGCGCGGACGTGACCCCGCAGATCGCGCGCATCGTGGCCACCCGGATGCGGGACGAGCCCAAGCCGCTGCGCCTGGCCTACGTCACCGACGTGTTCCGCTACGACGAGCCGCAGGTGGGTCGCTACCGCGAGTTCTACCAGGCCGGCGTGGAGCTGATCGGCCTGCCCAACCCCGAGGGCGACGCCGAGATGATCGCGATGACCGTCGAGGGGCTCCGGGCCCTCGGTCTCGAGCGCTTCCAGCTCGACGTGGGGCACACCGAGTTCTTCCGGGGCATCCTGGAGGACGTGGCCGCCGACTCCGCCACCGCGCGGGAGCTGCGGGCGGCGCTGGGCCACAAGGACCTCTCGGCCCTCGAGCGCCTGGTGGGCGAGCTGGCCGCGCCCGCGGCGGTCACCGAGCTGCTGCTGGCCCTGCCCACCCTCTACGGGCGCGGCGACGTGCTCGACCGTGCCGAGCGCCTCGTCAAGAACGCGCGGTCGGAAGCCGCGCTCGCCAACCTGGCCGAGATCTACCGACTGCTGCGCGCCTACGGCCTCGCCGACTCGGTCCTACTCGACCTGGGCGAAGTCCGTGGCTTCGACTACTACTCGGGCGTACACTTCGAGGCTTACGTGTCGGGCCTGGGCGCCCCGCTGGTGGGGGGTGGGCGCTACGACCAGATGCTGGCCCGGTTCGGCTACGACTGCCCGGCCACCGGCTTCGCCTTCGAGACGGGCCGGGCGCTGCTGGCGATGGCTTCGCAGGGGGCGGAGCCGCGGCTGCCGGGGCCCGACTGCTTCGTGATCGACTTCACGGCGGACAAGACCCGCGCGCTCGCGCTCTCGCGCCGGCTGCGGGACGCGGGGGCGGCGGTGGCGCGCGACATCATCAGCCGGCCGCTGGCCGAGTCCCTGGCCTACGCGCGGGGGCAGCGGGCCGCGTGGGCGCTGATCATCGGCGCGGAGGGGAGCGATCCGGACCTGGTGCGGATCCTGGATCTGCGAGCGGGAGCGGAGGCGGCGGTGGAGCGGGTGGTGACGTGTGGTGAGCTGCTCGCGGACCCGCGGCCGCACTTCCCGGGTGTTGGAGAGAGAGATGCCTAACATCGTGGTGGTGGGCGCCCAGTGGGGCGACGAGGGCAAGGGGAAGATCGTGGACGTGCTCGCGCCTCACGTGGGGGTGGTCGTCCGCTACCAGGGCGGGAACAATGCCGGCCACACGGTCGTGGTGGGCCGGGAGAAGTTCGTGCTCCAGTCCATTCCCTCCGGCATCCTGCACCCGGGCGTCCGCTGCGTGATCGGCTGCGGGGTGGTGATCGACCCGGCCTCCCTGATCGAGGAGATGGAATCGCTGGTGCAGCGCGGGGTCTCGCTGGACGGCAACCTCTATATCTCCAAGAACGCGCACCTGATCATGCCGTACCACCCGGCGCTCGACCGGGCCTCCGAGTCGCAGGCGGGCAACCGCCGCATCGGCACCACCGGCAAGGGGGTGGGTCCCGCCTACGCCGACAAGGCGGCGCGAATCGGCATCCGGATGGCCGACCTGCTCGACGAGCAGCTCTTCCGGGAGAAGCTCGAGTTCAACATCCAGCAGAAGAACCGGCTGCTCCGCGAGATCTACGACGAGCAGACGTTCACGGTGGACAGCATCCTCGGCACCTACCTCCGCTACGCGGGCTGGCTCGCGCCCTACGTGACCGACACCGCGCTGCTCCTGCACCGGTGGATCGAGGCCGGGCACTCCATCCTGTTCGAGGGCGCCCAGGGCACCATGCTGGACATCGACCATGGCACCTATCCCTTCATCACGTCCTCCAGCACGACCTCGGGCGGCGCCTCCACCGGCACCGGGGTGCCGCCCACCAAGATCAACGGCGTGCTCGGCATCTCCAAGGCCTACTGCACCCGGGTCGGCGGCGGCCCGTTCCCCACCGAGGTGTCGGGGGAGGCGGCCGAGCTGCTCCGCGCGCGCGGCAACGAATACGGGGCGGTGACGGGCCGGCCCCGCCGCTGCGGCTGGGCGGACGCGGTCGCGCTCCGCTACGCCGCGCGCATCAACGGGCTCGACACCATCGCGCTGACCAAGCTCGACGTGCTCGACAGCTGCGAGACGGTGCGCATCTGCGTGGGCTACCGGTACCGGGGCGAGGTGCTCACCGACTTCCCGGAGGAGGAGCGCATCTGGAGCACCGCGGAGCCGGTCTACGAGGAGCTGTCGGGCTGGCAGAGCTCCACGCACGGCCTGCGCGACTACGCGGCGCTGCCGTCCAAGGCGCGCGAGTACGTCGAGCGGCTGGCCGACCTGATCGGGGTGCCGTTCTCCCTCGTCTCCACCGGCCCGGTTCGCGACGAGACCATCCTGGTGAGCGACTCGGCGCTCACGCGCTGGTTCCCCGCCCTCCGGAGCGCGCTCCCCGCGCACTGAGGCTATCTGCGGCATGGCGCTCAAGATCCTGATCGTCGACGACGAAGAGCCGGCCCGCCAGGGCCTGACCGCGCTCCTCACCCGCTGGGGCTATGACGTGGACGAGGCGGGGGATGGCCAGGAGGCGGTCGCCAAGGCGGCGGCGGGCCTGCCCTCGGTCGTGCTCTCCGACCTCGTCATGCCCAAGATGGACGGCCTCGATCTGCTGCGCGCGCTCAAGACCGACGTGCCCTTCGCCTCGGTGATCCTCTTGACCGGACAGGGGTCCATCGACACCGCGGTGACCGCGATGAGGGAGGGCGCCTACGACTACCTGACCAAGCCGGTGGACGTGGCGCGCCTGCGGCTGCTCATCCCCAAGGCGGCCGAGCGGGGCGAGGCGCTGCGGGAGGTCGCGCTGCTGCGCCGCAAGCTGAGCCAGGTGTGGGGCATGGGGCGCCTGGTCGGCACCAGCGCGGGCATGCAGGAGGTGTACCGCCTGATCGAGGTGGCGGCGCCCACCACCGCGCCGGTGCTGATCAGCGGGGAGAGCGGCACCGGTAAGGAGCTGGTGGCGCGGACGCTGCACGATCTCTCCCCGCGGTCCCGTGGCCCGTTCGTGGCGGTGAACTGCGCGGCCATCCCGGAGACCCTGCTGGAGAGCGAGATCTTCGGCCACGAGAAGGGGGCCTTCACCGGCGCCCTGGAGCGGCGGCCCGGCTGCTTCGAGCTGGCCCACGAGGGCACCATCTTCCTCGACGAGATCGCCGAGATGAACCCGGGGACCCAGGCCAAGTTCCTCCGCATCCTGCAGGACGGCACCGTGCGGCGGCTGGGAGGCCGGACCGAGATCAAGGTGGACGTGCGGGTGCTCGCCGCGACCAACAAGGATCCGGTCAAGGCCATCCAGGAGGGCAGCTTCCGCGAGGACCTGTACTATCGGTTGAACGTGGTGAGCCTCGTGATGCCGCCGCTGCGCGATCGCCGGGACGACGTCCCGGCCCTGGTGCAGGCCTTCATCGAGGAGTTCAATGCCCGCTACGACAAGCACATCCGCGCGCTGGACGAGAGCGTGCTGAGCGGGCTCGTCGCCCAGCCCTGGCCGGGCAATGTCCGCGAGCTGCGCAACACGCTCGAGCGCGCGATCATCGTCTGCGAGACCGACACCATCCTGCCCAAGCACATTCCCCCGTCGCCGGCTCTCCGCGTGCCCGAGTCCGGTGACGGGCCCGACTCGGTGAGCTTCCGGGTGGGCACGAGCCTGGAGGACGCGGAGAAGGCGCTGATTCTCAAGACCCTCGCGGCCAACGGCAACAACAAGACACGCGCCGCCGACGTGCTCGGGATCAGCCTCAAGACGCTGCACAACAAGCTGAAGGCCTACGGCAGCTAGCATGCGACTGCGCCTCGGGGTCCGCGGGCGGGAGGCGCTGGTCGTCAGCCTGCTCACCTTGCTGGTGGTCTTCACCGCCACCGCCATCCATCTCTCCCAGTTGAGCCGCGTGGTGGTGCAGGAGGCGGTGAAGCAGGCCGAGCTCATCGCCAAGCAGATCTACGCCCAGACCGGCCGGGCGCTGCAGCGCACGCCCGGCGCGGATCCGCTCGCCGCGCTGCGGGACGATCCGGAGCTGCGCAGCTTCCTCGACGCGAGCGTCGGGTACTCGCCGCACCTGCTCTACGCCCTCGTCACCGACCACACCGGCACCGTGCTGCTGCACACCGAGCGCCAGAAGGAGGGCAAGCCGGACCCGGCGCGCCCGAACCTGGACGGGCTCCTGCAGGTGGACACGCTGAGCCGCTTCTCCGCGCTCTACGCCGCGGGCCGCACTTACGAGACGGTGCTGCCGATGACGCTCAACGACCGCCTCTTCGGGTCCATTCGTCTTGGCGTTTCGACAACCCTCTTGCGGCGCGAGGTCACCGGCTCGCTCCAGCAGAGCCTGGCGGTGGCCGCAGTCGCGCTGCCCCTGGCCTGGCTCGCCGCGATGGTGCTGGCCCAGCTCACCGTGCGGCCGATCCGCGCCATCGTGGGCCAGGTGGACCGGATCCGCCGGGGCGAGCCGCTGGAGGCCACGCCGGTGCCGCTGGGGGGCGACGAGTTCCAGGAGCTGTCCTCCCAGCTCACGCGCCTGGGGCGGGAGCTGCAGGCCGACCGGCTCTCGACGCTCAGCGAGAAGGCGCACCTGCAGGGGGTGGTGGACCAGCTGGAGGACGGGGTCATCTTCCTGAACCCGGAGCGGCACATCCTGTTCTTCAACCGGGCCGCGGAGGTGGTGGTCGGCCTCCCGCTCGAGCGGACGGTCGGCCTCCCCATCCACGAGGTGCTGGATCCCGCGCACCCGTTGCTGCCCTTCGTGGACCAGGTGCTCGTCGGCTCCGCCGGTATCCGCAATGCGACCGTGGTGCTGCCCCACGACGGCCGCGACAAGGAGTTCCTGGTCTCCGCCTTCCACATGGAGGACGCCCACCGGGTGATGGGCGTGGCGGTGCTCCTGAAGGACCTGGAATCCGTCAAGACCGTGCAGTCGCTGGTGAGCTACTCGGCCAAGCTGGCCGCGCTCGGCCGTCTCACCTCGGGGGTGGCCCACGAGGTGAAGAACCCACTCAACGCGATGATGATCCACGTCGAGCTGCTCAAGGAGCGGCTCGAGGACGCGGGGGTCGACGTCCGCCAGAGCCTGGAGGTCATCGGCAGCGAGATCCGGCGGCTGGATCGCGTGGTGCAGGGCTTCCTCAAGTTCATGCGCCCGCAGGAGCTGATGCTCAAGCCGGTGGATCTCAACGCCATGCTCCAGAGCGTGTGCGCGCTGCTGGAAGCGGAGAGCCAGAGCCACGGGGTGCGCTTCGTCCTCGATCTGGACGCGGACCTGCCCGCGGTGAGCGCCGACGAGGAGCTGCTGCGCCAGGCCTTCATCAATGTCCTGCAGAATGCGGTGCAGGCGATGCCGACCGGCGGGGCGGTGCGCCTCCGCACGCGCCCCGATGCGCTGGACTGGGTGCGCGTGACCGTGACGGACCAGGGCGTGGGCATCGCGCCGGAGGACGTGGACAGGATCTTCAAGCTCTACTACACGAGCAAGGTAGGGGGCAGCGGCATCGGGCTCTCGGTGGTGTACCGCATCGTCCAGCTCCACGACGGCACGATCGAGGCGAAGTCCGAGCCGGGGCGGGGGACGGCCATGATCGTCCGCCTGCCGCTGCGGTGACGCCGATGCGCGGGCCGATCCGGCTCCTGCTCGCCGCCGCGATGCTGGGCGGCTGCGCGAGCGCCGGCGACTTCCTGCTGCCCACACCGTCCATGGCGCCGCCGCGCGCCGCGCCCACCCGCGAGGAAGATCCCACCGCCGCCGCGGCCCTGCCCGCGCCGGTCGTGAGGGAGCCCGTGCCCG
>DATLFG010000092.1:0-22474 GCA_035524955.1 Candidatus Limnocylindria bacterium | reverse complement strand
CGCCGTCTCGGTCGTGCCCTTCGCCGTGTCCTTCGCCTGCTCCATGCTGTTCTGGATCTTGTCCTTGGTCGTCTGGGCCTGCGCCGCGAAGGGCGCCGCCGCGACGAACGCCCCGAGAACCGTAATGGCCATGATCGTTCTACAACGGTGGCTTGAACATTCATAGTTCCCTCCTCAACGTTCTCCTACATGACAAGGCACCAGCGACATAGAAGACGATAGTCGCAGACGAAGGCTAGGCTGCCCTCTGGTCACCGACACTTCCCGGGCCCGCGGCGTCTTCGGGATCAGACCAAGGTCCAATAGCCGCCCGGAATCCAGAGACTAGACTGAACTCGTCATGAATCGACAGAAGGTGCTCTACGAGGGAATCCTGGTCGGGCTCGCGGGGGCCGCCGCGGTTGCGGTTTGGTTCTTGGTGCTTGATCTGGTTGCGGGCGCGCCGCTGCGGACCCCCGCGCTACTCGGCGCGGTGCTCTTTGATGGCCTCCGAGATCCGGCCGCCCTAGCGATCACGCCGGGCATCGTCCTCAAGTACACCGCGGTCCACGGGCTAGCTTTCGTCATCTTCGGGGTGGCGATCGCAGGCCTCTTCGCACTGGCGGAGCGTGAGCGACATCTGCTGTTCGGTGTCTTCATGCTCTTCTGCTGCTTCGAGGTGGCCGTCTTCGCCGCCATGATGATCCTGGGGTCGTGGCTGCTCGACGCGCTCCAACCGTGGGCTATCCTCGGCGGGAATCTCGTGGCCACGCTGGTAATGCTGGCTCTTCTCTTCCGCAGCCATCATTTCTCGTTCCACGAGCTCCGAACCGCTGGCGAGTGAGTCGGTTCTCAACGCCGGTCGCGAGACCGCGGTACCGTGGCTGCTCCCGTTGAAATGGACGGGTGCGTCCAGGTGCTCGCCAAGGGGTAACGTTTTCGCTCGGTGCATCCTGGGTCACCGAACTGTCAGTCGGAAGCGTTGCGCACAGGGCGCGAGGCTCCACCGTGTGCCTACACGTGATCACCGCGGTTGTCACCCGGCGAACCGGGGTGCGAGAGGGCTGCCCTTCGGGTCACTGGCGGGAGTACAATGCTCTTCGCCGGCCTTCCGACGTGTTTGTCCTGACGGCGGTGGAGTGGAGGGCGCCTGAGGGCACGGCCTTGTACCGCGAGGTGGTCATGCACGGCATCCGGTTCCATCTGCCATCCTGAGCCGTCACTCGCGTGTCCTTCCTTCAATCGCGAGCCCGCTCGGCCCGCGAAGGATTCGGCAAGCCGGTCCCGCGCAAGGAGGACGCGCGCCTGCTCGTCGGCGCGGGTTGCTACAGCGATGATGTCAATCTACCCGGTCAGGCCTACGCGTGCTTCGTGCGCTCTCCGCACGCGCACGCGCGCATCGGACGCATCGACACCGCGGCGGCCCTCGCCATGCCGGGGGTGATCGCGGTGCTCACCAGCGAGGACGCCGTCGCCGACGGTATGAAGCCACTTATCCATAACCCGATGCCGGGGAATCCCTACGAGGAGATGGTCCGGCCCGGCGACGTGTCCTTCATTGCCCCGCACCCGCCGATCCCGGCCGATCGAGTGCGCTTCGTAGGTGAGGTGGTAGCCATGGTCATCGCCGAGACGCCCGCGGCCGCGCGGGACGGCGCCGAACGCATCGCCGTTGACTGGGCGCCGCTGCGTGCCGTGACGGGGAGCATCGCCGCCGCCGCTCCCGACGCGCCCGTGCTCTATGACGACATCCTGTCCAACGTTTGCGTGGACGCCGAGGCCGGCGATGCCGTCGCCGTGGACGCCGCGTTCGGGCGCGCGGCCCACGTCGTACGGCTCGAGACGTGGGTGCACCGCGTCACCGGCGTGCCGATGGAACCGCGCGCAACGGTCGGCGTCTGGGATCCAGCGAGTGACCGCTACACCGTCCATGCTGGCGCCGGCGGTCTCGGGCGCATACAGGCCGGCGTGGCGGGAGCTCTCGGCGTCCCGGAGCGCGCGGTCCGCGTGATGGCGCGCGACGTCGGCGGCAATTTCGGGACGCGCAACAGCTGCTATCCCGAGTTTGCGCTAGTGGCCTGGGCGGCGCGACGCACCGGGCGCCCCGTGAAGTGGACCAGTGAGCGCCGGGAGGCGTTCCTCGCCGACTACCACGGCCGTGACCTCGCGGTGCGCGCCGAGCTGGCGCTTGACGCCGAGGGCCACTTCCTCGCGATTCGCGCTGCGAACACCAGCAACGTCGGCGCGCATGCCGTCTCGTTCCACCCGCTCAACAAGGGCATGGCGCTGACGGGCACCGTCTACCGCGTTCCAACCGTCTCGATCCATGGTCAGGCCGTGGTCACCAACACGTCCCCGACCACGCCGTACCGGAGCGCAGGACGGCCCGAGATCATGTTCGTGACGGAGCGGCTGATCGACCTCGCCGCGCGGCGGCACGGCTTCGATCGGCTCGAGCTGCGGCGGAAGAACCTCGTGCCGGCGAGCGCCATGCCGTACCGGAACGCCGTCGGCACGCTCTACGACAGCGGCGACTACGTGGCCGCCTTCGATCGGGCGGTGGACCTCGCGGACTGGGCGGGGGTCGAGGCGCGTCGCGCCGAGGCGCGCCAGCGCGGTCGCTATCGCGGGATCGGCGTGGCGAGCTACATCGAGCTGAACACCGGCTTCCCTCGGGAGCGCGCACATCTCACGGTGCGCCCGGATGGATCGGTCGACGTGGTGCTGGGGACGCTCTCGTCCGGCCAGGGGCACGCGACCAGCTTCGCGCAGCTCGTCGTGGAATGGCTCGGGGTGGAGTTGTCCCAGGTGCAGCTGGTCACCGGTGATACCGACGTCACCGTCGTTGGCGGCGGGGCGCATTCCGCGCGCGCCTTGAGACTCGCCGCGGTGGTGATGGCGAAGGCGTCGGATCAGATCGTGGCCAAGGGCAGGCGGATCGCCGCCTGGGTGCTGGAGGCCGCGGAAACCGACGTCGACTTCTCGGCGCGCCGGTTCAGGGTGAAGGGTACTGACCGGTCGGTCGACCTGTTCGAGGTGGCTGCCGCGGCGCTCCGGCATGATGCGCCCGAGACCTGCCGGGGGCCGCTCGACGGCCTGAGCGACGAGACGATGCCCGTCCCGTCCTTTCCCTATGGCACGGCGGTGTGCGAGGTTGAGGTGGATCCAGAGACGGGCGTGGTCGAGATCGTCCGCTACACGAGCGTGGACGACTGCGGCCGCGCCGTCAATCCGATGATCCTGCATGGCCAGACGCACGGCGGCATCGCGCAGGGGGTGGGGCAGGCGCTCTGGGAAGCGTGCGCGTACGACGCGGAGAGCGCCCAGCTCCTGTCCTCCACGCTGATGGAGTACGCGCTACCCCGCGCGGACATGCTGCCGTCATTCACAACGGAGCTCAGCGAGGTGCCGTCGACGTCCCACCCCCTCGGCCTGCGCGGCGGCGGCGAGGGTGGGACTACGCCCGCGCTCGGCGCGGTGGTAAACGCGATCTGCGACGCGCTGGCCGAGCTGGGCGTCGAGCACATCGAGATGCCGGCGACGCCCGAACGCGTCTGGCAAGCGATCCAAGCTGCGCGGCGCCCGCGCTGATCGGGACGGCGCAAGAGGAGTCATGAACCCACGACCGAATACGTGAGCGACTGCGCGTGCCGGCTGGCCTATGGCTGCGTGACCAGCTAGCGATGATCCGGATCAGCTAGGGAACGCATCGCGACCTTGCCGAATGCGCGGGCTGAGATCCTCCGGCCGCATTCGGATCGAGCGCGTAGAAATAGGACGTGTCCATCAGATCCCCCTCGGGTCGTACCAGATCTCGCCGCTGGCGGCCCGGAATCGCCCCTCGCCGAGATAGCTCGTGCCGCGGCCATCGACATTGTGGCGAACCGTGGGCCCGGCGGAGAAGGCCTGCGCCTTCTCCCGGGTGGTGACGGTGTGGCTCCAGACGTCATGCCCCCAGCTCTCGGGCTTCACAGCGAGAGGCCGGAGGGCCAGGGCGAGCGCCACGGTCGCGTCGATCTTCCGGCCGGACTTCGCCTTCGACATCCGCATCATGCCCGAGGGCCACGGATCAAGGAGCGGACGAGGTGCGCGTGGGCCTGGCCCGGGAGATTGACGTCGTCGCTGAAGCGGCCGCGGCCGGTGACGAGGCGCGCGTCCTCCTTGCGCGGGACCGGCCGGCCGAAGCCCTGGGGGACCGAGCGGGTGCGCGCGGTGAGGAACGATGTGCCGGGTGTCGTCATGGGGCCCGCCGGCGCGACGGTCCCGCAATCTTACCTCAGGGCGCCGAGGAGTCTGCCCGCCGCCAGCGGCGGAGTGGTTCACGTTCGAGCGCGGGCTTCGCCCGCGCTTCCCATCTCCCGGGGGAGGTTCGGAAGGGGGCGTAGCCCCCCTCCGAGTTCCCTAGCCCATCAGGCCGTCCGGAGTGGTGCCCAGGAAGAACACGCCCAGGCCGTCCGCGTCCACGCGCCACACCATCGCGGACACGCGCACCGGGCGGCCGTTTGGCTTGACGAACTGGAGGGTCAGCGACGTGCCGGCCTGCAGATCGCCCCGGGGCCGGAGCTTCGCGCCCCGCGCGCTCATGTCCACGGTGTGGAAGCGGAGCCGCTGGCCGCGGACGCGGGCGAAGACGGTCCACGAGACGTTGGCTCGGCGATTCATACGCCGGGTGCGCTGGTGCTGGTCGGTCACAGCTGGGGGCGCCTTCATGGGGGGTGGTGAGGTCATGGTCTCCATGACGCCGGAGAGACGCAAGGCCCGGGCCAGCCGGAGGAAAGACCGGAAATCGGCGAGTTAGCGGTGACCCGGCCTTGACGTGTACTTCTCGGTGGGAACGTGGCTACCCAGAGTAGGTCGGCGCCCTTTACCGGTTGGCCAGCCAGAGAATGCGCAAATCCTTCCTACGCCTATGCGGCGGCCGCCCCGCGCTCGCGCAGGAACGCAAGCCCCTGGCGCGCGTCCTCCACCGAGAGCTCGATCACCCCGGGCAGCGCCGCGAACGCCGGGTGACTCGCCACCGACACCACGCCCGTGCCGATGGTGCCCGCGCCGGGGATCGCGTGGCGGTCCCGGTGCGCGCCGCACGCGAGCAGGGAGTCGTTCAGGTGAAACGCCACGACGCGCTCGAGCACGCCCTCGGCACCCAGCGCGTCGGCCAGGCGCTGGCCCGAATCCGCGCCCGCGAGATCGAAGCCGGCGGCGTGCAGATGGCAGGTGTCGATGAGCAGGCCGAGCTGCTCGGGCGGAGCACCGACGTCGCGGAGCAGCCGCGCCAGCTCGGCGATGGTCTGACCCAGCTCGCCGCCCTCGCAGGAATTCTCGATCAGGAGCCGCGGCCCGGCCGGCATGCGCCCGATCAGCTCGCCGAGCTTGCGGGTGGCGAGGGTGAGCGCGGCGTCCGCGGTCGGATGCCCCTTGGCGTAGCCCACGTGGAAGCACACCGCGTCGAGCCCGACCTCGGCCGCCACCTTGAGATCGGCGAGGAGGCTCGAGACCGACGAGTTGCGGATGCGACCGTCCGGGCTCGCCAGGTTGACGAGCAGCGAGCCATGGGCCACCCCCCAGACGCTTCGGCCGCGGAGCCCCTCGACCAGCGCGGCGCGATCGGCCGGCTCCGGCACGCCGTAGTTGCCGAAGCGGCCCGGGTCGCGCAGGACGGTCTGGTAGACGTCGACGCCTTCCTCGCGGAGCAGCGCGGGGATCGCGGCCAGCGGCGGATCGACGGACAGCCCGACGCGCACCCCGGTACTGTAGCACCGTTCCCCCGCGACCCGGCTCGGCGCCGTTGACAGCCTCCCGCGTTCGCGAGAGGCTGCCGGCGGCCGCGAGTTCATCCTCGCTCATCGCGGCGCGGCCATTGACAGGCTCCCGCGATCGTGACAGGCTCCACCGCAAACCTTCGACCTCGTTCCTCCATGCTCCGGAGCCGCTCGTGATTCCGCACCGCAGAGGCGGCGAGGCCGCCAAGCCAGGCGTACCGACTCGATGCGAAAGGAGCGTTCAATGAAGAAGCTCGCGTGCCTGAGTGTAGCCGTGGCCGTCCTCACCCTCATCGCGGGGGGCCCCGCGCCGGCAGAGGCCCAGGCGAAGCCCATCGTGTGGAATCTCCCCCACGTCGCGGCCCCGACCTACTACCACACCATCAACCTGAACGCCTTCGCGGCCAAGGTGAAGGAGAAGTCGGGTGGGCGGATGGAGATCCGGGTCCACCCGGCCTCGTCGCTCTACCCGCAGCAGGAGATCCTGCCCTCGCTGCTCGATGGGCGCTCCGAGATCGGGCCGGTCCTCTCCGGCTACCTCACCGACGTGCTGCTCGAGCTGGGCGTCCTCGAGCTGCCCTTCATGACCTCGAGCCTGGAGGAGCACCGCAAGGCGCAGCAGCAGCTCAAGCCCTTCTTCACCGAGCAGCTCGGCAAGAAGGGCCTCAAGATGCTGACCGCGCACGCCTGGCCCTCGCAGCAGGTCTTCTCGCACGAGCCCATCCGCACCATCGCCGACTGGAAGGGAAAGAAGATCCGGGTGTACGGCGCCGATACCTCGAACATCACGAAGACCCTCGGCGGTGTGCCGGTGAACATCCCGTTCGGCGAGCTCTACACCGCGCTGGACAAGAAGACGGTGGACGGGGCCATCACCTCCGCCACCAACGCCGAGCCGATGAAGTTCTTCGAGGTGTCCAAGGTCATCAACTACTGGTTCCTCGCCGGGGCCTCCAGCGAGTGGCTGGTCGTCAACCAGAAGGCCTGGGACGGGCTGGCCAAGGATCTCCAGCAGGTCGTGCTCGACTCCCTCAAGGAGGTCCGGTTCGAGGACAAGGAGTGGGAGGACGCCAAGGCCTTCGAGGAGCGGGCGCTCAAGCGCTTCCCCGAGATCGGGATGACGGTGGTGAACCCCTCCAAGGCGGAGATCGAGAAGGCGCGCAAGCTGTCGCGGGCGGCGTGGGACACCTGGCTCTCCCGGTCCGGCGCCGACGGCAAGCGCGGCATGGAGCTGGCCCTCAAGGCCCTCGGGCGGTGATCGGCAGGGCGTCGAAGGCGGCGTCCTTCCTCGGCGGTCTCGCCACGCTCCTCATGGCGGGGGCGATCACCTCCGACGTCCTGCTGCGGTACTTCCTGAACAGCCCGCTGCAGGGCGTCGACGAGATCGCCGGGTTCCTGCAGGTGCTGGTGGTGTTCTGGGGATGCGCCTACGCCTTCCAGCAAGGAGGGCACATCCGGGTGGACCTCGTGACCTCCCACCTCCCGGGGCCGGTGCGGGCCTGGCTCCGGGTGGTGACCCTCCTCCTGGGCCTGGGGCTGCTCGGCGTGGTGTGCTGGGTGACGATCCAGTCGGCGCTCACCGCGTACCGGTATCAGCGGGTGTCCGTGGTGATGCTCTACGCGCTGTGGCCGGCCATGCTGCTGATCCCGACCGGGCTCGCGCTGATGGCGGTGGCGATGCTGGCGACGCTCGGCCGCCAGGTCCGCGCCGCCCTCGGTCCCCGCGCGGGGCGCGCCGAGGTGGGCGGGCAGAGGGACGAGGCGTGAGCGAGGCGCTGGTCGGCACCGTCCTGCTCGCGCTGCTGTTCCTGTTCTTCTCGATGGGCCTCGAGATCGCCTTCTCGCTCGGCCTGGTCGGCCTCCTCGGGCTCCTCTGGCTCAAGGGGTGGACGATCGGACTGGGCGTGGTGGGCTCGGTGGCCTGGTCGAACGCGAGCAGCTTCTCCTTCGTGGCGGTGCCGCTGTTCATCTTCATGAGCGCGATCCTGCTCCACGCGGGGATCGGCCAGTCGCTCTACGCGGCGGTGGCGCGCTGGGTGGGCTTCCTGCCCGGTGGGCTCGCGGTCGCGAGCGTCTTCGCCTGCGCCATCTTCGCGGCGGTCTCCGGCTCGAGCGTGGCCACCGCCGCCACCATCGGGATGATCGCGATCCCCGAGATGGAGCGCCGGGGCTACCACAAGCCGCTGATCTACGGCTCACTCGCCGCGGGCGGCACCATCGGCATCCTGATTCCGCCGTCGGTTCCCATGATCATCTACGGCGTGATGACCGAGACCTCGGTCGGGCAGCTCTACATGGCGGGGATCCTGCCTGGCATCCTGCTCGGGCTGCTCTTCGCGGGCTACATCATCGGGTACGCGCTGATCTACCCGGATCGGGCCCCCGGCGGCGCGGAGGGGCGGGCGCCGCTGCGGGAGAAGCTGCGCTCGCTCGTCGAGGTGGCGCCGATCGTGCTGCTGATCGTGGTGGTGCTGGGCTCCATGTACTTCGGCATCGTGACGCCCTCCGAGGCGGCCGCGCTCGGGGTGGCGGTGAGCCTGCTCCTCGCGGTGACGATCGGGCGCCTGACCTGGCCGGGCCTCGTGCGCGCCTTCCACGAGACGGTCCGCACCACCTCGATGATCATGCTGATCATCATCTTCGCGTCCGTCTTCTCGCACGTGATCGCGCTGCTGGGAACGCCCCGGGCCCTCCTGGGCCTCGTGACGGGCCTGAACCTCGCCCCCTGGCTGGTGTTCACCTTGATCTTCGCGGTCCTCATCCTGATCGCCTACGCCCTCGAGGAGCTCTCGGTGATGATCATCATGCTGCCGATCCTGTTTCCGCTCGTGACCGGGCTCGGCTTCGATCCGGTGTGGTTCGGGATCGTGATGATCGTGTGGCTGGAGATGGGCTTCATCACCCCGCCGGTGGGGATCAACCTCTTCGTGATCCAGGGGGTGGCCCGTGGCAGCACCATGCGCGACATCGCGGTCGGCGCGACGCCCTTCGTGGTGATCCTGATCCTGCTGGTCGTGATCCTCTTCCTCGTCCCCGACCTCGCCCTCTGGCTGCCGCGGCAGATGATGGCGGGGCCGCGGTGAGCGCGGCGCTCACCGGGAGCGCCGCGCCCTCCTGGTCGGGCTACTCGCAGAACTTGCAGGGCGGGGTGTTGCGGTCGTAGACGGGGGTCTTCAGGTACTCTTCCCTCTTGTAGGTCCAGAACTGCGAGACGTTCGGATAGGTGTGGATCACGCTGTTCTGGAGCTTGCCGCCCACCCGCTCGACCTTGCGGATGTAGACGTTCTGGATGGGATTGTTCAGGTCGTCCATCTTCATGGGACCGCGCGGGTCGTCGGTGATCTCCACCTTCCGGAGGGCGGCCAGGAGCTTCTCCTTGTTCTCGGCCTCGCCGTTGATCGCCTTGAGCGCCTCGTAGTAGAAGCGGGCGCCGGAGTAGCCCTGCGCGGAGTAGAGGGAGGTTCCGCGGTTGTAGCGCTTCTCGTAGGCGGCGGAGAACTTCTTGTTGGCCGGGTTGTCCAGCGCGCCGCTGTAGATCAGCGCCGTGATGACCCCGATCGCCTCGTCGCCCATGCCCTTCAGGATGTTCTCGTCGGTGAGCGTGCCCATGCCGACGAGCGCGATCTTGCCCTTCAGGCCGACGTCGCTCCAGGTCTTGATGAAGCGGGGCGAGAGGCCGCCGGTGTGACAGGCGAAGACCCCGTCGATGTCCTTCTTGAGCGAGGCCAGGTAGGGCGCGTAGTCCTGCATGGCGAGCGGGGTCCAGATCCGCTGCACCACCTTGCCGCCCAGGTCCTCGAACACCCGCTGGAAGCCCGCGTTGGTCTCCCATCCGAACGCGTAGTCCATGCTAACCGTGGCCACCCGGCGCAGCTTCATCTGCTTGTAGGCGTAGTCCCCCAGCGCGTGGGTCGCCTGGCTGCCCGAGGCCGAGGTGCGCACGATCCAGCGCACCGGCTTGCGCTGCGTGATGTCGTCGGGGGCGGTGATCGGGTAGACCGTCGGGATCTTGTTCTGCTCGACGTAGGGCACGAGCGCGTAACCCGTGGCGGCCAGGAGCCCTCCCGCGATGGTGTGCACCTTCTCCTGCTCGACCAGGCGCCGCACCTTGGTGAGCGCCCCGGTGGGCTCGGGATCGGAGTCCTCCACGATGACCTGCACCTCGCGGCCCGCGACCTTGTTGCCGACCTCCTCCCAGAAGAGGTTGAAGCCGTCGGTCATGTCCTTGCCGATCTGGGAGAAGTTGCCGGTGAGGGGACCGAAGTACCCGATCTTGATCGGGCCCGCGCCGCTGGCCCGGCCCGGCCGGACCGCGGCGGCCGCCGCGACACCGCTCATCGCCACCAGGAACTGTCGCCTCTCCATGGGCTCGCCTCCTCTTCGGTGAGGGGAACACGGGTGCTCGCGCCGCTACACTAGGGACGGCCTCATGATTTGTCAACCGGCCCGGGCTTGACAGCGTTCCCGGGCGCGCTAGAGTCGGGCCCATGCTCAACGGCACCCGCGACCTCGTGCTGCCCACCACCATCACCGGCTCCTACCCGCGCCCCCACTGGTTCACCGAGGAGCTGCGCGGGCGAGGCTTCAAGGACGCCCTGGGCGATTCCCGCTTCCGCGAGCAGTACCTCGACGCGGTGGCCTGTCTGGTGCGCGAGCAGGAGATGGCCGGGCTCGACTTCGTCACCGACGGCGACTCCCGCTTCGACCTCACGGTGGGGGGCAAGTCGTGGTTCTACTACGTGATCGAGCGCCTGGGCGGCATCACCGGGGCCCAGGATCGCTCCACCGGCGGGGGCTGGAAGGCGCTCCGGCCCGGCCACATCCTCTACGAGGTGATGGAGGCCTACCAGCCCGCGGTGGTGGGCGCCCCGCTCGCGCGCGGCCCGCTCCAGTACGCGGCGCTCTTCAAGACCGCGCAGCGGCTCTCGTCGCGGCCGGTGAAGTTCGGCGCGATCACCGCCCAGTCGCTCGCCAAGATGCTGGTGGACCGCCACTACGGCTCGGACCGCGACGTGATCCTGGCCCTGGCCGACATCTTCAACGCGGAGCTCAAGGAGGTCGCCGCCGCGGGCTGCCGGATCATCCAGGTCGAGGAGCCGCAGCACCACATCGGCGGGGCCACCGGCGCGTCGGACCGTGATCTCGAGTTCTATACCGAGGCGGTGAACCGGGAGATCGGGGGGGTCGACACCGAGATCTGGCTCCACACGTGCTGGGGCAATCCGAACCAGCAGCCGCTGCACTGGGAGCGGCCGTCCTACGAGCGGTCGCTGCCGTACCTGCTGGCCACCAACGCGGACGTCCTCACGCTCGAGTGCGCGTCCACCAACGGGCGGGACCTGCCCTTGCTGAGCAAGCACCGCACCGACAAGAAGATCGCGATCGGGGTGGTGAACCACTCCACCGCGGCGGTCGAGCCGCCCGAGGTGGTGGCGAGCCTGATCCGCCGAGCGCTGGAGTACGTGCCGCCGGAGCGGCTCATCCTCAGCACCGACTGCGGCTTCGGCCGGGAAGGGCTGGCGCGCCGCATCGCATTCTACAAGAGCGTGGCCATCAATCTGGGCGCGAACATCGTGCGCCGCGAGCTGAAGCTGCCGGAGGTGGAGATCCCCGCCGCCGATCCGCGCTTCACCTTCGCGGGCTGACCGCTCCTTGGGGGTTCTGATGCCATTGATCAAGGTACGAGACCTGGCCTGGGTCAGGCTGCGCGCCCCGGACCTGGACACGATGGAGGAGTTCCTCACCCACTTCGGCCTCACGCGCGCCGCGCGCACGCCGAAGGCGCTCTACATGCGCGGAACGGACCCGGCCCATCACATCCACGTCACCGAGAAGGCCGACGACGCCGGCTTCGTGGGCTTCGCCTACCACGCGGCGGACGAGGGCGACCTGGCGCGGGTGGCCACGGCGGCCGGCGCTTCCGCGGTGGAGGCGCTCGACGAGCCGGGCGGCGGCCGCCGGGTGCGCCTGCGCGAGCCGAACGGCTACCAGATCGAGGTGGTGTGGGGCCTCGAGGCGCTGCCCGCGATTCCGGTCGACCACACCCCGATGAACACCGGCGCCGAGCCCCTGCGGCGCGCGGGGACGCTGATGCGCCTGCGCAAGTCGCCCACCCCGATCAAGCGGATCGGCCACGGGGTGATGGGCACGCCCCGGGTGAGCGAGACCGTGCAGTGGTTCCGCGACACGCTCGGCTTCATCGGCTCGGACGACATCTACGTCGGCGCCAAGGACCACATCATCGGCTCGTTCAACCGCTGCGATCGCGGGGAGGAGTACACCGACCACCACACCCTCTTCTGCGTGATGAACGAGCGGGCGGGCATGAATCACGTCTCGTTCGAGGTGCCGGACGTTGACGCCGTCTTCAAGGACCACGAGTACCTCGCCGGGCTGGGCAAGTACGAGCACCTGTGGGGCGTGGGGCGGCACCTCCTGGGCAGCCAGGTCTACGACTACTGGTCCGATCCGTGGGGGCGCGTGCACGAGCGCTGGGCGGACACCGATCGGCTGAACGCCCGGAACGGCTCGAATCTCCTTTCCGCGGAAGAGGGGTTCGTCAGCCAATGGGGCGAAGATCCGCCAGAGCGGTTCCTCCGGCACGTGACGACGTAGCGCCGCTCGCGCGGCTGCGCCGGATCTGCCTCGCGCTGCCGGGGACCGGTGAGAAGGTCTCCCACGGCGAGCCGACCTTCTGGGTGGGCGGCCGGATGTTCGCCATGTTCGACCACCATCACCACGGCGCCCCCCACGTGGGCGTCTGGCTCGCGATGCCGCTGGGCGCGCAGGAAGCCCTCGTCTACCAGGACCCGAAGCGCTTCTTCGTCCCCCCCTACGTGGGGCCGCGCGGCTGGGTCGGCGTGCGCCTCGACGCGCGCCCGAGCTGGAAGACCGTGGAGAAGGTCGTGCGGGAAGCCTACGCGTTCATCAAGAACCCTCGCCCCCGGAGGGGGAGAGGGCAGGGTGAGGGGGCGGGTGGTGAGGGGGCGGGTGGTGAGGGGGCGGGTGGTAAGGCCGCTACGACCACACCTCCCGCGGAAAGGGCAACCCCTCGAGATCGGCGTCGCTGAGCGGCGCGTCCTTCTCCACCCGCAGCTCGTCGAGGAACCAGTAGATCTGCCGCAGGTGCTGGGCCGAGTGCCACGTCGTGCGCTCCATGAGCTCGGGCGCCGACTGGGGGCCGTAGTACGTGCTCACCTCGCCGTCGCACCAGCCCGGCCGCGCGAAGAAGGTGGCGAGGCGCGCGCGGACCGTCTCGCCATAGCGCGCCACCGCCTCGCCGTCCGCCATCGCGGGCGGCGCGTTCTCCTCGAACCAGGCCCCGTCGAGATGCCCCAGCTCGCGCGTGTCCGCGAACGAGGCGGCGACCCGGAAGACGTGATAGCCGAGCTGGTGTACGGTGCGATCGCGGCCCGGGTACTTCATGCCGAGGTGCTCGCGCGGCACCTGCCGGATCGCCCGCTGGGTGGCGGCCAGGACGAGATCCATCCGCTCGGCCAGCTCGGCGGGGCCGAGCTTCTTCGGCGCGCGGTGGCGCACCCCGACCAGCTCCGCGAGCGCCTGCGGGTTCCAGCCATGCACGATGCGCTCGCCCACGATGGTGGCGGGCACCCGCATCACCCCGAAAGCCTCGAGATCGGCCCGCCGCTCCGGCTGAGCCTCGACGTCGAAGCCCTCGAAGGCCACTCCCCATGACGAAAGCAACTCTTTCGTCTTGGCGCAGGAGCTTCAGCCTTGTCGGTAGTAGACGCGCGCGTCGGTCATGGACGCTCTGTCAGGACCGGGCGAGCCCGAAGGCGTCCGCGTAGCGGCGCCAGGCGTCGAGATGGCTGCCGTACTTGCGGTGCCCCGCGGTGTGCTTGGCCGAGGCGAGGAGCAGGCGGTCGCGATCGGCCGCGGTGGTGTGCGTGTAGTCGTCGAGCAGGCAGGTGCCCAGCTCCTGGTTGTGCGGGTCGTTGCCCGCCTTGGCCGCGCCCACCGCGAGCGTCTGGACGAGGGGGGCGCGGTCGAAGCCCGCGCGCAGGTACGCGGCGGTCCAGTCCATGGCCTCGAAGGGGCGCAGGCCGTCGAGGGCCTCGTCCAGGCGCCGGAGCAGCTGCGCGTCGGTGAGGGCGTCGGAGCCCTTCGGCGGCTCGACCTTCACCGGGTGGTTGCCCGGGGTGTGCTTCTGATGATGCGCGGCCCGATTGACGAAGGACGCGGCCACGAACACGAGCTTGAGGCGGTGCGGGTGGGCGAAGGTGTCGAAGAACCAGCGCACCGTGTTGCAGTACTCGTAGCTGTGCTGCGGCATCGAGTACGAGTTCGGATCGCCCGTCTCCATGATGAGCTGCGCGGAGGCGAGCTGGATCGTGTCGATGATCTGCCGGATTCCCTTTCCCGTTCGGAGGAGCCCGACGATCAGGTCGATGTAGCCCGGCTCCTGCCCGCTCAGCAGGGCGTCCTGCAGGGCCATCGACTCCACCGGGCTGAGGGCGCCATCGTTCTCGAGCAGCTCGCGATCGCGATTGTCGAGCACGTTCTGCACGACCAGGCAGCCCATCTCGTAGCTGGAGTGCCAGCGCGGGCCGACCGCGATGTCGGGCACGCCCGCGTAGAGGACGGCGTGCGCGTGCGCCCAGCCGACCATTCGCGCGAGGGCCACGGTGGCACGGGCGCGATAGGACTTGTGGCCGGTCGTGTAGGAGCGATTGTGGAACACCCGGTCCTGGACGTCGATGAGGCCGGCGAAGACGAGCTGGGCCAGCAGCGCGGTGCGTTTGTCCGGGTCCGCCACCGCCTCGTCCCACAGGCCGAGGAACACCCGATAGGCGTTGATCACCTCGCCCCGCTGGACGAGGGTGAGCCACGTGTTGAGCCGCTCCGGCCACGTGCCCTCGATGGGCAGCGGCGCCTGGTCCGGCCAGTGCACCTCGGGCAGGGGCGGCTTGCCCTCGAACTTGATCTCGTAGAGCCGCACGTAGTGGCCGGGCATCTTGCCGAGGAGCTGGTTCCACGGATCGAGCCCGGTCGGCAGGTACCAGATCGTCTGCGCCACCGGCAGGTAGGCCAGCTCGGGCGGCATCCGCGGCACGAGGTCGAGGGTGGCGCGCGAGCTGAGCAGGCAGTGGTCGTTGTTCACGAAGCGCACGATGCCGTCGTCGAGGCGCTGGTGATACGGCACGTGGGTGTAGGGCGCGTGGATGCGCACGATCTGGCCGACCAGCTCGGGGATCGGCACGCGCGCCCGCACCAGGTCGTAGAGGATGTCGCTGGCCCCCTTCTGATCCCGCTCCAGGATCTTGTCCTCGAGCCGCGCATAGGCAGTGCTGATCTCGGGACGCACGGACCGGTCGATGGAGAGGGCCATGGCGACGCTCCTTTGCGAGTTGCCGAAACTGTGTCACGCGCCAACGCCGCCTGTCAAATGGCCCCGGGCTTGGCGACGGGCCCGCGGTCTGCTAGGCTCCGGCCGACATGGCGACCGCGATCGCGCCGAGCGTGCAGGGTCTCAAGCCGGTCGCCTGGCTCGACTGCCCGGGCGGCGGCCAGGTCTCCGTGGACGGGTCCACCGCCTACATCGCCCACATGAAGGCGCCCCACGGCACCAGCATCGTGGACGTGAGCGACCCGGCCCGGCCCCGGACGCTGGCCACCGTCGAGGTGCCGCCCCAGACCCACTCGCACAAGGTGCGGGTGGCCAACGGGCTCATGCTGGTGAACCGCGAGGCCCAGCCCGCGCACCAGCCCCCGGCCGGGGTCGGCGGCGGCCTCGTGATCTACGATGTCTCCGACCCGAGCCGGCCGCGCGAGATCACGTTCTGGAAATGCGGCGGCGCGGGCGTGCACCGCTTCACCTTCGACGGGCGCCACGCCTACATCTCCCCCGAGATGGACGGCTACGTCGGCAACATCGTGATGATCCTGGATCTCCTCGATCCGGCGCGACCGAAGGAAGTCGGGCGCTGGTGGATGCCGGGGCAGTGGACCGGGGGCGGGGAGACGCCGAGCTGGTCCGGACGGCATCACCGCTGCCACCATCCGATCCGCTCGGGCAACCGGCTCTACGTGAGTTACTGGCACGGCGGCTTCGTGATCCTCGACATCGAGGACATGGGCAAGCCCCGCTTCGTCGCCGGGCTCGACTGGAGCCCGCCCTATATCACGCCGACCCACACCGCGCTGCCGCTGCCGTTCCCGCTCCACGGGCGCCGGATCATGCTGGCCGCCGACGAGGACGTGGCCAAGACCGCGCCGGGCCCACCCTCGTTCCTCTGGCTGGTGGACATCACGGACGAGCGCCACCCGGTGCCCATCTCGACTTTCCAGGTTCCCGGAGTGGACGGCGACCCGCAGCCGGAGTTCACCGGCTGCCACCAGCCCTGCGAGCGGGTGACGGGCCCCGAGATCCCGGTGGCCTGGTTCGCCCACGGGCTCCGCATCGTGGACGTAGCCAATCCCCACGCGCCCCGCGAGGTCGCCCACTTCCTGCCCGAGCCGCCCGCCGGGCACACCCGGGTCTCCAGCAACGACGTCGAGGTGGACGGCCGGGGCCTCCTCTATCTGATCGACCGGGGTCGCGGTTTGCACATCCTGGAGCGGACTTAGACCCCAGGCCGGTCGTTTCACATCCGCCCCGGTCCGGTGTCTCAGGGGCATGGACGACCAATCGAAGCCACGCCCCACGATCGCCCGCATCTGGCGCGGGCGCACGACGGCCGCCCGGGCCGACGAGTACGCGCGCTACCTGTACGAGCACGGCATCCGGCCCCTCGAAGACAAGGCGCTGGGCGTGCATCTCTTCCGCGAGAACCGCGAGAGCGAGAGCGAGTTCGTGGTGATCTCGTACTGGGAGAGCGTCGAGGCGATGTCGCGGTTCGCCGGCCCGGATCCGCGACGCATCCACCATCTGGAGCGGGATGCCGAGCTCCTCATCGAGCTGCCGCGCGGGGTCCAGGTCCTCGAGATCGTCGCGGCCAGCGGCCGGACGGGGGGTGACGCATGAACAATCGAACGGACCACGGGTTCCTGATCCTGGCGGACGTCTCCGGGTTCACCGCCTTCGTGACCACCACCGAGCTCGAGCACGGCGCCGAGATCATCGCGGCCCTGCTCGACGAGGTCGTCGGCCACCTCTCGCCGCCGCTCGAGATCCAGGAGATCGAGGGCGACGCGGTGTTCGCACTCGGCGGAGAGGCATCTTCGCTGTCGAAGAGCCGGCTCCTCGAGGTCCTGGAAGACGCCTTCGCCGCCTTCAAGACCCGGCAGCGGGCGATGCAGGACGCGGAGACCTGCCTCTGCGGCGCCTGCCAGCAGATCGGGACCCTCGATCTCAAGATGGTGGTCCACCACGGGCCGTTCCTGCGCCACACGGTGGGTGGGCGGAGCCGCGTGACCGGGACCGCGGTCATCCTCGTGCACCGGCTCCTGAAGAACGGGCTGGGGCGGACGGGCGGCTACGCGCTCCTCACCGAGCCGGTGCTGCGCTCACTCGGGATCGACGCGGCCGAGGCGGGGCTGCCGACCCACACCGAGCACTACGAGCACCTGGGCGACGTGCGGTGCTTCATCCGCAATCTCGAAGGTGCCCCCCTGGGACTTCCCTATCTCCCTCTCCCCACCGCGGAGAGGGCAGGGTGAGGGGGTCCGTAGGGTGAGGGGGTCCGTAAGGTGAGGGGGCTCGGCAGGATGCAGGCTCACCCGCAGGCGATCGCGTAGACGTCGCCGACGCCGTCGGGGAGCCGGTCCTCGCGCCAGGTACGCCCGGCGTCCTCGGTCCCGAAGACCTGGCCGGTACGACTCACGCAGTAGACGCGGTCGGCATCGCGCGGGTGCAGCGCCACCGCCATCATCGTGCTCTCCGCCTTGACGCCGCGATCGAAACGCGTCCACGTCTCGCCCAGGTCGGCGCTCCGGTAGAGCGAGCCGTCCTCGCTGCGCGCGGCCGGGCTCAGGCACACATAGAGGATGCGCGGGTCCTGCGGCGAGACGCGGATGTCGCGGCTGTAGGTCAGCGGGGAGAACCGCCCCACCTCCATGTCCTTCCAGTGCGCCGCGTTGTCGGTGCTGCGGAAAAGGCCCATGCGCAGGGCCAGGATCACGGTGCCGGAGGCCGCCGGGCTCACGCAGAGGGCGTGGCCGTCGAGCATGCCCTCCATCTCGCTGTCGCTCACGATGCGGCTCTTGAGGTGCGGCAGCTCGGAGAGCTTCACGAGGTCGCCGCTGCAATCACTCCAGGTCAGCCCTCCGTCCAGGCTCCGCATGGCCCCGCCCACCTCGAGCGCGGCGTAGATGTGGTCGGGCTGGGCCGGATCGATCGCGATGCGCATCACCCGGCACGCGAACGGCATCTTCACCCGCTCGGCCTGCACCGCGTTCGGCAGCTTCCGCCACGAGGCGCCCTCGTCGTCGCTGCGGTAGATCCCCACCGGGGACGTCCCCGCGAAGAGCGTGCGCGGGTTCTTCGGGTGCACGAGGATGGACCAGACCTGGCCACCGTCCTCCGGGAAGGGCAGGCGCTCCCAGCGCTCACCGCGGTCCACGCTCCGGTAGGGGCCGTTCTGGGTGCCCACGTAGACAACATCCGGATTGGTCGGGTGCACCGTGATCGCCTGCACGTGCACGTCGTCCGGGAGGCCCTTGTTGCAGAGCTCCCAGCGCGACTCGCCGTCCCCCCGCCGGAACACCCCGCTCTGGCTCCCGCCGGTCCACTTCGCGGCTCCAACGTAGACGTGAGAGGCCTGCGCTGCCGTCGTCATGGACGCTCTCCTTTCCAGTACCCCGGTGTCCGGTGCCGCGTGGTGCGCCACAGCATAAGCAGGCGCCGCAGCCTACGCAAGCGCCCCAGACCCGTGTTTCAGTCACCGATCATCGACAGCGGGGCGCCTCCCCAGCACTGACAAGGGGTAGCGCGGAGAGTCTTCTCGCCTAGGCGGGCGGCGGCAGGCGGAGGATCGTCGCCTCCTTCAGTCCGAAAGTCCGCTCGAGCTCTTCGGCGAGCTCCTGGGCAAAGGGGAGCCCCCGGTCGTCGAAAACCCGAACCTCACCGTTCACGGTCGCCAGGGTCTCGACGCGCGCGACGAGCAGCGAGCGGTCGGCAGCCCGGTCATGCAGGAAGAGGTCGTATGTCTTGCGCGACCAGCCAGTGCGGTCGAGCTTGAGGCCGTGCTTCTGGGCGAACTGGGCGATGAGCCCATCGAGGCGCTCATCTTCCGACTGCTCCTGGCGTATGACGCGCACCATCGTGCCTTCCTTCCCCCAGCCTGCCGATTTGACGACAGTGGACCTGGGCAGGAAGGATACCATTCGCCGTCCAGGGTCAGCCCATGTACACGAGGATGCGTTTCGAACACTCACCGGCGATCTGGCTTTGACTGGGGAAAGCGGTTCTGCTTCCAGTCGAAGTCACGCAGCCCGCATGGACCGTCGTCGATGACCGACACCGGGGTAGGACCCGAATATTGACGCCGTGTATCCATCTTTGGGCATTGGCGCCATTTCCGGCACGCGCTACGCCAGGGCGTGGCGCATCCCCACCCCCCGTATCGGCCCCGTGACACCGAGCACTCCGTGCTCCATGCCACCATTCGGTCGCAGCGACGAGAGCGGCCTGCCTCGCTTCGTCGAGCAGGAATTCCGCGAGTTCCTCACGTGCGGCGTGCTGGCCCATGGCCTCACGCGGCTGCGGTGCGCCGACTGCGCCTTCGAGCGCCTCCTGCTCTTCTCTTGCAAGCGCCGAGGCTTCTGTCCTGGTGGCAGACGAGCCTCAGCATTCGCCACCAGGGTGAAGAATGCGTGAGGCAGCGCGACTAGGAGGGAGAGCGGAACTTCGGGGGCGGTTCCAGGCCGCGCCGCGAAGCGCGGTAGGTGGCAGCTGCCGAGCTCGGCGAAACCTCGCCCGTCGCGGCGATCCCGAGAAGGGTCACGCCGAACACAAACAGCGCGAGTCCGTTAGAGAGATCAATCTCTCGTTCAATGACCGTGCCTGCTCTACGACTCCTCCAACCGGTGAACGCTGACGGTTCCGCAGCAGGCTCCCGCGCTGTCCGCGACCGGCAAGCTCCTCGCGCGATTCTCGCGAAGCTTCCCGCGTGCCTCCGCAACCGGCTCATCCACGCCACAACAGGCAGACGAGGGTCGCATGATCGCCTCGACCTTCACGTCGGCCGCGCGCCGGTCATCAGCCGCCACGCCGCAACATATGTCGTGCTCGGTGACGACGCCGACGAGCTGGAGACTCTCCCTATCCTTCACCACTGGCGCGCAGCCGCAGCCCGAGTCGCGTATCGCTTCCGCGGCCCGCGCCGCGGGATCCTGCGGCGTACAGCATGAGGATGCCTTGATCGGTTCCAGCACATCGCCACAGCAAGTCATTGTCTCTCCCTCCTTCAGTCCTTGAGAGCACTCCGTCGGGGCGCTATTTCTTTCCCTTCATCTGACCGCCCATCAGCTTCATCTGGTCGGCGGTCATCTTGCCGCCCTTCATCTGGTCACTCATCCCCTTCATTTGACCGCTCATCATCGTCATCTGGTCGGGGGTCATCGCCCCCGTCTGGGCGTACCCCACCGTCGCCACGGCCGCCACGAGCATGACCATCGCCGCCATCCTCAGCCCACGCACCATTGACTACCTCCAAGTGTGAGAGGCACTGCGCTCCAACGCGCCCCGCGACCCCCTATCGGGCCGCCTCGTCCATGATCTGTACTAGCGTCGTCTCCACCTCCACCGCGACTCCCTTCAGTTCGGGATTGGGGTAGAGGCCGATCAGGGCGGTGGGCTTGATCGTCGCGAGTCGGATCTTCCCGGCCTCCTCGTACACCGAGATCCGACAGGGCAGCGCGGTCGAGATCGCGAGGTTGGCCTCGAGCACCTTCTTGGCTTGGTGCGGGTTGCAGACCTCGAAGACCCGGCACTCCCGAGCGAACGACACACCTTTCTCGGCCAGCTTGGCGCGTAGGTCGTGGACACCCAGCACGCCAAACTTGTGCCGGCTGATCGCCTGCTCGAGATCGGAGACCAGCCGTTCCAGCGGTTTCGTCGAATCCACAACGTGGAGCATCCCCAGCTCCTCCGGCAATCGGAACGCAGCCCCGATTATCTCGCCGCTGCCGAAGCGCCGCATCAGTCCGTCAAGCGCCCAATCAGCCGGCTGGAGGCTTGCGCCCCCGCCCGCCCTGCTCCATGGCCCACCGGGCGAAGAACACGATCCCCATGATGACCAGCGCCGAGACGATGATCATGGAGAACATCCCGAACCCACCGCCCCACCCGAATCCACCGCTCATTCCCCACCCTTCCATTCCCCACCCGTGCATCATCTCGTTCCTCCGCTGAAGCGTCCTAGAAGTAGGCCACCTGATTCGGCAATGGGCCCCCGATCGGCCTGACCCACCCCGCGCCTGTTACGCTAGCACCGCGCAGAAGAGACAGCCATCGGACCTTGGCCCAATAGATCCGCGGTGTCATGAGTGCTTCGTCCAGTGGACGGCAAGCAGCCCCAGCAAGATTGCGGCCCGGGAGCTGGGCCCATTCCGGGACACGTGCGCGCGTCGAGCAATACGACAAGCGTCGCCAGGATCCAGGGCGGCGACCGCCAGCACCGTCGGTTCGTCGGCACCGAGAATGGCGTGTCGATTCTCGCGCGCCAGGTGGCTGACATGACGTCGGCGATACGCTTTCGCCCCGCCACGCTCGTGAAGGAGGTTGGACGAAGCGACGGTCACCGCTTCTCCAGGCGCTTCGGCAGCAGGAGCGCCGCGGCGACGCCGACGACCGCCAGGAGGACAGCAACCCCGAAGGCCTGGTCGAACCCATGGCGCACGGCCTTCACCAGCGCTGCATGGAATGCCGCGAGGTCATCGATGGGTAACCCCTTCCGCAGCGCGTGCTCCTTGAGCGTCTTCAGCGAGGTGACTGACTTCAGCAAGACCTCGTCAGGGAGGAACTGGCCCGGTAACCCCCGGAGGGCATTCTTCACGATGCGCGCCTCGAGGAGCCCGCCGAGAAGGAGCACCCCGAACACTGCGCCCAGCTCGTTCATCGTCTTGTAGACGCCCGCGCCCAGGCCCGCCCGCCCCTCGGCGATGGATTCGGTGGATACCCGGATCAGCGCCGGCGTCGAGAGCCCGACACCGGTGCCCGCGATCACGCTCGACCACAGCACCACCGACTCCGCGGACGTCGGCTGCCACCAGATCGGGATCGCCACGGAGACGGTGAGCGCCAGCAGCCCTGTCATCGCCAAAAGGTGGGGTCCGAGCCGATCGGTGAGCACGCCTCCCACCGGCGCCATCGCTAAGCTCGCGGCCGCGCACGGCGCCAGCAACAGACCGATGGTGCGAGGCGAAGCGTCGGCGAGGAGCCCCGCATAGATCACCCAAAGGAACATCCCGCCGCTCATCGTGAGGAGTGCGAAGAACACGACGAGGTATGCGGCCATGACACCGCGGCTGCCGAGCGCGGAGAAGTCGACCAGCGGGGCCGCCGCGCGGCGCTCGATGACCAGGAAGCCGGCGGCGAGTGCCACCGCAACACCGGCAAGCCGGGTGCGCTGGCGCTCGTAGGTCGTCCGCTACGCCCGCCCGGCCCCTGACCGCATCGCCCTCACGCTCGAGGCCCCCCCCCGCCCGGCCGGCCTCCCGCATGCCTGGACCTGGGCGGCGTTGATGCGCCGCGTGTGCGCTCTCGATGTCCTGGCTTGTCCGCGATGCGGCGGCCGGCGGCGGGCCATCGCCAGCGTCCAGGACCCGGCTGTCGT
>DATLFG010000090.1:0-6796 GCA_035524955.1 Candidatus Limnocylindria bacterium | reverse complement strand
GCACCCGACCTGTGCGAGTATCAGATCGGGGAGGATCGGCACATGGCGCGGCGATCCGTGGTCCTGGTGACCGGCGCGGGCGGGGAGGTCGGGCACGGCCTCGTTCGCCACCTGGCGGCGCGAGGGGGGCACCACGTCGTCGCGCTCGACGTGCGGCCGCTCGACCCAGCGGTGGCCGAGCGGTGCGCCCGGACCGTCGTCGGCGACGTCCTCGACCGCCAGCTGCTCGACCGGCTGCGCGCCGAGTTCGAGATCGCGGTGATCTTCCACCTGGCCGCGCTGCTGTCCACGCGCGCCGAGTTCGTGCCGGAGACGGCCCACGAGGTCAACGTGCAGGGCACCCTGAACCTTTTGGCGGTGGCCCGCGAAGAGGCGCGCGCGCACGGACGCCCGGTCCGGTTCCTGTACCCGAGCTCGATCGCCGTGTACGGATTGCCCGATCTGGGCACCAAGCGCGCCGCCGGCCGCGTGCGGGAACACGAGTGGACCGCCCCCATCACCATGTACGGCTGCACGAAACTGCATGGCGAACACCTCGGCCGCTATTACGGGCGACACTATCGGCAGCTCGCGCCCGAGGAGCGGCCCGGCGTCGACTTCCGCGCGATCCGCTTTCCCGGACTCATCTCGGCCGACACCGTGCCCGCGGGCGGAACCAGCGACTATGTGCCCGAGATGCTCCACGCCGCCGCCCGCGGCCAGCCGTACAGGTGCTTCGTCAGGGAGGACACCCGCATTCCCTTCATGGCGATGCCGGATGCCAGCCGCGCCCTCGTGGCGCTGCTCGAGGCCCCGCCCGGGGCCCTGTCGTCCACGGTCTACAATGTCACGGCGTTCGCGCCGAGCGCAGGCGAATGGGCGGAGCGCATGCGGGCCGCGTTCCCGGGGGCGACCATCGCCTTCGCGCCCGATCCGCGGCGACAGGTCATCGTGGACTCCTGGCCGGAAGACATCGACGACGCGCCGGCCCGGCGCGACTGGGGCTTCGCGCCGGCCCACGACCTGGAGGGCACGCTGCGCGACTACCTCGTGCCCGCGGGCCGGCGCTGCGGAGCCTAGGAGGACAGCGGCATGTACGGAGCAGCGGTCCGCGAGCGGCTGGCGGGCGAGCTCGAGGCCATCCGCGCGGCGGGGCTTCACAAGGACGAGCGCGCGATCGAGACCCCGCAGGGCGCGGTGGTCACGGTGGAGGGGCGCCCGCTGCTGAACTTCTGCGCCAACAACTACCTCGGGCTGGCCGACGATCCGCAGCTCGTGCGCGCGGCCCAGGAGGGCCTCGCGCGCTGGGGGTTCGGACTGTCGAGCGTGCGATTCATCTGCGGGACCCAGACGATCCACCGCGACCTCGAGGCCGCGATCAGCCGGTTCCTCGGCACCGAGGCGACGATCCTCTACACGTCGTGCTTCGACGCCAACGGCGGGCTGTTCGAGACGCTGCTGGGCGAGGAGGACGCGGTGATCTCGGACGCGCTCAACCACGCGTCGATCATCGACGGCGTCCGGCTGTCGCGCGCGCGGCGCTACCGGTACGAGCACGCGGACATGGGTGCGCTGGCGCGGTGCCTCGAGGAGGCCCGGGGCGCCCGGGCGCGGCTGATCGCCACCGACGGCGTGTTCTCGATGGACGGCGATCTGGCACCCCTCAACACGATCTGCGATCTCGCCGCGCAGCATGACGCGCTGGTCATGGTCGACGACAGCCATGCGACCGGGTTCTTCGGCCCCACCGGCCGCGGCACCCCGGAGCACTGGGGCGTCGCGGACCGCGTCGACATCGTCACCTCGACGCTGGGCAAGGCGCTGGGCGGGGCCAGCGGAGGGTTTACATCTGGCCGCGGCGAGATCGTCGCGCTCCTCCGCCAGCGCTCACGACCGTATCTCTTCTCGAATACGCTGGCGCCGGCCATCGTGTGCGCGTCGCTGGCCTGCCTCGGGCTACTCTCGGAGAGCAGCGAGCGGCGCGAGGGCCTGGCCGCGAACACGCGGTGGTTCCGGGCGGCCATGATCGCAGCGGGATTCGCCATCCGTCCCGGTCTGCACCCGATCGTGCCGGTGATGCTGGGTGATGAGCGACGGACCATGGCCATGGCGGAGGAGTTGCGCCGCGAGGGCGTCTACGTCGTCGGGTTCGCGCACCCCGTCGTGCCGCGAGGAAGCGCCCGCATCCGGGTCCAGATCAGCGCGGCCCACACCCAGGAGCAGCTCGAGCAATGCGTCGCCGCGTTCCGGAAGATCGGCCGGGCGCACGGCGTCTGCTAGCCGCGGGCACGGTCGGCCAGCGCCGGCCACACTGACTAATGACACGGCCGGTGCCTCGGGCTATGCGCCCCTGAGCCCCACCGAGGAGATGGTGATGGCGGTCGAGCACTTGCTCAACTCCCCGGAGTTCAAGGAGCGGCTCCCGGACACCGGGCACGACGTGAAGGTCCTCGGTCGTGCGGCAGGACCGCCGGCTGAGTCTCACCGTGGCGATGCCGCTCCTGTGCACGCATCTGCCCTCGGAACAGGCGTACTTCCAGCGCAAGGTAGACGTGCTCGATACCCTCGGGGAGCGGTTCCCCGCGGGTCCATTCGAGATCGAGTGGCGCTTGAACTGCCTGGATCGGCCCAGACGAGGTGCGTCGGGCACGTACCTCACCCTCCTCGGTACCTCAGCCGAGGACGCGGATTCCGGTCACGTGGGGCGCGGTAACCGCGCCAACGGACTCATCGCCTTCGCCCGCCCGGCCGGCGGAGAGGCGGCACCCGGGAAAAACCCGGTGGCTCACGTGGGCAAGGTCTACACTGTCCTGAGTCATCGGCTGGCCCGCCTCATCCACACCCCTGCCCGGCGCTCGAGGAGGTCTATGTCAATCTGGCCGCCCGCATCGGTGAGCCGGTCGACAAGCCATGGGTCGGCGTCCCAGATCGTCCCCATCGAGGACATGCCGCCGACGATGTCAGGGCTCCGATCCGAGAGGTCGTGGAGGCGGAGCTCGGGCGGATGGCCGAGTTCCGTGCCGAGCTCATCCGGGGTGCGCACCCGGTCTGCTGACCTCGCCGTCTCCGGCCTCGCGCGCACCAGCCCCGCCGACCACGGTCCGCGGAAGGCCGGTGGGGAGCACCCACGAACCTGGCCCGCGGCGACCTGCGGCGCCGCGCGATCCGCGGACCGCCGGTCGAAGATCCGCAACGTCATGCGCGGTCTTCTCCCAGTTTCCAGCCTTCCTGCCCGATCAGCGGCACGAAGGCGACCGGCTCGAGGTCTTCGTGGTCGTAGCGATCCTCACCGGCGCGCGTCACCCGGACGAGGTGCTGACCGATCCGCCAGCTCCCCACCGGCATGATGAGCCGCCCGCCCACGGCGAGCTGGTCCAGGAGCGGCTGGGGCACCTTCGGGCCGCCCGCGGTGACGATGATCACGTCGTACGGCGCGTGCTCGGACCAGCCCAGGGTCCCGTTGGCATGGCGGACGTGGACGTTCGCATAGCCGAGGGCGGCGAGCCGCCCTCGAGCGGACTCCACCAGGCCCGCGAGGCGCTCGACCGTGTAGACCTCGCCCACGATCTTCGCCAGCACCGCAGCCGCATAGCCGGACCCGGTTCCGATCTCGAGGGCGCGCTCTCCCGGCCTGGGCCGCACCGCTTCGATCATCGCCGCCACCACGAACGGTTGCGAGATCGTCTGGTCATGCTCGATGGGCGATGGCTCATCCGCATACGCGAACTCGCGGAGGCCCTCGGCCACGAACAGCTCCCGCGGCACTGCGCGCATGGCCTCCAGCAC
Organism: Candidatus Limnocylindria bacterium; assembly: GCA_035524955.1. Taxonomy (GTDB): domain Bacteria; phylum Methylomirabilota; class Methylomirabilia; order Rokubacteriales; family CSP1-6; genus CAMLFJ01. The sequence continues at coordinate 3,031 of DATLFG010000090.1, read as the reverse complement.
CGCGGGGTCGCGGACGCCCCGGGCCGCGATCTGCTCGTCCACCATGCGATCACGCTGTTCCTTGAAGTCGTTCATCGGCGACGGACCTCCCGCGGCCGACCGGCAGGTCGGCTCGCCCGGTCATGGGGTGATCGATGACCCAGCCGAGTTCTTTAGCAAGAGCCGTTCCACCAGCAAGAGCCGTTCCACGGCAAGCTACCCGGCCCGGCTTCGACCGAGCCCGCAGAGAGTCAGGGCACCGAGTTTGCACCGCCTGACGGCGATGACTGTTTGGCGTGCCGAGGAGCGCGAGCCAGGGGCGAGCCCTGCTGTCGGCCACCCCCCGCCCACCCCACGACTGCCGGAGCACCACCCCGAGCAAGCGGTGCTCGAGCTTGTCCGTGAGCTCCTCGAAGAGCTTGGACCGCTTGGCGCGGTGCGGACGATCGGCCTCGATGCCGCGCTCGACCGCGACCTCGGCATCGGAAGCCTGGAGCGCGTCGAGCTCTTCCTGAGGATCGAGCGGCGCCTGGGCATCCGGCTCCAGGACACGGCAATGGCCGAGGTCGAGACCGTGCGCGACCTGATCGCCGCGGTCCGGATCGCGAGCCCGGCCGCGGAGCTCGCCCCGACGGAGGTCACCCGCGTCGCTCCGCCGGGCGTGCCCGCACCCACTGCCGCCCAGACGCTGATCGAAGTGCTCGACTGGCATGCCCAGGCTCACCCGGAGCGGACGCACGTGATCCTGGCGGCCGAGGATGACAAGGAGAGCGCCATCAGCTATGGCGCCCTCTGGAACCGCGCCGGTGAGCTCGCCGGGGGCCTGCTCGAACGGGGGATCCGCGCCGGCGACCGGGTCGCCCTTGTCCTCCGGACGGAGGAAGCCTTCTTCTCGAGCTTCGTGGGAATCCTGCTGGCCGGCGGGATCCCCGTCCCTCTGTACCCGCCGTTCCGGCCGGCGCGGCTCGAGGAGTACGCAGCGCGACACGTCCGGATCCTGCGCAATGCCGAACCGCGATGGCTGATCACCTTCGCGGGCGCCGCCCGCATCGCCGCGCTCCTGCGTCCCCAGGTGCCGTCGCTCCAGGGCGTCATCACCACCGAGGATCTCGCGCGGGCCGGCGCGCGCCCCATGCGGAGCATGGCCGCTGGCGATGCCGCGCTGATCCAGTACACGTCCGGGAGCACGGGGGATCCCAAGGGTGTGCTCCTCACCCACGACAACCTCCTCGCCAACATCCGCGCCATCGGCCAGGCCATCGCCATCGGCCCCGAGGACATCGCCGTCAGCTGGCTGCCGCTCTACCACGACATGGGCCTGATCGGCGCGTGGCTCTGCTCCCTCTACTTCGGCATCCCGGTGGTCCTGCACCCACCCCTGGCGTTCCTCGCCCGTCCATCGCGATGGCTCCGCACCATCCACCGTCACCGTGCCACGCTCTCGCCGGCGCCGAACTTCGCGTTCGATCTCTGCGCCCGGCGAATCCCGGACGAAGAGCTCGCCGGCCTTGACCTCTCCAGCTGGCGCCTCGCCATGAACGGCTCGGAGCCCGTGAGCCCGGACACCATCGACCGCTTTTCCCGGCGCTTCGGCCCGCATGGCTTCCGGCCCGAGGCGATGTGTCCGGTCTACGGCCTCGCGGAGTCATCGGTCGGGCTCACGATGTCCCCGGTCGGCCGCGCGCCCCGCGTGGACCGCCTCGCCCGCCCGCTGTTCGAGCGCGACCGGCAGGCCCGTCCCGCGTCGCCGGACGACCCCGCAGCCCTACGCTTCGTCTCCTGCGGCCTGCCGCTCCCGGCGCACGAGATCCGCATCGTCGGCGCCCAAGGGCAAGCTCTCCGGGAGCGCGAGGAAGGGCGCATCGAGTTCCGCGGGCCATCGACGATGCGCGGGTATTTCCGGAACCCCGAGGCGACCCAGGCGGTCTTCCACGATGACTGGGTCGACACCGGAGACCTGGGCTACCGGGCGGACGGCGAGCTGTTCGTCACCGGTCGCAGCAAGGACGTCGTCATCGTCGCCGGCCGGAACCTCTACCCACAGGAGATCGAGGAACTGATCGGCGACGTGCCCGGCGTCCGCAGGGGCTGCGTGGCCGCCTTCGGGGTCCCCGACCCCACCGGCGGCACCGAGCGCCTCGTGGTGGCGGCCGAGACCCGGCAGAGCGGCGCCGGTCGGCGCCGCGCGCTGGAAGCGGCCATCCGCGAACGCGTGCTCGACGGGGTCGGCCTGCCCCCCGATGCCATCGCGCTCTACCCGCCCGGCTCGGTTCCGCGCACATCGAGTGGAAAGATCCGGCGCCGGGCCGCGCGCGAGGCGTACCTGCAGGGTGCCCTCGGCCGCGCCCCCGGCTCCGGCCGCGCGCAGATCCTGAGACTGGCGGCGACCAGCCTCACCACATGGCTCCGCCGCGGCGGCGAGACCATCGGCCGCGTGGCATTCACGGCGTATGTCGGCATGCTGCTCGCTGTCACCGGGCCCGCGCTCTGGGCGCTCATCCGGCTGGTCCCGCCCGGCCGCGCCACCGCCGCGGCGGTCCGCGCGTGGTGCCGCACGCTGCTCGCGCTCGCCGGCTGCCGGGTCCAGCTCGACGGCCAGGCGCGGCTCGACAGCGCCGGGCCAGCCGTGCTCGTGGCGAACCACTCGAGCTACCTCGACGTCGTCGTGCTTCTCGCCGCCCTCCCCGTTGACGTCCGCTTCGTAGCCAAGCGCGAGCTGACCACCGCGCCTCTGATCGGCACGATCATCGAGCGGGCCGGTCACCTCACCGTGGAGCGTGTCGATCGCCCCGCGAGCGTGGCCGACGCCGCCAGAGCGACCACGGCACTTCGCGATCGCCAGTCCCTCCTCTTCTTCCCGGAGGGCACCTTCGTCCGGTCTCCCGGAATTCTGCCCTTTCGCCTGGGGGCCTTCCGCGCCGCGGTCGAGACCGGACGCCCCGTGGTCCCCATCGCCCTCCGCGGGACCCGCCGCATCCTGCCCCCCGACCGCTGGCTCCTGCGCCACGGCACGATCTCGATATCCGTCGCCCCGCCCCTCTGGCCCGAGGCC
>DATLFG010000070.1:0-17882 GCA_035524955.1 Candidatus Limnocylindria bacterium | reverse complement strand
CCACGCGCCCGCGGCCGCTGCGCGCGCCGCCGCGCTGGGCGCGCACCGCGAGGCCGCCGATCAGTACGCCCGCGCGCTCCGCTTCGCCGCCGCGGCGCCGCCGGCCGAGCGGGCACGGCTCCTCGAGGCCTACGCGGACGAGTGCATGCTGGTGGACCGCCTCGACGAGGCGACCCGCGCCCGGAACGAGGCGATCGACATCCACCACGCGGCCGGCGATCGGCTGCGGGAGGGCAAGGCCCTCGCGGTCAATGCCGCCGCTCTCGTCCGCGCCGGCCGCAACCCCGAGGCGGAAGCGGCGAGCCGGCGCGCCATCGCCGGCCTGCGCCCGCTGCCGCCGGGGCCGACGCTGGCCTACGCCTACCGCATCCAGTCGAACCTGCGCATGCTGAACCGCGACCGCGCCGAGTCCGTCCGCTGGGGCCGCAAGGCCGTCACCCTGGCGGAGCGCTTCGGCGAGCGGGAGATCGTGGTGGCCGCCTACAACACGATGGGCGCGGCCATGCTGGTCTACGGCGACGACCGCGGGCGCGTGCACCTGGAGAAGAGCCTCGCCCTGGCCCGCGCGGCGGCCCTGCCCGAGTGGATCGCGGGCGCCTTCGTCAACCTGGGCTCGGCCAGCGGCGAGGTGTACCGCTTCGCCGACGCCGACCGCTACCTGACCGAGGGCATCCGCTACGCCGCCGAGCGCGACCTGGACTATGCCCGGCACTACATGCAGGCGTGGCTGGCGCTGACGCGTCTGTACCAGGGCCGCTGGGCGGAAGCGGGCGAGGCCGCGCGGCCCCTCGCGAACGACCCGCACGTGGCCGCCATCAGCCGCATCATGGCGCTGGTGGCCCTGGGCCGCCTGCGCACACGCCGCGGCGATCCGGGCGCGGCGGCCGCGCTGGACGAGGCGCTCGAGCTGGCCGAGCGCACCCAGACGCTGCAGCGCCTGGGCCCGGTGCGTGCGGCCCGCGCGGAGGCCGCGTGGCTGGCCGACGACCGCCCGCGCGCGCTCGCCGAGGCCCGCGCTGCGTGGGACCTGGCGCTCCACCACCGGCACCCGTGGCACGCGGGCGAGATCGCCTTCTGGCGCCGGCGCGCCGACGAGCGCGTGCGCCTGCCCGCCTTCGCCGCGCGCCCGTTCGCGCGGGAGATCGCCGGCGACTGGCGCCGCGCCGCCGCCCTGTGGGAGCGCCTCGGCTGCCCCTACGAGCGGGCCCGTGCCCTCGCCGAGGGCGGCGAGGCCGCGCAGCGCGCCGCGCTCGAGATCTTCGACCGCCTCGGCGCCCGGCCGGATCTCGAGCGCCTGCGCCAGCGCCTGCGCGCCTCCGGCGCCCGCCACATCCCGCGCGGGCCGCGCCCGAGCACGCGCGGCAACCCGCTCGGCCTCACCGCGCGCGAGGCCGAGATCGCCGCCCTGCTGGCGCGCGCGCTGACCAACGCGCGCATCGGGGCGCGCCTGCACATCTCGCCCAAGACGGTGGACCATCACGTGTCGGCCATCCTGGGCAAGCTCGGCGTCGCCTCCCGCGAGGAAGCCGGCCGGGTGGCGCTGAAGCTCGGGCTGGGGGAGGCCGTCGCGCCCCGCTAGAGCGTGCTACCATCCAGCACGCTCATGGCCAGCACGCTCATGGCCAGCACGCTCATGGCGACACCACGCACCCGCACCGCACTCCGGATCGCCTTCGTGGGCCTCCTGACCGCGAGCGTCTGCGCATTCGCACCGCTACCGGGTGCCTTGGCTGTGGCCGACGGGCTGCCGCAGGAGCTCCTCGGGTTTCGCCTCGGCGAGAGAGTCGACGCGGTCAAGGGCTCGAGCGGGACCGTCGCCGTCAAGTCGCGCCCGATGGTCGTCCTCGGTCGTCACAACTTCTCCTTCGCGCCACCGACCACGGCGGGCGTGGTCCTCTACCAGGACTGCCCGGTCCGGGTGGACACGCGATGTACGCCGGGACCGGAGAACACATCGGGCGATCGGCCGGACACCCCGGGCAGCGTGAGACTCTTCGTGGCGTCCTTCTCGGAGGCCCGGTTGCTCGGTCTCGCCTTCGAGCTGAACAAGCGGCGCTGGGGAAGCACGCCCCTCGAGAAGGCGGCCGAGCTCCTGAGCAAGAGCTATGGCCGTCCCACGAAGGCATCGCCCGTGAGGCGCGAGGTCACCAAGACCCCCCAGGTGCATATCGTCACCGCGTCCACGTCGTGGCAGTGGGAGGACCGTACGGTGCGCCTGCTCGTGCGAGGCCTTGGCAACAACATGCCGGGCACGACCATTCCGGGCATCGGCCATTCGAGCTATTCCTATTTCCTCTACCTGGAGCGCCTGGACCTTCGCCGGATGGCCGACCAGCGTGTACCCAAGGGGGGCGCGCAGGGGGAAAAGTAAGCGGCGGTCCCTGCCCGTCCACCGTCCAGGATGGGGAGGTGGTCGCGCCAAAATAGGGAGGGCTCCCGATGCAGCCCGCGGCGCCCCTGCCCTAGCCTGGCGGTGTCGCGATCGAGCCAGCGCGCTCACGCGGCGGACAAGGAGCACCACCGCCATGCCCCGCTATCTCGTGGAGCGCACCTTCCCGGACGGCCTCGCCATTCCCGTCACCGACGCCGGCGCCAAGGCCTGCCAGGGCGTCGTCGCCACCAACGCCGAGGACGGCGTGACCTGGATCCACTCCTACGTCACTCCGGACCGCCAGAAGACCTTCTGCGTCTACGACGCCCCGACGCCCGAAGCCGTGCGCCGCGTGGCCGACCGCAACAAGCTGCCGGTGGACCGCATCACCGAGGTCCGCGTCCTCGACCCCTACTTCTACCGCTGAGGCGGAGGGAGGCTCCCATGAGAATCATGCACAGCGTGTTGATCGGGCTGGCCGCCATCTCCCTCGTGTCGTGCGCCTCGGCCCACATGGCAACCCACGGCGGCGCCAACGCGCCCCTCGCCCAGGAGGTGCGCCGCGCCACCGAGCGCTACCAGGACGTCAAGGCCGCCACCGCGGCCGGCTACGCCCTCTTCCTCGGCTGCGTCAGCAGCCCGCAGGGCGGCGCGATGGGCATCCACTACGTCAACGGCGACCTGGTCGGCGACGGCAAGCTGGACGCCGCACGCCCCGAGGCCCTGATGTACGAGCCCAAGGGCGGCAAGCTGGAGCTGGTGGGGGTGGAGTACATCGTCCTCGCGGCGGCGTGGGATGCGGCCAACAAGACACCACCGACGCTGATGGGACAGCTCTTCCACTACACCCCGAGCCCGAATCGGTACGGGATCCCGGCGTTCTACGCGCTGCACGTGTGGGCCTGGCGCGACAACCCGCACGGGGTGTTCGTGGACTGGAACCCGCGCGTGTCGTGCGCGGAGCATTCAGCCGGCGCCGTGACCCGCTAGCCGGCGGTTCGCTTGAGTATCTCGATGGCTCGCGGCGCGTCGGCTGGTTGTAGCCCACGGGCCGGATGCGTCAGGACGAGCTGGGCGCGTAGCCCGCCCATGTCGCCGTGGTCATCGATGATCACATAGCCGGCCACGGCATGCCCGGCGAGCCAGGCCGCGATCTCATCTCCCCGGTCGGCGCCGGGCCCGCCGGTCGGGGTCTTGTCGATGACGCAGCCGATGAACCCTTCCGCTTCGAGCATCTCCTGCAGCTCGGTGACGGTCTTGCCATGCCGCCAGGTCGACGAGACGACGACATCGGCTCCCCCACCCCCCACGATCTCGTTCAGCACCCGGATGCACCCGGGGTCCAGATCCCCGTAGCGATCCCACTGGCGGATCGGCGCTAGCACGCCGTCGATGTCGAGAAAGACCACTCTGCGCGACACGGTCGAGTTCACGCCCCGGCCTACTTACAGCGTGGACGATGGCGCTGTCAACCGCAGCCGCCGCGCAGGCGGTCGGTCAGGACCCTAGCGGGCCGCCGCGAAGATACGGGTGACGTTGTCCTCGGAGAAGAATTCCGCGGGCGACGTCACCCCGGCGGCGACGCGCGCGAACCCGTCCATCGCCTCCTGGTTGCCGTGCATCGCGCCGAGCAGCTTCTGCAGCTCGGGAGGCGGAGGCTCCTGCGACGCAAGCTCCGCCGTGAACTCGTACATGGCCATGACGTGCCGATCGCGCGTGGACTGGTAGTCGGCCATCGCCGCATCGAAGGAGCGCCCGCCGGTGAACGACTCGTCCAGCGCATCGGCGCACAGCTCGGCGTCGCGGAACGCGTCCTGGATGCCCTGCGCCGTGATGAAATCCTTGTTGTAGCCCGCGTCGCCCACGAGGGCCCAGCCCGGACCGAAGGGTTTGCGAAAATAGTTCGGCACCGCCATGCCAAGGAACCGCTCTTCGCGCCGGGCGCCTCGCATCCGCTCCGCGAAGCTCGGCGCGAGACCGATGACCCTGCGATAGTTGCCTTCGATATCGAACCTGTTCGCCTCGAACTCCTTGTACTGCCACCCCGCGATGACGAGCGTGCGGTCGTCGTTCGTCGGCCACGCCCCGAAGGAGCAGTACGGGCGGACGAACACCTCGAAGCGGCCGTTCATCGGGAGCCCGCTCCAGTAGGAGTAATACGCGGCCAGGAGCGGCGGCTTCTCGTTGTATTGCTCGGGGCGCACTGCCCGGGCCAGCGTCGAGTTCAGGCCGTCGGCACCGACGACGACGCGCGCGTGCTCGGTGACCGACGACCCGCCGCGGCCATGGCCGCGAATCCCGGTCACGCGGCCGTCGTCGACCAGCATCTCTTCGACGGTGAACCCCTCGCGCACCTCGACTCCTGCCTCGGATGCCGCGTCGACCAGCAGCTTGTCGAGTGCCGTGCGACGCGGCGCGTACGAGACCGGGGAGTCGGGGCTCGCGGGCGATCCCGTGATCGCGAACGGTCCGAAGTCGAAGGCATAGGTGTCGATCGGCGGGCAGCCGGTCGCGACGACGCGGTCGAACAAGTCCCATCGCTTCAGCGCGCAGAGTCCGGGCGGGTGGATGAGGTGGGTGGAGATGGTGTCACTGGGAAACGTGGCCCGGTCGACCACCAGGACGCGATACCCCTTGCGCGCGAGCAGCATCGCGGTGGGAGAACCGGCGCACCGCGCACCGACGACGATCGCATCGTATTGCTTGCCCATTGTGCGTCTCCTTTCGGGTTTGCACCTCGAGGAGACAGCGTAGGCCGCGATCGGGGCGGTCGGCATCGCCCGTTCGAGCCAAATTTCGCGGGCGGATGGCGTGGTACGTTCGTACCACGCGGCGGGTCAGACCAGGTCGCGCTGGAAGGCGAACGCGGTGGCGGCCGCGCGCGTCGACACCCCGATCTTGTTGAAGATGTTCTGGAGATGGCGCCGGACGGTGTGGTCGCTGAGGATCAGCGCCTTCGCGATCTCCCGGTTGGTCCTGCCCTCCGCGACGAGACGGAGCACCTCGATTTCTCGAGCGGTTAACCCAGCCGGTGTCGGCGCGGCCCCCGCGCGAGACAGCGCCTCCACGCGGGCCAGGTCCGGCGCGGCGCCGAGCTGGCGGAAGACCCACCGCGCCGTGTCGAACTCCATTTCCGCGGTGTCGTCGTCCCCGAGCGCCCGGCAGGCGAGGCCGATGAGCACCCGGACTCGCGCGGCCTCGTAGGGCGCCTCGATCCCCTGCCAGGCCGCCCACGCGTGGCGCAGCGCGGTGAGCGCCGCCCGGCCGTCGCCCTCGGCGAGGAGGATGGCCCCCGTGGCGTGGGCGGCCATGGCGCGCAGCAGCGGCGCCTCGAGCTGCTCCGCGATCCCGGCCAGCTCCTCGGCACCCGCTCGGGCGGCCGGCACGTCGTTCGCGGCCAGCATGATCTCGACGTACGCGGCCAGGAGCCGGGACCGCGTGGCCCGATCGCGAGCCTCGTCCATCACCCGGCGGATCGCCGCCGCGGCCGCCTCGGCCTTGCCCTGCGCCAGCCGGAGCTGCGCGAGGCCGGGCTGGGACTCCCGCCCCGACTGGCTGGCCTCGCGGTAGGCCTCCTCGGCCCGCGCGAACTCGCCGCGCAACCGGTGGAGCTCGGCCTGGAGGTACAGGGCCCCGCCGACCCAGGGCCGACCAGTGGTGTGGGAGAGCCGGTCGCACGCCTGCCGGGCCTCGCGCATGGCGTCCGCCCAGGCCCCCTGCAGCTGCATGATCTCCGCGCGGTGCACCAGGCACTGGCCGCGATAGGGCACGAGGTCCGGCTGCGACGCACACCACTGGCCGAGCGCCTTCGTCCACTCCCTGGCCCGGCGCAGGTCGAAGATCTGCTGGCATTCCCCGATCACCGCGCAGTAGATGATCCCGACCCCGAGCGGCGACACCTCGCCGGTGGTGACGGCCACCATGACCTCGTCGAACAGCGCCACACCCTCCGCGGTCTGTCCGGCCCGGATGAGGGCTTCGCCGACGCCGAGGCGACCGAACGCCATGAGCGAGGCGTCGCCGAAGCGCTCGCCGATCCGGGCCGCCTCACCGAAGGTGGCGTAGAGGGTCGTGTTGTCACCCTCCCACATGCGCCGGAGCGCCTGGAGCACGAGCAGGTACCCGCGCTCCGCGCAGTCGTGCCGGCCATCGTCCAGCAGCCGCTGGCCCCGGGCGAGCCAGCCGCCGCTCTGCGCCGTCTCGCCCTGGATCAGCGTGGTGAAGCCGAGCCAGAACGCGCACCGGGCCGCCCCCGGGGCCGCGCCCCGGCTCAGGAATGCGTGATGCGCCCGCGCCCACACGTCGGCACACTCCGCGTCCCGGCCGACCAGGTGCGCCGCGGTCGCGAGCCGCTCGAGGTCTTCGGGCTCGAGGGCTGCCAGGCGATCCGCGGCCATCAGCTGCGCGTAGGCATCCGCCCAGACGTGCCGCCCGAACGCCGCCCGGCCTTGATCGAGCGAGGCGGACACGGTCATGGCACGCGCCACAGGAAGATGTGGTTACGGGTCTCGCGGACCGAGAGCGTCTCAGTCCGCTCGGGCACCCAGTCGCCGATGCCGTAGCGGTGGGACACGATCCGGCTGCCGGGCTTGAGCTGGCTCGTGAGCTTCGGCCGCAGGCGCGCATTGAGCTCCGGCGAGAGGAAGAGCGTGACCACCGTCGCGGGCTGGATATCGGTATCGAAGACGTCCTGGACGCGGAACGTCACGCGGTCGGCGACGCCGGCCCGGACGGCGTTGGCCTGGGCTTCCCGGATGCGCTGGGGGTCGAGGTCCACGCCCACCCCGCGCGCGCCGAACTCCTGGGCGGCCGCGATGACGATGCGGCCGTCGCCGCAGCCGAGGTCGTAGACGACGTCGTCGCTGCTGACGTTGGCCAGGGTGAGCATGGCGTTTACGATCGTGAGGTCGGTCGCGACGAAGATCACGTCGAGTTTGACGGGGGCCGCGGGCTCGCCTGCGCTGCCCGAGGGCGCCCCCACGGCACATCCGGACAGCGCGGCTGCCGTCAGGATCGGCGTAAGCAGCCCGGTCACGTGCCGGTTCATGACCTGAGTGTACGCGTCCGCGGAAGGGGAAGGGAACACAGCCGGCGCGGTCGTGGCCTCGGATCCACTCCTACGTCATCCTCGACCGCCGGCGGACCTTCTGTGGTCTACGACGCCCGACGCCCGAAGCCGTCGGCCTGGTGGCTGACCGCAACAAGCGCCGGTCGATCGCATCACCGGGGTCTGTGTGCTCGACCGGTGCCGAGGGTTCGTGGGGAGTCGACCCACTACTCACTTGCCCGTCGAATCTCCGTCGCCATCCGAAGGTGGCGAGGCCGGCGGGCACGGTGAGCATGTGGCGGTCGGTTTGTAACGTAAGGCGTGGGAGGTAGGCGACGACGGCAAGGAAGAGCAGGCCAGGGCCGGGGTGCCCAGCACCCACCGGCCCGCTCCCTCCGCTCCCCCTGACGGGGGAGAGGGGACCGAACGGCTCCCTCTCCTTTCGGGGCGGCCGGCAACCCCCGTCGGGCGATGCTATAGTCAACGCACGACGGTGGCATTCGCGATGACGCAGCTTTCGACTCGCCTCTTCGGTGGGTTCCCGGGACTCGCTGGCGGCGCTTCCCTGTCAGGGACGACCGCCGAGCACGCCCGGCACAACCTCCGCCAGCCCCTCTTCGCCCCTCGGCAGACGCTCGCCCAGGCCCCGTTCATCGTGGACGGCGAGCTGGTGGGTTGATGTGACAGGTCAGTGAACGTGGCGGATCGTCCGCTCGTAAGCGTGGTCGTCACATTCTACAACCAGGCCGAGTTCGTCGCTTCCGCACTCGACGGCGTCCTCGGCCAGACCTACCACGCCTTCGAGATCATCGTGGTTGATGACGGCTCCACCGATGACACGCTGCGCGCCTGCGCCGCGTACGGCGATCGCATCACCGTGATTCATCAGGAGAACACCGGTCCATCCCGCGCCCGCAATTCAGGTCTCCGGCGGACCCGTGGGTCCTTGGTGGCCTTCCTCGACGGCGACGACATCTGGGCTCCCGAGAAGCTGGAGGTCCAGGTCGAGCTCGCCCGCAGGCATCCACGGTCGGGCCTCGTAGCCGTCGATGGCGTGGCCTTCTCTTCGGCGGGGATCACCAGGGACACGCTCTACGGGGCTACCCTTGTCCCGCTCTTGCAGACATCGAATGGACGTTCCTTCACCGCCCGTTGCTACGACATGCTGCTGGACGGCAAGTTCAGCATCATCTCGACTCCCTCGCAGGTGATGATTCCCGCCGCAGTGTTCCGGGAAGTCGGGGCCTGGGACCCTCGGTTTCGGGTGAGCGCCGACTACGAGCTCTACCTGCGCATTGCCGAGCATTGGCCATTCACCTTCTCCAAGGAGAAGCTCGTGCACTATCGGATCAATCCCGCGGGGTTGTCGGGCCCCGAACCCGCCCGGGCTTTCAGCTGGGTGGAGGACAAACCTGCGATCTTCCGCTCCATCGCCAGCGGCGACCGCCGGCGGGCTGCCCGCCTCATCAGCGAATTGGCTCGAGAGACCGCGAGGAAAGCGTACCATCTGGGCACGCACGGGCAACGTCGGTTCGCCAATCGCTTCCTCATGCGCTATGCGTTCCGGAGTGGTCGCCCCCACATCGTGCTCCCGTATCTCGCGGCCCTCTGGTGCCCATCCGGCCCTCGCACCTGGCTCCTTGGAACGCTTCGGCGGTTGAACAAGCCGAGATTGTGATGGCACGGCAGGGCGCCAGAGGGTTACCTGGCCGTTTCAGCGCACGGCCCGCCGCGTCGCGCAGAGCCCTCCACCGCAGGCAGGATCGCGTGAGTATCGTGGGAACCTCGCCGTCCCGCGCGCTCGCCCTTCCGACGTTCGGTCCGTCGCGGTGAAACTCGCGGGGCTAGCACACCGTTTTAAGCCCGACGGTGTCGCCGCAGTCATCCTTGCGGCGATGATCATCGCCATCTGGGCTCCGCGGGCAGTCGGCCCTCTGGATTTCCGCTGGGACGGCGGGGTCTACTACGTGCTCGGCACGGCGATCGCAGAGGGGAAGGGATACCGACTCCTGAACGAGCCTGGGGACATCGAGGCGAATCAATACCCGCCACTTCTCCCTCTCATCATCGCGTTCCATCAGTGGCTCGTTGGATCCGGCGACTTCGTCGTCGTCGGCCGATGGATGCGGCTCTCGTACTTCCTGACCTTCACAGCGTATATCTTCGCGGCGTATGCGGTGCTCCGGCGACATCTATCCCTCCCCTGGGCGCTTCTTGCCGCCGTCGTCGTGCTCTTGCACGTGCAGATGATTTTCCTTTCGGATCTCTGCTTCGCCGAGCTCCCGTTCGGGCTCGCCACGACGCTCTTCGTGCTCCTGGCGGGCCGGCAGACCGGACCGATCCGTTCGATGGCAGCGGGCACCTGCGCGGTGGTCGCGTACCTGTTGCGGACCATGGGCATCGCCCTGCTGGCGGCCTGGGTGCTGGACGCGCTGTTCGACCGTCGGTTCCGGGCCGCGGCCATCCGGGCGGCGGTCGCCGTCGTACCGATCTTCGGATGGCACGCCTATATTGCCCACGTCGAGCGGAGCCCCGCGTACACGCGGCCCGCGTATGCCTACCAACGAGCCGAGTACCTCTTCTACAACGTGAGTTACGCTCGGAACGCGTCGCTGCGCGATCCGTTCAAGCCGGAGGGGGGAAGAGCCTCCGTCCTCGAGGTCGCCCACCGCTCGCTGGTGAACCTTTGGCACCTGCCGAAAAGCCTCGGCGTGGCAGTGAGCGCGAGGGACTACCACTGGGAACGGATGAAGGGGCTCCCGATCATCGGTCGAGTCATCCCATGGCGGGTCGTCCTGTATCTGCCGATCGTGATCGGGGTGGTGGTCCTGGTCGGCGTCGCCACCCTGTTCACCCGCGACACTCGGCTGATCGGGCTGTATATTCTGTTGACGGCCGCCGGCATCTGTCTCACTCCCTGGCCATGGCAGTGGCAGTGGCCCCGATACTGGTCGCCGGTGGCGCCGTTCCTGGCGCTGGCGCTGGCCCGTGGCGTGATGACGGCTGCGACCTGGAGCGAACGCTTGCCGGACCCCGTGCGACGGCTGAGCCACGCCGGACGGATCGCCCTCGTGGTGACGATCCTCGCGGTGCAAGCAGTCACGATGATCCGGATCTACGCGGAGTATCGCTTCCCGGTGGCATTTCGCGATCGTGGCGGGCACGTGGTCCCGCAGCACCTGTTCTTCTACGATCGGTCCTACCAGGCACTCGACGCCGGGCTGGACTGGCTCGGCAGCCGAGCTCTACCCGACGACGTGGTCGCCGCATCGATGCCCCAATGGGTGTACCTGCGCACCGGATTGAAGTCGGTGATGCCCCCGTTCGAGGCGGACCCGGTTCGCGCCCAGGAGCTCCTCGACTCGGTCCCTGTCCGCTTCGTGGTAGTGGATGGGACCGGGGTGACCATCACCCGGGACTACGCCTTGCCCCTTCTCGAACGCTCCCCCGCGCGGTGGATGCTGGCCTACTCCAATCCCTCCGGGAAGCTCGAGATCTACGAGCGGCGCCCTGAGCCAACCCGAAGCCGCCCATGAAGCTCCTGATCGTCATTCCCGCGCTGAACGAGGAACAGAGCATCGAGAGCATCATCCGGCGATCGCTGGAGGCTCGCGCCCACATCATAGAGGACTCGCCGGTGACGGCCGTGGACATCACCGTGGTGAGCGACGGCTCGACGGACCGCACCGTCGAGCGCGCCCGCCGCCACGCCGACTCCATCAAGCTCATCGTGTTCGAGAAGAACCGAGGATATGGAGCCGCCATCAAGGAGGCCTGGCGGCAGTCCGACGCGGATCTGCTCGGGTTCCTCGACGCCGATGGAACCTGCGATCCGAACTTCTTTGCCGACCTTTGCCGGACCCTCGTGAGCGAGCAGGCCGATGTGGTGCTGGGCTCCCGGCTGAACCAAGCCAGCAAGATGCCACTCGTCCGCCGAGTCGGCAACCGGGGGTTCGCTACCTTGCTTCGCGCCCTTTCCTCGTCCCGCGTGCGCGACACCGCGAGCGGCATGCGGGTCGTTCGACGCGAAAGTCTGGGAAGGCTCCTGCCCCTCCCCGACGGCCTCAGCTTCACGCCGGCGATGACCGCGCGTGCCGTGCTCGGGACTGCGGTCAAGATCGTCGAGATCGACATGCCATACCACGAGCGGGAGGGGGAATCGAAGCTTCGGCTTGGCCGGGAAACCGTGCTCTTCCTAAGGGTCATCCTCGAGGCGGCCTTCCTCTACCGGCCCTCGCGTCCGCTCGCGCTCATAGGCCTGGTGGCCCTCGCGGTGGCCAGTGCATGGATGATGCGACCCATCCTGTACTATCTCGAGCACCTCCGGGTGCAGGAGTGGATGATCTACCGTTTTCTGGTCAGCCATGTTCTCGGGACGATCGCCGCGCTCTTGCTGTGCGCCAGCTATCTCACCGCGAAGATCGTCAAGATCGCGCGGCCGGCCACCGAGGTCCGGAGTCGGCTCCTGACGAGTCGCCTGTTCTGGCTCGTCCCCGCGGTGTGTTTCTTCGTGGGCGGGGTCCTCGTCCTCGCGAGCTTTCTCGAGCTGCTCCGGACCGGGGAAACCTATGAGCATTGGTCCCGCTTCGTTGCCATGTCGTTCTTCTGGTCGATTGGATCCGTCTTCGCGGTGACCCGGGTCATGGACTACGTGCTTGACTTGCTGGCGGCCCAGCTGGCCTATGAACGACAGACCGCCCGGCGGCGCCGGGACGATCCGCCCGCGGTCTGACGCGTGTCGCGCATCGGCCGCCGACCTCCGGCCCGCGCTAACGCGACCGCCCCCAGACAAAACGCTCGCCCGATCGAGGCTGAAACGCACTGAGCCGGGCGGCCTCTCGTCGACTCTCGTCGATCAGCCTCGCGTGGGCCCGCAACCATGACTCTTGCGGGGCCGGCTCGCCGACCTCGTGGATCCTGACGACGATGACCTTGGCGCGGCCTTCGGTGAGCGCCTCCACATCGGCCGGCACGCGCCGCTGGCCGAGCTGTCCGACCCACGAAGCCACCATCGTGGCTCCATTCACGTAGCGGGCGATCCCGAGCACCCCCGACGGAATCGAATGCACCAGAACGAGGTCCTCGGAGGTGACGGTTGCGTTCAGACTCGCGGCCACCTCCCGATAGGGCTCGAACTGACGGGAAGGGAGGCGGAGAATCGCGCGGACTCCCGAGCTCCACGCGAGCAGAATCACCAAAAGCACCACGACGCGGACGGCGGGCCGAAGCCGGCTCAAGCCGATCGCGGCAAGGACGAGGATGCCGGGAAGGCCGGCCAGAGCGTAGCGCGAGATCGCGGCCGTATTCGTCCCTCTCATGAGGTCGAAGACGACCGGCCCCGTGCATGCGGCCGCGACCCAGAGCCATACGAGCCCGCGCTCCCCCGAGAAGAGCCGGCGCCGGAACGCCAGCCCGAACGCCACCGCCAGTGCCCCGAACGCGAACGCGGCGAGCCACTCGGAGCGGGTCGAGCTGACCCAGAACCCCTGACCCGACAGGAAGCTCCACGACAGCCGGAAGGGGGCGGCGAGCGCCCGGCGGAGGCTGACCGGAGCGTAGAGCCAGTACCAGGTCACCCGCCATCGACCGAGCGACTCTGGCAGCACCACGTACCAGGGCAGCACCAGCAGGGCAGTCATGACGACACCGCCGGCGATCCAGGTCCATCGGATTCGCCTGG
The DNA here is from genome assembly GCA_035524955.1 of Candidatus Limnocylindria bacterium. Classification (GTDB taxonomy): domain Bacteria; phylum Methylomirabilota; class Methylomirabilia; order Rokubacteriales; family CSP1-6; genus CAMLFJ01. Next base: position 4,784 of record DATLFG010000070.1, on the reverse strand, counting down.
GCATCATCGCCAACCAGCCGAGGCAGGCGATCCAGACGTAGCAGGAGAAGTAGTGGGTCAGGAGCGCGGCCGCGCTCACCGCGCTCCAGGCCCCGATCAGCCAGGGCTTCGCGTCCTCGGTCCCAAGGGCGAGGGTCAGCGCGACCATGCTCACCACGAGGAACAGGACGAGGGAGTACATCCGACCCTCGGCGGAATAGTAGAGTCCCAGAGGGCACACCGCGAAGAGCACGACCGCCGGGAGCGCGGCCGCCTCGCCGCCGGCTCGTCGTGCGATCAGCCACAAAACCGGCATCGACGCCAGAGCCCACAGGACGGAGAAGAGCCGGAGGGCGGCGTCGCTCACCCCCGCCCAGCGAGTCCAGCCGTTCAGCAGCAAGTAGTAGAGCGGCGGGCTCGTGTCCGAGAGACGAACGGCCCGGATCACGCGAGGGAATCCAGCCGGGGGCTCCTCGTGCTCCAGGTAACGCCTGAAGGCGGACGCCGGCAACGGCGTGGGCGCTTCCACATAGTCGCCCTGCGTCGGGTCTGCTTCCCCGGCTGGGTGCTCGAGGCTATGTCCGGTGGCGATCGCAAGAGAGAAGATCTCGTCGGCCCAGAGACCCTGTCGGTCGAGGAGCGCCACGCGCAGACCGGCGGCCAGGGCAATCACCGCCAGCAACGCCGCGACGCGGCCACCGCTCCCGCCAATCGCCGACCGGATGGCCGTCATGGTTCCACGACCGCCCCGGGAAGAACGGGGCCACGGGCCGGGACGATGATCACCGAGCCGACGCGCGTCGAGCGACCACGTACATCTCGCCGATGGGGAGGCGTACGGTGAGGCGTCGAAGGACCCCGACTGCGGAGAGGCGCCCGGCGGGCGTCCCTGCCGCTCCCGGGTACTGAGCAAGACGGCCCATGATGTCGGCGAGGGAGAGGGAAACGAGCTTCGGGCGCACGTGGGCAAGGACGAAGCCGCTCCGCGACAGTAGGGCCGCGATCGTGGCCGGCGAGAAATACCACAGGTGCTCGCGCAGGAGCAGGACCCAGCGCTTGCCCATCAGCCGGGCGATGCGGCTGTCGGCGTTCGGTAGGCTCAGAAAGAGCCAGCCGTCGAGCGCGAGCCAGCTCCGGATTCTCTCGAGAGTCTCGACGGGCCTCGGCACGTGTTCCAGGACATTCCACAGGGTGACCACGTCGAAGCTTCCGGCCGGGAAGTCGATCTCCGGGAGTAGACCGGCCCGGAAGCGTGCCCCCGGGCACCGCTGCCCGCCGCTCGCCACCGCCCCGGCCGAGGCGTCGACGCCGGTGGCATCCCAACCTGCCCTCTGGGCCGCGCAGACGAAGAGCCCGGTGCCGCAGCCCACGTCGAGCAGCTTCCCCGGGAGCCGCCGGTAGCTCTCCACCAGTGCGAGCTCGTCCGCCAGGTTTCGGCTTCGAGCCTCGTCTTCCTGCTCGCAGGCGAGATCCGTCAGCTCCGAGTAGATGCGGCCGAGCGTCGCGTCGTCGTCCCGGGGGCTGGTCATCATGAGCCCGCACCGGGCGCACCTCACGATCGGGAGATAGCCGGCCACGCGTCGGGACGACGAGAAGTAGACGGCCGGGTCGCTCGGCTCGGCGGGGGGAATAGTGCCGGGGTACACGGGATTCACGGTCCCCCCACCGCACACGGCGCAGACGGCCGTCACCAGGGTCACGAGGCCACGCCTGGGCTCATGAAGGGGCCACCATGGGGCGGGCGTCGAAATCGGCCATGATCATGGCCGCCGCGGTACGACCCTGGCGGATCGCCTGGCTAATGGTGCGGTCCTCCGGGTAGAACTGAGTGGAGTCCGTGACGTAGAGCCCGCGGATCGGCGTCCGGTGGTCGGGCATGAGATCCACGAAGTTGATGGTGAAGATGGGCTGGGCATACGGCGTGCGAAAGACATGATACTCCTTGACCCAGCTCGCGGAGAAGTCGGGATTCATGAGCTTCAGCATGGCGGTGTACTCGGCGAAGAGGTCCTGATCGGCGGCGCGGTAGCGAGGCTCGGTGGTGGGCAGGTAGAAGGGAACGTAGACGACATTGAGGCCGGCCCGCTGCAGGTTCTCGTTCAGGGTGCTCTGCTCGATGATGCCGTTGAAGCTGATGCGCGGATCGTTGATGTTCGTCCAGAAGTTACGACTGAAGGGCCGCCTCAGACTCAGCAGCATGCAGACGAGGCCAATGTACTTCACCTGCCGCACCCGCTGGAAGTAGGGATCGGACTGGTTCGGAACGACGCGGTCCAGGATGGGCAACGCCACCGTGGAAATCACCGCGTCGCACGGGATGCGCGCGTCGCCGGCGTGGACCTCCGTCACGCGTCCGTCGTGGACCTCGATGGGGCGGACGCGCACTCCGGTCCGCAGCTCGACGTTGGGCCGCGCCCGCAGCCACGCGACGAGGGGGTCGACGAGGGTTGCGGTGCCGGACTCGAGGCAACCAAACATCTCCCGCTCGAACATGCTGCGGCGGGAGGAAGCGACGCGCCAGATGCGGTGCCAGATCCAGGCGGCGGATATCTGATCGTGGTAGTCACCGAACTTCACCTTCAGCAGAGGATGCCAGATCACCTGGTACGCCTGCTCCCCGATGCTCTCGATCAGCCACGGCTTGGCGGGGATCTGGTCCAGCCGGCGCCATTGCGAGCGGTAACGGGAGTGGGCGACGTGCAGCCCGAACCTGATCCGCTGCCACCACGGCACCGCCGAGAACCGGAGCAGGTCCAGGGGCGACCCGAACGGGTAGGACCGGCCGTTGTAGTAGAAGGCGGTGTGCGTCTGCCGCCAGTGGAGCTTCCGGCGGAGACCGAGCTCGTCGACGAGCGTCAGGAGATCCTGATCGGAACGGCAGATGAAGTGGTAGAAGCGCTCGATCGGGTGGCCCTCGAGTCGGAAGGAACTGGCCAGGCCGCCGAAGTCCGGGGCCGCCTCGAGCAGGACGACATGGTGACCGGCTCGTGCCAGATCGTAGCTGGCGGCCAGCCCGGCCAGCCCGCCCCCGATGACAACGACGCGCTTGGATTCCATCGCGACTCGCCTCTGATCTGGTCGGTCCACGGACGGGGCGGTACCCGCACCGCCCCCTCCCTCGCCTCCTGCTGGAGGCTGGTCGCACGCTGAGATCAGTGTAGCGGGTCGCGCGAGCGGGGGCCCCCGCTCAGGCGATCCCGTGGCAGATTGTTTCCTTCGACTCCGCGTGAAACAGATAGAGATCGAGGGGTCCGAAGGCGACTCCCACTACCGCACGCTCCGGAAACTCCTCCCCCGCCGCCGTCACCACCTTCAGGCGTGCCCCGTCCGCCGTCTCCACGAGCACCTCGTCCTCCAGCCCCAGCGGCTCCCGCAGGAACACGCGCCCGGGGATGCGGTCGGGGCCCGGCGGCACCAGGCGGAGGGCCTGCGGCCGGATCCCTACCTCTACCCGCTTCAGCCCCTGCAGGGCCGCGTGGTGCCGCGGCGCCACCGGGATCTGCTTTCCGATCAGCTCGATAGCGAGGCCGGAGGGCGTCGTCACCACCGCCGCCGGGATGATGTTCATCGCCGGGGTGCCGATGAAGGTCGCCACCGTCATGTCGGCCGGCCGCCGGAACAGTACCCGCGGCGGGTCGATCTGCAGTGCCCGCCCCTGGTCCATCACCGCCACCCGCGTGGACATGGTCATGGCCTCGACCTGGTCGTGGGTGACGTAGATGATGGTGGCGGAGATCTCGCGGTGCAGGCGGAGGATCTCGGTGCGCATCTCCACCCGCAGGCGCGCATCCAGGGCCGACAGCGGCTCGTCCATCAGCAGCACCTTCGGCTCCTTGATGATCGCCCGGCCGATGGCCACGCGCTGCTGCTGGCCGCCGGAGAGCTGGCCGGGCTTCATGGCGAGCTTGTCCGAGAGGCCAAGGGTCACCGCCACCTTCTCCACCTTCTCGTCCACGCGGGCGCGGGGGAGGCCGGCGATGCGCAGCGGGTAGCCGATGTTCTGGCGCACCGTCATGTAGGGGAAGAGCGCGATGTCCTGGAAGACCATGGCGATATCGCGCTTCTGCGGGGGCAGCGCGGTGACGTCGGTGTCGCCGAACCAGATGCGGCCGGATGTCGGGGTCTCGAGGCCGGCGATCATCCGCAGCGTCGTCGTCTTGCCGCAGCCGGAGGGGCCGACGAAGGTGAAGAACTCGCGCTCGCCGATCTCGAGCGACAGCTCGCGCACCGCGTGCACCTCGCGGGCGCCGCGGCCGAAGCGCTTGTCGAGATGCTCAAGGCGGACCGAGAAGGCCATGCCCTATCCCGTCGCCCGCAGGCCACTCAGCAGGTAGCGCTGCAGGAAGAATACGAGCAGGAAGGTGGGCACCGAGACCAGCACCGCGGCGGCCATGACCATGCCCCAGTGCACGCCGGTCTGCTCCACGAAGTTGGCGAGGCCGACGGGCAGCGTGAACATCTTCCGATCCGTCTGCAGGAGGAACGCGAAGGTGAAGTCGTTCCAGGAGAGCGCGAAGGAGAAGATGGCCACCGAGAGGATGCCGGGGCGGGCCGAGGGCAGGCACACCTGGCGCAGGGCGCGCAGGCGGCTGGCGCCCGAGACCCACGCGGCCTCCTCCAGCGACTGGGGCACGATCTGGAAGTACTGCCACATGAGCCAGATGTTGAGCGGCAGGCTGATGGCCATGTGGGCCAGGATCAGGCCGGTGTAGGTGTTCCGCATCTGGAGCGCGGAGAAGAGGATGTAGAGCGGGATGGCCATCAGCATGGGCGGGAACATGTAGGAGAAGAGCGTGCCGAAGGCG
>DATLFG010000053.1:0-30077 GCA_035524955.1 Candidatus Limnocylindria bacterium | reverse complement strand
CGGGGTCAATCCCAAGGGCAGCCGCCTGCCGATGGACCTCTTCGAGATCCACTTCCGCGAGGTCCGCATCCACGGCGCCTACGGCCGCGGCACCGCCTTCCGCCGCGCGCTGGCGCTGCTGCCGACGCTCGGGGTGAAGCGCCTGATCGGCGCGCGATTCCCGCTCGCGCGCATCGAGGAGGCGTTCGCGCACGCCGCCGCCGGGCGCGGGGCGAAGACCGTCATCATACCGGCCAGCGCCTAAGCCGCGCGAGGGTGCGGCGCAGCTTGACAACAGCGGGACTCGGGGTGGAGAGTCACCCTCGTCAGGCGGAGAGCCGTCCGGGTTGGCGGGCGGGTCAGAATTAGAGGAGGTCCAGCCATGCCTGTGTACGAATACTACTGCGATAACTGCAGACGTGCGGTGGCGGTCGCGCTGCCGATCACCGAGCATGACAAGGGCGTGCCTCCCTGCCCACAGTGTGGCGGGGAGGATCTTCGCCCGTTGGTAAGTCCGTTCTTTTCTCAGACGTCCCGAAGATCCTAGGATCTACGACGCGGGCGGGCGGCACCGGCCGTCAGCTGCTTGACAACACGCTGGCGACTCACTAGGGTTCATTCACGATCTACCGAGCGCGGTCCCTTGTCGGGATCGCCACCGTAGCGGTTGCGTGGAGGGTACGCGCCGTGATTGATCCCTACGCGAGAGTCAACGAGCGGATTCGAGGGGAGCGGCGCGCCCGGGGTCGCCGCGACGATGAATACGATGCCTTGATCCGGGCGGCGAGCCACGAGTTCGGCGCGGCGACCGAGGCGGCGCTCGGTCTCTTCGTCGACCTCGCCGAGCGCGTCGGACTCCGGTATCTGGAAGAGGCGGCCCGAACCGGCGCGGACCGGCGGTTTCGGTGGACGCCGGATGCGGTCCGAGCCGTGCGCTTCGCATCGTCACGACTGCCCGGGGCGGGCGGTCGTGCCATCAGCAGCTCCTCGGACTTGATCATTCGCACCGGATTGTCGGTCCTCCAGGAGCTGCGCCGCCGTCTTGAAGGCACGCGTCGAAGCGCGGGCTCGGGCGACGATCGGCCTCGGAGACAGACGAGGGCATCCAAGCCGAAGCCTCCTCCGCCCCGTGCTCCGAGGGATTACAGCCGGGGCGGGCGCCCGGACCCGCCTCGGGGGCAAGGGAACCGTCGAACTCCGCGGAGGACGCCGGACCGGCCAGAGGACCGACGCAGGTGAGTCTCGATGCCACCGGACTAGACGCCGAGGAGGGCAAGACTCCCGGTGAGCGACCCGGGCGGCGTAGGCGGCAACGGGCGGCGCCAGATGTCGATGCAGACCTCGAGGCGTTCCTCGGGGAAGTGAATAGTCGCCTCCGCCCGTACCTTGCCCGCAGCCTCACGCGCGTGGCCGATGTCGCCCCGCTGAGGCCTGGGGTGGCCTACCAGGTCGCCACAGGAGGGAAGCGTATCCGCGCGGCGCTTTGCGTCGTCTCGTGCGAGCTCTTCGGGACGCCGTACGTGGAGAGCCTGAGCTTTGCCGCGGCGATCGAGCACATCCACAATCTCACGCTCGTGCACGACGACATCGCCGACGGCGACGCCCGGCGCCGCGCGCGGCCCTCCATGTGGAAGCAGTATGGGATCGCCCACGCCATCAATATCGGTGACGTGTTCGTCCCTCTCGCCACGGAGGCGATCCTGGATGCCGAGTATCCGGACTCGCTCAAGCTTCGCCTCCTGGCGCTCAGCGCCGAGCAGGCGCTCGACATGGTCGAGGGGCAGAACCTGGATCTGAATCTTCGCCAGAGCGACGCGGTTGGCTACGAGCACTACTTCGAGTGCGCGAGCAAGAAAACGGGTGCATTCCTAGCCATGGCCACGGTAGGAGGCGGCCTCATCGGGGGAGCGCCCGAGGCCGATTTGAAGCGGCTGCGTGAGTTCGCCTGCCTCGGAGGCGTCTCGTTCCAGATTCGCGACGACCTGCTGGATATGGAGGGCGACAAGGGCCGCGCCCCCGGCTCAGACATCCTCGAGGGCAAGCGCACGCTGATGGTCATTCATGCTGCCCGGCTGGCCACCGTCTGGGAGCGGCGCCGGCTCTACGCGATTCTGAACAGGCCGCGCGAGTCGACGTCGGGGGCAGACGTGGCGTGGGCCTGGCAACTGTTCCGGAAAACCGGCGCGGACGAGTACGCGGCCCGCACGGCAACGGATCTGGTCGACCGAGCGTGCGAGCAGATTCTGGACCTGCCGGAGAGCGTCGCCAAGTATCGGTTGCTCCGGCTGGCTCGGTATCTGAGCGGGCGACGGCACTGACGAGACGCCCGGTGCGTGAGTAGGCCCTCCATGAGCGACGTCTCCCCTGTGGCGACCTGTCCGCGGTGTGGTCATGAGAGCGCGACCGCCACTCCCTTCTGTCCGAGGTGCGGCTTCGGAAGCACGCGGTTCCAGTCGCCTCTGGCGTACACGCCGCCGCAGCTCGCCGAGCGGATCCTGAACTTGAGGGCCGGGCTCGAGGGCGAGCGAAAGCACGTGACGATCCTCTTCGCCGACATCAAGGACTCGATCGAGCTCGTGGCCGCGCGTGACCCTGAAGAGGCGCAGCGAGTCCTCGACCCCGTGCTCGAGCTAATGATGGAGGCGGTTCACCGCTACGAAGGGGTCGTCAACCAGGTCATGGGCGACGGCGTCATGGCTATCTTCGGCGCTCCGCTCGCTTACGAGGACCACGCGGTGCGGGCCTGCAACGCGGCCCTCATGATACAAGACGCCATCCGACGCTACAGCGCCCAGCTGTCCGAGTCGCGCGGCGTAGAAGTCAGGGCGCGCGTCGGCATGAACTCCGGAGAGGTCGTGGTGCGCGCGATCGGGAACGATCTCCGCATGGACTATTCCGCCGTTGGTCAGACCACCCACTTGGCTTCGCGGATGGAACAGATGGCGGCGCCTGGCACCATCTTGTTGATGGCAGACACGTTCCGGCTCGCCGAGGGCTTCGTGCAAGCGCGACCGCTCGGGCCGGTGGTCGTGAAGGGACTCGGCGGGCCGGTGGAGGTGTTCGAGCTCCTTGGGGCGTGGCCGGCTCGCACACGGTGGCAGGCCCGCGTGACGCACGGCCTGACGCCGCTCGTAGGTCGGCAGGAGGAGGCGGCGACGCTACGGCGAGCGGCGACCTGGTCTGACGCCGGGCACGGACAGATGTTGGCGATCGTCGGCGATTCCGGAGTGGGCAAGTCCCGGCTCGGCTGGGAGTTCGGTCGTGAGCTGCGCGGCAAAGGCTGGCTCGTCCTCGAGACTGCGGCGATGTCATATGGTCGGACGACGGCGTACCGCCCGCTGACCGACCTCTTCCGGGCTTATTTCGGGATCGACGACCGGGGCGAGGCCGTCGCGATCCGGGAGGCAGTGGCTCAGAGGTTGCACGGCGTCGACCCCGCCCTCACCCCGGCGCTCCCCGCTTTCCTCGATCTCCTGCGAGTGCCGTTCGACGATGCCGACTGGCGCGATGCCGCGCCGGCGCAGCGTCGGGAGCGCACGCTCGACGCCATCCAGCGCCTCGTGCTCCAGGAAGGTCGCAATCGACCGCTGCTCCTCGTGTTCGAGGATCTCCACTGGGTTGACAGTCCGACGCAGGATGTGATCGATCGCCTCGTCGAGGTCCTCCCCGCCGCGCGCGTGCTCGTGCTCGTGACCTATCGACCGGAGTATCGGCACGCGTGGGCGGCGAAGGACTGCTACGCCGAGCTGCGCCTCGACCCGCTGCCGCACGAGAGCGCGGCAGCAATGCTCGAGGCGCTCCTCGGAGGAGATGCTCGCCTGGACCGGCTGAAGCGGCTGTTGTTGGACCGCACGGAGGGGAACCCCTTCTTCCTGGAAGAGTGCGTGTGGACCCTCGTCGCCTCGAATATCCTCGGCGGGGAGCGGGGTGCCTACCGGCTGACGACGGAGCTCGCGAACGTGGAGGTCCCGGAGACCGTGCACGCCGTCCTAGCCGCTCGCATCGACCGTCTGCCCGCCGCCGACAAGCGGTTGCTGCAGACCGCGGCCGTGATCGGCCGGCACGTCCCGGTGAAGCTGCTGCAGGCGGTCGCCGAACTGCCCGAGGGGGTGCTCCGAGAAGGTCTCGCACGGCTGCAGGCTGCCGCGCTCCTAGTCGAGACCGGCGCTTTTCCGGAGGCCGAGTACGCGTTTTCGCACGCCCTGACCCAGGAAGTTGCGTACCGGGGCATTCTCCTCGAACGGCGACGTGTCGTGCACGCCCAGGTCGTGCGGGCGATGGAGCGGCACTATGGCGACCGCCGCCTCGAGCACGTCGAGGTCTTGGCCCATCATGCCATGCGGGGCGAGTGTTGGCCTGAGGCGATTGCGTACCTGCGGGACGCGGGTGGGAGGGCAGTCGGCCGCTCGGAGTACGTGGAGGCCGCGGCGTTCTTCAAGGAGAGCCTCACCGCGGCCGGGCGCCTGCCGCCGGGACCGGACCGGACCGTGCATGAGATCGACATCCGCTTCGACCTGCGCAACGTGCTCTGGGCCCGCGGGCGCCTGGTCGAGGGGCTCGACTACCTCCGTCAGGCCGAGCCCCTGGCCGCGGCCCTGAAGGACCAGCGTCGGCTGGCCCGGCTTACCGCTCACAAGAGCGGCAACTATCTTGTCCTGGGCGACAACGCGCGCGCGCTCGAGTTCGGCGAGGAGGCGTTGGCCCTCGCCCGCAAGCTCGACGACTTTCCCCTGCAAGTCGACGCCAACCAGTTCCTGGGCGTGCTGTACACCTCCCTCGGTGATTATCGTCGTGCGCTCAAGCACCTGGAGACAAACGCGGCCTGGCTGGTGGGCGAGCGGCGTTGTGGCCGGTTCGGCGAGTTCTACGCGGTCCACGGCCAGACGTGGCGGGTGTGGTGCCTTGCCGAGCTCGGGCAGTTCGACTCGGCGGCGACGGCCGTCGATCAGGCCATGCAGATCGCGGAGGGATCTCGCCATCCGCACAACCTCGTGGCCGCGTACTGGGCGGCCGGCTACCTCGACCGGATGCGCGGCCGGGTCGGCACCGCCGTGGCCGCGCTCGAGCGCGGATACGCGCTGTGCCAAGCGGCGGGCGTCAATCTCTGGCTTCGCCCGAGCGCCGCGTTGCTCGGCCACGCGTATGCGTGGGCCGGGCGTCTCGGCGAGGCCGTCCGTCTCCTCGAGCACGCCGTGCAGCCAGCCGAGAACAATGTGGCCGTCGCCGCCTGGAAAATGGCGCTCGCTGAAGCGTACCTGCTGGCCAGCCGTCTCGACGACGCTGTCGAGGTGGCGAGCAGCGCGGTAACGCTTGCCCTCGAGCGGAAGGAGATGGGGTTCGCGGCGTACGCGCTGAGGGTCTCGGGCGCGATCGCCGTCCAGCAGGCGAAAGGGGTGGCGGCCGAGACCCACTATCGGAAGGCGCTCGAGCATGCGGTGGAGCACGGGATGCTGCCGCTGGCCGCCCGATGCCACGTGGGCCTGGCCGGACTCGAGGAGTCCGGCGGCCGGGGCCGGCAGGCCGCCGACCACGAGGCGGCGGCCCAGGCTCTGTGCGACCGCATGGGGATCCAGGTACGAGACTTGGGACCGGCGGAACGCGTGCTGTCGAGCTGACCGGGCAGCAGAGAGGAGGGGCCGATGGCGAAGAAGGAGCCGTTTCCCGACGGGATTGCCGTCGAGGAGCATGAGATCACCGTCGGGGGCGATGTACGTCTCGTCGAGTTACCCCAGCGCTACTACGACTGGTCGTTCATCATGGCCCATTTCCCCGCGCCCACCCATCGCGTTCGCGAGCTCCTGCCGGACGATCGCCTGGCCGCCGTAGAGCTCGCCCCCGGGATCGCGGTGGTCTCCCTTGCTGCGTTCGAGTACCGGAGGATGGCCACGCTCCAGCCCTACAACGAGGTCGCGGTGATGGTGCCGGTCCGCTACCGGCCGGAGTGTAACGTTCCCCTCCTGCCGATGCTCTGGCCCGACCGCTACGACGTCGGGTTCTGGGTGCATCATTTGCCGGTGACGACGCAGGAGGCGTGCGATGTCGGAATCGGCGTCTGGGGGCTACCCAAGGTTGTCGCGGACGACATCACCTTCCGCGACGTCGGGTGGATGCGTCGGTGTGAGTTGCGCGAGGACGGGGAGCACGTGCTCACCCTCTCCGCCATGATGGGCGAGACGCGGTCCGAGTCGCGTCGGTTCTACGCCTTCTCGGTCCTGGACGGCGAGTTGCTGAAGGCCCTCGTCGACACCCGCGGGCAGTACTACGCGTGGTACGTGCCAGGCCGGGCGTCGTTCTCGCTCGGTCAGCACGAGGTTGCCGAAGAACTGCGCGAACTCGACGTGCGGAATATCGCCATCGCCGGCCTCTTCGCGTTCAGCACGAAGAGTCGGCTGCATCCGGGCACTGTCGTCGCGCCCGTCGAGTCGGCCATCGGCTCGGGCACCCCGTGAAGCGGAGACGCCGATGAGCGACCACGTGATCGTCCTCGGCGGCGGTGTCGGGGGCATGAGCGCGGCCCATGAGCTGATCGAGCGCGGCTTCCGCGTGACCGTCTACGAGAGGGGCAACATTCCCGGCGGCAAGGCTCGCAGTTTCGGGGTGCCCGGTACTGGAGCGAACGGCCGCCACGACCTTCCGGCGGAGCACGGCTTCCGCTTCTTTCCGGGCTTCTACCGGCATCTTCCCGACACCATGAAGCGCATCCCGTATGGCCAGGACCGGCGGACCGTCTTCGATAACCTGGTGGACACAACCCAGATGCAGATCCTGTTCAATGGGAAGCAGAATCTCGTGGTGCCGTCCCGCTTCCCCCGCTCCCTCGCCGACATCCGCGCGGTGCTCGACGCCTCCGGCTACCTGACCACGTCGGTTGGGCTCACGCTCGATGACCTCCAGCTCTACTGCGAACGGGTGTGGCGGCTGCTGACCAGCTGCGAGGAGCGCCGCGCCGAGGAGCTCGAGGGCGAGAGCTGGTGGACCTACATCGACGCCGAGGCTCGATCTCAGACTTACCAGGCCTATCTCGGGAGGACGCCGAGGGTGCTGGTGGCCGCGGATCCCAAGGCCGCGAGCACGAAGACGGTCGGTGATATCCTCCTGCAGCTGCTCTTCAACCTCGGTGATCCCGGTGTCGCGGCCGATCGGGTCCTCAACGGACCCACGAACGATGTATGGATCGACCCGTGGTTGAGGTACCTCCAGGCTCGCGGCGTCGAGTACCGGCTCAATACCCCGGTCATGGGGTTCCGCTGCGCCAACCGCCGCATCGCGGCGGTCCGGGTCCTCGACAACGGCGTGGAGATCGAAGATACGGCCGACTACTACGTCGCGGCTCTGCCGGTGGAGAGGATGGCCGAGTTGATCACCACGGACATGCTGGACGCCGATCCAACGCTCGAGGGCATCCAGACCCTCGCCACCCACGTGGACTGGATGAACGGCATCCAGTTCTATTTCCGGGACGAACTGCCGATGATCTATGGGCACCAGATGTTGATCGGCTCCCCGTGGGCGCTCACGTCGCTGTCCCAGGCTCAGTTCTGGTACGACGACGCCACGGGCTTCACACGCGATTTCGGAGACGGTACGGTGCGCACCGTGCTGTCGGTGAACGTGTCGGATTGGAAGACCCCCGGAAGCGACGGCAGGCCCGCCCTTGAGTGCAGCCGAGACGATGTGGCGGCCGAGGTATGGAAACAGCTCCAGGCAAGCATGCCGGCGCTCGATTTCGACGACCTGCACCCGACCCACCCATGGGCTCTCGATCCCGCGATCAAGCCGGGCACCGCTACGCTCACGAACGCCGAGCCGCTGCTGGTTAACCAGCCCAACAGCTGGGCGCTGCGCCCCTGGGCTCAGACGCGGATACCCAACCTGTTCCTGGCCGCGGACTACGTCCGGACGCACACGAATCTCGCGACCATGGAGGCCGCGAACGAGGCGGCTCGTCGGGCCGTCAACGCCATCATCGACGCAAGTGGGGCGCGGGCGCCCGCCTGCCAGGTGTGGGATCTCCACGAGCCGGTCTGGGTCAAGGCATGGCGCACCTGGGATCTCTTTCGGTACCGGCGCGGCCAAGCGTGGACCGCGGAGGTCCCGGAGTTCGTCGAGGCCATGGGGCGGGTCGTCCTCCAGAGCGCGCCGTCCATCGGCGGCCCCGACGATTACGCGGACTTCACCGCCCGAGAGGTCGTCGAGGGCGGCATCGGCCTCGTCCCCTCCTATGTCCAAAAGGAACTGGTCGACCTCGTCCTCGGACTGGGGTCCGCGCTGGACCGCGGCGACGTCGCTCAAATGCGCACGATGTTCGCTCCGGGTGCGACGGTCGTCCTGGACGCGGCGCGGGTCGATGCCGCTCCCTGGCTCGACCGGCTCGCGCGGTTCCACGCTGAGGGTGGGCGGATCGACATCGACATCCGGCGTCTCGACGCGGTGCGCCCCGAAGGACGCGGCATCGTCGCGCGCTTCGTCGGCAATGTATCGGTGCTCGGCGACCGTCCGCCAACCCCCGGGCGGCCTGGACGGCTGCAGGTGACCCTGGCGAGGCACCGCGACCCGGAACGCCGGACCCCGCCAGGTCCGTGGCTGATCAGCGATCTCAACTATCAGGCCGGCGGATGAATCTGGCCCAACGCGTCGGGTAGTCAGAGCCAGAATTCGGCTGGCACCGCGCGCGGTCGAGACCACGGCGCGAGATGGTTTCGGAGCAGCACGATCATCGCGACGCCCGCCTCCGCCCGTCGGGCAGCCGGCGCCTACGCAACGACAGATCGAACAGAGCGCTACTTCGGCGCGCTGATCCCGTAGGCCTTCAGCTTCCGGTACAGGTGGCTGCGCTCGATGCCGAGGCGCTCGGCGGTACGGGTCATGTTCCACTCGTTGGCCCGCAGCTCGCTCAGGATGAAGGCGCGCTCGAAGGCCTCGCGCGCCTCCTTGAGGGTGCGCTCGCGCTGGCCGTCGTCGGCCGCCGGCTCCACGTCGCGCGGGCGGAGCGGGGGCGGGAGGCTCTCCGGGCCGATCACGTCGCGCGGGCTCATGATGACGAGCCGCTCGACCATGTTGCGCAGCTCGCGCACGTTGCCGGGCCAGTCGTACGACAGGAAGTAGGCGAGGGCCTCGACCGAGATGGTCTTGGGCCGCTTGCCGTTCTCCGCCGAGAAGAGCGTGATGAAGTGGGCCACCAGCAGGGGCAGGTCCTCCTTGCGCTGGCGCAGCGGCGGCACCTCGATCGGGATGACGTTCAGTCGATAGTAGAGGTCCTCCCGGAAGGCGCCCGCGGCGATGCGCTCGGGCAGGTTCTGGTTGGAGGCGGCCAGCACCCGCACGTCCACTCGAATCGTGTCCTTGCCCCCCACGCGCTCGAAGGCCTGCTCCTCCAGCACCCGCAGCACCTTGGCCTGGGTCTTGAGGCTCATGTCGCCGATCTCGTCGAGGAAGAGCGTGCCCTGGTCGGCCAGCTCGAACTTGCCGCGCCGCCGCGCCACCGCCCCGGTGAAGGCGCCGCGCTCGTGACCGAACAGCTCGGACTCGATCAGCTCCTCGGGGATGGCCGCGCAGTTGACCTCGACGAAGGGCCCCTCGCGCCGCGCGGACAGGTTGTGCACCGCGCGGGCCACCAGCTCCTTGCCGGAGCCGTTCTCGCCCTGGATGAGCACCCGGCCGCTCGAGGGCGCCGCGACCGCGATCTGCTGGCGCAGGTGCTCGATCAGCGGGCTCTTGCCGACGATCTCCTGGCCCCGCTCGAGCTGGGCGCGCAGGTTGCGGTTCTCGCGCTCGAGCCGCGTGTGCTCGAGGGCCCGGGTGGCGGTCAGCAGCGTCTTCTCGAGCGAGAGCGGCTTCTCGATGAAGTCGTAGGCGCCGAGCTTGGTGGCCTTGACCGCGGTCTCGATGGTGCCGTGGCCGGAGATCATCACCACCGCGAGCTCCGGCCGCAGCCGCTTCATCTCGGCCAGCGTGTCGAGGCCGTCGATGCCCGGCATCCAGATATCGAGGAAGATGATGTCGGGTGTGTCCTCCTGCAGGCGCGCCAGGGCCAGCTCGCCCGAGCCCACCGCGGTCACTCGATATCCTTCATCCTCAAGAACGCCTCTGAGCGTCGTCTGGATCGCCCGCTCGTCGTCCACGATCAGGATGTGCTCGCCCGCCATGGTCGGATCAGGCCTGCACGGGCGCGGCCACCGGCCGGCCCACCGGCAGCTCGATCACGAAGCGGCTGCCGTGCGGCGTATTGTCTTCCACCCGGATCGTCCCGCCGTGGTCCGACACGATCTGGTGGACGATCGGCAGCCCGAGCCCCATGCCGGTGGCCTTGGTGGAGAAGTAGGGCATGAAGAGACGCTCGCGGTCCTCGGTCCCGATCCCCGGCCCGTCGTCGGTGACCACGATGCGGGCGCGGTGCGCTTCGGGCAGCCACGCGGTCTGGACGCAGACCTCGCCGGTGCCGCCCACCGCCTCCACCGCGTTGTCCACGAGGTTGAGGACCGCGCGCTTGATCTGGTCCGGGTCCACCTCGATCACCGGGAGGTCCGGCGAGAAGGTGGCGCGGATGGCCAGGCTCGGGTGCGACTCGCGGTAGAGCACCACCACCCCCTCGAGCAGCCGAGCCAGGTCGGTGGGCTTCGGGGTGAGCGCGGGCATCCGGGCGAAGCGCGAGAACTCGTCCACGAGCTGCCGGAGCCCCTCCACCTCCTGGATGATGGTGGCGGTGGCTTCCTCGAGCAGCCGTTTCTCGTCGGGGCTCCGGTCGGTGGTGAGCCGGCGCCGGAGGCGCTGGGCCGAGAGCTGGATGGGGGTCAGTGGATTCTTGATCTCGTGGGCGATGCGCTGGGCGACCTCGCGCCAGGCGGCCAGGCGCTGCGCCTTCAGGAGCTCGGTGAGATCGTCGAAGGCCAGCACCATGCCCAGGTAGGCGCCGTCGGGCCCGCGCAGCGCGGTGGCGGAGGCGAGCAGAGCCACCGCCTGCCCGCCGCGCCGGAGATGGACCTCGCGGTCCAGCGAGCCCTCGCGCCCGCGGCCCATGCGCTGGATCAGGACGTCGATCTCCGCGTACTCCGGCGAGTGGAACACCCGAGCGGCGGGCCGGCCCTGGATCTGGGTGGCGGTGAGGCCGAGCAGGCGCTCGGCGGCGCCATTGATGGTGGTGACGCGCCCCTCCGCGTCGAGCGACACCACGCCGGTGGCCACCGCCTCCAGCACGGTCTCGGTGTAGCGCCGGCGATCTTCCACCTCGCCGTGCTTGGCCTGGAGGTCCTGATAGGTCTCCTCCAGCTTCGATTGCGACGCGGCGAGATCACCGGTCATCCGGTTGAAGGAGTCCACCAGGATGCCGATCTCGTCGTCGGCCCGGACCATCACCTTGTAGTTGAGGTTGCCCGCCGCGACCTCCCGAGTGCCCTCGGCCAGCATCTGGATCGGTTCCGTGATGCCGCGGGCGAGGTAGAGCCCGAACCAGGTGGCGGAGAACACGATGATCAGGGTCATCAGCAAGAAGAGCAGGATGTAGATGCCCTTGATCGGGTTCTTGAGCAGGCGGAGCTGCTTGTACTCCTGAAAGGCCTGGCTGATATTGCGCAGCCGCGCCTCGAGGCGCTGGGGCACGTGGATGGCCACCACGATCGCGGCGGGCACCGCCTGGTCGCCCTCGCGCACCGGCACCATGGCCTGGATCATGTCTCCGTTGTCGAGCTCGTGGGCGGTGGTGATCTCCTGGCCGGCGAGGGCCTGCCTGACGTTCTCGCGGTTGGCCTCGCGGGTGGGGACCCGGGCCAGCACCGGGTTCTTGACGTGCACCAGCTCCTGCCCGTCCCGGTTGAAGATGGTGATCGCGGCGACCCCGAGCCGGTCCTGCTGCTCGGTCAGGTAGCCGGCCAGCGCCTCGCGCTTGGTCTCGGCGAGGAGCCCGTCGCGCTCGATCACGCGGCCCATGTAGCGCCCGTGGCGCAGCGCGGTGGTCTCGAGGCTCTGGTAGTAGGTCTGCGCCACCTCCATTGCCTGGTCGAGCGGCTTCTCGACCTGCGGCTTGAACCAGCCCTCGATCGACGTGGTGATGAAGTTGGAGGCGATGAGGAAGATCAGGATCCCAGGCACCAGCGCCAGGGCCAGGAAGGCGAGGACGAGCTTGGCCTTGAACTTGGAGCCGATGATCTTCTGCCGCCGCTCGAAGGAGAGCTTGACCAGGTTGCGAAAGAGCAGTACCAGCAGCAGCAGGAAGACGATCAGGTTCAGGTTGAAGAGGAAGAAGACGATGAGGTTGGAGGCGAACGGGATCTGGGGCGCGCGGATGCCCACCTCGAAGACGGTGGCCACCACGAGGAGGACCAGGATCCCCGCGATGATCAGCAGGTTCCGCTTGCGCTTCTCCTGCTCGTGCCCCCGTTCCGGTCGGGGCGCGGGCGGCATCACTGGCTCCGCACCGGGGTGAGGAGGCTCGACTGCACCCACGGGGTCTCCTCGGCCTCGCCGGTCATCCGCGCGAACCAGGAGTTGACGCCGCCCAGTGAAACGTCGGAGCGTACCCGCACGTAGTAGAGCTCCTGCTTGTCCAGCGCGGCCACCGGCGCGAGCTGGCCTACCCGGAGCTCGGAGACCACGCGCTGGGCCTCGCGCAGGTCCTTGGTGAGCAGCGGCTCCCGCTGCTCACCCTTGAGCGGCGCGACCTTGTACTCCTTGGTCAGCACGTTGTAGGTGAGCTGCCGCTCCACCATGCGGGCCTGCAGGCGGCGGTCCACGCCCAGGCGCGTATGCTGCCAGAGCTCGACGTAGTACCGCACGTGGGCGGCGATGCCGGTGTGGAGGCTCTCATGGAGCGTGCTCGGCACCGCCCCGAACAGCACCACCGTGACGGTGACGTCCTGGTCGTTGAGGAAGACCGCCAGGTTGCTGATCCGGATCTCGGCGTCCGCGTCCGGCGCCCCCGGCAGGACGGCGGCGAGCAGACCGGCGGCGAGGGCAAGCGTCCGGATCGAACCGCGGCGGTAGGTCCTCATAGAGTAGCCGGACCATTATAGCGTCGGGGGCCCTACGGGCAGGGCGGTTCGGCCTTGGGCGCTCCGGGGGTCCGGAAGAAGGGGCCGCGGGGTTGGGTAGCGGCCTACAAGGCCGCCACACCCGGGAGGAACCCGTCGCCGGCGGCCACCGGGGCGGGGACGGGACGGACGGTCCGCGCGGTGACCCGCCGGCGGTCGGCCGCCAGGGCCTTCTGGATCGCGGTCACCAGCTCGTAATTCAGGGCGTGGCCCGCATTGCGGCCCACCACGTGCGCCCGGAGCGGCCGCCCCAGGAGGAACAGGTCTCCGACCAGGTCGAGGATCTTGTGGCGGACGAACTCGTCGGGGAAGCGCAGGCTGTCGTTGAGCACCGAGCGCTTGCCAACCACGATCGCGTTCTCGAGCGAGCCCCCGCGGGCCAGCCCGTTCTGTCGCATGGCCGGGACGTCCCGAAGAAACCCATACGTCCGGGCCGCGGCCAGCTCGTCGCAGAAGACCTCCTCGTTGATCCCGAAGGTGCCCGCCTGCAGCCCGATGACCGGATGGTTGTTGTCGAGGGTGTAGCTGATGCGGAGCGAGTCCGCCGGCAGCACCTCGATCCAGCGGCTCTCGGTGCCCACCCGGATCGGCTCGCTCATGGTGATCGGCCGCCGAGGGGCCGTCACGCTCACCCGCCCGGCCGAGCGGAGCAGGTCCACGAAGGGCTTGGCGCTGCCGTCCGCCGCCGGCACTTCGGGCCCGTCGATATCCACCATCAGGTTGTCGATGCCGAGCGCGGCCGCCGCCGCCATGAGGTGCTCGATGGTGCGCACCCGCACGCCGAAGGCGCCGACCGTGGTCGCGGAATTGGTGTCGACGACGTGATCGGCGTTCGCGGGGATCAACGTCCCGTCATCGGTCCGGAACAGGATGCCGGTATCCGCGACGGCAGGTGAGATCGTCATCGTGGCCGTCTCGCCCGAATGCAGACCGATCCCGTCGAGGCTGACGGGGCGTCTTACAGTCTGCTGGGAGCTCATGACCACCGCCATAACAGGCAAGTCAGGTGCCAGCCTGGGAAAAACTGCACAAAAATCTGTTTATATGGTCATTTATAGCTCTCAAGGGCCGCCCACGGCTATGTAAGGGGTTGCACAAATGACACGCTGCCGAGGGCCGGCTGTGTCCGATTCGCAACATCAGACTTCCAGCGCGGCCCGGAGCCGGAAGCCGTCCGGGAGCGCCTCCACGGCGATCCCGTCCGGGGCGATTCCTCGGATCGGGCCCTGAAGGCGATGCCGCGCGGGCTCGACCGGTTCGCCCCGGAGAAAGGCGTGGAGCCGGAGCGGCTCGCCCCCGGCGGTGGGCGCGGCGTCGAAGATGGCGAACTCGATCGACCGGCAGGCGAAGCCTTCCACTTCGTGGACGTAGAGGCATTCCTCGAGCCAGCGGCGCAGGAGGGCGGGGACGCCCGCGCCGTGCGCCCGTACCTCTCGCACCTCCGCCTCCTCGACCGAAGCGGGATCCACCGCCACGGCGAAAAGACCCAGGGCGATCCGCGCGAAGGCGTCCGGCAGGGAGCGGTCCTCGACCGCGAGCTGCACCTCAGGCGGAGCCCAGGTCGCCGTAGCGCGCCTGGAGCAGCGCCACCGCCACCGCGCCCGCGGTCTCGGTGCGGAGTAGGCGCGGTCCGAGCGAGGCCACGATGGCACCCGCGTCGGCGAGCCCGCGCACCTCCTCGGCGGCGAGCCCGCCTTCCGGGCCCACGACCACGGTCACCCGCGGGCAGGGTCCGGCCGGCAGGCGCGTGTCGAGCCCTTCGCGCGCCTCCTCCCACAGGCAGATCATCAGCCCGGTCGTCCCGGCCTCACGAGCCCACGTGGCGATCTCACGTGGCGCCGCGATCTCCGGCACGGCCGCTCGCCCGCTCTGCTGGGCGGCCTCCTTCGCGACGCGCTGCCACCGGCCGAGGCGGGAGCCCCAGCGCGCGGGCTCGAGCCGCACCACCGTCCGCGCGGTCAGCAGCGGGACCATGCGCGTGACCCCGAGCTCGGTGGCCATGCGGACGATGCCGTCCATCTTGTCGCCCTTTGGAACACCCTGGGCCAGCGTCAGGTCGAGCGGCGACTCCGTCGCGAGCGGGGCGCGGCCGACGATCAGCCCCTCGGCGCGGCGGGCCGCGATGGCGGTGAGGCGCACCGACAGCAGGGCGCCCCCGCTGTCCACGGCCTGCACCACGTCCCCCACCGCCACACGCAGGACGCGGCCGAGGTGATGGGCGGCGGCGGCCTCGAAGGCCACCCGATCCCCGCGGACGGCGTCCGGTCCCAGGTGGAGGAATCGGGTCACGAGGGCGGCGCCTCGAGGCGCAGCGAGGCCCAGCCTTCGAGCGCCAGGCGCGATCGGCTCGCGAACCCGACCTCGGCCAGGGCCTGGCTGACGCGCCCGTCCTCGTCCTCGAGCATCCCACCCAGAACGAGGGAGCCACCCGGCGCCACCAGCCGCGCGTACTGCGGGGCCAGCACCAGGTGCGTGTGGGTCAGCAGATTGGCCAGCACGAGCGGGAAGCGGCCGGCGACCTCTCGCGGCTCCGCGGGCCGGACGGTCAGCCCGCGACAGCCGTTCCGTCCCGCGTTGACCCGGCTGGCCGCGACGGCGTCGGGGTCGACGTCGATCGCGAGCACGGTGGGCGCCCCGAGCTTGAGCGCCGCGATGGCCAGGATGCCGGTGCCGGTGCCGATGTCGAGCGCGGCCGCGCCGGGTGCGGTGGCCAGGGCCTCCTCGAGCAGCACCAGGCAGCCCTCGGTGGTGCCGTGGTGGCCGGTGCCGAAGGCGCGCCCCGGCTCGATGATCACGGTCAGGCGGTCCACCCCGTCCGGGCCCGCGGGCGGCTCGATCCACGGCGGGAGCACGAGGAGGCGCCGTCCGACCTCGCGGGCCGGGAAGGACTGCTGCCAGGCGCTGGCCCAGGCCTCGTCCCGCAGCGGCGTGATCTCGGTGCCGTGCGACTCGACCGCGAAGCCGAGGGCCCGGAGCGAGGCCTGGTAGTCCTGGACCGCGGCGAGCAGCCGGGTGGACGACATGCTCTCGGCGAAGAAGGCGCGCAGGCGCGGCGGGAGACCGGGCGCCTCCTCCTCGACCACGCCCAGGGCGCCCTGCTCCCAGAGGAAGTTGGTGAGCGCGTCTTCGCTGTCGCCGGAGGCGGGGAGGGTGAGCTGCCAGAACGCCATCAACTACCGAACAGCTGCTTCATCCGCTCGACGAACTTGGAGGCCCGCGGGCTCGAGTCGCCGTCGTGGGAGCGGCGGAACTCCTCCAGCAGCTCGCGCTGGCGCGAGGAGAGCTGCGTCGGCACCTCGACGACGACCTCGTAGACCGCGTCGCCCCGGGCCCGCCCGCGCAGGTGGGGCATGCCCTTGCCCTTGAGGACCAGGCGCTGACCCGGCTGCGTCCCCGCCGGGACCTTCAGCTTCGCGGCGCCGTCGAGCACCGGCACTTCGACCTCGTCACCGAGCGCGACCTGGGGAAAGGTGAGCGGGAGCTCGCAGATCAGGTGGGCGCCGTCACGCACGAAGATCTCGTGGGGCCGGATGTGGAGCACCACGTAGAGATCCCCGGCCGGGCCGCCCTGGAGCCCGCTCTCGCCTTCGCCGTTGAGCCGGAGCTGGTTGCCGTGCTCGACGCCGGCCGGGATGGTGACCTTCAGGAGCCGCTCGCGGGACAGGCGCCCCTGGCCGCGGCAGCCCCGGCACGGATGCTTGATGATGCGCCCCTCGCCGCGACAGTTGGGGCACGGGCGGGCCACCGTGAGGAAGCCCTGGGTGAAGCGCACCTGGCCCTGGCCGCGGCACGTGCCGCAGACCTCGGGCTGGCTCCCCGCTTCCACCCCGCTCCCGCGGCATGTCTCGCAGGTCTCGAGGCGCGGAACCTGCAGCTTGGTCTCGAGGCCCTGGGCCGCTTCCTCGAGCGAGATCTCGAGATCGTAGCGAAGGTCGTCCCCGCGCCGCGCCCGCGAACGGGAACGGTTGCCGCCCCCGCCGCCGAAGAAGCCCTCGAAGAGATCCTCGAAGAGCGTGCCGAAGCCGGTGTCGCCGCTCGTGCCGCCCCCTCCACCCACCGTGCCGAAGCGGTCGTACTGGGTGCGCTTCTCGGCGTCGGACAGGACGGAGTAGGCCTCGCTGATCTCCTTGAAGCGCTCCTCGGCCTTCTTGTCGCCGGGGTTGCGGTCGGGATGGTAGGCGCGGGCGAGGTTGCGGTAGGCCCTCTTCAGCGCCGCGTCGTCGGCGTCCCGGGGGACGCCGAGGATGCCGTAGAAGTCCTTGGCGGCCACGCTAGGCGTCGGTGGGGGGGGAGCCCGGGTCGTTCGGGGCCACGGCCACCGTGACCATCGCGGGACGGAGCACGCGCCCGTGCAGGAGGTAGCCCCGGGCGGTCTCCGCGGCTACCGACATGTCGGGCAGGTCCGAGCTCTGCACCCGCGCGACGGCCTCGTGCCGCTCCGGATCGAAGGGCTGGCCCACCGAGGTGAACGGCGTCACGCCGAACTTCTCGAGCACGCGCAGCAGCTCCCGCTGGATCAGCTCGACGCCGGTGGTGAGGGAGGTCGCCGGCTCCGAGCGCGCCGCCTGCATGGCGCGATCGAGGTTGTCGAGCACGGGGAGGATGTCGCGCAGCAGGGACTCGTTGGCGTAGCGGGTGTACTCCTCCCGCTCCCGCGCGCTGCGCTTGCGCACGTTGTCGAACTCGGCGACGGCGCGGAGATAGCGGTCCTGCTGCGCTTCCACCTCGCGAGTCCTGGTCTCGAGGGCCTCGCGGAGGCGCTGGATCTCCTCCGCCCCCTCGTTGGTCACCGGCCCATCGAAGAACGAATCACTCATGGCAGACAGTAAGTATAGCAGACGGTTGCCCTCCGCCCGGAGGCCGCCCGACGCGCGCGGAGGCCACCCGGCGGGCGCGGATGCGGGCCGGTTGTCCGCCGACTGGGGGAGTGCGGGGGCCATTCCTGGGCCCCCGCATATGAAGAGAAGTTTCCCGTGTCCAGGCGTCCACCCTGGTCACAGCGCCGGACCCGCTGCCCGGGCGTGAAGCTTGCTCCCAGGCCCCCAGAACGAGAGTCCGCCCTACGGCAAGTACAGGTGCTGGCGCACGCGGGAGAGCGCGCTCGAGACGACGCGCGCGGTCTCGTCCACCACCGACATGACCTCCGAATACGGCATGCGGCGGGGGCCCACCACGCCGAGCACGCCCAGGACCTGGTCCCGGTAGGTGTAGGTGGAGGTGATGAGGCTACAGCCCCGCATGTCCTCCATCGGGTTCTCGCTGCCGATCATGACCTGCAGCCCCCGCTCCTCGGCCATCCGGGAGAGCAGGTCGATGAGGCGCGCCTTGTCCTCGAAGGCGCGCAGCACCGAGCGCAAGGTCGCGGTGTCCGACAGGTCCGGATGATCCAGCATGTTGGTGGCACCGCTCAGGTAGAGCGTCCGGTCGCGCAGAAGCGCGACCACCTCGTCGAGCACGCCGCGGCTCCTCGTCCAGAGGGGATCCAGCGGGTCGGCGGGCGCGGTCAGATTGTCGAGGATCTCCTGGAAGGTCTTTCCGCGGAAGCGGCGGGTGAGGGCCCGGCCCGTCTCGCGCAGCTCGTCGCTCCCGCCCCGCGGCACGCTGTTGATCGGCCGCGCGGTGACCCAGCCCGTGTCCGTCACCAGCACCGCCAGGGCCCGCTCCTCATCCAGGGCCACCAGCTCGATCCGGTCCAGCGCGGTGTGCTTGAGCGGCGGCGCGAGCAGCACGCCCATCATGTGCGTGCCCGAGGAAAGCAGGGAGGGAGCTTCCGCCATCAGGCGCTCGGCCGCGTCGGCCTGCGGCACGCCGGACGGCTGACCCACCCCGGGCGCCTTGCCCGCCACCCACGGCACGCGCTGGAGGTGATCCACGTAGAAGCGGTAGGCGGTGTCCGTGGGAACGCGGCCCGCGGAGGTGTGGGGCTGCACCAGGTACCCCAGCTCCTCCAGATCGGCCATCGCGTTGCGAAGGGTGGCCGGGGACAGGCCGCGGATGTGCCGCCGCGCCACCGCGCGCGAGCCGACGGGCTCGCCGGTCTCGACGTACTCCGCGATGACGGCCAGGAGGACCTGGCGGCTTCGTTGATCGAGGGGCGCGGAGGTCATGCGCGATCTTACCCTCAGAGCAGCTCGGTGAACAGAGCATCGGAGAGGAGGAAGCCCGCCTCGGTGAGACGGGCGCGGCCGTTCCCCTCCGCGAGCAGCCCTCGCTCGCGCCAGGCGTCGAGCACGTCGGGCAGCCGCCCGCGCTCGAGCGCGCAGCGCTCGGCGAGCCGCTCGGCCGGGATGCCGTCGCTCGTGCGGAGGCCCAGGATCAGCCGCTCGGCGAGCGCCTGGCGCGGGGTCAGGACCTCGTGGCTCAACAGCGGCGGGTTCCCGCCCTCCACGAGGGTGCAGTAACGCTCCACCGCCTTCACGTTGCCGTAGCGCACGTGCCCGAGGAACCCGCAGGCCCCCGGCCCCAGGGCCAGGTACTCCTCCCACCGCCAGTAGCGCTGGTTGTGGCGCGAGCGCCGATCCGGGCGGGCGTAGTTGGAGACTTCGTAGTGCTCCAAGCCGGCCTCGCCGGCGAGGCGCGCCAGCGCCCAGTACTGCGCGGTGACCGTCTCCTCCTCGGGCAACCCGCTCACGCCGGCGGCGTGCCAGAGGCTTCCCTCGTCGAGGGTGAGGGCGTAGGCGGACAGGTGATCCGGGCGCCACGCCAGCACGTCGCGGACGGTGCGCGTCCACGTGTCCTGGTCGAGCGCGGGCAGGCCATAGATGAGATCCACGCTGATGTCGTCGAAGCCGGCCTCGCGCGCCGCCATGAACGCGGCGCGGGCCTGGGCGGCCGAGTGCCGCCGCTCGAGCCGCGGCAGGATGCCGTCGTCCAGGCTCTGCACGCCGAGGCTGATCCGGGTCACCCCCGCACGCCGGTAGCCGGCGAGGCGCGCCACCGTCACGTCGTCCGGATTGCACTCGACGGTCACCTCCGCCCCGGGTTCGAGCCGGAAGCGGGTGCCGATGCGATCGAGCACCGCGGCCATCTGCGCGGCGTCGAGCAGCGACGGGGTGCCGCCGCCCAGGAACAGCGTGTCGATCGTGACGCGGCCCGCCCATGGTGCCGCCGCGACCAGGTCGCACTCGCGCAGCAGCGCGGTCAGGAAGCGGTCGAGCCCGCCCGGGGTGTAGGGCGCGGTATTGAAGGAGCAGTAGCCGCACCGCTCCGCGCAGAACGGCAGGTGCGCGTAGACCCCGAGCCGAGCGGCGCGGGGGGCGAGCGCCGCTACGGCAGGTACTTGCCCAGGCGTTGCCAGCGTAGCCAGTGCACTTCCCCGTTCCACGACCAGTAGATCAAGAAGGCCTTGCCGCGGATCTTCTCGCGGCGGACGAACCCCCAGTAGCGGCTGTCCTGGGAGTTGTCCCGGTTGTCGCCCATCACGAAGTAGGCGTCCGCGGGCACCGTGAGCGGGTCGCAACCGTAGGCGTAACTGCACGGCGTCGGAGGGCCGGTGAAGGGCCCGGGTCGCACATAGGGTTCGTCGATGGGGTGGCCGTTCAGGAGCACGCGATTGCCACGCACCTGGATGGTGTCGCCGCCCACCGCGACGATCCGCTTGATGAAGTCGCGGGTCTCGTCGTTGGGATACTTGAACACCACGACATCCCCGTGCCGCGGGTCGCGCAGCCCGGGGAGGTGCTGGTCGGTCAGCGGGATCTCGGCGCCGAAGAGGAATTTGTTCACCAGGATGTAGTCGCCGATCAGCAGCGTGTCCATCATGGAGCCGGAGGGAATCGTGAAGGCCTGCACCGCGAACTGGCGGATGAAGAGGGCCAGGAGCACCGCGATGATGATGGCTTCCGAGTACTCCCGGAAGAGGGACTTGCGCCGGGGTCGGGTCAGCGGGGGCGGCGGACCAAAGTCGCGGTCGGGACGGGCCTGGAGATCGTTCATGCGGAGCCGTTCAGCTCTTGAGCACCGACAGGAACGCTTCCTGCGGCACCTCGACCTTGCCGACCTGTTTCATTCGCTTCTTGCCTTCCTTCTGCTTCTCGAGCAGCTTGCGCTTGCGGCTGATGTCGCCGCCGTAGCACTTGGCGGTGACGTTCTTGCCCATGGCCTTGACCGTCTCGCGGGCGATGACCCGGCTGCCGATCGCGGCCTGGATCGCGACCTCGTAGAGCTGGCGGGGGATCACCGCCCGTAGCTTCTCGGCGAGGGCCTTTCCCTTCTCGTAGGCCTTCTCGCGATGGACGATGATGGAGAGCGCGTCCACCGGATCGCCGTTGAGCAGGATATCGAGCTTGACCATGTCGGAGGCCCGGAACTCCAGGAAGTCGTAGTCGAAGGAGGCGTAGCCCTTGGAGATGGACTTGAGCCGGTCGTAGAAGTCCACCACGATCTCGCTCAGCGGGAAGTCGAACTGGATGTGGACGCGCTTGCCCACGTACTCGAGCGACCTGTGCTCGCCCCGCTTCTCCTGGGCGAGCTTGTAGATCTCGCTCATGAACTCGGTGGGCACGAAGATCGAGCCGCGCACGTAGGGCTCCTCGATGCGCTCGATGCGATCCGGGGGCGGCAGCTTGGAGGGGTTCTCCACCTCCAGCGTCTCGCCCGCCATGGTGATCACCTTGAAGCGAACGCTGGGGGCGGTCACGATCAGCGAGAGATTGAATTCCCGCTCGAGCCGCTCCTGCACGATCTCGAGGTGGAGCATGCCCAGGAACCCGCAGCGGAACCCGTACCCCAGCGCGAGCGAGGTCTCCGGTTCAAAATTGAACGCGGAGTCGTTGAGGCGCAGCTTCTCCAGCGCGTCGCGCAGGCCCTCGTAGTCGGTGTCCTCGATCGGATACAGCCCCGCGAAGACCATGGGCTTGGCGTCGCGGTACCCGGGGCACGGCTCGGCGGTCGGGCGCAGCACGTCGGTGATGGTCTCGCCGATCTTGGCGTCGGCCACCCGCTTGATCGCGGCGGTGAGGTAGCCGACCTGGCCGGCGGTCAGCTCGTCCACCGGGCGCATGTCGGGGGAGAACACCCCTACCTGCTGGACCTCGTAGGTCTTGCCGTTGGACATGAACAGCACGCGCGCGCCGGGCCGGACGCGCCCGTCGATCAGGCGGATGTACACCACCACGCCCTGGTACGAGTCGTAGAACGAGTCGAAGACGAGGGCCTTGAGCGGGGCGTCCACGTCACCCTTGGGCGCCGGTACGCGCGCGACAATCGCCTCGAGCACGTCCGGCACCCCGGTGCCGTGCTTGGCCGAGATCGCGAGGGCCTCGTCGCCGTCGAGCGAGAGGATCTCGGTGATCTGGGCCCTCGTGCCCTCGACGTCGGCGGCAGGCAGGTCGATCTTGTTGATGACCGGGATGATCTCGAGGCCGCCGTCGAGCGCCAGGTAGAAGTTGGCCAGGGTCTGTGCCTCGACGCCCTGGGCGGCGTCGACGATCAGCACTGCTCCTTCGCAGGCGGCGAGGGAGCGCGAGACCTCGTAGGAGAAGTCCACGTGGCCCGGGGTGTCGATCAGGTTGAGCGTGTACTCCTGCCCGTCGCGCGCCCGGTACAACAGTCGAACAGTATGGGCCTTGATGGTGATCCCGCGCTCCTTCTCCAGGTCCATCGAGTCCAGGACCTGGTCCACCGCCTTCTTGGCGTCCATGGTCCCGGTCAGGGACAGGAGCCGGTCGGCCAGGGTGGACTTGCCGTGGTCGATGTGGGCGACGATGGAGAAATTGCGGATGAAATCGATGACCATCCGGCTAAGAATACCACGGCCTTGCGGCCACCGTTGGTGCCGGATCGCGTTCAGAATCCCCTGCACACGCTCGCGCGGGGCCTGGCGGCGGGGTGGCCCGTCCAGCGCGCTGCCCGCTCGCCGGCGCGGCCGGCCTCCGGTCGCGTCACGGGCCCCTCATCTGGGCCTACATGCGGGCGTTGGGAGGGATGGTGGTGTTGGCTTCGACGACGGCGGTGAAGCCGAGCTGGGCGTTGGGGCCGATGGTGACGTTGGAGCCGACGATGCAATCGCTCAGCACCGCGCCGGGCCCCACGTTGACGTTGTCCCAGAGGATGGCGCCCTCGACCCGGGCGCCGGCGCCAACCGCGCAGCTCGCGCCGAGCACGGCATTCGGCCCCACGCGGCAGCCCGGCTCGAGCCGGGTGCCGGCGCCGATCACGCACGGGGCCGTGAGCGTGGCGTCGGGGGCGATGTGGGCGTCCGGGGCCACGGCGTGGCCGTCGGAGCGCGCACCGGCGGGCTTGACCGAGGTGGCGACCCGGCCCGCGAGGAGATCGAGCTGGCCCTGACGGTACTTGGCGGGGCTGCCGATGTCGAGCCAGTAGTTGCCGGCGACCCAGCCGAAGAACGGCATGCGGTCCCGGAGCAGCTCGGGGAAGGTTTCGCGCTCGATGGACACCGCGCGGCCGGTGGGAATGGCGGCGACCACCTCGCGGGCCAGCGCGTAGACGCCCGCGTTGATGGTGTCGACCGTCACCTGGCCGGGCGCGGGCTTTTCCACGAAGCTCCGGATGCGCCCGTTCGCCTCGAGCTCCACGAGCCCGTACTGGGTGGGGTCGGTGACGCGGGTCAGGTACAGGGTCGCGCGCGAGCGGCGCTCGGCGTGGAAGCGCAGCATCGCGGAGAGATCGAGATCGGCCAGGATGTCGCCGTTCAGCACGAGCACGAGGTCGCGCACGAGGTCGACCGCGTTGCGGACGCCGCCCGCGGTGCCGAGCGGCTCCGTCTCCACCGCGTAGCGCAGGCGCACCCCGTGGGCCGCGCCGTCCCCCATGATCCGCCGGATCTCCTCCACCATGTAGGAGCAGGACAGCACCACGTCGGTGATCCCGTGCCCGCGGAGGAGAGCGAGCTGGTAGGTGATGAACGGGATGTTGAGGAGAGGAACGATCGGCTTGGGCGTGGCCAGCGTCAGGGGCAGGAGCCGGGTCCCCCGACCGCCCGCGAGGATGACCGCGGTTATGTCGTCGGGACCCAGGGCTCCGCCTCGCTGATCAGCATCACGGGGATGCCGTCGCGCACCGGATAGGCCTTGCGGCAGGCGCGGCAGATGATGCGCGTCTCCTCGA
This sequence comes from Candidatus Limnocylindria bacterium, assembly GCA_035524955.1. Lineage (GTDB taxonomy): Bacteria > Methylomirabilota > Methylomirabilia > Rokubacteriales > CSP1-6 > CAMLFJ01. The sequence continues at coordinate 6,009 of DATLFG010000053.1, read as the reverse complement.
AGGTCAGCTCGACGCCCTTGCAGGCCGGGCAGGCCAGGATCGCCCGCAGCTCCTCGTCGATCATGACGCGATCTCCTTTTGGAAGAACCCGAAGGTGCGGCGGAGGCCTTCCGCGAGCGATACGGTGGGCTTCCAGCCGAGTGCGCGCGCGGCCAGCGCGGGGGACAGACAGCTGCGGCGCTGCTCGCCCGGCCGCGCGGGGGCGTGCTGCGCCTGCACCGGGGAGCCCGCCGCCTCGATCAGCGCCCGGTAGAGGTCGTTCACCGACGTCTCGATCCCGGTGCAGATGTTCACCCCCCCGGCGACCTCGGGACGCTCGAGGGCCTTCACGTTGGCGGCGGCCACGTCCTCCACGTAGGTGTAGTCGCGGGTCTGCTCCCCGTCGCCGTTGATCATGGGGATCTGGCCGGTCAGCAGCCGGTGACAGAAGATCGCGATCACGCCCGCCTCCCCTTGCGGATTCTGCCGCGGCCCGTAGATATTGGCGTAGCGGAGCGAGATGCCGCTGATGCCGTAGATACCGCTCCACGCGCTCACGTACTGCTCCATCGCGACCTTGGTGATGCCGTAGGGCGAGATCGGCAGGCTGGGGTGGCTCTCCGGCGTGGGGATGACGTCGGTGTCCCCATAGCCCGCGCCCCCACTGGAGGAGTAGATGATCCGGCGCACGCCGTAGCGCCGGCAGCATTCGAGCAGTCCGACGCCGCCCCCGATGTTCACGCTGGCGTCGAACGCGGGATCCGTCACCGAGCGTGCCACCGAGGCCTGCGCCGCCAGGTGGGCCACCACCTCCGGCCGCTCCGCCTCGAAGACGCGCCCGAGCCGCGCGCTGCGGAGGTCCACCTCGTGGAAGCGGGCGCGCGGGTTGATCCAGCGGGCGTCGCCGGTGGTGAGGTTGTCCACCACCGCCACGTCGTGGCCCGCGGCGAGGACGGCATCCACCACGTGCGAGCCGATGAAGCCGGCCCCGCCCGTGACGAGGATCCTCACGGCCGGGTCACCAGATTGCGGCACCAGTCGATGGTACGGGTGAGGCCTTCCTCCACGTCCACCTTGGGCTCCCACTTGAGGATGCGGCGGGCCTTGCTGATGTCGGGCTGCCGCACCTTGGGGTCGTCGGTGGGGATTGGGCGGAACACGATCTCGCTGCGGGAGCCGCTCTGGCGGATGATCTGCTCGGCGAGCTGGAGCAGTGTCATCTCCTTCGGGTTGCCGATGTTCACCGGCTCGTTCACCGGCGCCTGCATGAGGGCCCAGATGCCCTCCACCAGGTCGGTGACGTAGGTGAAGGAGCGCGTCTGGGAGCCGTCGCCGAAGACGGTGAGGCGCTCGTTCCGGAGCGCCTGGCGCACGAAGGTGGGGATCGCGCGGCCGTCGGTGAGCCGCATGCGCGGACCGTAGGTGTTGAAGATACGGACGATGCGGGCGTCGAGGCCGTGCACGCGGTGGTAGGCCATGGTCATGGCCTCCGCGAAGCGCTTGGCCTCGTCGTAGACCCCCCGCGGGCCCACCGGGTTGACGTTGCCCCAGTAGTCCTCGGGTTGCGGGTGCACGAGCGGATCGCCGTAGACCTCGGAGGTGGAGGCGAGCAGGAACTTGGCCCGCCGCTCCTTGGCCAGCCCGAGCGCCTTGTGGGTGCCGAGCGCGCCCACCTTCAGCGTCGGGATCGGCAGCTCCAGGTAGTCGATCGGGCTGGCCGGGCTCGCCCAGTGCAGCACGGCGTGGACCGGACCCTCGACGTGGATGTAGTTCGTGACGTCGTGCTTGATGAACAGGAAGTCGCGGTTGGCGAGATGGGCGATGTTGGCCATGTCGCCGGTCAGCAGGTTGTCGATCCCGATGACGGAGTAGCCGCGGTCGAGCAGCGTCTCCGAGAGGTGCGACCCGATGAAGCCGGCGGCGCCGGTGATCACGATTCTGCGCATGATGTCCCTGCCCCCGGCCGCCCGGGGATCCCGCCGGCGCCCTGGCGCTTGGCCCGCGTCGGGGCGGGGATTGCCCCCGCCCGGTTAATATGCGTGTTTCTGGAGTCCCCGCAGGACGGTGAGCCACATGATCTTGATGTCCAGCCCCACCGACCAGTTCTCGATGTAATAGAGGTCGTATTCGATCCGCTTCTCGAGCGAGGTGTTGCCCCGCCAGCCGTTGACCTGCGCCCACCCGGTGATGCCCGCCTTCACCTTGTGCCGCAGCATGTACTGCGGGATCCGGTGCTTGAATTGCTCGACGAAATAGGGGCGCTCGGGGCGCGGGCCGACGATCGACATGTCGCCGCGGAGCACGTTCCAGAGCTGCGGCAGCTCGTCGAGATCGAGGCGGCGGAGCCAGCGGCCGACCGGCGTGCACCGAGGGTCGTTGTCGCGCGCCCAGATCGGCCCCGTCTCGTCTTCAGCCCCCTGGTACATCGAGCGGAACTTGTACACGTGGAAGGCCTTGCCATCGAGACCCATCCGCTCCTGCGTGTAGAACACGGACCCCGCCGACGTGCGCCTGATGAGCAGCGCGATGACCGCGAACGGAATGGCGATGACGAGCAGCGCCGCGCCCGAAATCGCGACGTCGATCGCGCGCTTGAGGACGCTGTTGAACCCCCGCAGCGGGACGTCGTTGAGGCTGATGATGGGGACGCCGTCCAGGTTCTCCAGCCGCGCCCGCAGCGCGATGAACTGGAGGAGGTCCGGCACGACGTGCACTTCGACGTTCTCCCGGTTGGTCACCTCGACCAGCCCGAGCATCTTGACGTGCTCCTCCAGCGGGAGCGCGACGTAGACGTGATCGATCTGCTCGGTGCGGATGACGTCGTCGGCGTCGGCCAGCGTGCCGAGCAGCGGCAGCCCCCGGTAGCCGATGTTGTCCTTCGCGGCGCGATCGTCGAGGAAGCCCACCACCTTGAAGCCGAGCTCGCGGTGCTGCAGCAGCTTGTCGGCGACCATCCGGCCCAGGTCGGCGGCGCCGGCGATGAGCACGCGCTTGAGGCCGATGCCCGCCTTCCAGCGCCGTTCGAGCAGCTCGCGCACCAGCTCGCGCGACGCGTAGGTCAGGACCACGTTGAGCACGACGAACAGCGCCCAGACGAGCCGCGACACCTCGAACGCGCCTTCGCGCTTCAGGTCGTCGGGGATGTAGTACGTGGCGTAATACAGCGTGCCGCCGATGCCCGCCACGACGGCGAAGATCGTCCCGACGAAGACGGCGAAGAAGTCGTCCACGCGGGAGCGGCCGCGCCGGAGCCGGTAGAGCCCCTGCACCCGGAAGGCGAGCGGGACCAGCCCCGCCAGGAACGGCGCGATCGCCACGTATTCGCTGAAGGGCGGATAGCCCTCCCAAACGGGGATGAGGCCGCTCTCGAAGCGGAGCAGGTACGCCAGCAGGAACGCCGCCGCCGCCAGCAGCGCGTCGGTGAGGACGTAGTAGGCGACGAGCAGACGGTTGTACCGCCGCATCATCGCGAGGCAGCCTTGTCGTGAACCGCGGCGTCCACCGCCGCCTGAAACTCAGTCATGAACCGTTGCTGCGAAAATCGTTCGGCGTTCGCCCGGATCACCGCCGGGTCGAACCGGGCCCGCGCCATCCGGGCCAGCGCCTCCGCGAACGCCTCCACCGTGGCCTCCCGCACGAGCAGGCCGGTGACGCCCTCGACGACGGTTTCGAGCGCGCCCCCGGCGCCGAAGGCCACGACCGGCGTGCCGCAGGCCTGTGCCTCGACGGGAACCAGGCCGAAATCCTCGACCCCCGGGAGCAGCACCGCCGTGGCGCGCCGGTACAGGTCGCGCACCTCGTCGTCGCTCCGCCAGCCCGCAAAGCGGACGTCGGCGCCGGCGAGCGCCCGCAGCCTGGCTTCTTCCGGGCCTCGCCCGACCACCGTCAGCGGCACCCCCACCTGACGGCACGCCTCGATGGCTAGATCGACCCGCTTATAGGGCACCAGCGCCGAGACGATCACGAAACCGGCATCCCGGTCGCAGCCGGCCTCGGGCAGACGGTAGTGCTCCGTGTCCACCGGGGGATACACAATGGCTGACCCGCGATTATAATATCGGCGGATCCTGCCCGCAACATACTGAGAATTCGCGAGAAAGCGGTCCACCCGGCCGGCGGTACCGGCATCCCACCTGGCCAGGCCGGCGAGGATCGGGCTGAGGAGCTTGCTCCGGAGCGGCCCGACCTGTTCGGGACCGAAATAGGCGGGGAACTGGTCCCAGGCGTACCGCATGGGCGAATGGCAGTAGCAGACGTGCGTCGCACCCGGGGTCAGCACGGCCTTGGCCGCGCAGTGGCTGCTGCTGATGACCAGATCGTAGCGGTCGAGGTCGAAGAACTCGACCGCCGTCGGGAACGCGGGCAGGTAGTTCCGGTAGAGCCGGCCGGCGGCCGGGAGCCACTGCACCAGGGACGTCCGGATGACGCGGCGCTCGAGCGCCGGCGACACCGAGCCCCGGTCGTGGACGAGCGTGTAGATCGGCGCGTCGGGGTAGAGCTCGCAGATGGCCTCGAGGACCTTCTCGCCGCCCCGCATCCCGGTCAGCCAGTCATGGACGATTGCGACACCCCGCCGGGAACGAGGCGTCACGCGCGCGCCGCCTCCTCGTAAATCTCGCGGACGCGCCGGATCGAGCGTTCCCACGAGAACATCGACGCCCGCGCGAGGCCGCGCCGGACGAGGTCCTCGCGCAGGGGCGCATCGGTCAGCACGCGGCGCATCGCGTCGGCGATGTCCTCGGGCTCGTACGGATCGACCAGCACCGCGGCATCACCGACGACCTCGGGCAGCGACGAGACGTTGGAGGTGATGACCGGCGTCCCGCTTGCCATGGCCTCCAGCGGCGGCAGCCCGAAGCCCTCGTACAGCGACGGAAAGACGAACACCCCCGCCAGCCGGTACAGCACGGCCAGCGTCTGGTCGGGCACGAAGCCGAAGAACCGGACGTGCTGGTGGAGCTTGAGCCGGTGCACCGCGCGGCGCAGCGTGGCGTATTTCGAGATCTCGTCGCCGATGATGAGCAGCTTCACGTGCTCGAGGTCGCCGCGCCGCAGCATGTGGAACGCCTCGATCAGGCGCTCGAGGTTTTTGTGCGGCTTGATGTTGCCGGCATACAGCACGAACGGATCGTTCAGCTGATAGCGCTCGCGCACGCGCGCGATCTCCTCCTCCGGCGGCATCATGCCGAAGCGATCGTCGATGGCGTTGTAGATGACGTCGATCTTCGACTCCGGGATGGTGAAATACCGCAGGATGTCCCGCTTCGACGCCTCCGAAACCGTCATGATCCGGCTGGCGCGGTGGGTCGCGACCCACAGCGACGAGCGCGCGTAGGCGTAGCCCAGCTTGCTCGGCAGGTACTGCGGGAAGCGCAGATGGATGCAGTCGTGGATGGTCACGACCGACCGGCAGGGCGTGAGGGGCGGGAGCACGTAGTGCGGCGCGTGGAAGAGGTCCGCGCGCACGCGCCGCACGTCGAGCGGCACCCGCAGCTGTTCCCGGATGGAGTAGGACGGCGCCGGCTCGGCGATCGGCCGGAAGTTCTCGCCGAGGTCGCTCACCAGGGCGAGGTCGCCCGGGCGGCAGAACAGCACGTACTCGGTCTGCGTGTCGATCCGGGACAGCTGCCGGAGCAGGTTGCGGACGTAGGTCCCGATGCCGAAGTCCCGCAGCTTGCGCGCGTCGATCGCGATTCTCAATGGGGTCGTGGGCTCTGGGGCGGCGGCGGGAGGTGCCCCCGCGCTTTCAAGTATAGCGTCAGCCACGGGAGCCACCGGGGATGGTGCTTCGCGTAGAAGGCGAGCTGGCTCAGGCGGTAGCCGGTGTTCACGACCCGGCGCGCCGACACGCGCGCGCGGCCCCGCAGGTGCACGATCTCGGCCGCCGGCGTGAAGAGCACCCGCCGACCCAGGGCCCGGATCGCGGCGCAGAAATCGACGTCTTCGGTGTAGATGAAGAACCGTTCGTCGAGCAGCCCGGCCGCCTCGGCGTCGGCCCGCCAGACCAGCAGCGCGGCGCCGCTGACCCAG
>DATLFG010000045.1:0-97017 GCA_035524955.1 Candidatus Limnocylindria bacterium | reverse complement strand
CCTGATCGACCGCAAGAGAGGACTCCACAGCCTGGAGCGGGGATGAACCCTCTCCCACCCTTCGTCGCCGCCGACGGCGATCGGTTCGTCCCGTCCGCGTCGGCCCGGGGGCCGTGGAGCGCGCGGTATCAGCATGGCGGGCCGCCCTCCGCCCTCCTCGCCCGCGCGTTCGCGCGCCACGCCGGCGCCGAGGCGCAGATCGCGCGCCTGACCTTCGATTTCCTGCGCCCGGTGCCGCTGGCGCCGCTGACGATCGCGACCCGCGTGGTCCGCGCGGGCGCCAAGGTCCAGCGCCTCGCCGGCACGGTCCGCGCCGAGGACGGCGCCGCCGTGATCGAGGCCACGTGCCTCGTGATGCGCCTGACGCCGGACCGCGTCGGGGTCTCGCTCGAGACGCTCCCACCGCCGGCCCCGCCCGCCGAGAGCGCGCCGTTCGAGCTCCCGTTCATGTCCGGCGACGAGGGATACCACCGCGCCGTCGAGTGGCGGCTCGCGAAGGGAACGTGGGGACGTGGGCCGGTGGCGGCGTGGCTCCGGCTGCGCGTGCCGCTCGTCGCCGGCGAGACGCCGACGCCACCCCTCGAGTGTCTCGTCGCCGTCGCCGACTCCGCGAGCGGCCTGGCCGTCGTCGTCGACCCGGCCCGCGCGACGTTCGTGAACGGTGACCTGACCATCGCCCTGCATCGCGCGCCGGCCGGCGAATGGATGTGCCTCGACGCGGCCACCACCGGCGAGGCGCACGGCATCGGCCTGGCGCGCGCCCGGCTGTGGGACACGGCCGGCCTGGTGGGACGCTCGCTGCAGACGCTGCTGCTCGAGCCCCGCGCCGGCGGCTGAGGGGCGATGCACGCCCGACGGATCCGAGCGATCCGCGGGAGATACCGCGGCACCCACATCTGGCGGTTCATAGGAACCTCGCGGCGGAGCGGCCGGGGGCGGTGGGCGGGCCGGGTGACCCGTTCCCCACCAACGCAAGCCAGGAACGTGCCTCTTACAGATTGGGAACTGCTACCAGCACAAGACCGGAACCCGCGTCGTGGTCAGAGGCCCACCCACCGCCCCCGCCCCCGGCCGCTCCGTCCGCGGCCACGCGCGCGGCGACCAAGCCAGACGGAGCGAGACGAAGCTAGATGACGATCGACGAGATGTCCACGGACGACCGGAGGCCTTCCACGACCACGATGCCGGACTCGGTGACGTGGTGCCGCCGCTTGTCCAGGTCGAGGTCGTAGCCGACCGTCGTCCCCTCGGGAATGCGCACGTTCTTGTCGAGGATCGCGCGGCGGATCTTGGCCCGCCGCCCGATGTCGCAGTTGTCGAGGATCACCGAGTCCTCCACCACCGCGCCGGTGTGCACCCGCACGTGCCGCCCCAGCACCGAGTTGCGCACCATGCCTCCCGAGAGGATGCAGCCGCCCGAGACCGTCGAGTCGATGGCCTGGCCGCGCCGGCCGTCGTCATCGAAGGTGAACTTGGCGGGCGGGTCGGCGTAGCTGGCGGTTCGCAGCGGCCACTGGCGGTTGTAGAGGTTCAGCGCCGGGCTCACCGCGCGCAGGTCCATGTGGGCCTCGTAGTAGGCCTCCAGCGTGCCCACGTCGCGCCAGTAGGCCTCGGCGCCCGAGGCCTCCCCGGGGATCTGATTGCTCTGGAAGTCGTAGGCGAACATGTCGAGGCGGTTCACCAGCGAGGGCAGCACGTCCCGCCCGAAGTCGTGGGTGCTGCTCTCGCGGGCCGCGTCTGCGTAGAGCTCGCGCAGGAGCGTCCGGGTCGAGAAGATGTAGTTGCCCATCGAGGCGAAGACGCGATCCGGGTCTCCCGGGATGGTCGGCGCGTCGGCGCGCTTCTCGTGGAAGCCGATGATATGGCCGTCCCGCGCGGTCTCGATCACTCCGAAGTCGGCGGCGTAGCGCCGATCCACCGGGATTGCGGCCACCGTGATCTCGGCGCGCTTCTGCTCGTGGTACTCGATCATGCTCGAGATGTTCATGCGGTAGATGTGGTCGGCCCCGAAGATGGCGACCAGGTGCGGATCGGACTGCTCGATCAGGTTGGCGTTCTGGTAGATCGCGTCGGCGGTGCCCCGGTACCACGATTCGCCCGCCGACCGCATCTGGGCGGGGACCGGGATGATGAACTGGTCCTTGAGGAGGCCGCCGAATTGCCAGCCGTCCGAGAGGTGCTGCAGCAGGGACTGGCTCTTGAACTGGGTGAGGACGTAGATCGAGTGGATGCCCGAGTTGATGAAGTTGCTCAGGACGAAGTCGATGATGCGGTACTTGCCCCCGAAGGGCACCGCCGGCTTCGCCCGCTCCTTGGTGAGCGGATAGAGACGGGTTCCCTTGCCGCCCGCCAGCACGATTCCGAGGATGCGGAGTCTCATGGCGCCTGCTCCCGCGGGTAGCCTACCACGCGGCCGGGTCGGGAATAGGCCGACGCCCGGCCCCGGCGCCCTGTATACTGATGGGCGTCTGGTCCAGGTCGCGGCTCACCTTCGAGTCCCCTCACATCAGGCAGCGTCTCCGGTCCCTTCCGCGCGTCAGAGACGTTCCATCGGGCGGAAGCACAGTTCAGGAGACCCTCATGTCCCAGAAGCTCTATGTCGGCGGTATTGCGTTCTCGACCACCAGTGAAGGCCTGCGGGCGCACTTCACGCAGTCCGGCACCGTCGTCTCGGCCGCCATCGTGACCGATCAGTTCTCCGGCCAGTCGCGCGGGTTCGGCTTCGTCGAGATGTCGACCGCCGACGAGGCGCACCAGGCGGTCACCCAGCTCAACGAGCGCCCGCTCGACGGGCGGTCGCTGAAGGTCGAGGTCGCCAAGCCCAAGACCGACAAGCCCCGGAGCAGCGGCGGCGGCTGGCGCTAAGTAGTCGAAGGGGGCCCCTTCTGAAGTCCAAGAGGGGGCCCTCGCCGATTCAACGGGCTGCGCCGGTGCGAGGCCGGCGCTCGAACGAAACCTGGCCCTAGCTCTCAGGCGTCTGGGCCGACCTCGCGATTCACCGCGCTGACCACCGCGCGGAGCGAGGCGGTCACGATGTTGCCGTGGATGCCCACGCCCCACCGCGGCTTGCCATCTCCCACCTTCGCCTCGACGTAGGCGACCGCGGAGGCATCGGCGCCCCCGCCCATCGCGTGCTCGTTGTAGTCGAGCACCGACACCGTGATGCCCGCGTCGCGACGGAGGGCGTCGACGAACGCCGCGATCGGGCCGTTCCCGGTTCCCTTGGCCAGCCGCTCCTCGCGGCCGACCCGCAGGGGCGCTTCGATGGTGGTCTCTCCCGCCTCCCCGGCGGTGGTTATGGTCGGATGATGGGCCAGCGCGAGCGGCCGGTCCCGCTCGAGATACGTGGCCTCGAAGGCGGCCCAGATCTGATCGGCGGTGATCTCGGTGCCGCTCCGCTCGACCATCTTCTGGATCACGGAGGAGAACTCGACCTGCAGCCGGCGGGGCAGGTCGAAGCCGTGCTCGAACTTCATGATGTAGGCCACGCCGCCCTTGCCGGACTGGCTGTTGACCCGGATCACCGCCTCGTAGCTCCGGCCCACGTGGTGCGGATCGATCGGGAGGTACGGCACCTCCCAGATGTCGTAGTTCTTGCCGAGCGCCTCGAAGCCCTTCTTGATCGCGTCCTGGTGCGAGCCTGAGAAGGCGGTGTAGACGAGGTCGCCGACGTAGGGGTGCCGCGGGTGCACGGGCAGGCGGTTGCAGTGCTCGGTGATGCGCCGGGCCGCGTCGATGTCGGAGAAGTTGAGCTGCGGGTCCACCCCCTGGCTGAAGAGGTTGAGCGCGAGGGTGACCACGTCCACATTGCCGGTGCGCTCGCCGTTGCCGAAGAGCGTGCCCTCCACGCGGTCGGCCCCCGCCTGCACGGCCAGCTCGGCGGCGGCCACCGCGGTGCCGCGGTCGTTGTGCGGATGCAGCGACAGCACGAGCGAGTCCCGCCGGCTCACGTGGCGCAGGAACCACTCGATCTGGTCTGCGTAGACGTTGGGGGTGGCCATCTCCACCGTGGCGGGCAGGTTCAGGATCACCTTGCGGGCGGGCGTCGGCTCCCACACGTCCATGACCCGCTCGCAGATCTCCACCGCGAAGTCGAGCTCGGTGCCGGTGAAGCTCTCGGGGGAGTACTGGTAGTGCACGTCGCACTCGGGGATGGTGGCGGTCAGCTCGCGGCAAAGGCGGGCCGCGCGCACCGCGATGTCCACGATGCCGGCCCGGTCCAGGCCGAAGACCACCCGGCGCTGGAGCGTGGAGGTGGAGTTGTAGAGGTGCATCACCGCCCGCGGAGCGCCGCGCAGCGACTCGTAGGTTCGCTCGATCTGCTCGGGCCGCGCCTGGGTGAGGACCTGGATGATCACGTCGTCCGGGATCAGGTCCTCTTCCACGAGATGGCGGATGAAGTCGAAGTCGGGCTGGGAGGCGGCCGGGAAGCCCACCTCGATCTCCTTGAAGCCGCACTTCACCAGCAGGTCGAACATCCGGCGCTTGCGCTCCGGGTCCATGGGATCGATCAGGGCCTGATTGCCGTCCCGCAGGTCCACGCTGCACCAGCGGGGCGCCCGGGTGATCACCCGGGACGGCCACGTCCGATCCGGCAGCGGGATCGGGGTGAACGGACGGTAGTGCTGGAACGGCATCGGAGCCGGTGGACCTGCCTTGCGCGCCATGTGAATGCCTCCCCCTCTCGATAGAAACAAAAAAGCCTCCCCGGAACACGGGAGAGGCTTTTGGCGCGCGCCGCGAGGCGCGCGCCTAGGTCAGTAGCAGGGTCTCGAAGAGCGTACCCGGCTGAATCATGTGTCCGCGATTGTGCCCAGATCGGAGGTGATTGTCAAGCTTCCGGTACAATGCGGGAGTGATCGTGGTCGACGAGGTCACGAAGCGCTTCGGCGCCGCCCCGGCCCTCGACGCGGTCTCCCTGGAGGTGCGCCCCGGCGCCACCCACGTGCTCCTGGGCTCGAGCGGGTCCGGCAAGTCCACCGTCCTCCGGCTGGTCCTGGGCCTGACCTGGCCGGACGCGGGCTCGGTGCGGGTGGACGGCACCCTGGTGGAGCCCGCCACCCGCGACGGGCTCCTGGCCCGCATGGGCTACGTGGTGCAGGACGGTGGGCTCTACCCCCACCTGACCGCCTTCGACAACGTGGCGCTGGCCGCGGAGGCGCAGCGCTGGCCGCGCGCCCGGATCGCGGCCCGGGTGGGCGAGCTGGCCGACCTGACCGGGCTCGACGGCGACATGCTGCGGCGGTATCCGCGCGAGCTCAGCGGGGGCCAGCGCCAGCGGGTGGGGCTGATGCGCGCGCTCATGCTGGACCCGCCCATCCTGCTGCTCGACGAGCCGCTCGGCGCCCTCGATCCCATCGTGCGCGCGGAGCTGCAGGAGCAGCTCGGTCGGCTCTTCGCGCGCCTGGCCAAGACGGTGGTGCTGGTCACCCACGACATCCGCGAGGCCGCGCGCCTCGGCCACACCATCACCCTGCTCACCGCCGGGCGCGTCGTCCAGCACGGCACCTTCGCGGACCTGGCCGAGCGGCCGGCCAGCCCGTTCGTCACCCAGTTCCTCACCGCCCAGACGCTCGAGTCGCCGGGCGCCCGGCCGGGCGGCTGACGGATGCGCGCGCTTCCGCGTTCGACGCTCGGCGGGGTGGCGCTCGGCGCGCTCCTGATGAGCGCGGCGGGCGTGGGCGCGGCGCCCGACGGGGTCATCCGCGTGGGCTCGAAGTCCTTCACCGAGAGCTACATCCTGGCCGAGGTCGCGGCCCAGATCATCGAACAGGTCGGCGAGGCGCGCGCGGAGCGGCGGGTGGGCCTGGGCGGCACCGGACTCACGTACCGGGCGCTCGAGTCCGGCGCGATCGACCTCTACCCGGAATACACCGGCACGCTCGCGCGCGTCCTCCTGAAGGACGGCTCGCTCGAGACCCCGGAGGCCATCCGGGAGCGACTCGCGCCCAGCGGACTCACGCTCAGCGGCTCGCTGGGGTTCGCCAATACCTATGCCCTCGCGGTGCGCGCCGACACCGCGGAGCGCCTCGGCCTCCGCACCATCGGCGACCTGGCCCGGCACCCGGAGCTGCGCGCTGCGTTCAGCTCGGGCTTTCTCGAGCGCGAGGACGGCTGGCCCGGCCTGCGCGCGCGCTACGGCTTGACGCTGGCCCGGACGGACGTCATGGAGCACGCGCTCACCTATCGCGCGATCGCGAGCGGGCAGGTGGACGTCATGGATGTGTTCTCCACCGACGGCCAGCTCGAGCGGTTGAAGCTGCGGCTCCTCGACGACGACCGGCGCTTCTTCCCCGACTACTCCGCGGTGCTCCTGGCGCGCCGCGAGATGACCGAGCGCTATCCGCGCACCTGGGCGCGGCTGCGCGGGGCGCTCGAGGGCCGGCTCGACGGCGCGCGCATGGCCCGGCTGAACGCGATGGCCGATCTGGACGGCCGGCGCGTCTCCGAGGTGGCCGCGATCTTCCTGGGCGGCGCCGATCCGGCGGGGGCGGGGCGCCACCGGGAGATGCTGGCCGAGCTGGCCGCGCTCACCGTGGATCATCTCGTGCTGGTGCTGATCTCGGTGGGCGTGGCGGTCGTGCTCGGCCTGCCGATGGGCATCGTCGCCGCGCGCTACCGGCGGGCCGGCCAGCTCGAGCTCTCCGCGATCGCGATGCTGCAGACCGTCCCCGCGCTGGCCCTGCTGATGTTCATGATCCCGCTCTTCGGCATCGGCCAGGGCCCGGCGCTGGTCGCGCTCTCGCTCTATGCCCTGCTGCCGATCGCGCGGAACACCTACGCGGGGCTGATCGCGATCGACCGGACCCTGCTGGAGATCGCGGGCGTGCTGCGGCTCGCCGCGCTGCGCCGGCTGCTCCGGATCGAGCTCCCGCTCGCCGCGATCGCGATCATGGCCGGGATCAAGACCGCGGCGGTGACCACGGTCGGCACGGCCACCCTGGCCGCCTTCATCGGCGGCGGCGGCTACGGCGCCCTGATCGTGCGCGGCCTGGCGCTCGACGACACCGCCACCATCCTGGCCGGCGCCGCGCCCGCGGCGGCCATGGCCCTGGCCTTTCACGCGCTGTTCGAGATCCTGGACCGCCTCGTCGTGCCCCGCGGGCTGCGGTAGGGGCGGGAGCAGAGAGATAGGAAGGAGCAGGAGAAGGACGGGCAACGGTTGACCGCGGACCGGGTCGACTGGTGCCGAAGTCTTGCGAGGTGAGCCGAAGGCGAGCCGAGCGAATTAGAAAGAGCAGTCCCCATGTCAGCCGGAAAGGGTCCCGTCTCCTGAACTAGAAAGAGCAGTCCCCGGCCGGGAGCGGTCCCGTCTCCTCAGGCCGGTTCCAGCAGCGCGTTCAGCCGCACACAGAGCGCTAGCACCTCGCCATGAACCGCCGGAAACCACGCCCGGATCCACTCCGGCCGCTCGAAGAACGCGAGGGGAGGCAGACCCGGCCGCCGGATCGCGACGCGGCGTACCAGGCCGCTCGCGTTGATGAAGCTGACGTCCTCGAGCCGGCGCCCGGGGGCGGCGACGCCCGCGGTGATGGGACAGAGCGCCGCCACCGCCGCGATGGACTCGGCCACGCCGCGCAGGCAGAAGGCGCGGGTGCGCCGGCGCGCGGCCTCGGGCAGCGCCGAGAGCAAGGCCCGCATCGTGAGGCCCGAGAAGACGGTGTCGTCCACCACCGCGAGCGACGCGCAGTCCGCCACGCCGTCGAGCTGACCGGGGAGACCCCCCGCCTCCGTGCTGATCACGCGGTAGCCGCCGCGGCCGTCTTCCTCGCGGGTAAGCCCGATGCGGCGGATGCGCGGGAACCAGCCCGCGCGCGCGTGCAGGGCCTCGGCGACGCGCTGCCCCGCCGCGCCGATCCCGAGCGCCAGCGCGAAGGGCGCGTGGCCGCCCTCGGCCACCACGCGCTCGATCTGCTCGCCGAGCGTGAGGATGCGGACCCGCTCGGTGTCGCGGGCGAGGAGCGCGAGCAGGTCTCGCGCGAGCACGGCGGGGGGTGAGCCCGCGCCCTCGCGGCGCGCCACCTCAGCAGTCAGGTCGTCGTGGACGTAGAGGAGGCGCGGGGTAGGCTGCGCGTACGCGGCGCCGTCCGCGGCGCTCAACGTGGCGCGGCGAGCGCCAGGGCGAAGTAGTTGGCGGGATCCACGTGCCACTGCGCGAGGTCGAGCGAGGCGGAAGCCAGCATCGCCTCCACGCCGTCGCGCGTGAACTTGTAGGAGTTCTCGGTCCAGATGTCGTCGCCGGGCCGGAAGCGGACGGTGAGCCCCAGGCGCCCGAGCTTCACGGTCTGGGCGGTGTCGGCCACCAGGTGCATCTCGATGCGGGAGGCCCTCTCGTTGTAGAACGCGTGATGGCGGAAGGCCTCGGGCTCGAAGTCGCCATCCACCGCGTGGTTGATCACGCGCAGGATATTGCGGTTGAAGTCGCGGGTGACGCCGGCCGCGTCGTCGTAGGCAGCTTCGAGCACCTTGACGTCCTTGACCAGGTCCACCCCGAGCAGCAAGCGATCACCGCGGTCGGGCAGGAGCGCGCGCAGGCCCTCGAGCAGATGCCGCCGCTCCGGCGCGTCGAGATTGCCGATGGTGCTCCCCAGGAAGAGCGCGAGGCGCCGTCCGGTGGGCGGCGGCACGTGGGCCAGATCACGCTCGAAATCCCCCACCACCGCGTGCACGGAATGGCCCGGGTAGTCCCGGGTGAGCCGGGCGGCGGTGGCCTCGAGGGTGAGCCGATCCACGTCCAGGGGCACGTAGCGGATCACGCGCCCCCTCGAGGTGGCCGCGTCCAGGATCAAGCGTGTCTTTTCGGAGGAGCCGGCGCCGATCTCCACGATGTCATCGGGAAGAATCTCCCCGATCAACCCCGGCACGATGTCCGCCAGCAGGGTCGCCTCGGTGCGCGTCGGATAATACTCCGGCAGCTCGGTGATCCGCTCGAACAGCAGCGACCCCACGCGGTCGTAAAAGTACTTCGGCGGCAACGACTTCTGCCGCGCGGTGAGACCCTTGCGCACGTCCGCTTCCAGCCGCTCCTGGCGCGCCCGTTCATCCGTATAAATTTCGAGGCGGTAGCGCATGGCATCGTCCTGCTGCACTCTAGATGCCACGAGAGGCCCCGGGGATGCGGACGAGACAACCACCGGGCCCGAAAGGAGCGACATGGTCGAGACGATCGCGGACCGGCTGACCGACGCGTGGGCGCGCACCGATCGGATCTTCGAGATCCTCGCGCCCGGGAGCTGGCTCGCCCAGCCGATCGCGCTGCGCCACCCGTTCATCTTCTATCTCGGGCACCTGCCCGCCTTCGCCTGGAACCACGTGGGCGGCGGCCTGCTGGAGCGGCCCCCGTTCAACGCGGTCTTCGACGAGCTGTTCTCGCGCGGGATCGACCCCGACGTCGACGACCCGACGCAGTGTCACGACCATCCCGAGGTGCCGGACCGCTGGCCCGCGGTGGCCGAGGTCGTCGCCTATCGCGACCGCGTGCGCGAGGCGCTGCGGGGATCCGTGGACGCGGTGGCCGCGCGCGCGGGCACGCACCTGATGGCCCGGGAAGGCCGCGTCTTCAGCATGGTGATCGAGCACGAGCTCATGCATCAGGAGACCTTGCTGTACATGCTGCAACGCCTCCCGGTCGAGCGCAAGGTGCGCCCGGCCTGGCTGCCGCCCTACGCGCTCGGGTCCGGCCGCCCCGCCGGCCCGGTCGAGGTCCCGGCCGGGCCGACGACCCTCGGGGCCCGCTTCGACGAGCTGGCCTTCGGCTGGGACAACGAGTTCTCCGCCCTCGAAGTCCACGTGCCCGCCTTCCGCATGGACGCCACCGCGGTCACCAACCGCCAGTTCCAGGCCTTCGTCGAGGACGGCGGATACCGGCGCTCCGACCTGTGGACCGACGAGGACTGGGTGTGGCGCGGTCACGACTCGGTCGAGCATCCGGCGGTGTGGGAGCTGGTGGACGGAGCGTGGGTCTACTGCACGCTCTTCGACCGGCTCCCGCTCGATCAGGTCGCGGACTGGCCGGTCTACGTGAGCCTCGCCGAGGCGCGCGCCTTTGCGCGCTGGCGCGGCGGGCGCCTGCCCAGCGAGGCCGAGTTTCAGCGCGCGGCCTCCGGTCCCGTGAAGGGTGCGCGGGCGGAGGACGGCAACGTCGGCTTTCGCCACTGGGCGCCCACCCCGGTGGGCACACACCCCGAGAGCGCGAGCGGGTGGGGTGTCCACGATCTGGTCGGCGACGGCTGGGAATGGACGGGTACCGTGTTCGCGAGCCTGCCCGGCTTCACCCCCTACATCCCGGGCTACGAGGGCTACTCGGCCGACTTCTTCGACGGCAAGCACTACGTGCTGAAGGGCGGCTCGTGGGCCACCGCCGCTCCCCTGGTGCGCCCGAGCTTCCGCAACTGGTTCCAGGCGCACTACCCGTACGTGTTCGCCAAGTTCCGTTGTGTCACGGACGTCTGATTGATCTGGAGGAGAGCTTCGCATGTCGATGCGCGCGTTCCTGATCGTGATCCTCCTGCTGGTGGCCGGCGCGGCGAGTGACGCCTTCGCCGCGGATACCACCTACATGGGTCATTCCGTCTACGGCTACTCCGGCTACAGCCTGGGCGGCGCGCTGTACATCAACGCCTTTCCATCCTTCGCGGAGGTGAGCCTGAACGGCGCCCCGATCGGCGTGGCCAACGACCTGCAGGCCTCGCTGGTCGATGCGCGGGTCGGGGTGCACTGGCTCACCGTGACCGCGCCCGGCTATCAACCGGCCACCGTGCTCGTGCGCGTGGTCCGGGACTGGGCGACGCGGGTCCGCCTGCAGCTGATCCCGATCCGCTAGTCGAGCGGCTGGACGTCGACGAAGCAGGAGTTGAACGGGGTCGCCCCCGCCGGCGACGAGCGGTCGTCGGTCAGCAGGTTCGAGCAGCCCCGCGTGTCCTGGCCGTCGGCGTCGAGCGCGAACCACGCGCCTTCCTTGATCGAGACCACGCCCGGGGCCACCCGATCGGTGACGCGCGCCGGGATCAGGGTGCGCCCGCGCCCGTTGAACACGCGGACGCGCCGGCCGTCCACGATGCCGCGGGCCGCCGCGTCGGCCGGGTGGATCCACACGTCGTCGCGGTCGGCGCGCGCGAGCACCGCCTGGTTGTCGTGGATCGAGTGCGTGCGCGCGCGCGACTTGGGGGTCACGAGCCGCAGCGGGTGGCGCGGGTCGGCCGGCTCGGGGATCCAGGTGGGGATCGGCGGGATGGTCCCGAGGCCGTAGGGATCGGGATCGGCGGCCAGGCTCATCGAGTAGATCTCGATCTTGCCCGACGGCGTCGTGAACGGGTGGCGCGAGGGATCGCGGATCTCCTTCGCGAAGGCCACCGCGTCGTCGGGGGCGGGCAGCCGCGCGAGGCCCTGCGCCCGGAACGTCTCGTAGTCGTCGATGGCGTGCCTGGTCAGCTCGCGCAGCCACTCGTCCTCCGTCTTGTCGTTGTAGCCCTCGATGCCGAGCCGCTCGGCCAGGGCCGCGCAGATGTCGAGATCGTTCCGGCACTCGCCGACCGGCGCGATCGCCTGCTGCATGAAGATCGCGTAGTGGCCCGCGCCCGCCCACGGGGTGTGGACGTCGTTGCGTTCCCAGAAGGTGGTGGCGGGCAGCAGGATGTCCGCGTAACGTGCGGTCGGCGTGACGAAGTGATCCTGGACCACCACGAAGTCGAGCCGCTCGACTCCGGCGATGATCCGTCGGACGTTGGGGAGCTGGTTGAAGAGGTCGCCCGCGCAGGAGTAGATCATCCGGATGTCGGCCGGGTAGCCGCCCGCCTTGCCGCGCTCCAGCAGATCGGCCAGCAGCGGCGAGGACACCCGCGCCCCCACCGGGTTCTCCCCGGTGGGGAGCCCCTGGATCCCGCCGCGCCCGGTGGCGCCGTTGCTGGTGCCCGCGTTGCCCCCCGGGATGCCCACGTTGCCGGTCATCGCGCAGAGCGCGTAGGCCGCGCGGTGGAACTGCTCGCCGTGGAGCGTGCGCCCGGGCGCGTAGCCGGTCTGGAGCGCGGCGGGCTTGCTGCCGGCGTACTCGATCGCGAGGGCGCGCAGGGTCTCGGCGGGCACGCCGGTGATCGCGGCCGCCCACTCGGGTGTCTTGGGCACGCCGTCGGCCTCGCCGAGAAGATAGCTGCGGTACGAGGCCCCCGCGGGCGCGCCGCGCGGCAGATGCGCTTCGTCGAACCCCAGCACGTGCCGGTCGAGATAGGCCTGGTCGTGGAGCCCCTCGGTGAGGATCACGTGGGCCATCGCGATCAGTGCGGCGGTGTCGGTGGCGGGGTTGATGAACACGTGCTGGTCCGCGAGCTCCCAGCTCGTGCGGGTGCGCCGCGGATCCACGCAGATGATCTTCACCCCGCGCCGCTTGGCGAGCTTCAGGTACTGGAGCGTGCCGGTGCCGAAGGTGCCGTCGGCCGGGCTCCAGCCCCACATGACGATCAACCGCGAGTTCACGTAGTCGGTGGGCTCGCGGCCCGCGCTCTTGTAGTCGGCCTTGGCCCCGTAGGTCTGGCGCACCGCGAACACCTCGGCCTCCGCCGAGATGTTCGTCCACAGCTCGGTGCAGCCGCCGAACATGTAGAGGAGGCGCTTGACGGTGGACCGGCTGTGCAGCATCGAGAGGCTGCCGGTGCGCGAGCAGTCGAGGATGGCCGCCGGCCCGTGCGCCTCGCGGATGCGGAGCATCTGCCGCGCGACCGCGTCGAGCGCCTCGTCCCAGCCGATGCGCTCGAACTGCCCGGCGCCGCGCGGCCCCACGCGCCGCAGGGGGTGGGTGAGGCGGTCCGGATGATTGAGGCGCTCGAGCTGGCCGAAGCCGCGCACGCAGGCATGGAGCGGCGCATCTTCCGGCGTCCACTTGCGCGGGTCGGTGCTGATCCGCACGATGCGCCCGTCGCGCACGTGGGCGTTGACCACGCAGCGGCCGCCGCAGTTGTGGCCGCAGGTGCTGGTGACCACGGTCTCGCCCGGCGCGGCGGGCGGCCGGGGTGCTTCGTAGCGGATGGGCCTGGGCATGGGGTGTCGTGCGAGCTTACCGCCGGGCGGCCCGAAAGGCCAGTCTGCTAGACTCGGGCGCCATGGCGACCCGGGTCGTGATCGTGGGCGGCGGCCTCATGGGGCTCTCCGCCGCCTTCCACCTGCGCCGCGCGGACCCCAGCACGCGCGTCATCGTGCTGGAGCGCGCCCGCGTGGGCGCCGCGGCCTCCGGCGCCAGCGCCGCCGGCGTGCGGGCGATGGGGCGCGACCCCGCGGAGCGGGCGCTGGCGCTCGCGAGCCTCGCGCGCTGGCCCGGGCTCGATCGGGAGCTGGAGGCGCCGACCTGGTACCGGCGCACCGGCGGCCTGCGACTGGCGCTCGACGAGGCCGCGTGGCACGCGGCGGGGCCCTGGGCGGCGGAGCAGCGCGCCGATGGGGTGCCGGTGGAGTTCGTGGACGCACCGGGAGCGCGCGCGCTCGCGCCCGGGATCGCGCCGGGCTGCCTCGGCGGCGTGCACGCGCCGGGCGACGGCCAGGCCCTGGCCCTGCCCGCGACGGAGGCATTCGCACAGGCGGCACGCCGGCTCAGCGCGCGCGTCGAGGAAGGTGTCGGTGCCCGCGCGCTTGCCGTCGAGCGCGGCCGGGTGGTGGGCGTGGACCGCGGCGACGGCGCGCGCGAGGCCTGCGAGGTGGCGATCGTGGCCGCGGGAGCCTGGAGCGCGATGCTGCTCGGGGGCATCGGCGTGACGCTGCCGATCGAGACGCGGCCGCTCCAGATGCTGCTCACCACGCCGGGCGCGCCCGCGCTCCGCCCGGTGCTGGGCGCCTTCGACCGCCGGCTGAGCCTGAAGCAGCTCGACGACGGGGCCTACCTGATCGGCGGCGGCTGGCCCGCGCGCGTCACGGACCACGCGGGGAATCGCTGCGAGATGCTGGAGGAGAGCGTGGCCGGGAGCTTGGAGACGGCGCGCGCGGTGTTTCCCCCGGCGGGCGCGTGCGCGCTGGCGCGGAGCTGGGCGGGGCTCGAGGCTTTCACGCCGGACGACCTGCCCATGCTGGGGCCGGTGCCCGGCGTCGGCGGATTGCTGGTCGCCGCCGGCTTCTCGGGCCACGGCTTCGCGCTGAGCCCGGTGATCGGCGACATCCTCGCGCGCCTGGCCCTGGGCCGGGACGCGCTCGAACCACTCTGGAAAGGTCTACGCTGCGGCCGGGGTCAGGTCTTACAATCCGACATTTCCCAGGCCGGCAGGTGAATCGCCGAGCGCCTGGAATGTCGAAATGTAAGACCTGACCCCGGTACTAGCGGGCGCGGGTGACCTGGGCGGGGCGGGTGGCGTGGGCCGCGCGCCGCTCGGCGTTGGCGCGGGCGCGCTGGCGGTCCTCGGCCTTGCGGGCGCGGATCTGCGCGATGCGCTCGGCCAGCGGGATCTCCAGCTTGTCGGCCGCCCGCCGGGAGTAGTCGAAGCCGGGGAGCTGTGCGCGCGTGAAGCGCGAGCCGACCGCCCGCTCGATGCCGCGCAGGTCACCCTCCTCGTCCGGCGCGACCAGCGTGAGGGCGTCGCCCAGCGCCTGGGCGCGCGCGGTGCGGCCCACCCGGTGGATGTACTCGTCGGGCATGCCCGGCACGTCGAAGTTCACCACGTGGCTGAGCGCGTCGATGTCGATGCCGCGGGCCGCGATGTCCGTGGCCACCAGCACCTGGAAGCGCCCGTCCTTGAAGCCGGCCAGCGCCTGCGTCCGCTGCGCCTGGCTGCGGTTGCCGTGGATGCGGTCGGCCTTGACCCCGTGCCGGGTCAGGTAGTCGGCCAGCCGGTTGGCCCGATGCTTCGTGCGCGTGAAGGCCAGCACGCTGCGCGTGCCGGGCTGCTTGAGCAGCTCGACGAGCAGGGCCGACTTCAGCTCCTGCGGCACCGCGTACACGGTGTGGGTGATGCCGACCGCGGGCGCGGACGGCCGCTCGATCTGGATCGCCACCGGATCGTGGAGAATCAGCTTCGCGAGCGCCGCGATGGGGCCGGGCATGGTCGCGGAGAGCAAGAGCGTCTGCCGGCGCGCCGGGAGCTGCTTCAGGATCCGCTGGATGTCCGGCAGGAAGCCCATGTCGAGCATGCGGTCGGCCTCGTCCAGCACCAGCACCTGGAGGCCGTCGAGCCTGGTATAGGGCATGCGCATGTGATCGAGCAGCCGGCCGGGCGTGGCGACGAGGACGTCCGCGCCGCGTCGGAGCGCCGACTCCTGCGGGCCCATGCCCACGCCGCCGAAGATGGCCGCGCCGGTGAGCCGCGTGTGGCGGGCGAGCTGGCCGCGGTGCTCGTCGATCTGGGCCGCGAGCTCGCGGGTCGGGGCGATGATCAAGGCCCGCGTGGTACCGCGGGGCAGCCCGATGAGCCGCTGGAGGATCGGCAGCAGGAACGCTGCGGTCTTGCCGCTGCCGGTCATGGCGCAGGCGAGCACGTCGCGCCCGGCCATGGCCGGGGGAATGGCGTCACGCTGGATGGCGGTCGGAGCCTGGAAACCCAGGGCCGCGACGCCGCGGAGCAGATCGGGATGAAGCTGGAATTCGGAGAAGGACATGGAGCGAGTAACCTCTTGCGGGCACAGCCGGGCCCGTACAGTCTTCCGCGGATGATCTTGGCGCGCCTCACGATGCGGAAGAGGACGGGAAACGCGGTCTGCGATGGTGCAGTGACTACAGCATACACGCGGCCGGCGGCCGGCGTGAAGGAAATAACGCCGGGCGTTACTCCGTCCGCTGGGCCATCCGCTCCGCGATCTCCGCTTCGAAGAGCTGGAGCGTCAGCGGGCAGGGCGGCTCGTTGGTGTCGATGTACTGGCACTCCGTCTCGCTGCAACGGACGAAGAGCTTGCCGTGGCCGCCGAGCGACTGGCGGCGGCGCAGCGAGATGGAGACGGTTTCCGAGACGACACTGCAGTTGTACGACTTCGTGGGAGTCCGGGGCACGGGGATCCTTTCCTCGCGATTGCGACCGAGGGCCCTAGTATACATGGTCTCGACGGAGTATTACGCTCCGAGATAGGCGCGCTGGACGCGTGGATCGGCGAGCAGGGCGGTCTGGGCGCCCTCGAGGGCGACGCGCCCGGTCTCCAGCACGTAGCCGCGGTCGCAGAGCTCGAGCGCCTCGACCACCCGCTGTTCGACTAGAAGAATTGCAAGGCTGCCGCGGCGGATGCGGTCGATGGTCTCGAAGATCTGCTCGACGATGCGCGGGAACGGCTGAGGCGGCTCATCGGCTGATCCTCCGGCGTTGGAGTGCGTGAGAGTCCCGGAACGAGCGCCGCCCACTATAGCACGCTGAGTTATACTCCACCGCGATGCGCGCCCTGATCTGTCGTGGATGGGGACCGATCGACGACCTGATCGTGGAGGAGGTCGCCGCGCCCACGCCCGCCGCCGACGAGGTCCTCATCGACGTGCGCGCCACCTCGGTCAACTACGCGGACTCCATCATGGTGGCGGGCAAGTATCAGACGCGCCCGCCGTTCCCGTTCAGCCCCGGGCTCGAGACCGCGGGGGTGGTGGCGCGCAGCGGCGCGGGCGTGACGCGCTTTCGGGCGGGCGACCGCGTGATGGCCACGCTCGCCTGGGGCGGGCTCGCCGAGCAGGCGGTGGCCAAGGAGTCCGAGACCTTCGCGATCCCGGCCGGCATGTCCTTCGACGAGGCGGGCGCCTTTCCTATCGCCTACATCTCGAGCGACGTGGCGCTCCGGTGGCAGGGCCGGCTCGAGGCGGGCGAGACCCTGCTGGTACTGGGCGCGGCCGGCGGGGTCGGGCTCACCGCGGTGGAGATCGGCCGAGCGATGGGCGCGCGCGTGATCGCGGGCGCGAGCACCACCGAGAAGCTCGCGGTGGCGCGGGAGCACGGCGCCCACGACGGGATCAACTACACCACCGAGCGCCTCACCGAGCGCGTGATGGCGCTCACCGCCGACCGGGGCGCCGACGTCTGCTTCGACCCGATCGGCGGCGACCTGGCCGACGCCGCGCTGTCCGCGCTCGGCTGGGGCGGGCGCATGCTGCTGGTCGGCTTCGTGGGCGGCGTCCAGCAGATTCCCGCGAACCGGCTGCTGGTCAAGAACCGGTCGGCCCTCGGCTGCTCGCTGCGCCACTACCGCTTTCATGAACCGGACAAGCTGCGGCGCTCCGTGCAGGCCCTGCTCGGCTGGTACGCGGCGGGCAAGCTCAAGCCCCACGTGAGCCACCGGCTGCCGCTCGACCGGGCGGTGGAGGGGATCCGCCTGCTGACCGATCGCCGGGCGCTCGGCAAGGTCGTCGTCACGCTCGGGAGCTGATCGCCGTGGAGATCCGGGTGGAGGCGCACGGCCCCCACGTGATGGTCGTCACCATCGACAACCAGCCGCGGCTCAACGCCATGTCGCGGGCGATGATGGCGGATCTCGCGCGAATCTGGGACGAGCTCGAGCGCGGGAGCTGCCGCGCCGTCGTGGTCACCGGCGCCGGCGCGCGGGCCTTCTGCGCGGGCGCCGACATCAGCGGCGATCTCAGCGCCTCCCCGGACACCGCGCGGGTCGTTGGTCACGCGCTGCTGAAGCAGGACGCGTACACGAAGCCGATCGTGGCCGCGGTCAACGGCGACTGCGTGGGCGGCGGCCTGGAGCTGCTGCTGTCCACCGACATCCGCGCGGCCGCGCCGCACGCCCGCTTCGGCCTGCCCGAGGTGAAGTGGTCCATCTACCCGTTCGGCGGGGCCACGCTGAAGCTCCCCCAGCAGATCGGCCACGTGCACGCGATGGATCTGCTGCTCACCGGGCGACTGATCGACTCGGCCGAGGCCGTCCGGCTTGGCCTCATCAACCGGATCGTGCCCGCCGAGGGCCTGATAGCGTGGGCGCTCGAGACCGCGGAGGCGATCGCGGCCAATAGCCCGTCCGCGGTGCAGGCGGTGAAGCGGCAGGTCAGCTCGACGATCGCCGATCACGCCCGCGGCCGCGAGGTGCTCGAGCAGGAGCTGGGCGACCGGGTGCGGGCGAGCGCGCACTTCACGGAAGGAGTGGCCGCGTTCCGCGAGAAGCGGCGGCCCCGCTACGAATGACCGAGCCCCGAAGGAGGAGGCCCCCAAGGCGAGGAGGCCCCCCCAAGTGAGGAGTTCCTGATGACCGAACCGGTTCGCGTCCACATCCGGGTGCCGGGCACCGCGCCGATGCCCGAGCTGATGCGCCTGATCCAGTCGATCGAGTCGGCGGGCTTCGACGGCGCCGGCATCCTCGACAGCCAGATGATCTCCCGCGATACCTTCGTCACGCTCGGTCAGGCCGCGACCCATACCCGGCGGATGCAGCTCTTCCCCGCGGTCACCAACCCGTTCACCCGGCACGCCTCGGTGCTGGCCGGCGCGATCCAGACGGTGGAGGAGCTGGCGCCGGGCCGGGTGAAGTTCGTGATGGGCACGGGCTACACCTCGGCCACCACCATCGGGCGGAAGGCGGCCACGCTCGCCCTGATGCGGGAGTCGATCGCCACCATCCGGACCCTGCTGGCCGGCGAGAGCGCGCGGTTCGGCGAGACCGCCGGGCGTCTCGCCTACGCGGGCGGGCGACGCATCCCGGTGCTGATGGCCGCCTCGGGGCCCAAGGCCATCGAGCTCGCGGGCGAGGTGGCCGACGGCGTGCTGCTGCTGGTGGGGTCGAACCGCGGCATCGTGCAGCGCGCGCTCGAGCTGCTCGAGCGCGGCGCCCGGCGCGCGGGGCGGAAGGTCGAGGATCTCGAGGTTATCTGGGCGGTGCGCACCGCGGCCCTGCCGACCACCGCGGAGGCCCTGCGCCAGGCGCGGCCGACCTCGGTGCACTGGGGCATCCTGCGCTGGGGCGGCTACTGGCTCGAGCCCGCCGGGCTCCAGCTCCCGCCGCTCACGATCCCGGACGCGGTGTGGAAGATCTACCCCGATCTCTCGCACGCCCACGACTGGGAGGCGGCCATCGCGGCCACCGCGTTCGTGCCCGACGAGGTCGTGGCCCAGCTCTGCGAGGCGATGGGGCTGATCGGCACCGCCGAGGATTGCGCGGCCCGCATCGTGGAGCTGACCAGGCTCGGGGTGCGGAATCTCTACCTGATGCCGCTCGAGACCTTCACGCCGCCGGCCCGCGAGATCGCCGCCTTCCGCGACACCGTCTTCCCCCGCCTCGCCGCCGCCGGCCTGCGCTGACCCCGATGCGTCCGGCGAGCCGCACCCTACCTGACCTCCTCGACGAGCTGGCCGCGCGCCAGCCCGACCACGAAATGATCGTGGGGGGCGCGGAGCGACTCAGCTACGCGGAGACGCGCGCGCGGGTGCGGCGGCTCGCCAGAGGGCTGCGGCGGCTCGGCGTCGGCGCGGGTGACCGGGTCGCGCTGGTCATGACCAACCGGCCGGAGTGGCTGCTGATCGACTTCGCGGTCACGATGCTGGGCGCGACGCTCGTGCCGATCAGCACGTGGTCGCGGCCCCGCGAGCTCGAGTACGTGCTGGCCCACTGCGGTGTCACCACCTTGATCACGATCCCGCGCCTGGGCGCCCAGCACTTCCTCGACGCGGTGGCCGAGATGGGTGGCCCGGGATCGGTCCGCTTGCCCGTCCTGCGGCGCGTGGTGGTCGCGGGCGACGAGCGCCCGGCGAGGACGATCGGGCTGGACGAACTGGCCGAGCTGGGCCGCGACGTGCCCGACGCGGAGATCGACGCCGGGCAGCGAGCGGTGACGCCGGAAGACGTGGCCTGCATCCTCTATACCTCGGGCACCACCTCGACGCCCAAGGGTGTGCAGCTCTGCCACGGCGGGCTCATCGAGAACATGTGGAACATCGGCGAGCGCCAGCACCTGACCGCGGCCGATCGCATGTGGATGGGCATCTCGCTCTTCTGGAGCTTCGGCTGCGCCAACGCCCTGGTGGCGGTGATGAGCCACGGCGGCACCCTGGTGCTGCAGGAGCAGCTCGACGCCGGGGAGGCCCTGGCCCTGATCGAGCGCGAGCGCTGCACCGTCTACTACGGCACGCCCAACATCGCGCTGGCGCTCACCGAGCATCCCGATCGGCCGCGGCGCGACCTCTCCTCGCTGCGCACCGGCGCGGCCATCGGCCCGCCCGCGGCCATGCAGATGGTGATGGATCTGGGCGCGCGCGAGATTTGCAACGTCTACGGGCTCACCGAGTGCTACGGCAACTGCACCGTCACCGACGCCCACGATTCGCCCGAGGTGCGGCGGACGACGGTGGGCTACCCGCTGCCCGGCATGGAGCTCCGGGTGGTGGACCGCGAGAGCCGGCGGCCCCTGCCACCGGGCGAGGTCGGCGAGATCCTGGTGCGCGGGCATCTCACCCCGGGGTACTACCGTGATCCCGAGAAGAACGCGGCGGCGTTCGACGCCGAGGGCTTCCTGCTCACCGGAGATCTCGGCCTCATCGGCGACGACGGGAGGCTGCGCTTCCGGGGGCGCATCAAGGAGATGGTCAAGACCGGCGGCATCAACGTCGCCCCGCTCGAGGTCGAGGAGGTGCTGCTGGGACACCCGGCGGTCGAGCAGGCCTACGTGGTCGGCCTCCCCGATCCGAGGAAGGAAGAGGTGCTCGTCGCGGTCGTGATACCGAAGCCGGGCCGCGCCGCCGATCCCGCCGCGCTCCGCGCGCTCTGCCGGGACGCCCTCGCCGCCTACAAGGTGCCGCAGGAGATCCGCGTGATGCGCCGCGAGGATCTCCCGGTCACCAGCACCGGCAAGGTCCAGAAGCTCCGCCTCGCCGAGCAGCTCGCCGCCCGCGGCTGACCGCGGACCGGCCGCGGAATGTCGTGATTCAAGACCTGACCTCGTAGTGGTCGCGCGCCAGGGGCGGTCTGACGCCCTCGCCGGTGAAGAGCACGGTGAGCACGATCTCCACCGAGTGATTGATGGCGAGGCCCTGGCAGCCGATCGCCGCGCGGGTCGGCTTGCCGCGGTCCCCGTAGAGCTCGACCAGCAGATCGGTGGCGCCGTTGATCACCCGCGGCTGCTGGCCGAAGCCGGGCGCGGAGTTGACGAAGCCGATCAGCTGCACCGCCTGCTGCACGCGGTCGAGATCCCCGAGCGCGTACTTGATCGCGGCCAGGCTCGTGATCGCGGCGTGGCGCGCGGCCTCGTAGCCCTGCTCGATCGAGAGATCCGCGCCGACCACCCCGGGCAGGTACGGGCGGCCGTCCTTCACCGGCGTGGTCCCGGAGAGGTAGAGCAGGTTGCCGACCGCCAGGTGCGAGATGAAGCGCGCGCCGGAGGCGTTGCCGCGGTACAGCGCATCGAGATCGGGCAGGGAGAGGCCGAGCTGAGCGAGCTTCGCCTCGACGAGCATGGCGGCCGCGCCCGGTCAGCGGCCCTGGAACTGGGGCCGGCGCTTCTCCGAGAAGGCCCGCACGCCCTCCTGGTAGTCCTGGCTGTTGAAGCACTCGGTGATCAGCCGGTCCAGCATGGCCAGGTCGCGGTCGGCGGCCGGGCGCAGCAGCTGCTCCACGCTGGCCTTGGCCGAGCGCAGGGTCAGCGGGGCGTTGCGCGACATCAGCAGCGCGTAGTCCCGGGTGAAGCGCTCGAGGTCCGCCTTCGGCACGACCTGGTTCACCAGCCCCATCCGCAGCGCGTCCTGGGCGCTGAAGTCGGTGCGGGCGGTGAAGAACAGCTCCTTGGTGTACGCGGGGCCGATCAGGCCCATGAGCTTCTCCATGCCGCGATAGTGATAGCCCAGGCCCAGACGGGCGGCCGGGATGCCGAAGCGGGCGTCGTCGGCCGCGATGCGCAGGTCGCAGGTGATCGCGATGCTCACCCCGCCGCCGATGCAGAAGCCGTGGATCATGGCGAGGAGCGGCTTGCCGAGCGTGGCCAGCGACTCCGATCCGGCCGCCGAGATGCGCCGGTACTCCTCTTCATCCGCCGCGTTGCGCCGCCGGTCCTTGAACTGGGAGATGTCCGCGCCGGCCACGAAGGCGGCGTCGCCGGCCCCGCGCAGGATGACCACCCGGATCGCGGGATCGGCGGCGAGGTCGCGCACGTACTCCGGCATGCGCTGCCACATCTCCTGGCTCACCGCGTTGCGCTTGTGCGGCTGGTTGAAGGTGATCCAGCCGATCGGCCCGTCCTTTTCCATCAGCAGCGTCTCGGCCTGGCTCGTCGCGGTCTCGCTCATGGGCGCTCTCCTGGGCTCGGGGTGCCGTTCGCCCCCTGGTGTATCCCGTCCGCCCGTTCCGCGCAAGTGCGGTATCCTCGATGGCCGCACCCCGGACCATGAGCCGCCCGACCCATCGCGACGCGTGCCAGGCCTTCCGCTGGGAGGAGAGCGCCCGCGCCATGGGCTTCGTGGCGGGAGCGCCGGTGAATCTCGGCCGCGCGATCGTGGATCGCCACGCCGGCGCCGGCCGCGCCGCGCTGCGATGGTTCGGCAAGAGCGGGGAAGCCCGGACCTACACGTTCGACGAGCTCGCCCGGCTGAGCGCCCGGTTCGCCGGCGTGCTGCGAGAGCGGGGCGTCGGCCCCGGGGACCGGGTCGCGGGGTTCCTGCCCCGCATCCCCGAGATGCTGATCGCGATGATCGGCGCGTGGAAGGTGGGCGCGATCTACGTGCCGATCTTCACCGGCTTCGGCCCGGACGCCATCGGGTTCCGGGCTCGCCACAGCGGGGCGCGGGTGCTGGTCACGCAGTGGGAGCAGCGCGGGCGCCTTCCCGAGCCGCTCCCGCACGGGGTCACCGTGATCACGGTGACCGGCGGGCCCGGCGGCGCTCCGGGCGACGCTCGCGGCGACGTGGACTTCTGGCGGGCCATGCACGGCCGGCCGGACGTGGCCCGATTGACCGACGTCCGTCGAGAAGATCCGGCGGTGCTGCTCTACACCTCGGGCTCGACCGGACCGCCGAAGGGCGTGAAGATCGCGGCGAACTTCCTCGTCGCGATCCATCCCCACCTCGTCCACGGCGCCGATCTGCGGCCCGACGACGTCTTCTGGCCGACCGGCGACCCCGGCTGGGGCTACGGGCTGGTCTGCTACATGGGCGCGCTCGCCCTCGGCGTGCCGGTCATCTCGCACGAGGCCGCGCCCACGCCCGAGCTGTGCGTGGCGCGGCTGCGCGCGCTGGGCGTGACCAACCTCGCGACCACGCCGACGCTGCTGCGCGGGGTGATGGCGCTCGGCGGGGCCGCGGCGGGTGGTGGGCCGCTGCGCATCCGCACCGCCAGTAGCTGCGGCGAGCCCCTGAACGCGGAGGTGGTGCGCTTCTTCCGCGAGCACTGGGGCGTCACGGTCCGCGACCAGTACGGCTCGAGCGAGCTCGGGCTGCCGATCGGCAACCTCGCGACCGTGGAGATGACGGTCAAGCCGGGCTCGATGGGCCTGCCGCTGCCCGGCTGCACGATGGCGGTGGTGGACGACGGCGGCCGCGAGGTCGGCCCCGATGTGGTGGGCCACGTGGGGATGAAGCCGCACCCGGAGGGCTACTACTCGCTCGGCTACTGGAACGACGAGGACCGGGACCGGGAGATGTGCCGCGGCGAGTGGATGACCTGCGGCGACCTGGCCCGCCGCGACGCGGAGGGCTACTTCTGGTTCGAGGGCCGCGCCGACGACGTGATCAAGAGCGCGGGGTACCGCATCGGCCCCTTCGAGGTCGAGAGCGCGATCCTGAAGCACCCGGCGGTGGCCGAGGCCGCGGTGGTGGGCAAGCCCGACGCGCTGCGGGGCCAGATCGTCAAGGCCTACGTCGTCCTCAAGCCGGGCCACGCCGCGCCGGACGGGCTCGAGACGGAGATCGTGGATGTGGTGAAGACGCAGCTGGGCCGGCACCAGTACCCCCGGGAGATCGAGTTTCTCGATCGGCTCCCGAAGACCGAGACCGGCAAGATCCAGCGGTTCCTGCTGCGGGGACGGTGATGCGGTCCGCGCCCGAGGAGCGGCCGATGCCCGCCTTCGAGGTGATCACGGGGCCGAGCCCCTGGCCGGCCCGCTACACGTTCTCGCCCGCCGTCCGCGCGGGCAACCTGCTCTTCATCTCGGGCCTGACCGCGGGGGACGAGAGCGGGAAGATCGTCGGGCCCGGCGACATCGTCGCGCAGACCCGCTACATCTTCGAGAAGCTCGCGAAGCTCCTGGCCGCGGCGGGCGGCGGCTTCGAGCACATCGTGCAGACCACGGAGTACGTCACGACCACCGAGAACTACGGCCGGACCGCCGGGGTGCGCCGCGAGTTCTTCCGGGGCCGCTTCCCGACCGCCACCGGCGTCATCGTCGCCGGTCTCCTGCGCGAGGGCGCCCTCATCGAGATCTCGGCCATCGCCGTGCTACCCGACAACCCTCTCCCCTCGGGGGAGAGGGCAGGGTGAGGGGGAGAGAGCCATGCCCGACCCGCGCCTCATGGATCAAGCCTTCCAGCGCATCATGCGAAGCCTGGTCGACACGGGCCGCGCCCCGCATTACGCGGAGCTGGCGCGGGCGCTCGGGCTGGCCGCCGAGGAAGGACGCGGCCTGCTCCATGACGTCGTGCAGGCGTACCCGATCGGGTGGCTGCATCCCGAGACCGACTACATCGCCTCGTTCCCGCCGCTGAACAACCTGCCCACCCAGTACCGGATCACGGTGCGGGGCGAGCAGCGCTGGTTCGCCCAGTGCGGGTTCGAGGCCACGTCCGCCACGTGGCTGTTCCCGGGCGAGACCGTCCGCGTGGACGCGCCGTGCCTCGACTGCGGGGATCCGGTCACGGTGGAGATGCGCGACGGGGGCATCACGTGGGTGGATCCCCCCGGCGTCGTCGGCCATCTCGCCTTCGGGTTCGGGCCGTCGCGCGGGCGATCGTACTATCTCTGAACCGGCATGAATCTCTTCCGGTCGGAAGAGCATGCACGACGCTGGAGCCGGTTCGAGCCGAGGTCCGAGGACGGCTTCATCTCCCTGGCGGAGCTGGCCGGCTTCTTCGGGACCGAGAGTCGGCGGCACATGCTGGACGGCGACTATCTCTCCTCGTGGTATCCGCGCCGCGCCGCCGAGCGCCGCGCCTATCTTGAGCGGATCGGCAAGACCTCGCCGTTCTGGATGGGCACCGCGGATCCGCCGGCGTCCGGATGAGGTATCCTCGGGGGCCGAAAGGAGCCCATCCATGAAAGCGATCCGGGTGTCGGAGTACGGCGGTCCGGCGGTCCTGAAGCTCGAGGAGGTTCCCACGCCCCAGGCGGGGCCCACCCAGGTGCTGGTGCGCAACCACGCCGTCGGCATCAACCCGGTGGACACGTACCTGCGGAGCAACACCGACAACCGCGGGCCCAAGCTGCCCTACACCCCGGGTGCGGATGCGGCGGGTGTCATCGAGGCGGTGGGCGCCGGGGTGACCGGGGTGAAGCCGGGGGACCGCGTCTACGTGGGGGGCACCGTATCCGGGGCCTACGCCGAGTACGCGGTGTGCGAGCAGGCGCAGGTGCACCCGCTGCCCGCCAGCGCCACCTTCGCGCAGGGCGCGGCCATGAACATCCCCTACGCCACCGCCTACCACGCGCTGTTCAACCGCGCCCACGGCGAGGCGGGCGAGACGGTCCTGGTCCACGGGGCCAGCGGCGGCGTGGGCATCGGCGCGGTCCAGCTCGCGCGGGCGCGTGGCCTCACCGTCGTCGGCACCGCGAGCACCGAGAAGGGGCGGCGCCTCGTCGCGGAGCAGGGCGCGCACCACGTGCTCGATCACACCGCGGCGGGCTACCTCGAGGAGTGCGTCCGGCTGACCGGCGGGCGCGGGCCCGACATCATCATGGAGATGCTGGCGAACGTGAACCTCCAGAAGGATCTGGGCGCCATCGCGCCGCGGGGCCGCATCGTGGTCATCGGCAACCGGGGCACGACCGAGATCAACGCGCGGCTGGCCATGAACAAGGACGCGGCGATCCTCGGCATGGCGCTCAACCACGCGACGCCGGCCCAGGTCGCGGGCATCCACGCCGCGCTGGTCGAGGGGCTGCGCAACGGCTCGCTGCGCCCGGTCATCGCCCTGGAGCTGCCGCTCGCCCAGGCCGCGCGCGGCCACGAGGCGGTGATGGAGGCGGGCCACCACGGCAAGATCGTCCTCGTCCCGTAGCCGGGGTCAAGTCTCGAGACCCGGCCCTGGCGAGGAGCCGTATCGTTCGCGATACGGATTGACCGCGGGCCGCGGCCGTATTGAGCTATGGCATGCGTGATCCACCGGGGGCGTCGTGCCCCGCTTGCCGATGCGCTCATCGCGCAGGCATGCCTGGACCACAATGCGCCCCTCGTGACCCGGGATGCCGACTTCTCCAGATTCGCTCGCCTGGCGGGCCTGCGACTCTTCGTCGCCTGACGAGCCGGCGGCTAGCCCGGCTAGACGAAGTCGGCGCGGAGCGGGCCGACCGGCGTGAAGGTCGCGGCGATGCGGTCGCCGCGCGTGATGGCGTACTGGCGGGTGAACGAGCCCGACATCACCTTCATGCCGGCCTCGAGCACCAGGCCGAGCTCGGCGAGCTTGTTGGCGAGCCACGCGATGGAGGCCGCGGGCGTGCCCAGCACCTCCGCGCCGGTGGCCCGGTCGGGGGCGCCGCCGTTCACCGAGACCTCCAGCGCCACCGCGGCCAGGTCGAACCCCGCGGGCACCGGCACCGCGGCGCCCGTCACGTAGGCACGCTGCTGCGCGTTGTCGGCCAGGCTCACGTTCAGATCGGCCGCGAAGTCGCCGCGCTTCTCGATGATCTCGAAGGCCGGGGCCATCGCGCTGAGCGCGGCCTGCGCCTGCGCGGTGGTGACGCCGGGCCCGCGCAGCGTGCGGCCCACCGTCAGGCAGAGCTCGTTCTCGAAGCCGGGACTGATCAGGTCCGCGAAGCGAAAGCGCGTGCCGCTCGGCTGCTCGCCGCTGGCGAGCAGGAAGCCCAGCACCGGCTCGTGCACCTTCTGCTGGATCTGCATCGCCTTCGAGGTGAGGCCCACCTTCCAGCCGGCCTGCCGCTCGCCCGCCGCCACGTGGCGCGCGAGCACGCCCAGCTGCACGCGATAGGCCTCCTCGCGGCTCAGGCGGTGCATCCACTCGGCCGGCGGGGCGGTCCGGTTGCGGGCGGCCGCCCAGAACGCGTCGATGGCTTGCTCGGTGGTGCTCACGGCTCCCCCCGGCGGACCTGGCAGACATAGGACCGCAGCGCGACCGTCCCGCTGATCGGGTCGGCGGTGTCGGGATCGATCAGGTTGTTGTAGTTGGCGCTGGCCGCGCCTTCCGCCGGGTAGCCCCCGAGCCCGAGCGGCTCGCACGGCTGCCACCAGCCGAACTGCGCGCAGACCACGTCGGGGGCGAGGCTCGGATCGAGCCGGGCCCGCGCCCGCATGGTGGCGCGCGGCGTCTCGACCAGCACCCAGTCGTCGCTCTCGATGCCGCGGGCCTCGGCGGCCGCCGGATGCAGCTCGATCTGCGGGTCGGGGCTGTGCCGCCGCAGGCGCGCCAGGCTCCGGTGCTGGCTGTGGCAGAACTGCACGACCTTGGCGGTGGTGAGCTGCAGGGGAAAGCGCGCCGCGAGGTCGGGGCGGCTGACCGGGCTCGCCGCCGGCTCGACGTACTCGGGCAGGGGCGCCTGCCCGGCCTTCTGGAGCTGAGCGGAGAAGATCTCCACCCGGCGGCTGGGCGTGGCGAAGCCGATCGGGCCGTGGGCGCCGCGGGCCGCGTAGCGCTTGAAGCGCGGCTCGATCGTGGTGCGCACGCCGCCGGGATTGGCGCGGAGCTGCTCGAGGGTGACGCCGGAGGACTCCAGCATGAAGCGGTGGCCCGCGTCCTCGTCCCCGCCCCAGAACCGGTCGCCGAGCCCGAGCCGCCGGGCCAGCTCGCAGACGATCCAGATGTCCGAGCGCGCCTCGCCCCGCGGCGCCACCACCGCCGGCCGGAGCTGGACGTGCTGCTCGCCGTCCTGCGTCGGCCCGAAGCCCACGCGCAGGCCCTCCCGCTCCCACGCGGAGGACACCGGGAGCACCACGTCCGCCAGCGCGGCGGTGGGCGTCAGGAAGAGATCGGCGTAGACCAGGAAGTCGAGGCTGGTGAGCGCGGCGCGCGCGGTGGCCGCGCCGGGCGCGGAGAGCAGCAGGTTGGTGCCGAAGCCGACCATGCCGCGCACCGGGTAGGGCGCGCCGGTGAGCATGGCGCGGTAGGCGTCGGCCGCGGTGGCCCAGCCCTGGCGCGCGGGCCCGAGCGGCCGCCCGGCCAGGCCGAGGGCCTTCGCGCGCTGCCGCTCCGGGAGCAACGCGAGCGGGGCCAGGTCGTTGACCGGGGGTCGGCTCGGCCGCACGTTGCCGCCGGGCGCGTCGAAGCAGCCGGTGAGCGCGTAGAGGAGCGAGAGCGCGCGCACGGTCTGGCTCGCGTTGGTGTGCTGCTCGAGCCCAGTCCAGTGGAAGTACGAGACCGGGCGGCGCTCCCAGAGCAGCCGGGCGGTCTCGACGATCTGGGCGGCCGGCACGCCGGTGATGCGCTCCACGCGCTCGGGCGGATACTCGCGGCAGAGCGCGGCGTAGGTCTCGAACGCGGGCACGCACGTCACGGGACCGGAGCGCGTCATGCAGCGCACGGTTCCGTCGAGCTCCGGGTCGCCGATCGGCTCGATGAAGTCGGCGACGGCCGGATCGTACGCGACCGGCCGGCCCGCGGCACGATCCCACGCGACCTGATGCGCCGGGCTGCCCACCGCGGAGAGATCGGCCGCGGTGAGGAGGCGGCCGTTGTCGGCGCGCACCAGGAACGCGCCGTTCGACCAGTCCCGGATGAAGTCGCGATCGTACCAGCCCTCCGCGATCATGACGGAGGCCAGCCCCAGCGCGAGCGCGCCGTCGGTGCCGGGGCGCACCCGCAGCCACTGATCGGCCCGGACCGCCGCCCCCGCGCGTCGCGGATCGACCACTACCAGGGCCGCTCCGCGCGTCGTCGCATGCTGGACGGCGCTGGCCTGGGCCAGGTACGTGGCGGACGGATTGTGCCCCCAGAGCAGCAGGCAGCCGGTGCGCTCCCAGTCGGGCGTGCCGATGTCCACGCCGAAGGTGAACGGCGTGACGAAGTCCCGGTGCCAGGCGCACAGCTCCTCGCCCCAGACGAGGTTCGGGCTCCCGAAGGCGCGGACCAGGCGGAGGATCCAGAGGAAGCCGTCGGAGACCGCGGTGCCCGCCGGGGTCGTGCAGCCGAAGGCCACGCCCTCGGGTCCGTGCCGCCGGGCGACCTCGCGCATCCGGGAAGCGGTCCAGTCGAGGGCTTCCGGCCAGCCGATCCGCTCCCAGCCCGCCTCCGGATCGGACTTCGGCCGCGTGCGGCGCATCGGGTGGAGCAGCCGGTCCGCCGCATGGACCAGCTCCGGGGCCGCGCGGCCCTTCACGCAGAGGCCGGCGCCGGTGGGATGCGAGGGATCAGGCTCGACCGCGACCAGCCGCCCGTCCTCCACGACCGACACGCAGCCGCAGCGTGAGCGGCAGAGCGCACAGAAGCCGGGAACCCGCCGGGTGGCCATCAGACGGCGAGGAAGCCTCCATCCACCACCAGCTCGGTCCCGGAGATGTACGAGGCCTCGTCGGAGGCCAGGAACAGGACCGCGTGGGCGACCTCCTCGATCCGCCCCTCGCGCCGGAGCGGGACGGCGTCGAGCAGCGGCTTCCGCCACGCGGGATCGGCCGAGCCCTTCGACGTCCGCATCGGGGGCAGGAAGCCGGGGTGCACCGAGTTCACGCGGATGCCGTCCTTGCCGTACTGCACCGCGCCCGACTTGGTCATGATGCGCACCGCGCCCTTGGAGGCGTTGTAGCCCATGTGCATCCGGTCCTGCCCCACGAAGCCGGAGATGGACGAGATGTTCACGATGGACCCGCCGCCGCCCCGCCGCATGACCGGCACCGCGTGCTTCATGCCGAGGAAGACACCCTTGGCGTTGATGTTCATCAGCCGGTCCCACGCGGCGGTGCTCTCGTAGTCGGGATCGTGCGTGCCGCTGATCCCGGCGTTGTTGACGAGGATGTCGAGCCGCCCGTACGCGGCCACCGTGGCGCGGATCGCCGCTTCCCAATCCGCCTCGCTCGCGACGTCGAGCTTCACGAACTGCGCCCGGCCTCCCGCGGCGGTGATGTTGGCCGCGACCTTCTGGCCGTCGGCGTCCACGTCGGCCACGATCACGCTCGCGCCTTCGCGCGCGAAGATCGTCGCTTCGCTCTCGCCCATTCCGTGCGCGGCGCCGGTGACGATGGCCACTTTGCCCTTGAGTCGCATCGAGGTCTCCTCCTTGAAGTCAGGATGATAGAGGCTTATCCACAGCTATTCACAAAACTTTCTTTGTCATCGGCTTGACACATCACCACCGACTTCACTAGGCTCCTCATTCATGCAGGCGAGTCGCAAACCATTGGCGAAGGTCGAAGGGCGCCGGCGACTCCGGATGAGCGGCCTCACCATCGCATGGCGCGGCACGCCGGACCTCGATGACTGGGTCGCGTACCTCGCGACCCGGACGAAGTCGAAGAAGCTGATCCTCGCGGACCAGGTGTCGGAACGAAAGGTCAATGCGCTGCTGTCGCGACTGGCCGGTCTCTCGCGGCGACAGGTCGAGAAGCTGGCCAAGGGTTAGCCCGGGCCGCCGCCGGTGCGCAAAATTCTATCCACAGTTGTGGATAGGTCTGTGTATAGCCCCACCTGAATTCGTGTAAATAGCTGTTTCCATGGCTGTTCTCCTCTACCCGATCTCGACGGTCCTGCGCTCCACCGCGAGCAGTTTCTCGAGCTCGATCACCCCCAGCATGTCGTGCTCGAGGGGGCCCCAGTCGGCCGGCGTCTGCCCCGCGCCGAAACCGGATGCCAGATCCGTGTAGACCGTCTTCCACGCCGCGAACGCGGCGAGCAGCGGCGTGGAGGGATCCGCCACGATGCGGAAGCCGAGCGCGCCGAGATCCGCGAGCGTCATGCCGAGGCCG
Organism: Candidatus Limnocylindria bacterium; assembly: GCA_035524955.1. Classification (GTDB taxonomy): domain Bacteria; phylum Methylomirabilota; class Methylomirabilia; order Rokubacteriales; family CSP1-6; genus CAMLFJ01. The sequence continues at coordinate 66,107 of DATLFG010000045.1, read as the reverse complement.
GCGAGACCGCCGCGGCCCGAGAGGTACATGAGCGGGCCGCCGAGCCGCTCGCCGATGAAGCGCAGCTGCTCGGGCGTGTGCGCCATCGAGAGCAGCAGCACGTCCGCGCCCGCCTTGCGGTAGGCGAGGCCGCGCCGGAGCGCGTCATCCATCGTGGAGGCCCGCACCGCGTTGGTGCGCCCGATGATGAGGAAGTCCGGGTTGCGCCGCGCGGCCACCGCGGTCGCCACCTTGGCCGCCATCAGCTCCACCGGGATCATGTGCTCGATCCCGATGTGGTGGTGCGCCCGCTTCGGCACGAGCTGGTCCTCGATCTCGATGGCCGCGAAGCCGGCCGCCTCGCTCATCCCGATCGTACGGTGCATGTGCATCGGATCGCCGTAGCCGCAGGCCCCGTCCAGGATGAGCGGCAGCCGCGAGACCGCCCCGATGTCGAGCGCGGCCTGGCACATCTCGGTGAGGTTGAGGTTGGCCTCGAGCGCCACCTTCTGGTACCCGGTGGCGCCGCCGCCCAGGTAGCCGGCCGGGAAGCCGGCCGCCTCCACCATGCGGGCCATCAGCGGATTCAGCACGAGCGGCGCGGTGACCGGCAGCGGGCCTTGCATCAGCGAGCGGAGCGGCGCAGACATGTGGGCTCCTCGAAGTCGATCTGGTGGCTATTCGTGAAAGAGCACGACGGTGACCGGACGGGGGCCGCCCGCGGCGACAGGACCCGTCCGCCTCGCGCGTGTTCCGTTCATGCGCGCCTAGAGGGGAATCGCCAGGAGCGTGTCGACGCGGCTGCTGTCGCACACGACCAACCGTTCCTGGAAGCGGAGGGTGCCGCCCTCATCGACCAGCGTGTCTATGTAGCGGCCGGTGGCGAAGAGGTCCATGGTGCCGTCGCGCATCACACGCACCACCAGGAACGGCGTCTCCGCGTGCACCGCCTCGCCCGCGCCCGCGCGGATGGCGGGGAGGCCGACCAGGTGCCGGTAGGCCTGCCGCTCGTAGATATTGGCCTCCCGCAGCGCGGTGACGCGGTCCTTCAGCATGCCCCGCGAGTCGGCGTAGACGAGGCCGGCGGGCAGGCCCCGCCGGTAGTTGTCGGCCGAGGTGATCTTGTAGACGCAGGGATCGGTGAAGAAGTCCGGCCAGCCCTCCAGCCGGTCGTCGTCGATGGCCCGCGCGTACTCCGCGTTGAGCTGCGAGACGCGCTCGGCCAGCATGCTAGGCCTCCATGTATCGCCGGTAGGCCTTCCAGAACCCGCGCACCGAGGCCTCGGTGGCGCGCGTCGCCTGCGACTCGGCGCCCTCGCCGCCCATGTTGACCACGGACAGCGCCTCGCCCGCCGCCGCGACCCCGCGCTGCACGAAGCCGCCCACGCAGCCGTCCTCCATCGAGACGTAGCCGGCGGGGCCGACCAGGTTCGACTGCTTCATGCGGCGGCGGTGCATGTCGGGCGAGTCGTCCGCGAACCCCAGATACGTCCAGTGCAGCTCCATCGCCCCCGGCCCCTTGGGCAGCACCTGCCGCACCGCGAGCGAGTTGTGGATCTGCTGGAGCACGAAGCCCGGGAACGCGGTGAGGATCTGGAGCTGGATGCCGTCGCCGAACTCGTCCACCGCGTCGAGCAGGCTCGGATCGGCGAGCCGGTAGCTCTGGTGCTCCGAGCGGATGCCCTGCTCGCGGTAGGCGGTGCTGCGCGCGTCGTCGGCGCGGTCGATGGTGTAGCTGGCGTGGTGGCCGCCGTCCGGGCTCACCAGGACGCCGCCGCCCTGGGTGAGGCGGGTGATGCGGAAGGTGCCGAAGAACGTGTGGAGCAGGCTCGCGTGGTAGGTGTCCTTCACGTTCTCCACGTAGAGCTTCCAGTTGTTGGGCAGGGCCTGCACGAAGCGGCCCATCACCCGCGCTTCCTTGTGCAGCACGCGCCGGAGTCGGCCCAGCACCTCCTGGCCCAGGTACTCCTCGATGGGCGGGGTGTCGGGCGAGAGCGTCGCGAACACGAGCCCGGCGAGCACGGTGGTGCGGAGCCGGCGCGGGCCGTGGTCGGCCTTGCAGAAGGAGGCGGGCATGCCGCCCTTGCCGTTGCTGCCCTTCTCGAAGGCGATGCCGACCAGGGTGCCCGTCAGGTCGTAGGTCCACGCGTGGTAGACGCACTGGAAGTGGCTGCCGGTGGATCCCGCGTCGTCCAGCGCGATCAGGGCGCCGCGGTGGGCGCAGCGGTTCTCGAAGGCGTGGACCTCCCCCTGCGCGCCCCGGACCACGATGACCGGCATCTCGCCGAGGAAGCTGGTGCGGTAGTCACCCGCGTTCGGGAGGTCGGAGGCGAGGCAGAGATAGTTCCAGACCGGTCCCTCGAAGATGCGGCGCAGCTCGGCGCGGTAGTTCGCGTCGTCCTGGTAGACCCAGTACGGCACGCGCGCCAATGACGCGCCAGGCCATTCGGGGCGCGAACCGGAGGCTGCCATGCGCCGGGGAGAATAGCACAGGGGCGGGGTCCCTCAGCAGGCCCCTCACCCTGCCCTCTCCCCAGAGGGGAGAGGGTTCTCGGCCCGGCTCCCTCTCCCCTCTGGGGAGAGGGTTGGGGTGAGAGGGGCCTGACTGACAGGGGACTACGCGAACGCGGGCATCACTTCGGCGGCGAAGAGCTCCATCGAGCGGAGGACGCGGGCCTGCTCGAGGTCGCCGAACCAGAAGCTGCAGTTGAAGTGGGTGATCCCGACGTCGCGGCGCAGCCGCTCGATCTGGCGGACGCAGGTCTCGGGCGTGCCGATGACCAGGTAGCGGTCGAGCAGATCGTCCACGTCGGGCTCCGTCGGCGCCGGCACCGGGATCGCGCGGCCGTCCTCGACGCGCTCGTAGTGATTGCGGAGGCTCAGCGTCACGCGCATGTTCCAGCGCGCCTCCTCGGCGGCGGCGCGCGCGTCCGCGTCGTCCTTCGTCACGTAGACCGCGCGCTGCACGCCGACGTGCAGCGGCTGCGGCGGCTTCACCTCGGCCACCACCCGGTCGAAGAGCTTGCGGAACTCGGCCATGCGCTCGACCGGGACGCCGAAGCCGCCGGTGAGCACGTTGAAGCCCCGGCGCACCGCGCCCTCGACCGAATCGGGACTCTGGGCGGTGATCCAGATGGGCGGCCGCGGCCCTTCCAGCTGCGGGAAGATCGTGGTCTCGGGGATCCGGTAGAGCTTGCCCTCGTAGCTGAACGGCCCGCCCGCGAGGGCCTTCAGGATGACGTCCACCGATTCCTCCCACCGGGCGCGCCCGCTCTCCAGCTCGAGCCCGAAGCGCTCGAACTCGTAGTGCTGGTAGCCGCGGCCGAGCCCGATGTCGAGGCGGTCCGGGGCGAGGAGCGCGAGCGTGGCGATCTCCTCGGCCACCACGAGCGGGTGGTGGAGCGGCACCACGATGACCGCGGTGCCCACCCGGAGGCGGGTGGTCCGCCCCGCCAGGTAGGTGGCGAGCTGCACCGGGCGGGAGAGGTAGCCGTAGGTCGAGAAGTGGTGCTCGGCCAGCCAGATATTGCTGAAGCCCAGGCTCTCCGCGGCCTGGGCCATCTCGACCGCGCGGGCGTAGATCTCCCGGGACGACCGGGCGGACGGCGACTGCATCAGCAGGAAGGTTCCGAAGTTCATGGTCTCCTCATTGCAGTGCGAGGAACTGCCGGGCATTGTCCACGGTGAGCCGCCGGCGCGTGGCCGCGTCGAGGCCGAGCGCGTCCAGGACGCTCACCGGATCGTCCACGCCCATCTTGAACGGGTAGTCGCTGCCGAGCACGATGCGCTCGGGCCCGAAGGTATCGAGCGCGAACGCGAGAACTTTCGGAGAGAGCGTCAGCGAGTCCACCCAGACCCGCCGCGCGTAGGCGCTGGGCGGCTGGGCGAGCGCCTTCTTTGCGTCCGGGATGGCCGTCCAGCCCTGGTCGAGCCGCGGCAGGATGTAGGCGAAGGCCCCGCCGCCGTGGGCGAAGCACCAGCGCACCGACGGCCAGCGGTCAAGCACCCCGCCGAAGATCACCCGCGTCATGGCGAGCGCGGTCTCGAGCGGGAAGCCGGCCACCTGCGTCAGGTTGTTCTTGCGGAAGCGCGGATCGCCCAGGATCGGCGCCTGCGGGTGGACGAAGATCGCGATGCCGAGCGCGGCCGCCGCGTCCCAGACCGGGGCCAGGCTCGGGTCGTCGAGGTCGTGGCCGCCCACGTTGGCGCCGATCTCCACCGCGGGGAAGCGCAGCCCGGTGGCCACGCGCTCGAGCTCCTTCACGGCCAGGTCGGGCGCCTGCAGCGGCAGGCCGCCCGCGCCGAGGAAGCGCGCGGGGCTCCGGCCGACCAGCTCCGCGATCGCGTCGTTCTGCATCCGGCACCACTCGGCCGCGGCGGGGCCGGGCGCCCAGTAGCAGAAGGTCGGCGGGGCGGGGGAGAGGAGCTGGCGATCCACGCCGGTCCGGTCCATCTGCTCGAGGCGGCGCGCGGGGTCGAAGGCGTGCGGCGTGAGGTTGCGGTTGAACGCGGCGCCCAGGTAGAGCTTGCACCCGGTGGCCGGGTCGCCCTCGAGCCGCGGCCAGCGGTCGCCGCCGTGGCGCGCCGCGAAGTCCGGCCAGCCGCTCGCGAAGATGTGCGTGTGGACGTCGATCGGTCCCGTCATGCTCCCCCCGCCAGGCCGCGCAGCCGCTCCAGCAGCCTGACCAGCCCCCACGTATCCCGATGGCAGTACGCGAGCAGGTCCGCGCGCAGCCGCGCCCGCTCCTCCGGCTCCATCGCGTCCCCGTGGAAGAGCAGGCGCCCCAGCTCGAGGCTCGCCGTCTCGCCCTCGGCGATCGCGAGCCCGCGGTAGTCGAGCTCGGGCACCAGCGCGGGCAGCACGCGCTTGAGCGAGAAGCTGCCGCCGAAGTCCGGATGATAGACGTGATTGCGCACCACCGGCAACAGGTCGACCACGCGCGCCGCGAGGGCCTCGAGCCGGGCGGCCAGGGACGGCAGCGCCGCCGCGAGCTCCCGGATGCGGTCGCGCTCGAAGCTTCCGTAGGTCGCGATGGCGCGGGCGCCCGCGCACGCGGCGAGGAGCCGCTCGGCCAGCGCCGGGCGCGGGTCGCCGGGCCCCTCCGCGAGCCAGTCGTGGGCCCGGAGCGCTCCGCGCTCGTCCGGCACGTAGGCGCTGAACTGCACCGGCACCGCATCGTAGGGATGGCAGCCGTCCCATACCGGGATGGCCAGCCCGACGGTCTCGAAGTCGAGGAAGGTCACCGGGGGCGCGAGGGGAGCGAGCGCGCCGGCCAGGGTCGGCTCGACGATCATCCGCCCGGCCCGCACCGCCCGGCGCTGCCGATCGGCGGCGGCCCCAAGGGCGAAATCCTCCGGCAGGTCGAGGATGGTGCGGTAACCCAGCTCGTCCAGCTCGAACGCGCGGCGGCGCATGGCGTAGAGCGTGCTGACGTGGTGCGGGGGCAGTACCGGCCAGCACCGCGCGGTGAAGGGGCACTCGTAGGGCGCCGAGCACTGCGGGCCGGTGGCCACGCTCGGCAGCGGGCCCGCGAGCATCGCGGTCATGGCCGCGATCTCGCCGGGGACGGCGGCCAGCCGGGCCTCGACCAGCTCGGTCACGTCGGCCCGCGTGAAGAGATCGCTCAGGTCGGGGTACGCGCAGGCGCGGTTGAGGTGCATGACCTCCATCCGGCCGACGTCGAGCCCGCTCCGGCGGAGCACGTGGGCCTGCACCGCGACGTCGGGCACGTGCTGCGCCTTCACGCCGGCGGTGGACTTGACCTCGATCAGGCCGAAGCCGCGCTCCAGGCGCTCGAGCCCCAGACGCTCCAGCCCCAGACGCTCCAGAATGTCCACCGACACGAAGACGCCGTCGGCGCGGAAGGCGGCCTCGTACACCGCGCGCGCACCGGCGGCGAGCGCCCGCCGGGTCGCCTCCAGCCGCTGCTCGTAGGCGTCGTGGGGCAGGTCCACGAGCACGCCGCCCGGCACGTAGGTCCGGGCCAGCGCGCCGACCCGGTGGCCCTGGTCGTAGACGGCCTGGCGCGCGTGGTCCACCTCGAGCTCGGGCGCGGCCGGCTCGTGCGCCATCCACCAGAGCAGTTTGTGGCACTGCAGTCCCGCCATGGCGCGGGACTTGGAGAGACCGTGCGGTCGGGCGGATGCGGCCTCGGACGCCACCGGGGTCGACCGTAGCACGGCCTCCGCGGGTCGGGCCGGTCCAATGTATACTCCCGCCACAGAGCAGCCGCCCAAGGGAGGGCCGACGATGACGACCCAGATGACCGAGCCGCGGATGGACCTCGAGCAGCACCTGCACATGTACCGCCAGATGGCCAAGATCCGCGCCTTCGAGGAGCAGGTGCACGAGCTCTACAAGGGCGCGAAGATGCCCGGCCTGGCCCATCTCTACGTCGGCGAGGAGGCGGTCGCGGTCGGGGTCTGCGAGGCACTCAAGCGCGACGACTTCATCACCAGCACGCATCGCGGCCACGGGCACTGCCTGGCCAAGGGCGCCTCGGTGCCCCGGATGTTCGCGGAGCTGCTCGGCAAGGAGCCGGGCTACTGCCGCGGCAAGGGCGGGTCCATGCACATCGCCGATCCCGAGACCGGCAACCTCGGCGCCAACGCCATCGTGGGGGGCTCCGCGGGCATCGCCACCGGCGCCGCGCTCTCCGCCAAGATGCGCAAGAGCGGCCAGGTCGCGGTGTGCTTCTTCGGCGACGGCGCCCTCGGGCAGGGCCTGCTCTACGAGGCCATGAACATGGCCGCGCTCTGGAAGCTGCCGGTCATCTACGTCTGCGAGAACAACCTCTACGGCGAGTACACCCCCGGCACCGAGACGATCGCGGGCGAGATCCTGGCCCGCCCCCGCGCGGTGGGCGTGCACGCCGAGAGCGTGGACGGCCAGGACGTGCAGGCGGTGCACGCCACCATGAAGCGCCTGGTCGAGCGGGCGCGCCGCGGCGAGGGCCCGGCGTTCCTCGAGTGCAAGACCTACCGGTACTACGGCCACCACGTGGGCGACGTGAACCGGGAGTACCGCACCCGCGACGAGGAGCGGGACTGGATGACCAACCGCGACCCGCTCGAGACGCTGTCCTCGCGGCTCATGCAGCAGCGGCTCGCCGAGCAGTCGGTCTTCGACCGCATCCAGGCGGACGTGAAGACCGAGATCGAGAGCGGCGTGCAGTACGCGCTGGCCGCCCCGTTCCCCGGCCCGGGGCAGGTGGGCGAGGATGTCTACGCCTGACGGCGAGCCTCGCCCCCGCATCGACTACAAGGCGCTGGTGCAGGACGATCGCATTCATGCGTCGCTATACACCGATATGCGCATCTTCGCCGACGAGATGGAGCGGATCTTCCATCGCGGGTGGGTGTTCGTCGGCCACGCCAGCGAGATCCCGCGCCCGGGCGACTACGTCACCCGCCGGATCGGCGCCCAGCCGGTCATCATGGTCCGCGGCCGCGAGGGCGCCGTCTCGATCTTCGTCAACCGCTGCCGGCACCGCGGCACGATGCTCTGCCCGGCCGAGCGCGGCCACGCGCGCGCGTTCGCCTGCCCCTACCACGGCTGGACGTACGATCTCGACGGCGCCCTCACGGGCGTGCCCTATCCGGGCGGCTACGCGGCGCTCGACCGGCGCGAGTACGGGCTCGAGCCCGCCCCGCGGGTGGCGAGCTACCGGGGGTTCGTCTTCGCGTCCTTCGCGGCGACCGGCATCACGCTCACCGAGCACCTGGGCGCGGCGACCCGGCTGATCGACCGCTCCTGCGATCTCTCCCCGGCGGGGGAGATCGAGCTCACCGCCGGCTGGGTGAAGCATCGCTGCGCGGCCAACTGGAAGACGCTGCCCGAGAACGACAGCGACGGCTACCACCTGGGCTTCGTGCATCTCGCGCTCTTCAAGACGGTCCGCATGCAGTACCAGCGGGTGGTCGGCGACGAGAAGGCCATCAAGGCGGTCGTGCGCGACTGGGGGCACGGGCACATCGAGATCGACTGGTCGCCCGGCTACCAGGGGCCGTTCGAGTGGTTCGGCGGGGCGGCGGGACCGCTCGTCGCCGATTTCGTGGCCGCGCTCGAGCGCCGGGACGGACCGGAGCTGGCGCGGCAGCGGATCATGCAGGGCCCCGCGCACGCGCTCATCTTCCCGAACCTCTTCCTGGGGGAGACCAACATCGCGATCGTCGAGCCGGTGGACGTGGAGGAGTGCGTGCACTGGCACACGCCGATGTTCTGGAAGGGCGTGCCCGAGTTCAACGGCCGCCTGCTGCGCATGGCCGAGGCGGGCATGGGCCCCGCATCCTTCCTGATGCCGGAAGATCTCATCGTGGCCACTCGCAACCAGCAGGGCCTGCGCGCGCGCACGCCCGAGTGGCTCCTGCTGAGCCGGGGCCTCGACCGCGAGTACGTGGACGACCAGGGCCGCGCCGTCTCCCACGTCACCGACGAGACCACCAACCGGGCGCTCTGGCGGCACTACCGCGCGGTCATGACGGAGGCGTAGCCCGCGTCGCCCCGATGGTCAGCGACCGGGACCACCAGGCCGTCGTCGAGTTCCTCCACCGGGAAGCGCGCCTGGCCGACGAGGCCCGCTACGCCGAGTGGCTCGCGCTGTGGACCGACGACGCGGTCTACTGGGTGCCGGCCACCACCGAGCCCGACGCCGACCCGGAGACGCGCATCTCGCACATCTACGACAACCGCGCGCGCCTCGAGACCCGCATCAAGCTGCTGCAGACCGGCCATCGCTACAGCCAGGAGCCCGCGTCCCTGATGCGGCGGCTCATCTCGAACGTCGAGGTGGCGGAAGAGCCCGACGGCCGGCTCGTGGCGGGCTCGAACTTCATGCTGGCCGAGCTGTCCGTCCAGGCCAAGGCCGAGATGCACTGGTGGGTGGGGCGCGCGACGCACCACCTGCGGCGCGGGGACGGCCCGCTGCGGATGAGCCTCAAGAAGGTCGTGCTGATCAACGCAGCCGAGCCGCTGCCGAACCTCTCCTTCCTGATCTAAGGGCCAGCTCCGGGGCCACCCCCTCAGCCTGCCCTCTCCCCCTCGCGGGGGAGAGGGGGACGCCAACCGGCTCCCTCTCCCTCCTGGGAGGGAGAGGGTGGGGGTGAGGGTGGGCCCCGCCGGGTTGCGGACGATCCGTGCGGGCTAGATCGCGCCGTCGGCGGCGAGCGCGCGGACCTGGGCGCCGGTGTAGCCCAGCTCGGCGAGGATCTCCTCGCGGTGCTGGCCGAGCAGCGGGGACGGCCCGATCGTGGTCGGCGAGGCGGAGAGCTTGATCGGGTTGCCGACCGTCACGTAGCGCCCGCGCACCGGATGCTCGACCTCCACGATCATCTCGCGCGCGAGCAGGTGCGGGTCGGTCAGCACCTCGCCGGTGTCCAGACAGGCCCCGCACGGCACCCCGGCCTCGCCCAGGATCTTCATCACGTCGTGCTTCGGCCGCCCGGCCGTCCAGTCCTCCAGCAGCCGGTTCACCTCGGTGCGGTGGGCCGCGCGGGTCTCCGGGGTCTCGTAGCGCGCGTCGCCGATCAGGTCCTCGCGGCCGATGGCGCGCAGCAGCGGGTGCCACATCTGCTGCTGCGCGAAGATGAACACGTAGTCGTTGGGGCCGCCCGGGTGGCAGCGGTACGTCGTGCCCGGCACGCCCGCCCCGAGCTGGTTGCCGGCGCGCTCCATGACCTTGCCGAAGCGCTGGTGGTCGCGCAGGCTGACCCGGATGAGGTTGACCACCGCATCCTGCATCGACACCTCGACCTGCTGCCCCCGGCCGCTGGCGTGCCGCTGCATCAGCGCGGCGAGGATGCCGATCACGCAGTGCATGCCGGTGCCGGAGTCGCCGATGGACGGCCACATGAACGTGGGCGGCCCGTCCGGAAACCCGGTGACGCTCATGGCTCCGCCCATCGCCTGCGCGATCGGCTCGTAGCTCTTGTAGTCGCGATAGGGCCCGTAGGAGCCGAAGCCCTTGATGCTCGCGTAGACCAGCCGCGGGTTGAGCTCGCGGACCGCCGCGTAGCCGAAGCCCAGGCGGTCGATCACCCCGGGGCCGAAGTTCTCCAGCAGCACGTCGGCCGTCCTGAGCAGCGCGCGGAAGACGTCCTGACCGCCCGCGTGCTTGAGGTTGAGGGTGAGGCTCCGCTTGTTGGCGTTGAAGGAGAGGAAGAACAGGGCATCCGCGTCCGGCCGGTCCTTGTCCTTCTGCGAGTACCGGGCCACGTCCCCCCGGCCCGGCTCCTCGACCTTGATCACGTCGGCGCCCAGCCACGCCAGCATCTGGCCGCAGGAGGGCCCCGCCTGGTTGTTCGTGAGATCCACGACCCGGATGCCGGTCAGCGCTTTGTCCATAGGGCACCATGCGTACCACAGCCGCCCCCGCCGGGTCGAGGCTGGCCCTCGACCCGGCCTCTTGACTAGGAACTGACGGCCGGAGCAATCTCCCAGCATGACGACACGAACGGCCGGCGCGGTGAGCTTCCGCCAGGTTGGCCCCTGCCTGGCGGCCGAGGTCGAGGGCATCGACCTGACCAGACCCCTGTCCCTGGACGAGGTGGCGGCCGTGCACGCGGGCATGGACAAGTACGCCGTGCTCGTCTTCCACGACCAGCCCCTCACCGACGAGCAGCAGCTCGCCTTCACCAGCAGCCTGGGGGAGATCGAGCACGCCATCGGCACGAGCCTGCGCGCCCCGGACGAGTACCGCCTGCCGACCACCTTCGCCGACGTATCCAATCTCGACAAGGACAACCAGATCTATGCGCGCGAGGATCGCCGGCGCCTCTTCGCGCTGGGCAACCGGCTCTGGCACTCCGACAGCTCGTTCAAGGTGATCCCCGCGAAGTACTCGCTGCTCCACGCCCGGAGCATCCCGTCCAAGGGCGGCAACACCGAGTTCGCCGACATGCGGGCGGGCTACGACGCGATCGACGACGAGACCCGGGCCCTGGTGCAGGACCTCGTCTGCGAGCACTCCCAGCTCTACTCGCGCCAGCAGCTCGGCTTCACCGACTTCACCGACGAGGAGCGCGTGCGCTTCGCGCCGGTGCGCCAGTGCCTGGTGCGCACCCATCCGGTGCACCGGCGCAAGTCGCTCTACCTCTCCTCGCACGCGGGCGGCATCGTCGGCTGGCCGGTCCCGGAGGCGCGCGCCTTCCTGCGCGATCTCAACGAGATCGCCACCCAGCGGCAGTTCGTCTACTCGCACCGGTGGCGGGTCGGCGACCTGGTGATGTGGGACAACCGCCAGACCATGCACCGGGCCCGGCCCTTCCCGGCGCACGAGCCGCGCGACGTGCGCCGCACCACGCTCGTGGGCGACGGGCCGACCGCGGCCCAGGTCGCCGCGGAGGCAAGCCCGCCGAGCCGGTGACGCCGACGCCCCAGATGGACTTCGGAATCAACCTGGCGACGGCCGCCGATTCGTGGAAGGTCGTCAAGCGCGCCGAGGAGCTCGGCTACAGCCGCGCCTGGTTCTACGATACCCAGCTCCTCAACGCCGACATGTTCGTGGCCATGGGCGCGGCCGCGGCGCAGACCTCGCGGATCCGCCTGGCCACCGGCGTGCTGATTCCCTCCAATCGCATCGCCCCCGTCGCGGCGAGCGCGCTCGCCTCGCTCAACGCCCTGGCCCCCGGCCGCATCGACTTCGGCATCTCCACCGGGTTCACCGCGCGGCGCACCATGGGGCTCGGCCCGGTGACGCTCGACGCCATGCGCGAGTACATCCGGGTCGTGCAGGGCCTGCTGGCGGGCGACACGCTCCGCTGGACGTTCGAGGGCAAGCAGCGCGCGATCCGCTTCCTCAACCCGGAGATCGGGGCCGTCAACATCCGGGATCCGATCCCGCTGCACATCTCGGCCCTCGGCCCGCGCGGCCGGCGCCTCACCGCCGAGCTGGGCGCGGGGTGGCTCCACGCCACCGGCCACATGGGCGCGGCCGGGGCCGCCATCGCCGACATGCGGCAGGCGTGGGGCGCGGCCGGCGTGGACCCTGCCGCGCGCGTGGCCACCGCGTTCACCGGCGGGTGCGTGCTGGCAGACGGCGAGGCCTGGGACAGCCCGCGCGCCCGGGCCCAGGCAGGGCCCCACGCCACGGTCGCGCTCCACAACGGCGTCGAGGTCGCGGAGTTCGGCAACATGGGGCGCACCGTCCCGCCCGCGCTCGCCCCGCTGCTCGAGCGCTATCGCGAGGTCTACCGGAAGTACGAGCCGGCGGACGCGCGATACCTGTCCAACCACCGCGGGCACCTCATGTTCCTCCGGCCGGAGGAGCAGGAGGTCTGTACATCGGACCTGATCCGCACCATGACCTTCACCGGCACGCGGCCCGAGCTGCGCGAGCGCATCCGGGAGCTGCGCGCGGCCGGCTACAACCACTTCGCGATCAGCATCCGTCACGGGCACCCCGAGATGCTCGAGGAGTGGGCGGACGTGTTCGCGGGCGTCTAGTCGACCGGGGTCGATGCCGGGGCCATCGCCGGACCGATCGGTCGGCGGTCGGACGATCGCGCCCGCCGGGCATGCCGAGCGCGCGGTCTTGGGATAGGATATGCGCCGGGCCGTGTCAGGCGGAGGGAGCGTGGGGACCACCTTGTGAGAACCGGCAACGAGTACCGTGACGCCCTGCACGACGGACGCCGGGTCTGGGTCATCGGCGAGGGGCTCATCGACGACGTGACGGTGCATCCCGCCACCCGGCCGATGGTGGACGAGTACGTCGCCTGGTACGACCGCCACCAGGACCTCGCGTGGCGGGGCGTGCTCCTCACCCCGCCGGGGGACGCCGACCCGGGTGCCCCGTGGGCATTCCGGCTGCCGAGGACCTCGGCCGACCTGCGCGCGATGGGCCGGAGCTACGCCGAGACCATCTTCCTGACCGCGGGCAACATGACCCACACGCCCGGTTACGGGAACCTCATCGCGCTCGGCCTCCTCGACGTGGTCCAGCAGCGCGATGTCTCCCCGCCGCAGATCGCCGCCGCCGCCGCGTATCGCGACCTGCTCGTTCGCACCGGCCGCTTCCTGACCTTCTCCGCGGGCGCCGCCACCATCGGCTACCGGCTCCGCGAGGACGTGGACCAGCGCGCGGCGCTGCGCGTCGTGCGCGAGACCGGCGCCGGCCTCGTGCTGAGCGGCAAGGTGGGGATGCACACGAGCCCGGTCTACGCCGAGGACGTGTACATCGGCGCGCACTCCGGCGTGGACCGCGACGGGCACCGGGCCACCTTCGTGGTGCCGGTGAACGCGCCCGGCGTCACCGTGGTCTGCCGGAAGGTCTCGGCCCGCCACGCGAACCCGTTCCTGGCCCCGCTGAGCAGCCGCTTCGACGAGCTGGACGGGCAGATCTGGCTCGAGGAGGTGCTGGTCCCGTGGGACCGGGTGTTCCTCACCGACCCGTCGCCCGACCCGATCGCCGCCTGGTGCTTCTGGCACCAGCTCTACGCCTGGCTTGCCAAGGCCGAGTTCACGCTTGGCCTCGCGCTCGCCTGCACGCACGCGATGGGGCTCAAGGACCACGAGCCGACGATCGAGCACCTGATCGACCTCGTCATCGACGTCCAGACGGTCCGGAGCTGCCAGACCGCCGCCGAGCTCGACCCGGACGTCTCGACGGCGGGCTACTGCGTGCCGGGCCGGAGCCACGTGGCCGCGGGCAGCATCGCCATGCAGAAGGGGCGGCAGCGCATGGCGGAGATCCTGAGGATCGTGCCCGGCTCGTCGCTCGTGGTGGCGCCCTCGGACAAGGACCTGACGTCGCCCGAGGTCGGGGCCGGACTCGAGGAGTCCTTCGCCGGGGGCCAGTACACCGCGCTGCAGCGCGCGGCCCTGCTCCAGCTCGCCGCCGATCACGTGTCCTCGGCCCTGGACGGCCGCGAGTCGGCCTTCGAGCTGCACGCCAACGGCGGCCTCCCGGCCTGGCGCGCGCGGCTGCGGCGGTCCTTCCCCCGCTACAACGAGCTGGCCAACGGCGTGCTGCGGGCCCTGGATCTCGACATGCCCGCGATCGATCTGGAGAGCCTGCGCGCGATCCCGCTGCCGATGCGCCGCCCGGTCGCGCCGCCGGCCGCCGGCCGATGAAGCCAATCAGGAAGATCAGGAGGCAGGCATGGCTGAGCGTGAGCTGACCTACGGGGACGCGGTCAAGGAAGCCATCGCCGAGGAGATGCGACGGGATCCGACCGTCTTCCTGATCGGCGAGGACGTGGCCGAGGCCGGCCACCCATTCAAGACTCTGGTCGGGCTGGTGCAGGAGTTCGGCACCGAGCGCGTGATCGACACGCCGATCTCCGAGCCCGGCTACGCGGGCATCGGCGTGGGCGCGGCCATGACCGGCATGCGGCCGGTGGTGGACGTCATGTTCGGCGACTTCATCACGCTGACCATGGACCAGATGGTCAACCAGGCCGCCAAGGCGCACTACATGTCGGGCGGCAAGATCAAGGTGCCGATCGTCTTCCGCACCACGCTCGGCGCCACCCGCCGCTCGGCCGCCCAGCACTCGCAGTCGCTGCACGCGTGGGTGAGCCACGTCCCCGGCCTCAAGGTGGCGCTGCCCTCGGGCCCCTACGAGGCCAAGGGGCTCATGAAGACCGCGATCCGCGACGACAGCCCGGTGGTCATATTCGAGGACAAGATGATGTACCGGATGAAGGGGCCGGTGCCTGAGGGCGACTACACGATCCCGTTCGGTGTGGCCGAGGTGAAGCGGGTGGGCAAGGACATCACGATCGTGGCCACCAGCAGCATGGTGGGCGTGGCTCTGGGCGCCGCCAAGCTCCTGGAGGATGCGGGCATCAGCGCGGAGGTCATCGACCCGCGGACCACGTGGCCGCTCGACAAGCAGGCGCTGATCGACTCGGCCAAGAAGACCTCGCGCGCCCTGGTGGTGGACGAGGGCTACGAGCGCTACGGGGTCACCGCCGAGATCGCCTCGGTCATCGCGGAGGGCGCCTTCTACCACCTCGACGCGCCGGTGAAGCGCATGGGCGCGATGGACGTGCCGGTGCCCTTCTCCCCGGTGCTGGAGGACCTCACGGTCCCCTCAGAGCAAACCGTCTTCGAGGCCGCCCGCGCGCTATGCCGCAAGGCCTAGCACCCTCTCCCCTCCGGGGCCCCTTTCCACCCTCTCCCCTCTGGGGAGAGAGCAGGGTGAGGGGAGCGCTCTAGCGATGCCGACCAACGTCATCATGCCCGCGCTGGAGCTGGCGCAGGAGACCGGCAAGGTCCTGCGCTGGATGAAGGCGCCCGGCGACACGGTGCGGAAAGGCGAGCCCATCGTCGAGATCGAGACCGACAAGGTCACGGTCGAGATCGAGGCGCCCGCCTCCGGCATCCTGAGCGGCGTCACCGCGCAGGAAGGCGACGTCGTCCCGGTCGGCCAGACCATCGCCCTCATCGCCGAGTCCGCTGTACCCGCCGGAGCTCCCCTCACCACCGAGCCCCTCACCCTGCCCTCTCCCCGGAGGGGAGAGGGAGAGAGGGCGATACCTTCGCCGGCGGGGATCCCATCTACCCTCTCCCCCTTGGGGAGAGGGCCCGGTGGTGAGGGGCCCGGTGGTGAGGGGCCCGTGAAGGCCTCCCCCCTCGCCCGCCGCATCGCCGAGGAGCACGGCGTGGACCTTTCGAGCATCAAGACCTCGACCGGCAGGATCGAGAAGGCCGACGTGCTCGCGTTCGTCGAGAGCCGGAAGGCGACGGCGAACGGCGGCGCGGGGCGACTCGTCGCCGCGTCGCCGAAGGCGCGCCGGCTCGCGGCGGAGCGCGGGGTGGATCTGAGCGCGCTGCGGGGGTCGGGGCCGGGGGGCGCGGTGCTGGTGGCGGACGTTCCCGCCGTTGCGGCGCCGGTCGGCGCACCCCTTGCCACCGGCCCCCTCACCACCGGCCCCCTCACCCTACCCTCTCCCCATGGGGGAGAGGGTGTGATGGCTCCCCGGAGGGGCGAGGGGGTGGGGACGGTGTGGCGGATCATGGCGGAGCGGATGACCGCGTCGTGGACCACCGCGCCGCACTTCTACCTGGTGCGCGAGGTCAACGTGGCGCGGCTGGTGGCGTGGCTCGGGGCCGCGCGCAAGCAGACCGGCGCGCACCTCACGTACACGGACCTGCTCGTGAAGCTGGTCGCGGCCACGCTGGCGCGGCACCCGCGCGTCAACGTCTCGTGGAAGGACGGCGCGCTCGAGCGCCACGCCGAGATCAATATCGGCCTCGCGGTCGCGCTGGAGGACGGCCTGGTGGTCCCGGTCATCGCGCGCGCCGACACGCTCGGCCTGCCCGACATCGCGGCCCGCCGCGAGGACCTGGTGGCCCGCGCCCAGGCCGGCAAGCTCCGTCCCGCGGATATCCAGGGCGGCGTGTTCACGATCAGCAATCTCGGCATGTACGGCGTGGACGCCTTCAGCGCGATCGTCAACCCGCCGCAGGCCGCGATCCTGGCCGTCGGCCGCATCGCCGACCGCGTCGTGCCGGTCAACGGCCAGCCGGCCGTGCAGCCGACCCTGACGCTGACCCTGTCCTGCGACCACCGGGCCCTTGACGGCGCCCGCGGCGCCCAGTTCCTGGGCGCGCTCGCGGACCTGATCGAGGAGCCCCTGGCCCTGCTAACCTGAGAGCCGACGCCCTATGCCCCCGACCGACCGCTACGGCCTGACCGTCACCACCTCCTCGCCCGCCGCCTTCGACCGGTTCCAGGACGGCATGGACCGGCTGCTGGCCTACGCGCCGGGCGCCGAGGACTGCTTCATCGCGGCCCTGGCGGCCGACGAGCATCTCGCGCTGGCCCACGTGGGACTGGCCCTGCTGGCCGCGGTGCAGGGCGACGGCGCCACCGCGCGCGCCGCCGCCGGCCGCGCGCGCGAGACCACGGCCGGGGCGACCCGGCGCGAGCAGCGGCACGTGGACGCGGTCCACGCCTTCGTGGCCGGGGAGACCGCGCGGGGCCTCGCGCTGGTGGACGAGCACGTGGCCGAGTTCCCGCGGGACGCGATGCTGGTGAACCAGGCGAGCAGCGCCATCGCCCTGGCCGGCCGCCGCGATCGCGAGGAGCACCGCGTGGCCTTCCTGGAGCGTCTCGCCCCCGCCTACGGGGAGGACTGGTGGTTCCAGTCCGCGCTGGCCTTCACCTACCACGAGGTGGACCGGTTCGAGGAGTCGCGGCGGCTGTCCGAGGCCTCGCTCCGGCAGTACCCGCGCAACGCGAGCGCGGCGCACAATCTGGCCCACATCGCGTTCGAGACCCTCGACATCGCCGCCGGGTCGGCGTTCCTGGACGACTGGATGGCCGGCTACGACCGGCGGGCCCACTTCCACTGTCACCTCGCCTGGCACCAGGCGATGTTCGCGCTGCACGAGGGCCGCTACGCGCAGGCGCTCGCGATCTTCGAGCGTGACATCCTGGCTGCGAGCAACCCACGCTCCACCATGACCGACGGCACGGCGCTGCTCTGGCGCGTGCGCCTCGACGCGGCGAGCCCGGCCGCGCTGCCGTGGCGGGCTCTCGCCGACATCGCGGGGCGGGTCTCGCGGCCCGGCTACCTCTTCGGCGAGTGCCACGCTGCGCTGGCCTACGCGGCCTGCGGCGACCAGGCGGCGCTCGAGAAGCTGATGGACGGCCTGCGGGCCCTCGACGCCAAGGGCAACCCGATCGCGGGCCGCGTCGTCCTGCCCCTGGTGCAGGGAACGGCCGCCTTCGCGGCGGGTGACTTCGCGGGGGCGCTGGCCCACTTCGAGCCCGTGGAGGGCGAGATGCACCGCATCGGCGGCAGCCACGCCCAGTGGGAGCTCTTCGAGGAGACCATGGTGGTGTGCTACCTGGAGCTCGCGCGCCACGACGACGCCCTGCGCCTCGTGCGCCGGCGCCTCGCGCGCCGCGCCTCGCCGCGGGACCAGAGGTGGCTCGCGCGGGCGAGCGCCCCGGTCGGCGGGCAGTAGCACGATGGAGATCCGGCGCCTGGGCCCGCAGATCGGTGTCGAGATCACCGGCGTCGACGTCCGGACGCTCGACGACGCGAGCTTCGCGCGGATCTACCGCGCCTGGCTCGACCACAACGTGGCGGTGGTGCCCGGGCAGGAGCTCGAGATCGACGACTTCCTGGTCTACAGCCGCCGGTTCGGCCGGGTGGTCCCGCACCCGTCCAAGATGACGCGCCATCCGGAGCGCCCAGAGATCACCCTGCTGGGCGTGAACAAGTTCGGCGCGGACGGCGCGCTCGACCTGGCGATCTACCGCCGCGGCGCCGAGGGCTGGCACACCGACGGCGCCTACGACGAGGAGCCCTTCAAGGCCACCCAGCTCTACGCCCTCGCGGTGCCGAGCCGCGGCGGCGACACCCACTTCGCCAGCATGTACGCGGCCTACGACGCGCTGCCGCCCCGATTGAAGGAGCGCTTGGAGGGCCGCAAGGGCGCCTTCACCTACGGCGGGCGCCGGAAGGCCACCGCGCTGCTCGACGAGGAAGACCGCGACTGGACGCCGGTCTTCCACCCGATCATCCGTACGCATCCCGAGACCGGGCGCAAGGGCCTCTACTTCGATCCGGGCAAGATCCTCCATATCGAAGGCCTCGAGCCGGCCGAGAGCGACGCGTTGATCGACGAGCTGACCGAGCGCATGATCCAGGCGGAGGGCCGGTACACGCACCGCTGGCGCAAGGGCGACATCGTCATCTGGGACAACCGCTGCTCGTACCACCGGGCGGCGGGCGACTATCCGCCGGAGGAAGATCGCATCCACTGGCGCGTCTCGATCAAGGAGCGGACATGAACGTGGTCGCGAGAATGCTCACGCAGGAGCAGGACGGCATCCCGGGCTACATGGCGCATCCGGACGCGCCGGGCCAGCGGCCGGGCATCTTGATGGTGCACCACGCCCACGGCGTCACCGCCGACTACAAGATCGACGCCTACCGCCTGGCGTGCCTCGGCTTCAACGTGCTCGCGCCCGATCTGTTCAACATGTTCGGCATCGCGGGCACCAACCACATCGGCATGGGCGCGGATCTGCAGGCCAAGCACGGCGACGACGAGCTCCTGGGCAAGATGGACGAGGCCTGGCGCTACCTGATCGACCGCATGCACACCGATCCGGCGCGCACCGGCTGCATCGGCCACTGCATGGGCGGGCGGCTGCTGATCCCCTTCGCGGCCGATCACCCCTCGGTGAAGGCGATCGTGCTCTACTACCCCTCCGTCCGCGACGAGCCCGAGACCTCGCACCGGCCCCGGCACGCCTTCCACCTGGCCAAGACGCTGCAGTGCGCCTCGCTGGTCTTCGCCGCGGGCCAGGACTTCATTGCCACCCCGGCCATCCAGGGCCCGCTCTGGCAGAGCTTCATCGCCAACGGCAAGCTCGTGGAGTGGCACTTCTTCTCCGACGCCCAGCACGGCTTCCGCCACCCGGACAACGCGGGCTTCCAGCCCTACTACGCGGAGCTGGCCTGGCCGCTCACCACCGCCTTCCTGCAGCGCACCGTCTGATCGCGAGAGGAGAGACCGACATGAGCGAGCCCAAGCAGAAGTTCAGCGCCAGCCTCGCCAAGGACGCCGTCTACCAGACCGGCCTCCGCAGCTTCATGGAGTACCGCGACCTGGGCATCGCGGACGCCACCCACGGCAAGATGCGCGCCCACGTCATCCGCGTGAAGCAGGGCGGCGACACCCACGATCTCCACACCACCGGGCTGCACAAGCACGAGTGCGACTTTCAGATGTTCTATGTACTCAAGGGCACGATCAAGTTCGTCTACGAGGGCCAGGGCGAGCGCACCTTCGGCCCCGGTGACTGCGTGCTCCAGCCCGCCGGCATCGTCCACAACGAGCTCGAGTGCTCCGACGACCTCGAGATCCTGGAGATCTACTCCCCCGCGGTGCACCCGACGGTGGTCGTGGAGAAGATGCCGGAGACCGCAGCCGCCGCGCACTAGCCCCATCGCTCACCCTCTCCCCCTCTGGGGGGAGAGGGTGAGGGGGGCTCCCCTCGAACCGACGACACCGAGGCCCATCGATCATGCGCAAGACCATCACCGGCACCGGCGGCATGCTGCTCCTCCAGACGCTCAAGGACGCGGGCGTGGAGTATCTCTTCACCAACCCGGGCTCCGCGGAGACGGGTCTGTTCGCCGCCATCGCCGAGGATGGGGATAACAAATTGGTCGTCGGCAAGCACGAGGGCCTGGTGGCCGCGATGGCCGACGGCTACCACCGGGTCAGCGGCAAGGTCGGGGTGGTCATCGCGCACGTCATGGGCGGGTCCTACCAGCTCGCGGGACAGCTCTTCAATGCCCAGGTGGCCGGCTCCTCGCTGCTGGTGATCGCGGGGGACTGGGCCTCGGAGCTGCAGGACTACCGCGGCCTGGCGCCGTTCCCCGGGCTGAGCCAGGCCGAATCCATGCGCCCGATCACCAAGGAGGCGCGCTGCGCCTACCAGGTGCACACCAACCCCAAGGCCATCAGCGTGGCCACCATCCGTGCGCTGCGCGAGGCCACCACGCCGCCCACCGGGCCCGTGTACCTGTCGATCAGCGCGGAGCTGCTGCACACGGAAGGGCTCGAGGCGACGATCGGCGAGGGCGCGCAGTACCGGATCGAGCGGCCGGGGCCGGCGCGGGCGCAGACGGTGGCGGCGATCGCCAGGCGGCTGGGCGAGGCGCAGTGCCCGGTGCTGATGTTCGGCGACGACGTCTGGCGGGAAGGGGCCCAGGCCGAGGCGGTGCGGCTGGCCGAGGCGCTTGAGGCGCCGGTGTTCGCAAGCCGGCAGATCTTCCCGAACTTCCCGACGCGGCATCCGCTCTACTGCGGCAACTATCCGGTGTCGAAGGACTTCACCAGGACGACCGGGCTCGAGCCGGACCTGATCTTCCTGGTGGGCTGCCAGGGCGTGCACGGCAGCGTGAACGAGCCCGTGATCATGCAGATCGGGCCGAACCCGCTGCTGATGGGCCGGCACTATCCGCTCGACCTGGCCGCGCAGTGCGAGCTGCCCGAGACCGTGAAGGCCATCACCGGGGCCCTCGGCCGCGTGCCCGGCGCGGAGCAGGGGGCGCGGCAGCGCGGGAAGGTCCGTGCCTACGCCGCGATGCTGATCGAGCGGGAGGAGAAGCTGGCGCGCGAGCACGAGCACGACATCCCGGTGCACCCGGCGGTGCTGGAGGCGCAGCTCGCCTCCGTGCTGCCGAAGAACACGGTCATGGTGCAGGAGAGCTCCACCGCCCGGACGGCGCTGATGGCCTTCGGCCACGGCGGCATGGAGTGGACGCGGAGCGGCGGCGGCTCCCTGGGCTTCGGCGTCGGCGCCGCGATCGGCGCAAAGATCGCGGTGGGACGTGATCGACCGGTCATTCTGCACCTGGGCGACGGCGCGCTCGGCTACAGCGCCTCGGGCTTCTGGACGATGGCGCGCTACAACACCGCGGTGCTCACGATCGTCTCGAACAACGAGAGCTATCAGATCGTGCGGCACAACTGGGCGCGGGAGATGCCGGACGCCAAGATGATCCGCGAGGGCAAGTATCCCGGCCTCTGGCTCAGCGCCCCCGCCACCGACTATGTGGGCCTGGCCCGGGCGCAGGGCGTGGACGGCGAGGCGGTCACCACCGTGAAGGACCTGGAGCCGGCGCTGAAGCGCGGCATGGACAAGATCACGCGCGAGAACCGGCCGTACCTGATCGACGTGTCGGTGGCCCGCGAGGGCATCGGCGCCGAGTCCACCTGGTACCAGGACTGGCAGCTCTGACCGAGCCCGACTCCCGCGAGCCTGTCCTGCCGCCGTTCGGCCGACGCCGGCGGCGGCGCACTCTGGGCCTCGTCCTGTTCGCCCTCGTCGTGGTGGCCGCCGGCGCGTACGGCGTCCACGCCTGGCGCTACTGGAGCCGCCACGTCTCGACCGACGACGCCTTCGTGGAGGCGCACGTCTCGCCGGTCAGCGCCCGCGTGCGCGGCACCGTTCTGGAAGTCCTCGTGCGCGACAACCAGGAGGTGCCGGCGGAGGCGCCGCTGGTGCGCCTGGATCCCCGGGACCTGGAGGTGAAGGTCCAGCAGGCGCGGGCCGCCCTGGCCACCGCGACGGGCCGCCTGGGCATGGCCACCGAGGGCGTGCCCATGACCGACGAGTCCACCCGCAGCCAGGTCACGCGCGCCGAGGCCACCGTCGCGGGGGCGGCGCTCGGCATCGACAGCGCCCGGCGCACGCTCGAGGAGCGGCGCAGCCGGCTCCTGGCGCGGCGGGCATCCGTCCAGGCCGCGCTGGCCGACGTCGCGGCGCGGCAGGCCGACTTCGAGCGCGCGCGCCTCGACCACCGGCGCATGCGCGAGCTGATCGAGCGCGGGCTGATCGCGCGCCAGGAGTTCGACCACGCCGATGCCGCGTTCAACACCGCCGCCGCGGCCCTCGAGGCGACGCGGCGGCGCGTGGACGTGGCGCACGCCGAGGTGGCCCAGGCCGAGGCCGAAGTGGCCGCGCAGGAGGTGGTGCTGACCCAGGCGCAGCGGCTGCTCGAGGGGGCCGAGGCCGCGCACGCGGAGGCCCGCAGCCGGCGGCGCGAGGTGGCCATCCGCAGCTCGGAGGCGGTGAGCGTCGAGGCGGAGGTGGCCGAGGCCCGCGCCGACCTGCGCGAGGCCGAGCTCAATCTCGAGTACGCGACGATCACCGCCCCCGTCGCCGGGCGCGTCACCCGGCGCACGGTGGAGGTGGGGCAGACCGTGCAGCCGGGCCAGCCCCTGCTCGCGATCGTGGACGCCACCCCCACCTGGGTGGTCGCGAACTACAAGGAGACCCAGCTCACCCACGTGCGCCCGGGCCAGCGCGCGTGGGTCACGGTCGACACGCATCCCGGCCTGGTGTTCCGGGCGCGGGTGGACTCGATCCAGCGCGGCACCGGGTCCCGCTTCTCCCTCCTGCCGCCCGAGAACGCCTCCGGCAACTACGTCAAGGTGGTCCAGCGGATCCCGGTCAAGCTCGTGCTCGAGCCGGGGCAGAATGGGCACGCGCTCCTGGTGCCCGGCATGTCGGTCATTCCCGTCATCGAGCTGCGATGACCTTCGAGAGAGCCATCGTGGCCATCACCACGATGATGGCCACGTTCCTGGTCATCCTCGACGTCACGATCGCGAACGTGGCGCTCGATCACATGCGCGGCACCCTGTCCGCCGGGGTGGACGAGATCACCTGGGTGCTGACCTCGTTTCTCGTCGCCAACGCGATCAGCCTGCCGATCACCGGGTGGCTGACCGACCTCCTCGGCCGCCGGCGGCTCTTCATCTGGGCCACCGCGGCGTTCACGGTCACCTCGGCCGCGGTGGGGGCGGCCCCGAGCCTGGCGGTCATCGTGCTCGCGCGGTTCCTGCAGGGGCTGGCCGGCGGGCCGCTCGTGCCGCTCTCGCAGTCCACCATGATCGAGACGTTCCCCGCGCGCCAGAGCGGGATGGCGATGGCCCTCTGGGGCATCGGCATCATGTTCGCGCCGATCATCGGGCCGGCGCTCGGCGGGTGGATCACCGACAACTGGAGCTGGCGGTGGGTGTTCTACATCAACGTGCCGGTCGGGGCCGCCGCGGTGGTGATGGGGTGGCTCTTCGTCCCCGAGTCCACCACGGAACGGCCGGCGGTGCGTCGCGTGGACGTGCCCGGCCTGATCTTGCTGGTGGTCGGGGTCTCCGCGCTCCAGTTCGTGCTCGACCGGGGCCAGCGCGAGGACTGGCTCGCCTCGCCGCTCATCGTGTGGCTCGGGGCGGTCGCGGCGGTGACCCTGGTCGCCCTCGTGGTCCGCGAGCTGCGCGCGGAGGAGCCGGTGGTGGACCTGAAGGTGCTCCGGCACCCGACGTTCGCGGCGGCCACCGCCGGCATGTTCGTCATGAGCATCGCGTTCTACGGGATCATGGTGCTCTCGCCGCTCTACACCCAGATCCTCATGGGCTACACCGCGATGCTGGCCGGGCTGGTGCTCGCCCCGGGGGGCCTGGCCACCCTGGTCACGATGCCGATCGCGGGCGCGCTCCTGAACCGCGTCGATCCGCGCTGGATCATCGTGGCCGGCTGCTCGCTGAACGCCTACGCCATGTACCAGATGGCCAACCTCACCCTGGAGGCGAGCTACTGGCAGATCATGATGCCGCGCTTCATCCAGGGGCTCGGCATCGGCTTCACGTTCGTGCCGCTGTCCACGGTGGCGCTCGGGTCGGTGCCGAGGCGCGAGCTGGGCCACGCCTCCGGGCTCTTCAACTTCATCCGGACCATCGGGGGGAGCCTCGGCATCGCGGGGGTGGCGACGATGCTGGAGCGCGGCGCGCAGGTCCACCAGGCGCGGCTGGTCCAGCACGTGAGCCTCTACGACCCCGAGGTGTGGGACCGCTACCAGGTCCTGGTCGGGCTCTTCGCGTCGCGCGGGGCGGATCCGGCCACCGCCGAGCAGCAGGCGTGGGCGCATCTCTACGAGATGGTGCAGCGCGAGGCGCTGGCGCTCTCGTTCATCGACAATTTCTGGCGGCTCGCGTGGGTCTTCGCGGCGGTCATCCCGCTCGTCCTGCTCCTGCGCCGGCGCCCGCGCGCCGGTGAGAGCCCGGCCGCGGCGGACCGGCCGCCGGCGATCGTCGAGGCCTGAGGGCGCTGGTGGGGCGCCCCGGGACGGGATAGGATCGAGGGCGACCATGGCCGAGCCCACGACCTTGCCCCTGGCGCGCTTCTCGGTGCTCGATCTCACGCGGGCGCGGGCGGGCCCCACCTGCGTCCGGCAGCTGGTGGACTGGGGGGCCCGCGCGATCAAGATCGAGATGCCCGGCGGCCGCTCGGGCGACGGCATGGGCGGCAACCGCCACGGGTTCGACTTCCAGAACCTGCACCGCAACAAGCGGGCGATGACGCTCAACCTGCGCGAGCCCGAGGGCGTGGCCATCTTCAAGCGGCTGGCGCGGGACGCCGACGTGGTGGTGGAGAACTACCGGCCGGACGTCAAGCGGCGCCTCGGCATCGACTACGAGAGCCTGCGCGCGATCAACCCGCGGCTGATCTACGGCTCCATCTCGGGCTTCGGTCAGAGCGGGCCGTATCGCGATCGGCCCGGGGTCGATCAGATCGCGCAGGGCATGGGCGGGCTGATGTCCATCACCGGCATTCCGGGGCAGGGGCCGGTGCGCGTGGGCATTCCCATCGCGGATCTCTGCTCGGGCATCCTGCTCGCCCAGGGCATCCTGGTGGCCCTGATCGAGCGCGAGACGACCGGGGAGGGGAGGTGGGTGCACACCTCGCTGCTCGAGGCGATGCTCTCGATGCTCGACTTCCAGGCCTCCCGCTGGCTGATGAGCGGCGAGATCCCGCCCCAGGCCGGCAACAACCATCCGACCGGCATTCCCACCGGGGTGTTCGAGACCCGGGACGGTCACATCAACATCGCGGCGGCCGGCGACGAGATCTACGAGCGCTTCTGTCGCGCTATCGAGCGGCCGGACCTGCGCACCGATCCGCGCTTCGCCACCGCGCGCGCGAGATCGACCAATCGGGAGATCCTGATGGAGGTGCTCATGCCGGTCACCCGGCAGAAGAGCAGCGAGGAGTGGGTGCGGATCATGAACGAGGCCGGGGTGCCGTGCGGGCCGATCTATCGCATCGACGAGGCCTTCGCCGATCCGCAGGTGCGGCACCTGGAGATGGCGCAGCCGGTCCGCTCGCCCGCGCTGGGCGAGCTCACCATCCTCGGGCACCCCGTCTCGCACGGGGAGCGGCGCCAGCCGATCCGCGCCGCGGCGCCGGAGCTCGGGCAGGACAACGAGGAGATCCTCACCTCGCTCGGCTACTCGACGGACCAGATCGCGGACCTCGCGAAGCGCGGGATCATCTGATGCCCACGGTGGGCCGGGTCGCCGGGGGCGGGGGGTGGGTCTCTGACCACGACCCGCTTTTCTTCGGCTGCCCCGGGAGGAGTTCCCAATCTGGGCGGGCGGCGGCCTTCGTTCGCTCGGCGGGAACGGGTCACCCGACCCACCCCCCACCCCCGACGCCCCGGCCCACCTCGCGCGAGGTTGTTCCGTGACGACACCGTGCGAGGCGCTTGCGGAGGTGTGGGGGGTCGCCGGGGGCGGGGGGTGGGTCTCTGACCACGACCCGCTGTGCTCCGGCGGCCCGGCCAGTAGTTCCCAATCTCGGTTGTCGGCGGCCTTGGTTCGCTTGGCAGGAACGGGTCACCCGACCCACCCACCACCCCCGGCGCGCCGCCCCACCTCACGCGAGGTTCTTCCATGACGACGTCGCGGCAGGCACTTCGGCAGATCTGGGCGGATGCGGGTGGGGAGGCGGGGGCGCTCGAGCGGGTGACCCTGAGCGGGGATGATCCGATGCTGCCGACCGATGTGCGGATCGGGACGGCGGCGGCTGCGGTGATCGCGGCGACCGGGCTGGCGGCGAGTGAGATCTGGCGGCTGCGGACCGGGCGGGCGCAATCGGTCGCCGTCGAGATGCGGGCGGCCATCGCGGCGTTCCGCAGCGAGCGGTACCTGCGCGTGAACGGGGGGCCGGCGCCCGACGGGCGTAGCCCGCTGTTCGGCTTCTATCCCACCGGCGATGGGCGCTTCATCCAGATCCACGCCAATATGCCGCATCACCACGCGGGCCACGTGAAGTTCCTCGGGTGCGAGGAGACACGGGAGTCGATGGCCGCGGCGGTGGCCAAATGGAAGGCACAGGACCTCGAGGACGCGCTGAACGCGGCCGGGCTCCCCGCGGGCATGGTGCGCCCGCGGGAGGAGTGGCTCGCGCATGCGCACGCGCGCGCGGTGGCCGAGCTGCCGCTGCTCGAGATCGTCCGCATCGGGGAGTCGGCGCCCGAGCCCTTCGGCGGCGGGGACCGGCCGCTCTCCGGCGTGCGCGTGCTCGACCTCACGCGCGTCATCGCGGGCCCCGAGGGCGGGCGGACGCTGGCCTCGCACGGGGCGGACGTGCTGCTCGTGTCCGCCCCGCACCTGCCGAACCTGCCGTCGCACGTCATCGACTTCGGGCTCGGCAAGCGCTCCGCCTCGCTCGACCTGCGCCGGGCCGCCGACGCCGACCGCCTGCGGGCGCTGATCGGGCGCGCCGACGTCTTCTGCCAGTCCTACCGCCCCGGCGCGCTCGCGCGGCTCGGCTTTGCCCCCGAGGAGGTCGCGCGGCGGCGGCCGGGGATCGTCTACGTCACGCTCTCCGCCTACGGCCACGCGGGGCCGTGGCGCGAGCGGCGCGGGTTCGAGACGCTGATCCAGTCGGTGAGCGGGCTGGCCCACGAGCAGGGAATGGGCGGCGGGCTCGGTCGCCCGCAGCATCTGCCCGCCCAGGTCGTGGATCACGCCACCGGATACCTGGCCGCGCTCGGCGCGCTCGTGGCCCTCGCGCGCCGCGCCCGGGAGGGCGGGAGCTATCTCGTGCGCGTCTCGCTCGTGCAGACCGGGCGCTGGGTCGATGCGCTCGGGCGGGTCGCGGGACGGCAGATGGCCGACCAGGCGGCGGCCGACGTCGAGGATCTGCTCGCGACCTGCGAGAGCCCGTTCGGGCGGCTCACCCACGTCGCGCCCACCGCGCGCCTGTCCGAGACGCCGCCGTTCTGGGCGAGCCCGCCGGTCCCGGCGGGGACGCACGAGGCGGGCTGGCCCGCGTGACGCGCCGGAGACGCCTCGACCCGTTCGCGCTGGCCCTCGCGCTCGGGGTGCTCGCGGCCGCCGGCGGGGCGGACGCGTCCCCCCTCCTCGACTTCGTCTCGTTCGACGGCATCGACTACATCCGCTGGGCCGAGGAGCCGGGCCGGACCCTGTCGGCGGATGACCTCGGGATGGAGTTCGCCACCATCGGCTGCTCGCTCGGCGAGGACGTCCGCGGCTGCCCGTACGGCGTCGACGCGGGCGCCGCCTTCATGCCGGCCGGCACCCGGCTCTACGCGGTGCGCGGGTACGCGACCGAGTTCCGGCTCGCCGCGGTCTGGCGGGGCCGGATCTTCCTCTACCAGGCCTGGCGCAATCCGCGGGCCCGGGTCGGCGCCGACCTCTTCGACATCGCGGGCAAGGTGCGGGCGATCGACGTGCAACCGAGCGCGGCGGAGGATCGCCCCCCCGTGACGATCCGGGCTCGCGAGGACGTCGACGCCCTCGTCGACCTGATCGTCCACGCCCCGGTGCGCCGGCCGGTCGCGCACGCGGCGGGCGAGACGCGTCACCGGCTCACGCTGTGGCTCCAGGACGGCACCTCCGTCGGCCGGACCTATTTCGTGGAGACGAGCGAGCTGCTGGGGGGCGTGGTCATGCCCGACGGGTTCCGCGCCATCCTCGACCGCTACCTGAGCGAGTGAGGGGGCGGGGGGTTTGTGCTCGCGGACGCGCTGCACTATCATGCTTGGTGCCTTGACACTCCCTCGACCTGCCCGCCGACCGGTTTGCCGTGGTCTGCCCCGAGGCCGGGCCATGATGCTGGACCGAGCATATAGGAGACCGTAGACGATGCGATACGAAGCACCGGAGTCACTGGAGGGGGCCGTGGCCCTTCTCGCGGAAGCCAAGGGCGAGGCGCGGGTGCTGGCCGGGGGGACGGACCTCCTGGTGCAGATGCGCGCCGACGTGGTCGACCCCGGGCTGATCGTGGACATCAAGAAGATCCCGGAGACCCGGACGGTCACCGAGGATCAGGGCGGCTGGCGCATCGGGGCCGCGGTGACGGGGGCGGAGCTGAAGGAGCACGCCCGGCTCAAGCGGGTGTGGCCGGGGGTGGTGGAGGCGGCCAACCTCATCGGCTCCACCCAGGTGCAGGGCCGCGCCACGCTGGGTGGCAACCTCTGCAACGGCTCGCCGGCCGCCGACAGCGTGCCCGCGCTGATCGCGGCGGGCGCGGTGGCGACGCTGGCCGGGCCCAAGGGCCGGCGCGACCTGCCGGTCGAGGACGTCATGCTCGGGCCCCGCAAGCTGGCGCTGACCAAGGGGGAGATCGTCGTATCCTTCCTGTTGCCGCCCCGGCCCGCGCGCTCGAGCGACGCCTACCTCCGTTTCATCCCGCGCACTGAAATGGATATCGCGGTGGTGGGGGCGGGGGTAAGCTTGACTCTCGATGCCGGCGGGACCATCACCGCGGCCCGGGTGAGCCTGGGCGCGGTGGCCGCGCGGGTGCTGCTCGTTTCCGAGGCAGCCCAGGCGATCATCGGCAGCCGGCTCGACCGAGCGGCGCAGGACCGGCTCGAGGCGGCCGCGCGGGCGGCCTGCCGGCCGATCGACGACAAGCGAGGCACCATCGAATTCCGGACCGACGTGGCGGCCGTGCTGGCCCGGCGGACCGCCCTGATCGCGCTGGACCGAGCGAGGGCGAACTGATGGCCAAGCACCACATCGAAGCGACGGTGAACGGCGACCCGGTGGAGTTCCTGTGCGAGACGGAGGACACGCTCCTCGACGTGCTCCGCGACACGCTCGACCTGACCGGCAGCAAGGAAGGCTGCTCCTCCGGCGACTGCGGCGCCTGCAGCGTGATGCTGGACGGCCGGCTGGTCTGCTCCTGCCTCGTGCTCGGTTGCGAGGTGAGCGGCCGGAAGATCGAGACCATCGAGGGCATGGCCAAGGGCGAGGCGCTCCATCCCCTGCAGCGGCGCTTCCTGGAGGCGGCCGCGCTCCAGTGCGGGATCTGCACCCCGGGCTTCCTGGTGGCCTCGAAGGCGTTGCTCGAGCAGAACCCGAACCCGAGCGAGCACGAGGTGCGGTTCTGGCTGGCCGGCAATCTCTGCCGGTGCACCGGGTACGACAAGATCGTGACCGCGGTGATGGACACGGCCGCGGCGATGAGAAAGGGATAGATATGGCCGAGACGAACGGACACTCCCGGACGAACGGGCAGCACTACGTCGGCACCCGCACCGTCCGCCCCGACGGGATGGACAAGGTCACCGGGCGCGCGCGCTTCGGCGCCGATTTCAACCTGCCCGGCCAGCTCATCGGCCGCGTGCTGCGGAGCCCGCACCCCCACGCGCGCATCATCGCGATCGACACGTCGAAGGCCCTGGCGCTGCCCGGCGTGAAGGCGATCATCACCCGGGACGACTTCGCGGACCAGCCGTCGGAGTTCATCCCGGCCGGCGAGATGATGATGAACTACAAGGACGTGGTGCGGAACGTGATGGCCCGCGAGAAGGCCCTGTACGAGGGGCACCCGGTGGCCGCGGTGGCCGCGACCAGCACCGCCATCGCCCGGAAAGCGCTCAAGCTGATCGACGTGACGTACGAGGTGCTCCCCCACGTCATCGACGTGGTCCTAGCCATGCGGCCCGGCGCCCCGCTGCTCCACGACGATCTCTTCACGGCCGGCGTCGAGCCCAGGCCCGACAAGCCCTCGAACATCGCCAAGCGCGTCGAGATCAAGCTGGGCGACGTGGAGGCCGGCTTCAAGAAGGCCGACGTCGTCGTCGAGCGCGAGTTCAAGACCGCGCCCGTCCACCAGGGCTACATCGAGCCGCACGCCGCGCTGGCCACCGTCTCCGAGGACGGCGCCACCGAGCTCTGGACCACCACCCAGGGGCACTTCATCGTGCGGGCCCACTGCGCCCGGCTGCTCGGGCTGGACATGGGCAAGGTCCGCGTCACCGCCACCGAGATCGGCGGGGGCTTCGGCGGCAAGACCGTGGTCTACCTCGAGCCGCTCGCCATCGCGCTGTCCCGGAAGGCCAAGCGCCCGGTGAAGATGGTCATGTCGCGCGAGGAGGTGTTCAAGGCCTCGGGCCCGACCTCCGGCGCCACCGTGCGGGTCAAGATGGGCGCGACCAAGGACGGCAAGTTCGTGGCCGGGTTCGCGGAGCTCAAGTACCAGGCGGGCGCCTTCCAGGGCTCGCCGGTGCAGCCCGGTGTCATGTGCGCCTACGCGCCCTACGACATCGAGAACGTGCACGTGATCGGCTACGACGTGGTGTCCAATCGCCCGAAGGTGGCCGCCTACCGGGCGCCCGGCGCGCCGATCTCGGAGTACGCGGTCGAGAGCGTGGTGGACGAGATCGCCAAGAAGCTCGGCCTCGACCCGATCGAGCTGCGGATGATGAACGCGGCGCGCGAGGGCACGAAGGCGGCCTACGGCCCCAAGTTCGGCCCCATCGGGCTCGAGGAGACGCTGAACGCGATCAAGAAGACGGAGCACTGGAACACGCCGCTCCGGAAGTGGCAGGGCCGCGGGGTCGCCTCCGGCTTCTGGTTCAACATCGGCGGCGAGACCACCGTCTCGCTCACCGTCAACGAGGACGGCACGATCTCGCTGATGGCGGGCACGCCGGACATCGGCGGGCTGCGCGCCTCGCTGACCTCGGTGGTCGCGGACGAGCTGGGGGTGCCCTACGACAAGGTGCGGTCGATCATCGGCGACACCGGCTCGCTCGGGTTCAACTTCCTCACCGGCGGCAGCCGCTCGGCCTTCTCGGGCTCGATGGCCATCGTGGAGGCGGCCAAGCAGATCAAGGCCGATCTCTGCGCGCGGGCCTGCAAGCTGTGGGAGGCCAAGCCGGACCAGGTCGAGTTCAAGGACGGCGCGGTGCGGCCGCTCGGCGCGCTCGGCGAGAAGGTGAAGCCGATGACCGTCGCGGACTTCGCCAAGACCGCCGGCAAGACCGGCGGGCCCATCGGCGGCGTCGGCCGCATCAACGCCCAGGGCGCGGGCCCGAGCTTCGGCACGCACCTGGTGGACCTCGAGGTGGATCCGGAGACCGGCCGCGCCACCATCCTGCGCTACACGGTGGCCCAGGACGCGGGCCGGGCGCTGCATCCGGCCTACGTCGAGGGGCAGTACCAGGGCGGGGCGGTGCAGGGCATCGGCTGGGCGCTCAACGAAGAGTACGTCTATGGGGACGACGGCAAGCTCCAGAACGCGGGCTTCCTCGACTACCGCATGCCGGTGGCCTCGGACGTGCCGATGATCGACGCGATCCTGGTCGAGGTCGCCAACCCGAAGCATCCCTACGGTGTGCGCGGTGTCGGCGAGACGCCGATCGTCCCGCCGCTCGGGGCCATCGCCAACGCGATGGAGAACGCCACCGGGATCCGCTTCACCGAGCTGCCGATGTCGCCGCCGAAGGTGCTCAAGGCGCTCAAGGACAAGGGCCTCAACCGGGCCTGAGCCGCGGGCACATGGCGCGAGTGGTGCTGGTCGGCAACCTCGCGCAGGTGACGGGGGGTGTCGCCGAGTTCGATCTCTCGGCGACGTCCGTCCAGCAGCTCTTCCGGCAGCTGGGCGAGCTCCATCCGGCGCTCGCGCCGCATCTCGAGAGCGGGGTCGCAGTGGCCATCGACGGCCAGATCTTCCAGGACGCCCTGCTCGAGCCGATCCGCGCCGACAGCGAGGTCTTCCTCCTCCCGCAGATCGCGGGGGGATAACCCGAGGGGTGGTCTTTCAGCGAAGGAGGAGTCAAATGGCCAGGATGGAGCCGCTCCCGATCCACGAGCTCGACGACGAGATCCGGCACATGTGCGAGGAGTCCGAGCAGCAGGTCGGCACCTCGGCGAGCACGCGCACCTATGCCCGGAACCCCGCGGTGGTGAAGGCGCTCGCCGCCTTCCGGGGCGCGCTCGCGTGCGAGGGGACCATCGATCCGGTCATTCGCGAGCTGGTGCGGATCAGGATCGCGGGGCTCAACGCCTGCCGCTACTGACTCAAGGTGCGCTATGCCGGGGCCCGGCATGCGGGGGCGACCGAAGCCAAGATCGCCGCGATCGACGACGAGACCTCGACCCTCCTCACCCCGCGCGAGCGGGCCGCCGTCCGCTTCGCGGAGAAGCTCGCGGTGGATCACCAGAAGGTGGACGACGCGCTCTGGGCCGAGGTGCGCGCCCAGTTCTCCGAGGCCGAGGTGATCGAGCTGGTGGCGCACACCACGCTCTACATCGGGTTCGGCCGGTTCAACGAGATCGTGGGCGTCGAACCCGCCTAGCCGGCCGGCCTATCCATGTATCGGGCCAACGGGCAGCGCGTGAGGCGGACGGGGCCTGTCGCCGTGGGCGGCTCCCGTGCGGTCGGATCCGTCGATTCACCAGATTCGCGATTGTTAAAGCGGCGTACCGGACTCGGGGGGCCCACGCAGCACCGCCCGCACGGGAGCCACCCACGGCGCCACCCGTCCGGTTTCGGTCGAGTCCCGTTCGTGAATAACGCGCGGTAGTGCCGACCGACCGGCGGGTGGTGCTGGTGTTCGTGGTGGACGGGTTGCGGCCTGATTCCATCGCGGTCGAGGACACGCCGACGCTGTTCCGGCTGCGGACCGAGGGCGTGGAGCTGGTGAACAGCCACGCGGTCTTCCCCACCGTCACTCGGGTCAACGCGGCCGCGATCGCGACCGGGACGCAGCCGGGCACCAACGGGCTGGTGGGCAATCAGATGTTCGTGCCCGCGGTGGATGCGCGGCGCGCGTTCGACACCGGCAACTACCGCAACTTGCTCGCGCTCGAGCGGGCCACCGGCGGACGGGTCCTCCAGGTGCGGACGCTCGCCGAGCGGCTCCACGCCCGCGGGCTCGCGCTGGCCGGCGTCAGCTCGGGCTCGACGGGCAGCGCGTTCCTGCTGAACCCGAAGTCGCTCGAAGGGGTGGGCACCCTCGTCAACGGCTACCTCGATCCCGGCAAGACGGTGGCCTATCCGGCCGCGGTGAGCGAGGCGATCCTGGCCCGCTTCGGGCCGGCGCCGGTGAAGGCGCCCGGCGGCGCGCGCTTCGACGCCCCGGTCGGCTGGACGCAGCGGGTGCTGCGCGAGTACGTGTTCCCGGAGCTCGCGCCCGATGTCGTCATCAACTGGCTCACCGAGCCGGACCACAGCCAGCACCACGTGGGCGTGGGCTCGCCCGCCGCACGCGAGGCGCTCCGCAACGACGATCGGGAGATCGCGCAGGTGCTGGCCGCGGTCGACCGGCTCGGCCTGGCGTCCTCCACCAGCGTGCTGGTGATCTCCGACCACGGCTTCACCACGAACACCGCCGGGGTGGATGTGGCGGGGGCGCTCGTCGAGGCCAAGCTCAAGGACGCGGCCGATTCCACCGACGTGATCCTGGCCAGCAGCGGCCAGGCCGTCGCGCTCCACGTGGGGCACCACGACCCGGATCGGGTCGCTCGGCTGGTCCGGTTCATCCAGGCGCAGGACTGGGGCGGGGTGGTCTTCTCGGCCGAGCCCGTGGCCGGCGCCTTCCCGCTCGAGCTGATCAACGTGTCGAACCGCGACCGCGGCCCCGATCTGCTCTTCACGTTCCCGTGGACCTCGCGGCGCAGCGCCTTCGGAGTGCCCGGCACCGACCTGGCCAACGTGAGCGCGGGCGGGACGCCCTACGCGAGCGACCACGGCAGCATGAGCCCGTGGAACGTACGCAGCACCTTCCTGGCCTGGGGCGCGGGCGTTCGGAAGGGGATCACCGGGCGCGCGCCGGCGGGCAACGTGGACGTGACGCCGACCGTGCTCGCCCTGCTCGGCCTCGAGGGCGAGGCCGGCCTCGACGGCCGCGCGGTCACCGAGGCGCTCGAGGGCGGGCCCGATCCGGAGGAGGTGGCGGTGGAGACGCGCGTCCACACCGCGACCACCGGCGGCTACCGCGCGGCGCTCCAGATCTCGACGGTGGGCGGGCGGCGCTACGTGGACAAGAGCTGGCGCATCGGCTGACCTGCGCCATCGGCCGGTCGCCGGGTGGGTGCGCACCGGCCTGCCGCACCGAGGCGCAGCGCTCGCTCGGCGGTCGCCGGCGGGTTTGAGCGATCCTCGATCGCGGACCGGGGGTATGATGCGCCAATCATGGCGGAGACCCCAGCGCCCGTCCGGCCGGTCGAGCCGATCACGCGGCCGTTCGACGCGGAGGTGGCGCTGCCGGGGTCGAAGAGCTACAGCAACCGCGCGCTGCTGGTCGCGGCTCTGGCCCGCGGCCGCTCGGAGATCACCCAGGCCCTCTGGTCGGACGATACGCGCTACATGCACCGGGCGCTCGAGGCGCTCGGGGTGCGGGTGACCGCCGACGAGGCCGCGCGCGTCTTCGCGGTGGAGGGCGTGGACGGTCGCTTCCCCGCCGCGGAGGCCACGCTCGACATCGGCAATGCGGGCACCGCGGCGCGCTTCCTGACCGCCGCCGTCGCGCTCGGGCAGGGGACCTTCGTGGTGGACGGCTCTCCCGCGATGCGCAAGCGGCCGATCCAGCCGCTGCTCGACGGCCTGCGCGCGCTCGGGGTGGACGCGGAGAGCCGCGAGGGCACCGGCTGCCCGCCGGTGGTGGTGCGGGCCCGCGGCATCACGGGCGGCCGCGCGCGCATGCGCGGGGACATCTCGAGCCAGTACTTCAGCGCGATCCTCCTCGCCGCGCCCTACGCCCGCCACGACGTGGAGATCGAGGTCGAGGGCGAGCTGGTCTCGGCGCCCTACATCGCGATGACGCTCTCCACGATGGAGGCCTTCGGGGCGCGAGCCGATCGGGAGGGCGACCGGCGATTCCGCGTCCCGGCCGGGCAGCGCTACCAGGGACGCGTGTACGCGGTGGAGCCCGACGCCTCGGCCGCGTCCTACTTCTTCGCGGCCGCCGCGGTGACCGGCAGCCGCGTGGTGGTGCCGAGGCTCGGCACCGACTCGGCGCAGGGCGACCTCGGCCTGCTCGACGTGCTGGCCCGCATGGGCTGCGAGGTCACCGTCGGGCTCGATACCATTACGGTGCGGGGCCCCGATCGGCTTCGCGGCATAGACGCGGACTTCACCCGCATGGGTGATGTCGCCACCACGTTGATGGCCATCGCGCCCTTCGCGGACGGGCCGGTGACGGTGCGCGGCATCGCCCAGACCCACTTCGAGGAGAGCGACCGGCCGGTGGCCGCCGCCACCGAGCTGCGCCGGATGGGGCTCCAGGTGGAGAGCGCGTGGGATTCGGTGACCATCCATCCCGGCGCGCCCCGGCCGACCGACGTGCAGACCTACGACGACCACCGCATCGCGATGAGCTTCGCGGTGACCGGCCTGCGCGCGCCGGGCATCCGCATCGTCAACCCGGGCTGCGTGTCCAAGACGTTCCCGGAGTATTTCGACGTGCTGCGCGGGCTGACCCACGGCTGATCACCCGAGAGAGGAGCGCTCCATGCCACGCATCGCCCCCATCACCGGCAAGTCGGATGTCCCCGCCGCCCACCACGGAGTCGTCGACCAGGTCGTCAAGGTCTTCGGCGGCGTGCGCGGACCCTTCAGCATGCTGCTGCACAGCCCGCCGCTCGCGGAGCGCCTGCTGCCGCTGGTCACGTTCTTCCGGGACGAGAGCTCGGTGGAGGGCAAGCTCCGCTCGGTGGCCATCCTGGCCGCGGTCCGCGAGCGGGAGGCGGCCTACGTCTGGGCGGCGCAGGTCGGCCAGGCGCGCCGCAACGGGGTCGGCGAGGCGATCATCGACGTGCTCCGCGCCAAGGGCGACCCGGCCGCGCTTCCCGCCGACGCGCGCGAGATCATCGTCTACGTGCGCCAGCTCATGCGCACGAACAAGGTGGACCAGGCGGCCTTCGACGCGCTTGCCAAGCGCCACGGCGCGCAGTGGATGGTGGAGATGACGGCGGCCGCGAATTACTTCGCGATGCTGTGCGGGGTGGTCAACGCCTTCGAGGTGCCGGCGCCGCCCGACGGCGACAAGCTCCCGGCCTGACGCGGCCGCGCCCCGTGGGCCGCCTGCGACTGGCCATCGTCGGATGCGGGTGCAGCTGCTCGACGCCACCCCCTCACCCTGCCCTCTCCCCCTCGTGGGGGAGAGGGAAAGCATGCTCCCTCTCCCTCCTGGGAGGGAGAGGGTTGGCGTGAGGGTGGGGCGGCGCCCTACCGCACGGAGCGCACGAGCCCGCCGTCCACGAGGATGGTGGTCCCGGTGATGTAGCTGGACTTGCCGGAGGCGAGGAACGCCACCAGGTGGGCCAGCTCCCGGGGCTCGCCGAGACGCCCCACCGCGGTCTCCGCCGCGCGCTG
Source organism: Candidatus Limnocylindria bacterium (assembly GCA_035524955.1). Taxonomy (GTDB): domain Bacteria; phylum Methylomirabilota; class Methylomirabilia; order Rokubacteriales; family CSP1-6; genus CAMLFJ01. The sequence continues at coordinate 29,232 of DATLFG010000045.1, read as the reverse complement.
CGCCAGCGCCTGGTCCAGCGTGATGCCGAGCTGCTCGGCCCGCGCCGTCACGTTCGCCAGCATCCGCTCGCTCATGATCGAGCCGGGGCACACGTTGTTGACCAGGACGCCGTCGCGCCCGACCTCGTCGGCGAGGGTCTTGGCGAAGGCCACCACGCCCATGCGGGTGACGCCGGAGAGCACCAGGTTGGGAATGGGCTGGTAGACGGTGCTGGCCAGGATGTTGATGATCCGCCCGGCGGCCTGCCGCTTGAGATGGGGCAGCCCCTCGCGGCACATCCGGGCGAAGAAGAACAGCGAGCGCTCCACCGCGGCGGCCCACTGCTCCTCGCTCGCGGTCTGGGCCTGGGCCAGCGGCGGGCCGCCCGAGTTGTTGACCAGGATGTCGAGCCGCCCGAAGCGCTCCACGGTGGCCGTCACGAGCCCGCGGATGGTCTCGGGCCGGTCGAGGTCGCCCGCGAAGACGAGCACGTCGCGGCCGGTCGCGCCCCGGATGTCCTTCGCGGCCTTCTCCAGATCGTCCCGCGAGCGGCTGCAGATCGCGACGCGGCAGCCTTCCTGGGCGAGCACCTCCGCGCAGGCCCGGCCGAGGCCCTTGCTCGCGCCGCCTACGATCGCGACCTTGTCCGCCAGCTCGAGATCCATGGCGCGTGTTATACCACCAAAGGCTGTGATACGCTTCGCCCGCCCGCCGGGCGAGTCCGGCTACCCCATTCAGGACGAGGTGTGACGATGCGGCCGAACAAGATCAAGCAGATGTGGCGCGAGGGCAAGTGCGTGACGATGGGCTGGCTCTCGGTGTCCAACGGGTTCACCGCGGAGGTGATGGCCCGGCAGGGGTTCGACGCGCTGGTGGTGGACATGCAGCACGGCCTCACCGACATGGCCAACCTCTGGCCCATGCTGCAGGCGATCTCGCAGACCGACACCGTCCCGGTCGTGCGGGTGGCCTGGAACGATCCCGCCACGATCATGAAGGCTCTGGACCTGGGCGCGTACGCGATCCTGGTGCCGCTCATCAACACCGCGGAGGACGCGGCGAAGGCGGTGGCCGCCTGCCGCTATCCCCCGGTGGGGATGCGCTCCTCGGGCCCCGTGCGCGCGGTGCACTACGGCGGCGCCGACTACGTGGCCAAGGCCAATGACGAGATCGTGGTGATGGGCATGGTCGAGACCAAGGAAGGCCTCGCCAACCTCGACGCGATCTGCGCCACCCCCGGGCTCGACTGCGTGTACATCGGCCCCTCCGATCTCGCGTTCGCGATCGGCATGGCGCCGCGCCCCGACAACCCGGACCCGGTGCACCTGGCGACGTGCGACCGCATCCGCGACGCGGCCCACAAGCACGGCATCAAGGCGGCCATGCACTGCGCGAGCGCCGCCTTCGCGGCGGGCGCGGTGAAGCGGGGCTTCGACCTCGTCATGCTGACGTCCGATCTGGCGTCCATGGTCGCGGGCGTGCGCCGGCAGCTCGACGATCTCAAGGCGGCGACCGCGTAGCGAGGGGCCCATGACCGGCGGCCCTCTCCGTCCCACCGCGCTCGAGGTCGACCTCGACGCCGCGGCGGACAATCTCCGGGCGGTCCGACGCCTGGTGGGTTCCGAGCGCAAGATCTTCGCCGTCGTCAAGGCGGACGGCTACGGATTCGGGGCCGCCCGGATGGGCGCGGTGTTCGTCCGGCACGGCGCCGACTACCTGGCGGTGGCCGATCTGGGCGAGGGGATCCGGCTCCGCGGGCGGGGGATCACCGCGCCGATCCTCGTCTATCCGAACTCGCTTCCCGACGCCGCGGCCGACACGCTCGCCCACGGCCTCGTCCCGACGCTCGTGGATCTCGAGTCCGCGCAGGCCTACTCGGCGGCCGCGACCGGGCCGTGCGAGGTATTCGTCAAGGTGGATGTCGGCCTCGAGCGCCTCGGCGTGCCCGCCGAGCAAGCGGTGAAAGTGATCGCGGCGATGCTCGAGCTGCGCCACCTCCGCCTGGGCGGGCTGTGCGCCCATCCCCACGCCGAGGTCGGCGGCGATCCGGCCTATGCCAACTGGCAGCTCGGCCGGTTCACCGGGATCGTGGACGAGCTGGAGGCGCGCGGGATGCGGGTGCCGGTGCGGCTGCTGGCCGCGAGCCCGTTCGTGCTGCGCTTCCCCCACACCTACCTCAACGCGGTGGATCCCGGGCGGATGCTCTACGGCATCACGTTTCCGGGGGAGACGCCGCCGGTGCCGCTCCGCCCGGCGCTTCGCGCCCTCACCACGCGGGTCATCGCGCTCAAGGAGCTGGCGCCGCGTGGGCGCTTCGCCGACCTGGCCCCGTTTCCGGTGACCGCGCCGCTCAGGCTCGGCGTGATCCCGATGGGATCGGCCGACGGCCTGCGCTGGCTCCACGCCGGGCGCGTCCTCGTGCGCGGGCGGGCCGTGCCGCTGCTCGGCGCGCCGTCACTCGAGCACACGCGGATCGACCTGACCTCGGTTCCCGACGCCGCGGTGGGCGACCGCGTCGTGATCATCGGCCGCGAGGGCGACCTCGAGATCACGCAGGCGGAGGTCGCGGCCCGACACGGCCTCGGCCTGCACCACGTCGCGACGACCGTCGGGCCCCGCGTCGCCCGCGTGTATCTCTCCGGAGCGCCAGGGGGAGAGTGACCATGCGCTACCGTCGGTTCGGGCGCACCGAGCCCGGCGATCAGCACGGCGCGGCTGGGCGCCCGCACCCCGGCCGAGGTGGACGCCAACAACACGGGGGCCGACCTGGACCTGTCCGCGGCCGAGCGGGTCACGACCGACCGCATTCTCGACGGCGTGGCGGGCCGCGTGCGGGAGTTTCCCCCGCAGCGGCCCGCCATGGAGCCGCGAGTGGCTACTTGATCGACATGTCGTAGGCGCGGATCAGCTCGTCGCTGCGCGCCTTCCAGTTGAGGCGCCGGTTGGCGCCGTAGAGGTCGATCTGCTGGTAGAGCGGGATCGCGGGGACCTCCTCGATCCAGAGCTTGTTGATCCGCTGGTACAGGGCGAAGCGCTTCTTGTCGTCCATCTCCGACTGCGCCTCGGCGACCATCCCGTTGAAGTCCTCGTTGTGCCAGTTGACGAAGATGTTGGGCGACTTGAAGAGCGGCACGTAGATCGCCTCGGCGTCCATCGTCGGGTGCCCCCAGCCGATGAGCCACACCGGGCCCGCCTTGTGCACGTACACCATGTTGTTGAGGTAACTCACGAACTCGTGCGTCCGCAGCGTGGTCTTGATGCCCGCCTTGGTGAGCTGGCCGGCCACCGCCTCCGCCACCTCCCGGTCGCGAACATACCGCCCCTGTGGGCCGTTCAGCACGATCTCGAGGCCGTTGGGGAAGCCGGCCTCCGCGAGGAGCTTCTTGCTGCGGGCGAGGTCCTGCTTGACGGGCTTGAGCGAGCGGTCGAAGCCGAAGTGCAGGCTGGTCAGCATGGTCGGCACCCGCACCGCCTTGCCGTCCATCACACCCTTGATGATCTCGTCGGCGTCGATCGCGTAGGACAGCGCCTGGCGGACGCGCTTGTCCGCGGTCGGGCCCGCGTACGGGCCGGTCGGCTTGTGGGTGCCGTCCATCTGGTGGGTGTAGATCATGAGCTGGATGGTCCGGATGGACGGCGCGGTGCTCAGGTAGATCTTGGGGTGCTTCTCGATGATGCCGGCCAGATGGGGCGGGATGTTCACCGCCACGTCGATCTCGCCGTTCTGGAGCGCGGCCACTCGCACCGCGTCGTCGGGGATCGGCTTGAACACGACGGTCTTGACCTTCGCGGCGCCGCCCCAGTAGCCCGGGAAGGCCTCCATCACGATCTCCTCGTCCTTGGCCCAGCGGACGAACTTGAACGGCCCGGTGCCGATGGGGCCCCGGGAGATCGCGGCCGGGTCCTTGCCCGCGTACTCCTTGGGCGGGTACATCGCGGCCTGGCGCAGGGCGATGTGGCTCAGGAACACCGGCCACGGCTTCTTGGTGTGGATCCGCACCGTGTAGGGATCCACGATGTCCACCCGGTCGATCGGCGCGAACGAGGAGGAGCCCCGCAGCTTGTTGGCCGGGTTGACCAGGCGCTCGAGGCTGAACTTGACCGAATCCGCGTTGAAGTCCTCGCCGTTGTGGAACTTGACGCCCCGGCGCAGCTTGAACTCCCAGGTGGTCGGCGCCACCAGCTTGGGCATCTCGGCCGCGAGCGCGGGCACCAGCTTGAGGTTCTGGTCGCGCTCGAGCAGGGACTCGAACATCTGGGCGCCCACGTTGGATGCCGGCTGCTCCTGCTGGTTCATCATGTCGAGCGTGGTGGGATCCACGCCCTGCGCGATCACGACCCGGCCCGTGGGGGCCGCCCCCACGGTGAGCGGGACCAGGACGAGGGAGAGGACGACAACCGCCGTGCGCCAATGGCTCATGTGTGCGGCTCCTTCAGGGAGAGGTTCGCGTCAAGTTTGCGCTACTCTATGGGGCATCGCCAGGGGAGTCAAGATTCGGGTCGGAGGGGCTCATGCCCAAGGTGCTGACGGAAGCCCAGGTTCAAGCCTTCGAGCGGGACGGCTGCCTGTCCCCGGTCCGGGTGATGAGCGCCGAGCGCGCCCGCCACTACCGGGTGCGGTTCGAGGCCCTGGAGGCGCGGGTCCCCGACATCAAGAAGATGAAGACCAAGTCGCACCTGCTCTGCCCATGGGTGCTGGAGATCGCCGAGGACCCGCACATCCTCGACGTCTTCGAGGACCTGATCGGGCCGAACATCCGCTGCTGGAGCATGGCCTGGCGGGTGAAGAAGGCCGACGGTCGGACCTTCGCGGGCTGGCACCAGGACTCCGCCTACGGGGCGGCGCTCCCGGTGGTGCTCGGGGGGCTGGCCCTCTCCGAGTGCGGTGTGGCCCAGGGCTGCCTGCGCGGCGTTCCGGGCTCGCACCGGTGGGGGATCCTGAAGCACGACGAGCGCGACGATCCCCACAGCATCCTCTCCAAGGGGCAGTTCATCACCGACGCCTTCGACGAGACGAAGGCGGTGGACTTCACGCTCCAGCCCGGCGAGATGGTGCTCTTCGACAACACCCTCGTCCACGGCTCCGGCACGAACGCGGGCCCGGACCGGCGCTTCCTGCTGCTGGTGGAGATGCTGCCGACCTGGGCCAAGCCGCCGCGCGTCCGCCAGGCGGCCATGCTCATGCGCGGGGTGGACACCTCCGGCAGCTTCGACGACGAGCCGCGGCCCGACGCCGAGTGGTCGGAGACCGCCCTCGCCAACTGGTCGGCCGTGGTGGACCGGCGCGCCGAGCTCATCTTCGCGGACAGCAAGGTGGCGCCGAGCGAGGCCTACGGGGGGACGCGGCCGGCGACGTAGGGACCGGCCCCCTCACCACCGGCCCCCTCACCCTGCCCTCTCCCGTGAGGGGAGAGGGTTGATCAGAGCGGCTACTGCGCCAGGGCGCCGCCGTCGATGAGGATCTCGCTGCCGGTCATGTAGGAGGAGTCGTCGGAGGCCAGGTAGAGGACCGCGCTCACGATCTCGGCCACCGTGCCCATCCGCCCGAGCGGGATCCGCTGCAGGCGCCGCGCCATCGCCTCCTTGTCGCGGAAGGCGCTGTGGAACATCTCGGTGTCCACCGGGCCCGGGTGCACCGAGTTGCAGCGGATCCTGTCCTTGGCGTGCTGGCTGGCCGTCACCTTGGTGAAGATCCGGATGGCGCCCTTGCTCGCCGCGTAGGCCGGCTCCTGGTGGAGCGACTGGCCGATGCCCGCGATCGAGGAGATGTTCACGATCGACCCGCCGCCGGCCCGACGCATGGCCGGGATCGCGTACTTGGTGCCGAGGAACACGCCCTTGGCGTTCACCGCCATCACCTGGTCCCACTCGGCCACCGTGCGCTCCTCGATCGGCACCCGCGGGATGACGATGGCCGCGTTGTTGATCAGGACGTCGAGCTTGCCGTGGCGATCGGTCGCGGTCCGCACCGCGGCCTGCCAGTCCGCCTCGCTCGTGACGTCCAGGTGCAGGTAGGTGGCCTCGCCACCGGCCGCGCGGATGGCCGCCTCGACCTGCTTGCCCTCGTCGTCCCGGATATCGCCGAAGACGACCTTCGCCCCTTCGCGGGCGAAGGTCTCCGCTTCCGCCGCGCCCTGGCCCCGCGCCCCTCCGCTGATCAGCGCCACCTTGCCGTCGAGCTTGCCCATGGCTGCCGATCATAGCCTCGGGGATGTCGGAATGTAAGACCTGACCCCAACACGTTGACAAGCCCTGACCCGCCGTGCGAGACAATCGCCATGCTCGAGGAGCCGACCTCGCTCCGGATCGACGACCCTGGGGTGCGTGCGCTGTTCACCGAGCCGGCGCGCTTCCAGTCCTGGCTGGACGTCGAGGCCGCGCTCGCGCAGGCGCAGGCCGAGCTCGGCATCATCCCGGAGGCCGCCGCGCGCGAGATCGTCCGCAAGGCGCATCTCTCGTATCTGGATCTCGCGGCGGTGCGCGAGGGGCTGGCCCGCACCGGCCATCCGCTGGTGCCGCTGGTCTGGGAGCTGGATCGCGCCTGCGAGGGCGACGCGGGCGGCTACGTGCACTGGGGCGCCACCACGCAGAACGTGACCCAGACCGGCCAGCTCCTCCAGGTGCGCCGGGCCCACGAGATCTTCCAGCGCCAGCTCGCGGCCATCCTGATCACGCTGGCCGACCTGGCCGAGCGCACCAAGGACGTGCTGCTGCCCGGCCGCACCCATGGCCAGCACGCGGTGCCGGCCACCTTCGGCTTCAAGGTCGCGGTGTGGATCGACGAGCTGGGCCGCCACGTGGAGCGGCTGCAGGGCTGCGAGGGTCGCGTGTTCGTGGCCATGCTGGGCGGCGGCGCGGGCACGCTCGCCTCGCTGGGCGAGCTCGGCCTGGCGACGCAGGAGCGGATGGCGGCGCACCTCGGCATGCGGCCGATGCCCTTGCCCGCGCGCACCATCGGCGACCACCAGGCCGAGTACGTGCTGCTGCTGGGCATGCTCGCGGCCACCAGCAGCAAGATCGGGCGCGAGATCTACACGCTGATGAAGCAGGAGTTCGGCGAGGTCGAGGAGCCGGTGCCGCCGGGTACGGTGGGCAGCAGCACGATGCCGCAGAAGCGCAACCCCAAGCTCTCGCAGGACATCATCGCGGCGGCGGCCCAGATCCGCGCGCTGGCGCCGCTGGCCCTCGAGGCCATGCAGACCGAGCACGAGGCCGACCGTACCACCAGCATCATGATGAGCCGGGCCATCGTGCAGGCCTGCGAGCTGACCGGGGACATGCTGCAGCGGATGATGGCGCTCTTCGACGGGCTCCAGGTCTTCCCGGACCGCATGCGGGAGAACCTCGATCTCTCGGGCGGCCTCATCATGGCCGAGGCGCTCATGCTCGAGCTCGGCAAGCAGATCGGCCGGCAGCGCGCCCACGACGCGGTCTACGAGGCCGCGCAGGCCTCGGTCACGCAGTCGCGGCCGTTCCGCGAGATGCTGGCGCTCGATCCCCACGTGAGCGCCGGGCTCACCCCGTCCCAGATGGAGGCGCTGCTCGACCCCGCGCGCTATGCCGGCCTCTGCCGCGAGCTCGCCGAGCGCGGCGCCGCCCAGGCCCGCGCCATCGCCTCCGCCATCGAGCTCCGCCTGGCCTGAGCCGGGGTCGGGGACCCCAACGGAGGACCACATGCTGCCGAGCCATGGGCGCTACGAGTACTCGAGCATCACCGCGCGGGCCGACTACAGCTGGCCGGGCGGGCGGCGGCTGGCGGTCTACATCGCGCTCAACATCGAGGCGTTCGGGTTCGGGGTCGGCAAGGGCGCGGCCATCGCGCCGCCGGACCAGGCCCAGAGCCACTCCATCTATAGCTGGCGGGACTACGGCAACCGGGTCGGCATCTGGCGCCTCTTCGAGCTGCTCGACGAGCTGGGCCTGCCGGCGGAGGCCCAGCTCAATGCCGCGATCTACGACGTGGCGCCCGACATCCCGGCGCGGCTGCGCGCCCGCGGCGACGAGATCCTGGGCCACGGGCTGACCAACTCGGACGAGCAGGGGCATCTCCCCGAAGCCGAGGAGCGCACTTTGATAGAGCAGGCCACCGCCGCGATCGCGCGCCACGAGGGGACGCGCCCGATCGGCTGGATGAGCCCATGGCTCTCCAACAGCGCGGTGACCATGGACCTGCTGCAGGAGGCGGGCTACCGCTACGTGATGGACTGGACCATGGACGATCAGCCGGTCTGGCTCCGCACCCGCAAGGGCCGGATCCTCGCGGTGCCGTACCCGATCGAGGTCAACGACACCCGCGGGATCGTCTGGTATCGCTACACCGCGGACGAGTTCGCCGACATGATCGTGGACCAGTTCGACGAGATGCTCGAGCAGTCCGCGGGCCAGCCCCTGGTGTGCCCGATCTCGCTCCACCCCTTCGTCATCGGCCGGCCGTATCGCATCCGGCGGCTACGCCGGGCGCTCCAGCACATCCTCGGCCGCCGCGACCGCGTCTGGCTGACGCGCCCGCGCGACATCTGCGCGCACGTCGAGTCGCTGCCGGCCGGGGTCGTGCCCGGATCGCGCCTCCCATGAAGCCGGAGATGGTCTCCCGACGCGCGCGGCTCGGCCCCCGGATGGCCGCATCCTGATGAACGTGGCGATCGGGGGGCTCGCCGCCTTCACCGGCTTCGGGCCGGCCCGCCGCTGGGCGCCCGCGGGCGCCCGCCGCTGAGATGCGCCGCTGGGCCAAGCGCATCGCCGGCGCGCTCGCCGTCTGCGTCCTGATCCTGGCCGCGCCGGTCCTGTGGATCGAGACCGCCTGCACGGCCCCGCGCGAGCCCGGCACCCTGACCCGCGCGCCGCTGGTGGAGGAGCGGGGCTACGCGCGCCGCGAATCGGATAGCTACCTCTCCTTTCCCGGATGGCACATCGTCTACGCCTACGAGCACCTGGCCGGCGTCCTCCGCCGGGGGGACGAGAGCGACTTCGCCTACGGGCGACCGATCGCCGCGTTCTGGAAGAGTCTCTGCGGGCTCACCCGCGTCGTGACCGCGCGAGAACCCGTGGGGACGGACACGAAGGTCATGCTCTACACGATCGGGTGGAGCTTCACCGCCGAGCTCGCGGTCAAGGGCGCGTACGAGAAGACGGTCGGCCGCGCCTTCGAGCGGCTCCGGGGCCCCGGCAAGACGGCGGAGGACGAGTTCGCGGCGCGCGACGTGCAGGCCTACGCCGAGTTCCTCCGGCAAACCCCCTGGTACGAGTATCCGTTCGGCTGGCGCCTGCTCGCGTTCTGGCGGAGCACGCCGCTGCGGGGCGACGGCCTCGCGAGGAAGCTCGAGCGCCGGGTCGTGATCACCGTCGAGTACGGCACGAAGGCGGTCTACGGCGCGCTGATCGGCTACGCGTCCGCCGCCACCCTGGGCGCCTCGGACCTCGAGATCCACACGGTGGTCGTCGGGCTCGAGCCCGCCGATGCGGCCCGCGAGCCCACGATGCGGATCGTGCGCAGGCTCGGCGGCGGCCGGACGCTGATCCGCACCCCGCGGTACCAGGCCTATACCGATCTGGTTGTTCGCCTCGCCCGCCGCGGGCGGGACATCGCGGAGATCGCGGGTAACCACCGGATCCTGGTCACCGTCGTGGCCCCGACGGACGCGTTGCCGCCGGTGTCCGGCGTCACCGAGCTCTTCGAGGCGCCGATCCAGTCGCGCCCGGATCGCCGGCGGATCGGCCTCGACGTCGTTGTCGAGCACCTCGCCGCCGCGATCCGCGCGCTGGAGGCCGGGGGCGCCTCCATCGAGCACATCTACGACTACTGACCCTCCCCCAGCTACTGACCCTCCCCCGGTGTCACGCCCGATGCCGCGTGTGCGGGTCGCCCATGCTCTCGCCCCGGCGAGTCATGGCCACCAGCCCGATGACGATGACGATCACCAGCACCGCGCCGATCACCATCGCCACGGTCGGATCCACGCCGAGGAACGTGGACTCCTGCTCCATCGGGAGCACGGGCTGGGTCTCGATCTGCGAGCCCGTCGGCGGCGCCTGCGGCGGCTGACCGCCGTATTCGGTCTGAGGCGCCGGCCGTGCCGGACTCTCGGGTTTCTGCGGAGTCTCCAAGGGCGCCGGCGGCGGCGGCTGCTGCGCACTCGCGTCGAATGCCAGGCCGCCGATCAGGGCCAGGCTCAGCAGCAGGCTCAGGCAAGTTCCACCGATCCAGGTCGTGCGATTCATGGTGTTCCCTCCTGCCGGCGTGAGGGAGCAATGCCGGTGCCAACCCGTGGAGGCGCAAGATCAGCTACTTGCGCCCGGCCCCGGAGTGTGGCGTCTTGGGGGGTAGGCAGTCTCTCCCGGGTAGCAGTTACAGAGTAGAGTCGACACATGGTGGTCAAGGCTCGCCCGCGCGGTGGCAGCGGCGCGCCCCGGAAGGCCCGGGCACGGCGGCCCCGGCTCGCGCGCATGCAGCCGGCGCTGCGGTCTTTGCTGCGATCGCTGGGGTGGGGGCTCCGGCGCGCGGGCCGGGCGCTGCTCGCCGCGCCGCTCACGGTGCGGCTCGCGGTGTTCGTCGCCGCGCTCCTGATGGTCTGGTCGGCGACCAACTGGACGTACCAGGTGATCCGCAAGCCGAGCGAGCTGTTCTTCCCGGTGAGCGGCAGGCTCAGCAAGGCGCCCGCCGAGACCTGGCGGAGCTACGCGCCGCTCTTCCGCCGCCACGCCACCGCCACCATCACACCCGAGCTGCTCGCCGCGCTCGCCCAGGTCGAGGGCGCCGGTGATCCGGTGGCCCGCACCTACTGGCGCTGGCAGGTCGCGTGGCACCCCTTCGAGGTCTATCGGCCCGCGTCGAGCGCGGTCGGCATGTACCAGATCACCGATCCCACGTTCCGGGAGGCGAAGCGCTTCTGCGTGCGCGATCACGTGGTGGCCGAGGACGCGTGCTGGTTCCGGGGCCTCTACACGCGCGTGCTGCCGAGCCACGCGGTCGAGCTGACCTCGGCGATGCTCGATCGTGGGGTGGCCCGCACGCTCGAGCGCCGGCGCATCGTGAACGCGACGCCGCGGCAGAAGCAGGATCTGGCCGCCATCATCCATCTCTGCGGCGAGGGCGCGGGCGCCGCCCACGCGCGCCGCGGCTTCCGCCTCCCGCCGGGGGAGCGGTGCGGCGACCACGACGTCGCCCGGTACCTCGCGAAGGTCAACGGCATGAAGCGTTACTTCGCCGGGCTGGCCGCCGGAGAATCGAGCATCTCGGCAAGGCCGTGACGCGATGCTGACCCGCATCGACCACGTGATGATCTGCGTGCCGGACCTGGCCAGGGGGATCGAGGCCTACACCCGCCTCGGGTTCACCGTCTACCCCGGCGGCTCGCACACCGGCCGGGCGACCCACAACGCCATCGCCTTCCACGATGAGGACTATCTCGAGATCCTGAGCATCCGCGATCGGGCCGCGGTGGCGCCCGGCAGTCCGGACGCGAGCCTCGCCGACTATCTGGACCAGGGCGGCGGCTTCCGCGTCGTGGCGCTGCAGAGCGATGACCTGGTCGCGGACGTGGCCGCGATGCGCGGGCGCGGCGTGGACGTGGGCGAGATCCGCGACGGCGGCCGGCGCACGCCGGAGGGCCGGGAGCTGCGCTGGCGCGCCGCCTTGCTCGGCCCGCGCGATGCCCTGCCGATCTTCTTCATCCAGCACCTGACGCCGCTCGCGGAGCGGAAGGCGCACGCCATGGGCCTGCCGCGCCACCCGAACGGCGTGACGCGCGTCGAGCGCGCCTATATCGCCGTCCCGGACGTTGCCGCGGCGGCCCGGACCTACGCGCGCGTGCTCGGGCTCCCCGTGCCCGCGATCCAGCGCGGCGCGGTGATCAAGGCGGACATGGCGGTGTTCGATCTCGGGCCCACCGGCTTCACGGTGGCTCAGCCCGCCGAGCCGGGTCCGGCCGCGGAGGCGCTGGCGCGGCGCGGGCCCGGCCCCTTCCAGGTGCTCCACCGTACGAGGAGCCTCGACGCGGCGGCGCGTGCCCTGGCCGATCGCGGGGTCCCGACGCCCGCGCGCGGCGTGCGCAATACCGGCGAGCAGGCGATCCTCGTCGGTCCCGAGCACGCCTGCGGGGCCTATATCGGGTTCGTCGGGCCCGCCTGACGCCCCCCTCACCTCAACGCGCCCCCTACCTCAACGCGCCCCCTCACCCTACCCTCTCCCCCTCCGGGGGCGAGGGAGCCGTTTTCCGATCCCCTCGCCCCCGGAGGGGGCGAGGGACAGGGTGAGGGGGTGCATAGGACGCGGAACACGCGTTCGTGAATCGGGCTAGGCGAGCTGGGCGCGGACGGCGCGCGCGCTGGCGGTCAGCATGCAGAGCTTGTTGAACGCGGTGTGGCGCGGCAGATACTTCATGCCGCAGTCGGGGGCCAGGACCAGCCGCTCCGCGGGCACCCGGGCGAGCCCGGCCCGGATCCGCGAGGTCACCTGCTCGATCGTGTCCACCGCGGGGTCCGCGAGGTCGATCACGCCGAGGATGACCGTCTTGCCGGCCAGGTCGCTCAGCACCCCCAGGTCGAGCTTGGGCTGCGCGGCCTCGATCGAGATCTGCCGGGCGATGGTGCCCGCGAGCTGCGGCAGGAACGAGTAGCCGGTGGGCTTCTGATGCTTCACCACCGCCGCGTAGCCGAAGCAGAGGTGCAGCGCGGTCGGCACCGTGAGGCCGGCGAGCGCGCGGTTGATCGCGGGCACCGCGTAGCGCGCGGCCGCCTCGGGATCGTTGCGCAGCCAGGGCTCGTCGAGCTGGATGACGTCGGCCCCGGCGTCCTCCAGGTCGTGCGCCTCGGCGTTGACCGCCTCCGCGAAGTCCATGGCCAGCTCCTCGACGTCGCGGTAGTGCTCGTTCCGGGCCTGCTGGGCCAGGGTGAAGGGGCCGGGCAGGGTGATCTTGGCGGGCCGATCCGTGTTGCGACGGAGGAACTGCATGTCGCGCAGCTCGACGGGCCGGGTCCGCCGGATGGGGCCGATCACGCGCGGCACGAGGGTCTCCTGCCCGACCCGGTTGGTGATCACGCCCGGATTGTCCGGGTCGACGCCGTCGAGCGCGGTGGCGAAGCGGTTCGAGTAGCTCTCGCGCCGGATCTCGCCGTCGGTGATGATGTCGATCCCGGCGCGCTCCATGTCCCGGATGGCGACGATGGTGGCGTCGTCCTGCGCCTGCTCGAGGAACTCGTCCGGGACGCGCCACATCGCGCGCAGGCGGACGCGGGGGACCCCCTTCGACAGCATCGCCCGGTCGACGAGCCAGTCGGGCTGGGGATAGCTGCCGACCACCGTGGTGGTGAGCACCTGCTGGGCCATGGCCTGGACCTCCTTTCGCGTCAGGACTGCCGGTAGGCCGCCACCTGCTGCTCCAGGCGGCGGAGAAGGATCTCGTGCATCCCGGTGATGCCGAGCACGAGCACGATGCCCGCGTAGACGCCGGGGCTGTTGAGCAGCGTGCGGTGCCGGGTGATCAGGTAGCCGAGGCCGTCGGCCGCGCCCAGCATCTGGGCCACGATGACGCCGACGATCACGAGCGCGCCCCCGAGCCGCAGCGCGGCCACGATGGACGGCAGGCTCGCGGGCAGGGAGACGTAGAGGATCTGCTGGGCGCGGGTGGCCCCGAAGGCGCGAGCGGTCTCGGCGAGCGCGGGGCTGAGCGCGGTCACGCCGGCCACCGCGGTGAGCAGGGTCGGGATGAAGGCATAGATCGAGGCGAAGGCGATCTTCGACTCCGAGCCGAGGCCGAACCACACCATCATCACCGGGTAGAGCACGACCAGCGGCACCGCGTAGGCGCTCCGCAGCATCGGCAGGAGCATCCGCCGCGCGGCGGGCGAGGCGCCGATGAGCTGGCCCAGGAGGATGCCGCCGCCGCAGACGATGACGTAGGACACGAGGATCTCGACGAACGTGGTGGGCAGGCTGCCGAGGTACTCGCGCCGGTCGGTGACGAGGGCGCCGAGCGCCTCGCTGAGCGGCGGCACGAAGAGGCGCGGGACCACGCCCGCGCGCGGCAGCAGCTCCCAGGCCCCGAGGATGGCCAGATAGAGCGCGGCCTGGCCCCACCGCAGCGGGGTCACCGGCGCTCCGCGTGCTTGATGTGCTGCCAGATCCGGTCCTTCAGCATGCCGAAGCGCTCGCCCGAGGTCATCGCGAAGCGACGCGGACGCGGGAGATCCACGGCCACGTCGTCCACCACGCGCCCGGGCCGGGCGCTCAGCACCACCACGCGGTCGGCGAGGTACACCGCCTCGTTCAGGCTATGGGTCACGAACAGCACCGTCTTCCGCGTCTCCGACCAGATGCGCAGCAGCTCGTCGCCCAGCACCATGCGCGTCTGCTCGTCGAGCGAGGCGAACGGCTCGTCCATCAACAGCACCGCCGGGTTCTGCACCAGCCCGCGCGCGATCGCCACGCGCTGCTTCATGCCCCCCGAGAGCTGGTGCGGCAGCCGGGTCTCGAAGCCCGCGAGGCCGGTCAGCTCGAGCATGCGGGCCGCGGCCTCCAGGCGTTCCGCCTTCGGCACCCGGCGCAGCTTCAGCGGGAAGGCCACGTTGTCGATGGCGGAGAGCCAGGGCAGGAGGTTGGCCTCCTGGAAGATCACGCCCACCTTGCGGGGCATCGGCGCGGTGATCGGCTCGCCGTCGCAGAAGACCGCGCCGCTCGAGGGCGTGCGCAGGCCCGCGACGAGGGAGAGCAGCGTGGACTTGCCACAGCCGCTGGGGCCGACCACCGACACGAACTGGCCGTCCGGGATGTCGAGGTCGATCGCCTCCAGGGCGGTCACGCCGGCCGCCCCGTCCACGCCGAAGCGCTGCGTCACCCCGCGGATGGCGACCAGGGGACGGGTCACGACCGCTGCCGCCACGCGCCGAGCCGGGCCTCGACCAGGCGCAGCGCCTCGTTGACGGCCACCGCGGCCGCGGCCACGATCACGAGCGCGGCGTAGAGCTGAGGCATCTGGAGGTTCTCGCCCCAGGCCGCGATGCGGTAGCCGATGCCGTCGCGGGCGCCGTAGATCTCGCACAGGAGCACCGCCGTGATGTTGAAGACCATGCCGAGGCGCGCCGACTCGAGCAGGATCGGCGCCATCGCGGGCAGGTAGATCTCCCGGATGATCTGGAGCCGGGTCGCCCCGTACACGCGGCTGACCGTGACCAGCTCGCGCGGCACCGACTGGACCGCCGCGATGCCGCCCATGATCACCACGAAGATCGTGGTGAAGACGCCGAAGGCGATCTTCTGCGGGATGCTCACCCCGAATATCAGGATGAAGACCGGCAGGAAGATGGACTTGGGCACCCCGAACAGGAAGTTGACGAGCGGCCGGAGCAGGCCGCCCAGCCCGGGGATCTCGGCCAGGCTGAAGCCGATGAGGAGGCCGACCGGCACCGCGATCAGGAAGGCGACCACCACTTCCCACGCGGTGACCGCGAGGCTCTGCAGCACCTCGGGCCGCTCGAGCAGGCGGACCAGGGCGCCGAGGATCGTGCTGGGCGCGGGCGCGAGGCTCGCGTCGAGCCGTTCCAGGCGGACCAGCGTCTCCCAGAGGCCGAAGAGGCCGAGGACGACGGCGGCCACGATGACGCGCTCGTGCCGCCGCATCGCCCGTCTCTACGGCTTGGTCGGGCTGATCGGCATGTTCATGAAGACCTCGGCCGCCGGCGCCATGTCCTTCACGCCGCTCGCGGCGGCCAGGTCCATGGCCTTCTGCACCGAGGCGAGCGTCATCTTCCCGTCGCGGGAGAGGCGGAGGAAGGTCTTCTCGTACTCCATCTTGGCGATCTCCATCGGCAGCTCGTTGTTGCTGGCGATGGTCTTGATCGCGTACTCGGGGTTGTTGCGCATGTACTCGAGCGCGCCGTAGAGCGCGTTGAGCCCTTTCTGGATGAAGGCCCGCCGCTCGGTCAGGTTCTTCTCGGTCGCGGTCCAGCCGCCGATCAGATTCGGGGGCATCGCGGTGGCGAAGTCGGTGAGGATCCGCACCTTGCCCTCGGAGACGACCTGGTAGCTGAGCGGGGAGTAGATCACCGCGGCGGCCAGGTTGTCGTTGAGCAGGTTCGGCACGAGCCCGCCCCCGCCGACCCCCACACGCTGAAAGGCGACCTTGTGCTCGCTCTGGGCCCAGAGGGCGAGGGTGTCGGTGCCGGAGCCGGCGGACGTGATGCCGACCTTCTTGCCGTCCAGCTCCTTCGGCGACTTGATCGGCGAGGCCGCCTTCACCCCGAGGATCCAGCCCGACCACTCGTCCCCGTTGCCGGCCACGATCTTGGTCAAGACGCCGCGTTTCCGGGAGGTCGCCACCAGCGGGACCGCCACCGTCCCGAGGTCGGCCGAGTTCGCCGCGATCGCCTCGAAGGTCTCGCCGCCGCCCCGGTAGATGGTGATCTCCGGCCGGAGGCCCTCCTTCTCGAACAGTCCCTTCTCCTTGGCGACGGTCGCGAGGATGGTCGGGAAGTAGGTCTTGGTGGGACAGCCGATGCGGATCACTTCTTGGGCGGCGGCCCCGGTGGGAAGGACAGGAAGGAAGAGCAGCGCACCGGTCACCACCAGCGCCAGCCGAGCCATGAGCTTCGTTGCCATGGAGTCCTCCTGGGGAGAGTGCGTATCGCCCGGCATCCTAGCACGGTTGACCGCCCCCGCCGACGGCGGTAGATTCGCGCGGGTACCCGAGGAGGCCACATGGACGCAGGCGCGGCGATCTTCTTCACCGACTACTCGATCGGCCCGGCGGCGCTCGGCCGGGCGCTGGAGGAGCGCGGGTTCGGCTCGCTCTGGGCGCCGGAGCACTCGCATATCCCGCTCTCGCGCGCCTCCGCGTTCCCGCAGGGCGGCGATCTGCCCAAGAAGTACTACGACGTGATGGATCCGTTCGTCACGCTCGCGGCGGCCGCCGCGGTGACCACCCGGCTCCAGGTGGCGACCGGGGTGTGCCTGGTCGTGCAGCGCGATCCGATCCAGACCGCGAAGGCGGTGGCGAGCCTCGACCAGGTCTCGGGCGGGCGCTTCCTCTTCGGGATCGGGGCGGGCTGGAACGCGGAGGAGATGGCCGACCACGGCACCGAGTTCAAGGCGCGCTTCGCGGTGATGCGGGAGCGCGTCGAGGCCATGCGGGCCATCTGGACGGGCTCGAAGCCCGAGTACACAGGGGAGTTCGTGAAGTTCCCGCCGATGATGACCTGGCCCAAACCGGTGCAGAAGCCGCACCCGCCGGTCCTGGTGGGCGGCGCCTTCCCCTACGGCGCGCGCCGGGCCGTCGCCTACGGCGACGGCTGGGTGCCGCACGCGCGCCGGCCCGCCTACGGCGACGTGCTCGGCAAGCTGCCCGAGTTCCGCGCGATGGTCGTGGAGGCCGGGCGCGACCCGGCCACGCTGCCGATCACCGTCTTCGGCGTGGCCGCGGACGCCGACCTCATCAAGCGCTACCGCGACGCGGGCGTGGCGCGGCTCGTCTTCAGCCTCCCGCCCGCGAACGCCGACGAGGTGCTCCCCGTGCTCGATCGTTGCGCTCAGATCATGCGGCAGGCGCAAGCCTGATGGCCACCCACAAGCCCGCCTTCAAGCCGATCGCCTCGGGGCTGCGGTTCCCCGAGGGCCCGGTGGCCATGCCGGACGGCTCCGTCATCCTGGTCGAGATCGAGCGGCGCACGCTCTCTCGCGTGACGCCCGACGGGAAGGTCCACGTGATCGCCACGCTGGGGGGAGGCCCGAACGGCGCCGCGATGGGTCCCGGCGGCAAGATCTTCGTGACCAACAACGGCGGGCTCAAGTTCGTGGAGCGGCCCGGCAAGCTCTTCCCGGTGCTCCAGGCCGACGATTATGTATCCGGCAGCATCCAGATCGTGGATCCGGAGACCGGCAAGTTCGAGACGCTCTACGACCGCTGCGACGGCCGGCGCCTGCGCGGGCCGAACGATCTGGTGTTCGACGCCGCGGGTGGGTTCTGGTTCACCGACCTCGGCAAGACGCGCGAGCGGGACGGCGACCGCGGCGTCGTCTACTACGCCAAGGCGGACGGCTCGTCGATCCGCGAGGCGATCTTCCCGCTGGAGCGCCCCAACGGCATCGGGCTCTCGCCGGACGAGAAGACCCTCTACGTGGTCGAGACGCCCACCGCCCGCTGCTGGTCGTTCCGGCTCTCCGGGCCCGGCGAGATCGAGTCGGCCAACGGCCCGTACCGCGGCGAGAAGGGCACCGTGGTCGCCGGGCTCGGCGGCTACCAGATGTTCGATTCGCTCGCGGTGGACGCCCTAGGCCACGTCTGCGTGGCCACGCTGATCACCGGCGCGGTGAGCGACATCTGGCCCGACGGCAGCCGAGTGGACCAGTACACGCTGCCCGACATGATGGTCACCAACGTCTGCTTCGGCGGGAAGGACCTGCGCACCGCGTACGCCACGCTCTCCATGGGCGGCACGCTCGTGTCCTTCGAGTGGCCGCGCCCGGGGCTGCCGCTGCGGCACCTGAACCGCTGATGCAGGTCGGGGTCTGGCTCCCCAACTGCCGGCATCTCGCCACGCCGGAGATCATCCGCCGCACCGCGGGGCGGGCCGAGCAGCTCGGCTACGACTCGGTCTGGGTCAGCGACCACGTGGTGGTCGCGAACGCCAGCGTGGACCGCATCGGTGCGGCCATCTTCGATCCGCTGGTGACGCTCGCGGTGGTGGCGGGGGCGACCAGCCGGGTGCGCCTCGGCACCACCGTGCTGATCGTCCCGTATCGCAACGCGGTGGTCACCGCCAAGATGGTCTCGACGCTCGACGCGCTGAGCGGAGGCCGCGTCGTGCTCGGCATCGGCGCGGGGTGGATGGCGGAGGAGAGCGCCATGCTGGGCGTACCCTTCGCGGAGCGCGGCCCGATGACCGACGAGTACCTGGCCGCGATGCGGGAGCTCTGGACGAGCCCCGCGCCGTCCTTCGCGGGCAAGTACACCCAGTTCAATGGTCTTCACTTCGAGCCCAAGCCGGTGCAGAAGCCGCACCCCCCGATCTGGGTCGGCGGCCACGGCCGCGCCTCCCTGCGCCGCGCCGCCGAGATCGGGGCCGCGTGGCATCCGATCAATCGCTCGGCGGAGGAGCTACGCGCGGGGCGGGCCGAGCTGGCTCGCCTCTGCGAGGCCCGCGGCCGCGCGGTGCCGCCCGCGATCGCGCTGCGGAACGATCTCTGCGTGCGGCGGCCGGGCCGGCCCGCCGGGACCTCCGTGCGGGGCGGGAGCGTGCTGGTGGGGGAGCCGCCCGCCCTCGTGGAGCGGATCACCGAGCTGGCCGGCTGCGGCGTCGAGCATCTCGTGATCGAGTTCCTGGCCGCCGACGGCCCCGAGCTCGACGACCAGATGGCGCTCTTCGCCGAGCGCGTCCGGCCCAAGCTCGCTTGACCCCGCCCCGGATGGCGGTCCATCGGTCCGGCCATGGCCCGGACCTCGTGCTCTTCCACGGCGGGATGGGCTCGTGGAAGCACTGGATCCGCAACGTCGAGCCGCTGGCCGAGCGCTTCACCGTTCACGCGCTCGATCACCCGTCCTACGGCGACTCGGCAGCGGTCCCGCGTGACACCACCGGCCCGCAGTACCTCGACCTCGTCCACGGGCTGCTCCTCGAGAGGCTCCCGGGCGATGCCCCGCTGCGCTTCGCCGGCTTCTCGTTCGGCGGCGCCATCGCCGCCAACCTGGCCCGCCGGCTCGGCCCGCGCGTCAGCCACCTCTGCCTGGTCTCGCCCGGCGGCTTCCCGATGCGGCGCTTCGGCGACCGGCCGATCCGCAGCTACAAGGAGGCGGGCGGCGACGAGCGGCTCTTCCGCGAGATCTGCCGCCACAACCTGCTCGTCAACATGCTGAGCGAGCCCGCGAGCGTCTCCGAGGACACGGTGGACATCCAGGTGGACTGCGTGCGAAGAACCCGCTTCGATAGTAGAAAAGTCAGCGGGGGCGGGACCCTGCTGGGCGATCTGCGGGAGCTGGCGCAGCGGGGCTGCCGGATCCGGCTGCTCTGGGGCGAGCGCGACGATTCCGCGTTCCGGCCCGCCAAGCTGCTGATCGGCGAGATCCAGGGATCGGTGCCCGGGCTCGACGTGCACCGGGTGCCGAAGGCCGGCCACTGGTCGGCCTACGAGAACGCACCCGAAGTCAACCGCCTGCTGCTGGAGTTCTTCGGCAGTGGCGCAGAGGAGAATCCGGAATGAGCTCAACCCGTCAGCCGGTCGCCGTCGTGGTGGGGGCGACCTCCAAGTGGCAGGCAGATGGCCGCAATACCAAGCTGGCGCACGGCAAGGCCCTCGACGACCGCGACCTGCCCGTCGGCGTCCGCTGGGGCATCGGTGGCGCCATCGCGCAGAAGTTCGCCCGGGAGGGCTTCTTCGTCGTGCTGACGACCCGCCGTGCCGCCAATGCGGATGCGCTCGAGCAGGCCATCCGCACGCAGGGCGGCGCCAGCATGATCGTCGAGCTGGACCTGGTGTCGCAAGCGTCCATCTCGAAGGCGTTCGCCACCATTCGAGAGAAAGTCGGCGATCCGGACGTCCTCGTCTACAACGCCGGCTACCTCGAGGGGCGTGACCTGCCGCCCGACAAGGAGCTGCTGGAGCACGTCCCGGTCGAGATCTTCGAGACCGCGCAGCACATCGCCAGTCGTGGGCCGTTCCTGGTCGCCAAGGAGGTGCTGCCCGCCATGCGCGCGCGGGGAGCCGGCTCGTTCCTCATCTCGAACAATGCGTCGTCGTTGAGGGGACGCAAGCGGCTCACCGGGCAGTCGCTCTACTATCCGCGCGTCATGATGCGCACGCTGGCGCAGGTGCTCACCGAGGAGTACTCCGAGCACGGCGTGCACGTGGCCAACGTGGTGATCGACGGGCTCATCGACTCGCCGGGGACCCGAGCCCTGCCGCGGGCCCAGAAGCAGCCGGAGATCGTCATGGATCCGGTGAAGATCGCGGAGGCGTTCTACTACCTCCACACCCAGGACCGGTCCTGCTGGACGCACGAGCTCCAGCTGACGCCGTTCTCGACCAAGCCGAGCTTCTAGCCCGGACTACTCATGAACGGGCTCGACCGAGACCGGACGGGTGGCGCCCGCGGTGCCAGGACCCGTCCGACTCGCGGGGTGTCCGTTCATGAACGGTCCGAGTTTGGGGCATCATGCCGCGCTGAGTGGCGCGGCACGATCTCGGCGTAGGCGGCGGGCTCGATGGCCACGCCGCGCCGGCGCGCGTAGACCTGGGTGAGCTCGGCGCCCAGCAGGAAGATCAGGGAGGAGTAGTAGATCCACACCAGGAAGACGACGAGGGACCCGGCCGCCCCGTACGACGAGGCGACGCTGGCCTGTCCCAGGTACAGGCCGATCAGGTACTTGCCGATCCCGAGGAGGGCGGAGGTCACGAAGCCACCGAACCACGCCCACGCCCACCGGATCCGGACGTCGGGCAGGAACTTGAAGATCATCGCGACCAGCAGCGCGATGATCGCGAGAGAGAGCACCAGGTTGAGGGCGTGCCAGCCGAGGTCCACGCCGGGGACGGCCCGGACGAGGTACGCCTCGAGCGCGGCCAGGGCCGCGCTGATCAGGAGCGACACCAGGAGGAGGAAGCCGAGCACGAGGACCAGCGCGAGGGACAGGAGCCGGGTGCGGACGAGGCTCCAGAACGCGTGACGGGTCGGCGCGGTGCGGACGTTCCACATGTGGTTGAGGGCGGTCTGGAGCTGGGCGAACACGGTCGTGGCCCCGAGCAGGAGGGTGACGAGACCGATCACGATCGAGGTGACGCTCCGCCCGCGCTCGGCCGCGTGCGTGAGCACGGTGCGGATGGTCTCGGTGCCGGCGGGGCCGACCAGCTGAGTGACCTGATCCAGGAGCTGTTCCCGCGCGGCCGCCTCGCCCCACACCAGCCCGGCGATCCCGACCACGATCAGGACGAGGGGCGACAGCGACAGGAGCGTGTAGAAGGACAGGGCGGCCGCCACCTGGAAGGGCGACTCGCCGAGGAAGTCGGTGACCGTCTCGCGCGCCAGCGACCACAGCGCTCGGAGGGGCATCACCGGACCGGCATCAGAGGAGAAGGGCCGCGCCCGGATCAGCGGCGGCCGAGGGCGAAGCCCTCGTAGCCCTTGGCGGCGACCTCGTCGCACTTCTGCCGGTAGACGCCGACGCCGCCGATGTAGGGCATGAAGACGCGGGGCTTGCCGGGGACGTTCGCGCCCATGTACCACGACGGGGCGAGCGGGTAGAGCGTCATGTGGCCCACCTCGTTGACGTGCCGGACCCACACCTCCTGGGCGTCCGCGGTCGGCTCGATGGTGGCGTGCCCCTGGCGGTCGAGGTAGGCGAGGCAGTCGGCGATCCAGTCCACGTGCTGCTCGATCGAGACGATCATGTTGCTGAGCACGGACGGGCTGCCCGGGCCGGTGATCGTGAAGAAGTTGGGGAAGCCGGCGATCGAGAGGCCGAGATAGGTACGCGGCCCCGCGGCCCACGCCTCCTGGAGGCGCCGGCCGCCCCGCCCGCGGATGTCGATGGCGAGCAACGCGCCGGTCATCGCGTCGAAGCCGGTGGCGAAGACGAGGGCGTCCACCGGGTACTCGGCCTCGGTCGTCCGCACGCCCCGCGGCGTGATGGCCTCGATCGGCGTCTTGCGGAGATCCACCAGCGTGACGTTGTCCCGGTTGAAGGTGTCGTAGTAGCCGGTGTCCACGCAGAGGCGCTTGGTGCCGAGCGGATAGTCGGTCGGGGTCAAGGCCCGCGCGAGCTCCGGGTCGCGGACGATCGCCCGGATCTTCGCCCGGAAGAACTCGGCCGCGGTGTCGTTGGCCTCCTTGTTCGTGAGCAGGTCGGCATACGCGGCCGAGAATCCGAGCCCGCCCCGCCTCCAGCGCTTCTCGTACTCGCGCCGCCGCTCCTCTTCGGGCACCGCCAGCGCGGAGTCCCCGCTCCGGTCGACCACGAAGCCGACCCGCGACTCGCGGGCCTGGCGCCGGAAGTCGGCGTAGCCTGCCTTCACGCGCCGCTCGTACTCGGGATCGAGCGGCGCGTTCTGGGCGGGCATGCTGTAGTTGGGCGTGCGCTGGAAGACGAAGAGATGCGCGGCCTGCCCGGCGACGATCGGGATGGACTGGATCGCGGACGACCCGGTCCCGATGATGCCGACCCGCCGGCCGGTGAAGTCCACGCCCTCGTGGGGCCACCTGCCGGTGTGGTACCACGGGCCCGCGAAGGACTCGCGGCCCGCGATGTCCGGCACCTGCGCGTCCGAGAGGCAGCCGGTGGCCATGATGCAGAAGCGGGCCGACACGCGGCCGCCACGGTCCGTCTCGACGGCCCAGCGGCCGGTCGCCTCGTCGAAGGTAGCGGCGGTCACGCGCGTCTCGAGCTGGACGTCCCGGCGCAGGTCGAAGCGGTCCGCCACGTGGTTGATGTACTTCAGGATCTCGGGTTGGGCCGCGTAGCGCTCGGTCCAGCGCCACTCCTGCTGCAGCGCGTCCGAGAACGAGTACGAGTAGTCCATGCTCTCGACGTCGCAGCGCGCGCCGGGGTAGCGGTTCCAGTACCAGGTGCCGCCGACGCCCTTCCCCGCCTCGTAGACGCGCGCGGCGAGCCCGAGCCCGCGCAGGCGGTGGAGCATGTAGAGCCCGGCGAACCCCGCGCCGACGATCACCGCGTCGAGCATCAGGCCTCCTCGTGCACCGGCACCACGTAGGGCCCCTCGGGGACGAAGGCCACGCGCGGGTCGCGGTGTCGCGCCATGCTGTCCGCGATCGCGGTCGTGAGATCGGTCACGCACTCCACGCCGGTCAGGGCCGCGTCGTGCGCCTCGAGGCCGTCGCTGTAGAGCCGCACGCGGCCGACCCGCATGGGCTTGAGCTGCATCTGGGTCTGCCACTCGTCGATGTCGGCGTGCGGCTTCCCCGCGATGCTCGACGCGAACCCGTCGGCGCCCAGGTCCACCAGGCGGCGCTGCGCCTCGACATAGTGCTTCGACCCCATGCCGTCCGAGCAGGCGGAGGCGACGATGAGATCGCCGCCCGGCTCGAGGATGTCGAGCGGGCCTACCATGCCCTTCACGGTCTGGTAGTACGTGCGGTCGAGCGGGTAGCCGGCCGCGCTGGTGACCACGGTCTGGAAGCGGCGGCCGACCGGCACCCGCGCGTAGCCGGCGGCGAAGTCCACCGCCCGGAGATGGCTCTGGATCACCTCGCCGAAGTTGATGAAGGCCGGCCGCCGCCGGTCGTCGATCACGGTGTTGAGCGCCAGCGCGCCGCCCAGCATCCCGACGATGGCGAGCTGCTCCTCGTGGAGCGGGTTGCCGTCGAGCACGCAGTTGGCCGCGCGCGGGTGCGCCATGAAGGCGGCGTTGTGGAACGTCGTGATGGTCTCGGCGTGCGCGACGCCGGGCGCGATGACCTTGCGCCCGCCCGACCAGCCCGCCATGAAGTGCGGCTCCACCAGGCCGGTGGCGATCCGGAGATCGGCCTCGACCAGGCGGCGGTCGAGCCGCACCACCGTGCCGCGCCCCGGCGTCCGGCCGAGCAGCACGTGATCCTCGTCCGCCCGGGCGTCGTGGTTCGCCACGGTCACCGTCTCGAGCACCCACGGGTCGCCCACCAGCTCGGCCAGCTCCTGGCCTTCGTTGGGCCGGTGGAGCCCGGTCGCGACCAGCACCGTGACGCCCCGGCGCGGCACGCCCGCGTCCAGCAGGGTCCGGATCAGCGAGGGCAGGAAGAGGCCGTTCGGCACCGGCCGAGTGATGTCGCAGATCAGGATGCAGGCGGTGCGCTTGCCGCGGGCGAGCTCACGTAGCGGCGGGTGGCCGGCGGGCTCGGCCAGGGCGCGCTCGACGGCGGCCAGGGGCTCGGCCAGCACCGGCATCGCGCGCTTCTCGATCACCGTCGGCACGCAGCCGGCGGGCGGCCGGACGGGCAGGGTGGAGCGGCCGTAGAGGAGATCGATCGTCACGGAGGACCTTCCCGCGATCATAGCTCATCCCCTGGGACGCCCACAGGTGTTGCGCGGCATACGCGCGCCAGGGCCGCCAGCGCTCGGCGCGGGCAAGCAGCGCGGCGGGGCTCGGCCGGCGCCCCTTCCGGTCGGCCAGCGCGCGCATCAGGCCGATATCGGCGGCGGGGAACGCGTCGGGCTCCCGCATCTCCCGCATCGCGATGTACTGCGCGGTCCACTCGCCGACACCTGGGAGCGCGCGAAGCTTCACGATCGCCTCGTCGAGGCTCCGCCGGGGACCGAAGAGCTCCGGGTCCGCGATCACCGCGCGCGCCAGGGAGCCGAGCGCGGCCGCGCGCGCCCGGGTCAGGCCGAGGCCCGACAGATCGTCCTCCGCCAGCCGCTCTGGACCGGGGAAGACGTGGGTGAGCCCGTCGAATCCCCGGATCGCGCCGGTCAGCGGCTTGCCGTAGGTCGCCACGAGCTTGCCGGCCAGGCCCACCGCCGCGGTCACGGTGATCTGCTGGCCGAGGAGGGCGCGCACCGCGAGCTCGAACCCGTCCCACGCTCCCGCCACCCGCAGACCCGGCCGGGCCGCGACCAGCGGGGCGAGCGCGGGATCTTCCGCGAGGTGAGCCCCGATCACCTCCGGGTCGGCGACGAGATCGAAGACACGCCGCAGGCGCGCGACGATCGTGGGCAGGGCGGAGAGCTGCGGGAACTGGATCGTGGCCCGCAGCGCGTTGAGGGCGGTGGGGCGCACCGCGACCGTGCCGTGGGCGCCACCGATCTCGATCGTGCGCGCGTAGCCATCACGCGTGACCGTCTCGACGCCGGGAATCGCGCGCGCCCGGAGGAACGCGAGCATGGCCGGCCAGTCGTAGGGCGGGCGATAGGGGAGCAGGATCACGACTTCCCCCGTCGGCCCGGTCGGCGCCGCCCCCCCGCGCCGCAGCGTGCTCGGCGCGCGGCCGAAGAGCCGCTGGAACGTCTCGTTGAACCGGCGGATGCTGCCGAAGCCCGCCGCGAGCGCGACCTCGGACATCGGCAGGCGCGTTTCGTGGATCAGGTGCTTGGCCAGGAGCACGCGACGGGTCTGTGCGACCGCGATCGGGGAGGCGCCCAGATGCCGGCGGAAGAGCCGGCGGAGCTGCCGCTCGCCCACTCCCAGTCGCTCCGCGAGGGCCTCGACGTCGGCGCCATCGAGCCCGCCCTTCTCGATCAGCGCGAGCGCGCGAGAGACCGTGTTCGACGTGCCGCGCCAGACCCCGAGGTCGGGCGCGGTCTCGGGCCGGCAGCGCAGACAGGGGCGGAAGCCCGCCTCCTGGGCGGCGGCCGCCGACGGATAGAAGACGAGGTTCTCGCGCTTCGGGGTCCGGGCCGGGCAGATCGGGCGGCAATAAATGCCGGTCGTCTTCACCGCGATGAAGAGCCGGCCGTCGAATCGGGCGTCGCGGGTGGCGATGGCCCGGTAACAGGCGTCGGGGTCCAGGTCCATGGGCCCATCATCACGCACCGGAGGCCTCCCCGTCTCGCGGGTTTCGGACCCCGTCGGTGATCGGGTCCGGATCCCGCCAGCGCGCTCGCGCTCGGTCTGGGATCATACGCGCCATGGCGACGGTCGACGTGCTCTGGGCGGCCTGGGACGGCCGTGGGCTCGAGCATCTGCGGCTGTCCATGGACTCGGGGGACCCGGGCGTGCGCGCGGACAGCCTGATCCTCGCGGTCGACGACGACGGCCGGCCGTTCCGCGCGCGCTACGTGGTGGAGTGCGACGAGGGCTGGACGGTGAGGCGCGCGCGGATCGAGCTGCTCGAGACCCCGCCGCGCGTCCTCGACATCCGGGCCGACGGCCGCGGTCGCTGGACCGATGCGGCCACCGGCACGGCCCTGGCCCTCGACGACTGCGTGGACATCGACATCTATCCGTCGCCCTTCACCAACACGCTGCCGATGCGGCGCCTGGCGGCCGCGGTCGTCGGCCGGCCGGTGACCCTCGACGTGGCGTGGGTCGTACTGCCCGCGCTGACCATCCAGCCGGCGCGGCAGGAGTACACGCTGCTCGATCGCGGGGCCGCCGGGGCGCGGTGGCGGTTCCGGGGACTCGATTCGGATTTCGTGGCGGAGCTGGACGTGGATGGCCACGGGCTCGTGCTGGATTACCCGGGGATCGCGCGGCGGCTGCTCCAGTCAGGAGACCACCCCCCAACCTTCCCTCTCCCCTGAGGGGAGAGGGGACGGGCAGGGACGAGGGCAGGTGTTCTCCCTCTCCGCCTCGATGCAGGTCTTCGCCGAGGGTCAGGGGCAGAGCCGGATCGTCTGGATCGCCGACCTGCTGCCGGACGAGGTCGCCGGCCACATCCAGGGCATGATCGAGCAGGGCATGGGGGTCATGAAGCGGACGCTGGAGAAGTAGCCAGCGGGGGCAACCCCATCTCGCGTGTGCACTCGCCGAACCACTGGATCACTTCCTTGTGGAGGGGGATCCCGTGGGCGCGACGATGCGCGAGCTCCTCCGCCTCGGACAGCCCCGGGTAGAGCACACGCTCCTGGCCCGGCGCGGGCGCGGCGGTGCGCAGGGTCCGGAGCATGTCGTCCATCGTGTCCTTGAACCGCTCGGGGTCGGTGAACGCCGCGATGTCGTAGGCGGCGAACTGGTTCTTGGATCCGCTCCCCGGATCGAGCATGGTGGGCAGCGCGCCCGCCAGCAGCGTGGACAGCACCTCGGCCATCAGCGCGAAGCCATAGCCCTTGTGCGAGCCCTGCTCGCGGGTGCCGCCAAGCGGGGCCTGGTAGAAGTCGTCGCGGTCGAAGACCGGCTTCTCCTCCATGATCGGCGTGGCGTCCTGGATACTTTGGTACCCGAATTTTCGGTGTGATCGCACGCGATGCTTCATCTTAAGCGCTGAGGGAGAGATCCGCGAGCGACGAGGAGATGGCGTGACGGAGACACCGTGATGCGCCCCATGGTCGGCCGCCGGACGGGGCATCGGAAGCCCGGGACCGCGAGGCTGCGGAACGTGCCGTGGCCTGAGCCCCAGCCCGTCCCACAGGGCCGGCCGCCTGTGCCCCCGTTCAGCCTCGCCCTCTTACCTGCCGCGCTCGCCCCCTGGGTGGCGGACGTCGCCGACCGGATCCAATGCCCGCCGGACTTCGTCGCCGTGGGCGCCATGGTGGCGGCGGCGGCGGTCATCGGGCGGCAGATCGCGATCCGGCCGAAGCGGCAGGATGACTGGGCCGTGGTGCCCACCCTCTGGGGGCTCGCGGTGGGCGCGCCGGGGAGCATGAAAAGTCCGGCCCTCGCCGAAGCGCTCCGCCCGCTCCGTCGGCTGGTCACCGACGCCCAGGCGCGGGATGAGGAGCAGCGCCTCGCCCAGCGCATGCGGGTCGCCGAGCAGAAGGCGCGGCGCCACGATCTCGCCCGGCGGTTGCGCGAGGCGGTCGCGAACCAAGAGCCGCCGGAGGCCCTCCAGGAGCCCGTGGAGCCGGGGCGGCGTGAGCCACCACCGGTCGAGCAGCGCTACCTGGTCAACGACACGACGGTGGAAAAGCTGGGCGAGCTGCTGAACCAGAATCCCAACGGCCTGCTGCTGTTTCGGGACGAGTTGAGTGGGTTCCTGCACACGATGGACCGGCGGGGGCATGAAAACGACCGGGCCTTTTACTGCGAAGCCTGGAACGGCACGGGGGCGTACACATACGATCGGATCGGGCGAGGGACGCTGCACATTCGGGCCGCCTGTCTCTCCGTGCTCGGCGGGATCCAACCGGGCCCGCTCGAGCGGTACCTGCGGGAGGTCTTTGCCGGGCGCGGGGATGACGGGCTGCTTCAGCGCTTCCAGCTGGCGGTGTGGCCCGACGGCGGGGGGCCGTGGCGGAACGTCGATCGCTGGCCGAACGCGGAGGCGCGGGCGCGCGTGAACGAGGTCTTCCAGCGGCTGACCACCCTGGAGCCGGCGACGCTCGGCGCGGAGGAGCTGACGCCCGAGGAACTGCCCTTCCTGCGTTTCGAGGCGGCGGCCCAAGAGTGCTTCGACGCGTGGCGGGGGGCCGTCGAGCAGAGGCTGCGCGCCGAGGCGGACCACCCGGTGTGGCGCTCGCACGTGGCGAAGTATCGGTCGCTGATGCCGTCGCTCGCGTTGATCGGGCATCTGATCGACGGCGCGGCCGGCGGGCCGACCGGGCCGGTCTCGGGCGGCGCGGCGGCGCGGGCGGTGGCCTGGTGCGCGTATCTGCAGGGGCACGCGCGGCGCCTCTACGCGAGCGTGACCGACCGGGCGCAGGTGGCGGCCGCGCTGCTGGCGGCCCAGCTCACGCACGGCCGG
>DATLFG010000035.1:0-44700 GCA_035524955.1 Candidatus Limnocylindria bacterium | reverse complement strand
CAGGTTCTCCCGCTGCTTGATGTCCACCATGTCGCGGATGTTCTGGACTACCCGATCGAACCATTCCTCCTTCACGCCCATGATCTCCGAGTAGCGCTTGCGCTCGCCCGCCGAGATGTTGATGCGCAGGTAGGTCAGGTGAGGCAGCACCTCCTCCAGCTTCCGGCGGTTGAAGATGAAGCCGTTGGTGCCGCAGGCCATCGAGAGGCCGACCTCGCTGCCGTGCACCACCGCGTGGACGAAGACCGGGGAGATCGTGCTCTCCCCGTCCGAGACCAGGCGGAAGCGCTCGCCGAGCACTCGCGCCAGGAGCGATCCGGCGTTGTGGACCACCGCGAGGACCACTCCGCCCGGCGTGAGGTCGCGCCGGACCCGGGTGAGCAGGCGGATGGGCTCGACGAGATGGTCCACCACGTGGATCAGCGTGACCAGATCGAAGTGGTCCTCGGGATACTCGGTGGACTCGTAGAACGTCTCCATGATCCGGGTCCGGGGCACGGCGCGCGCGACGGCCGCGGCCATCGGGTTGGGCTCGACGCCGTGCAGCTCCTCGAACCCGTCCCCCGCCGCCATGCCCAGCAGGAGCCCCATGTCGCAGCCGATGTCGAGGATCCGCTTCCGGGCCGCCAGGTGGGGCCGAGCGAGCCGGTAATACCCCCGGAAGGTCTGCCGGACATTGTCCTCCTCCCCGGGGCGCACGTTGGTGTGGGGCGAGTTGGTGTGGGGCGAGTGCGTGTAGAGGGCAGCCACCCCCGCCTCGTCGAAGATCGGGCTCGAGTACACGAGGCCGCAGCCGAGGCATCGGTTGATCCGATAGTGCTGACCCTCCGGGTCGGCCACGCGCGTGGCCGCGTCGCGAGGCTCCGGCCCCGCCCTCTCACCACAGAGGCGGCGCCGGGCGGTGCCGTCGCAGATCGGACAGGCCAGCTCTCTCATCGCCCCACATCTCCCGGGCGGCGACGATGGACTTCGAGGACGGACCAGTACGCGTCATCGATTCGGCCGATCGGCTCGAATCGCTGGTCGAGAAGCGCGCGGATCCGCTCCACGCCCGCCCGCCGTCCGGCCGCCGCGTACGAGTCGAGATGCGCCGGATTCACCACCGCGTAACGAACTTCGCGCCCGAGCCACCTCTCGATCTCCGCGCCCCCCCACACCCCACTTCGCGAGACGGTCCGTGCGTCCCCATCGTTGGTCGCGAAGGTGCCCGGCGCCATGAGCTGCTGAAGGTACGGCAGCCGGCCCGCCAGATGGACCGCCATCGCCGGGCCGAAGAAGAAGATCCGCTCGCCGGGCGGGATCAGCTCCGCAAGCCGGCCGGCGGCCCGATTGATCTGCTGGACCGGATCGTCGCGGAACGGGATCGGCATCGGCGTGGGCATCATGGGAATCCGGACCAGCACCACCGACATCACGAGCGCCAGGGCGAGCGACCCGGCCAGCACGGCCCGACCTGCGCGCGGCAGACCGGGCCGCTCCCAGAGCCTCACCGCGAGCACGCCCAGGACAACCGCCGCCAGCGGTGCGAAATCGGGAAAGTACGCGATGGCCCACTTGAAGTTGACGCGAAACATTACGAGGTGAGCGAGCAGCAGCCATGCGCCCAGCCCGGCGACCGCGACCAGGCCCTCCGCCACTGGCCTCGTGGTCCAGCGGCCGCGCCGCCGCCGGAGCAGGACCGCCGTCACCGCGATCCCGGCGGCGGCCACGACCCAGGACTCGTAGCGCCGGGCGAAGCGCGCGAGCGACCAGAGCTGAGTCGGCAGATCCGCCGCGGTCACGACCTGGAAGTACAGGATGGACCGATAGCCGAGCGGCTCGACAAGGCCGCCGAGGAGTGGGATGTGCGCGAGGATCTTGAGATGCGTCGGATCCCAGAGAAGAAATACCAGCGGCGGGATTGCCGCCAGCGCCACCACCGCGACGCGCTTGATCCGGGTCCGCGAGACCACCCAGGCCCACCCGAACAGAAACGGGACGGCGGGCACCATGGTGGTCCGCGAGAGAGTCAGCACCGAGGCCACCGCCATGCCCAGGGGGCCGCGCCACCTCCGTCCCGGCTGGAGCAGCACCCACACCGCGGTCATCAACACGAGCGCGCTCCACGCATGGTACGCCGCGGTCGCGTAGTAGGCGACGATGGCTCCCTGAGTGGTCAGGAGGAAGCCCGCGAGCAGACCCGCCGCCTCGCCCTGGAGGCGCCGGGCCACCGACACCGTGAGCGCGAGCACGACCGCGCCCAGGGCAATGGATAGCAAACGGCCGGCCCACAGGCTCGAACCGAAGACAACCTGCGAAAGTCCGAGCACATAGAACGGGATCGGCAACCGCTGCCCGGTCAGCTCGTCCTGGAACAGGGAGATCCGCCCGCGCAGCGCGAGGTCCCCCAGCGCGAGATACGACTCCTCGTCCTCCGTCGAGATCAGGGTGCGGCTGTAGAAGAGGCCCTGCCCGAGGTAAAGCAACATCATCACGACGAGCAGGATCCGGGACGCGCGAGGCGAAGCGGGCGGCACGGCCCACCATAGCGAGTCGGTCGCCGCTAAGTCAAATACGTACCGACGCGAGCGACTGGGATAGAATTCTCGTCGATGTCCCCCGCCGCGCTCGGGCGCAAGTCCCTGCTCCTGTCTCTCGGCACCTGGAGCGGGAGCGCGCTCGGCATGCTGGTCTCGATTCTCATCGCGCGTACCCTCGGGCCCGCCGCGCTCGGCACCATCGGCTTCAGCACCGGCATCGTCGGGCTCGTGGCCGCCGCCCTGCTGCCCGGCTTCGGCCAGGCCCATCTCAAGCGTCTCGCCGAGGGCCAGGATCCGGGCCGGTGCCTGGGTACGATGCTGGCCCTCCAGCTCACGCTCCATGCGGGGCTGGCCGCTGTCCTCCTCGCGGGGTGGAGCGGCGGGGGCCCGTTCCACACGCGGGAGATCGGCCTCGTCTTCTTGCTGATGCTGGCCGCGCAGGTCGCGAGCAACTTCGCGGATATCTTCCTGAAGGTCTTCCTCAGCCGCGAATGGATCGTGTCCCACTTCGTGATCGTCCAGGCGGCCCGGCTCGCCCGCCTCGGCGCCACCGTGGCGGTCCTCGGGTGGGCGCCGAGCCTGCCCGGGGTGGCCGCCACCTTCGTGATCGAGGGCACGCTCGGCGGGCTCCTCGCGATCGTCGTCCTCGCGGCGCGCCACCGGATCACCCTGCGCGCGCCGACCCGGGAGAGCCTGCTCGGCTACTGGCGCTACGCGCGTCCGTTCCTGGTCACGACGCCGCTCGCCCTCTTCCAGGACTCGATCGATCGCGTGCTGGTCGGCCGGTGGGCCGGCCTCGAGGCCGCCGGGTACTACCAGGTGGCGCGCTCGCTGTGGGAGGCCCTTTCCTCCGTGATGGCCGCGCCGGGGCTCATGTTCTTCACGCGCCTGTCGAGCCTCTACGCGCGGCGCTCCGCCGCGGGCGACCGGGAGGCGCGGGACTTCTTCTTCGGCGCGCTGGACAAGCTGCTGTTCCTCGCGATCCCGCTCGCCTTCGTGTTCTGGGCGGTCGCGGGCTCCCTGGTCGGTCTGCTGTACGGCGGCGCCTTCGAGCCCGCCGCCCCCGCGCTGCGCATCCTCGTCCTCGCGGCGGTGGTCGCGAACGTGATCAACCCCTACACCCTCGCGCTCTACGCCCTCGAGGCGGGGGACCGCTTCGTCCCGGTCAACATCCTCCGGGTGATCGCCTACCTGGTCGTCCTCGTGCTCATGGTTCCGCCCGACCTGGCCGGGTTCCGGGGCTTCTGGCCCGGTGCTCCGGGCGCGGCGGTGGCACGGCTCTTCCTGGTGCTGTTTCCGGCCTGGGTGTACTTCCGCTGGACCCGCGAGCTGGCCGGGATTCCCCTCTACCCGCGCGCATGGGTATACATGGCCGGCTTCGTGCTCATGCTGCCCGCGCAGCACGAGCTGGCCCGGCTCCTCGGGTGGGCCGCGCCCGGGCTCGGCCGCTTCACCGAGGTCGCGGCAGCGGCCGTCACGCTGGCCGCCTACCTCGCCTTCCTGCGTCTGGCCCACCCGGGCACGGGGGACAACCTGCGCTACGCGTGGGCGCTGCTCTCGCCGAGGAGCTTCGTCCACTTCCTGCGCGCCGGCCTCCGGGAGAGCTGAGCGCGCGTCGCGGGTCAGCCGGCCGGCGCGGGACGGGCCGGCACGCCCATCACGGTCTGGCCCGGCGCGACGTCCGCGGTCACCACCGCACCCGCGGCCACCACCGCCCCCGCCCCGATGCGCAGGCCCGGCAGCACGACCGCGCCCGCGCCGAGGAACGCGCCTGCCTCCACCCGCACCTGGCCGGAGAGGATCACGCCGGGCGAGAGATAGGCGTGATCGCCGATCACGCACTCGTGCTCCACGACCACGCCGCTGTAGAGCACCGCATTGACCCCGATCCGCACCTCGCTGCCGAGCACACTGCCCGCGAACACCACCGAGGCCGGCCCGACCGCGGCCGAGGCCGACGCAGCCGCACGCGGATGCACGAGGGGCGGCTGGGCCACCCGGGCCGCCACCAGCACGTCGTAGAGCTGGGCGCGGCGCGCCAGCGCGGTATTGCCGACGCCGACCACCCCGCCGTCGATCAGCTGGGCGCGGATGAGGGCGGCCAGCTCTGCGTCGGTACCGAGCACCGGCGTGCCCGGGGTCCCGCCGGACGAGGAGCGGTCGGTGAAGCCGGCGACCGTGAAGCCGCAGGCCCGGGCGAGATCGGCGACGGCGCGACCGTGGCCCCCCGCCCCCAGGATCAGCAGGCGGCCGGCCACGCGCTCAGGCGGACGGCGCCGCGGGCGCGGTCACGCCGTGGAGGCGATTCCACTCCTGCTCGTAGGCGGCGATGCGCTTGAGGTCGCGGAGGACCATCAGCTCGCGCAGGCCGTACAGCTCGACCGCGTTGAACTTCTTGCAGATGTTGCCGGTGATGCGGGTGGCGTCGCCCACGTCGAGGAGGAACGCCTCCAGGTCGCCGTCGTACTGCTCGAGGATCCGGTTCTTGTAGGTGTAGTACCACTCGGTCCCCGGGTATGGCGTCGCGAAGAACGGCTTCACGTTGAGCCCGAGCCGGTTCCAGGCGTGGATGTTGTCGCGGATGGAGTCGAAGTCGTCGTCCGGGAAGCCGATCATCTGGTTGGGGATCGGCCGGATCCCCGCCTCGAGCGTCCAGCGCAGCGAGCGCTCGTTGGTCGCCGGCGTCGCCCCCTTGCCCACCGTCTTGAGCACCCGCGGCGAGAACGACTCGTAGCCGTAGACCAGGTGCGTGCAGCCGGCCTGCTTGATCACCTTCAGCACGTGCTGGCTGACCAGGGTCGCATGGCTCGTGCCGCCCCAGTGCACGCCGTGGCAGCGGTCGGGGTCGTGGTCCACTCCGTCTCGCACGCACTGCGGCTGGAGCCCTTCCGAGATCCAGAGGTCCGCGATATCGGTGAGCCACTTCTTCCCCGAGAACTGGTGCATGGTCATCAGGTTCTCGTCGAGGAAGCCGATGAAGTCCACCCCGAAGCGCTCGCGCGCGTACTTGACCAGGTTCACCACGTAGCGCGGGCTGTGCCAGCGGATCTTGCGGTCGTAGGTGAAGCTGGTGTCCCGATCGCCGTCGGCGGTCTCGGTGATCTTCATGTCGCCCGAGATCCCCAGGTGGAAGCAGAACCGGCAGATCAAGGAGCAGCCATAGCTCGCGTTGATGTCGAGCCGGCGCCGGGCCACCATCCCCTCCTCCGAGAACAGGGCCATGCTGTTCTTGAAGTAGACCTCTTCCAGCGGGAACAGGTCCCAGGCCGGATAGGGCAGGCTGTCGAGATCCTCGAGCAGCGGCTGCTCGGGGTTGAGCCGGGCGCGCCCGGACGGCTCCCGCCAGATGAGGCCCTTGACTGCGGCCCAGTCGCGGTTGCCCGCGTCCACCCGGCGCAGCACTTCCGGGAACGAGATGAAGCCTTCGCCCACCACGCCCAGATCCACGTGAGGCAGGAAGCGCATGATGTCGTTCGGCATGCTGGTGAGGAAGCCGCCGCCCGCCACCAGGAGCGCCTGGGGCGCCAGCTCCTTGGCCATCGCGGTGATGTGCTTGATCGAGCGGTACGCGGTGGTGATGCCGCCCATGCCGATGACGTCCCAGCGGTCGGCCTGGAGCACCTGGGCCACCACCGCATCCGACGTGCGCCAGGCATTGGCGTCGAAGACCTGGACCGCGTGGCCGTCGCGCATGGCGATGGCGGCCAGCAGCGCGATCCCGTACGGCACGTGCCGCGGGTCGTCCTCCTCGCGGATCATCGGGTTGATGAACAACACCTTAGCCATGGTTGATCAGCACCCTCTCTCGACACCTTGAACGAAGTCTTCGAGGGACCTCGTCCGGATCTCCGGGCCGAAGAGCAGGCCTCCCTCCGTGCAGTTGTAGGTCTCGCACCCGGCTTCCCCGGCCATCTGAAGGAAGACCTCCCGGTACCAGTAGTAGGCGGGGTCGGTGAACCACGTCTCGCCGAGGGCGGGGTTCTCCATATGGATGAAGGCGTCCTTGAACCCGTCGCCGAAGAGCTCCACCAATTCCGGATAGTACTGCGTCTTCTCGTACGGCGTGTCCGGCGGGTAGGAGAAGTCCATCCCCACGATGCCGACCCGGCGCTTGCCGAGTACCGCGTGCGCCAGCACCCAGGCCGCGGTGCCCACGTTGCCGCCGCCGTTGATACAGGGCAGGCCGTTCAGCCGATGGAGCCGGCGCGAGACGCTCTCCGCTGCCTCGTAGTCGTCGTACATCGGATTCCACCAGTAGAGCGCCATGCCGGCTCGCGCGCAGCGCGCGGTGACCTCGGGCGCCGCCGAGGTCGCGACCGCGGCGCGGATCGCGGGGCCGTGGCGGTTCACCAGGTCCACGAGGGTTCGGTTGGCGCCGAGCTCGTCGCGTGAGTGGGCCGCGTCCATCTCCTGCCGCCGGAAGTAGTCGTCGGCGGGCGCAGCGGTCAGCGCGGGGTCGCCGAACCAGCGCACGATGCGGCCGCGGTGCGGATCCACGCTCACCACCACGTGGGGGACGACGCCCGCGCGGAGGCAGGCGCCGAGGGCGCCGTCGGCGGCCACGATGGTGCCCCGGAAGCCCGAGGCGTGGAGACGCTCGAGGCTCTTCCGGCGCCGCAGGCTCGGGCCGGCCGCGACCACCACCGCCGCGTCGCCCTCGCCCAGCGGCTCGCGGCCCAGCTCGAGCACCGATCGGCGGATGCTCGGCCGGTTCAGCTCGGCGTTGGCGAGGCCGGCGGCGGCGATGCGCTCGAAGGTCGCGCCCTCGAGCGAGCGGGCGATCTTGCGTCCGAGGTCGCTCACGCGCCCTTGATTTCCGTATCCGCGGCGGGCTGGTCCTGGTCGCCGGTCCAGATGAAGCTCTTCTTGCTCACGAAGCAGATGCTGCCCCCCAGACGGGACAGCGCCTTCCGCTCGAACTCGGTCTCGAGCTGCGAGCGCTCCTCGTCCACGGTCTCCTTGATCTCGGTGTCGACCTTGTAGTTGCCTTTCAGGAATTCCTTCATCGCGTCGTCCTTTCCTCGGCATGCGCCACCGGATCCGCCAGCCGCCGCAGGGTGAGACATTTCCCGGCGGGGACACCCAGCCGGCCCAGCTCGGCCACCCGCTGCTCGGGCCGGTCGAACGTGGCCACGATCACCCCGTCGATGTCTTCTGCGGCCAGCTCCCCCAGGGGCCGGACCGGAAATCCCAGGAACTGCCCCCCCGCCGCCCGATCGAAGATGCCCACCGGCTCGAGCCCGAACTCGCGCAGCGTGAGATAGGCCAGCTCGGCCGGCTCCCCGACCCCGCAGAGCGCGAAGCGCTTCATGCCGTCGGCCTGCAGCCGCGCCATCGTCTCCCGGAGATTGCCACGGGTGCGCCGGAAGAGCCGCAGGGAATACGCCATGTACTCGTACGAGAGCCGGGTCTTCTCGGCCACCCCCTTCGGGGTGAGCACGTACCGGAGGCGCTTGCGGGCCGATGGCTTGGCCGGGAACTCCATCACCTTGATGAGGCCCTTGCTCGCCAGGCGCTTCAGACAGAGGTTGGCCAGGCCCAGGGCCACGCCGAGCTGCTGGGCCAGGGCCCGCTGGGTGACCGGCACCCCCTCGCCGACGGCGGTCAGGATCTCGAGATTCCGCTCAAGTTCGCGGTGCATGGAGGATGTTCACAAGTTGAACACGATGGTGTAACATGCGTCAAGTGAATTCCCGGACGTTCGTCATCGCCGAGGCCGGCGTCAACCACAACGGTGATCCCGCGCTCGCGCGTGCCCTCGTGGACGTGGCGGTCGCGGCGGGGGCCGACGCGGTCAAGTTCCAGACTTTCACGGTTGATCGGTTGCTGACCAGGCACGCCGCGAAGGCCGCATACCAGCAGCGGGCCACCGGGAGCGAGCAGAGCCAGTACGAGATGCTCGCGCGCCTCGAGCTCTCCCCGTCGGATCACGAGATGCTGTTCGCCCGTTGCGCGGCCGCCGGCATCGAGTTCATGTCCACCCCGTTCGATCCCGAGAGCGCCCGCTATCTCAAGCAGCTCGGCGTCCGGCGCCTCAAGATCTCCTCGGGCGACGTCACCAACCTGCCGATGCTCGAGGTGGTGGGCGCCCTCGGGCTGCCCGTGATCCTCTCCACCGGCATGGCCGACATGGCCGAGGTGGAGGCGGCGGTGGCCACGCTCCGTGGCGCGGGAACGACCGATCTGGCCGTCCTCCAGTGCGTCAGTGATTACCCGGCCGATCCCGGGCTCATCAATCTGAAGGTGATGGACACCTTCGCCCGGGCGTTCGGCACCCCGGTGGGCCTCTCCGATCACTCGACGGGCCTGGCCATGTCGATCGCGGCGGTCGCGCGCGGGGCCGCCTACATCGAGAAGCACTTCACCCTGGAGCGGGGCCTGCCCGGCCCGGATCACCAGGCCTCGCTGCTGCCGGACGAGCTGCGGGCGCTGGTGGCGGCCATCCGCGACGTCGAGGCCGCGCTGGGCGACGGCGTCAAGCGGCCGGCCGCGAGCGAGCTGCCGGTGCGCGACGTGGCCCGTAAGAGCCTGGTCGCCGCGCGGGACCTGCCCGGCGGCGTGGTGCTCACGCGCGAGGACCTGGACGTGCTCCGCCCGGGCACCGGCCTGTCGCCCGCGGCGCTGCCCGCCGTGCTCGGCCGGCGGACCGCCCGGGCCATTGCTCACCACACGCCCATCACCGAGGACATGCTGAAGGCATGATCACCGCGCTCGTCGTCGGCGGCGGCTCCATCGGCAAGCGGCACCTGCGCAACCTCCTCGCCACCGGACGCACCGCCGCGGTGGTGGAGACCCGGGCCGACCGGCGCGCCGAGATCGCGGCCAAGCACCCGGAGGTGCCGCTCTTCCCGTCGCTCGAGGCCGCGCTCGCCGCGGAGCAGTACCAGGTGGGCTTCATCTGCCTGCCCACCGCCTATCACATGGAGCCCGCGCTCGCGCTGGCCCGCCGGGGCCTGCACCTCTTCGTGGAGAAGCCGGTCTCGCACACGCTCGACCGCATCCCGGAGCTGCTCGACCTGGTGGAGCAAAAGCAGCTCACCGCGATGGCCGGGTTCTGCATGCGCTTCTTCCCGCCGCTGCAGAAGGCCAAGGAGCTGCTCGATGCCGGGCGCATCGGCCGCCTCGTCACCGCGCGGAGCTTCACCGGCGTTTACCTGCCCGACTGGCACCCCTACGAGGACTACCGCTCCTTCTACATGGCCAGGAAGGACCAGGGCGGCGGCGTGCTGCTGGACGAGTGCCACGCCTTCGACTGGATGCAGTGGCTCTGCGGCCCCATCACCGCGGTCTCCGCGGTGGTCGGCACCTTCAGCGATCTGGAGGTCGAGACCGACGACGTGTGCGAGGCGCTCGTCCGCTTCGGCCCGCGCGCGGTCGGCTCCATCCACCTCGACATGGTGGACCGCTCGGCGCGGAGCGAGGTCGAGCTGATCGGCACCGAGAGCACGGTGCTGGTGGACCTGGAGGGCCACACCGTGCGTGGCTACGATCACAAGGCGCGCACGTGGGAGAGCTGGACCGTCGAGCCCGCCTACGACCGCATGTACGTGGACGAGATCGAGCACTTCTTCGCCTGCGTCGAAGCCCGCCGGGCGCCCCTGGTGGACCTGCGGGCGGGCTACCGCGTGCAGCGCATCATCGACGCCTGCGCGCGCTCGAGCGCCTCCGGACGCGTCGTCGATCTCGAATAGGCGCGCGATCCACCCATGCCGGCCGCCCGCGTCATCGCCCGCCTCGACGTGAAGGGTCCGAACCTCGTGAAGGGCATCCACCTCGAGGGCCTGCGCGTCATGGGCGATCCGCAGCAGTTCGCCCAGCGCTACTACGCGGAGGGCGCCGACGAGATCCTCTACGTGGACATCGTGGCGAGCCTCTATGGCCGGAACAATATCCTGGAGGTCGTCCGCCGCACCGCCGCGGCGGTCTTCGTGCCGATGACGGTCGCGGGGGGCCTCCGCCGCCTGGAGGACGTGCGCGACGCCCTTCGCAGCGGCGCCGACAAGGTGGCGATCAACACTGCGGCGGTGGCCCGCCCCGAGCTGATCCGCGAGGTCTCCCTGGCCTTCGGCAGCCAGTGCATGGTGCTCTCGATCCAGACCAAGAAGATCGCTCCGGACCGCTGGGAGGCCTATACCGACAACGGCCGCGAGCGGAGCGGCCGCGACGCCCTCGAATGGGCCTGCCAGGGAGTCGATCTGGGCGCGGGCGAGCTGCTCGTCACCTCGGTGGATCACGAGGGCACCCGCAAGGGCATGGATCTCGAGTTCCTCGCCAGGGTCACCGCGCTCGTGGACGTGCCGGTGATCGCGGGGGGCGGGGCCGGCACTCCCGAGCACGCCTGCCGCGCCATCACGGAAGGCGGCGCCGACGCGGTCGCGGTGGCCTCGATCCTCCACTACGGCACGCACACGGTGGGCGAGATCAAGGCACGACTGGCCGAGGGCGGCGTGCCGGTGCGGAGCTCGGCGTGAGCGCGGCACGCCCCGTGGTGATCGTGGACTACGGCCGCGGCAATCTGTGGAGCGTCTGCCAGGCGGTGGCCGCAGTCGGGGGCGAGCCGCGGCTCTCCACCGAGCCCGCCCAGGTGCGCACGGCCGAGCAGCTCATCCTGCCCGGGGTGGGCGCGTTCGGCGACGCCATGGCGGGCCTGCGCGCGGGGGGGCTGGACGAGGCGGTGCTGGCGTTCGCCGCGACCGGCCGCCCTCTGCTCGGCGTCTGCCTCGGCATGCAGCTCCTGCTCGAGGCTTCCACCGAGTTCGGCCACCACCGAGGTCTCGGGCTCATCGCGGGTCGAGTCGATCGCCTGCCGACGCCCCCCGCGGGCGGCCGGTACAAGATTCCCAACGTCGGCTGGTGCCGTCTCGATCCGGCCCCGGGCGGCACCCCGTGGGCGGAGAGCCTCTTCGCCGCGGTCAAGCCGGGCGACTTCGCCTACTTCGTCCACTCCTATGGTGCCCATCCCGCCGACCCGCGCCACCGGCTGGCCGACATCGACCTGGGCGGCGCGCCGGTGTCCGCCGCGATCACCGCCGGCCCGATCACCGGCTGCCAGTTCCACCCCGAGAAGAGCGGCGAGGTCGGGCTGGCCATCCTTCGCGCCTTCGTGGCGCGGGCCTGAGGGGGCTCCGCATTGGCGAGCCCCACTCCGGCTCCGGAGGCCAAGTTCGGCCTGCCCGCGGACGTGCGCTTCTGCGCGCGCTGCGTGATCTCCAACCAGCGCCCCTCGTCCACCGTCGAGTACGCGCACACCCGCGACTCCAGGAAGGAGACGATCCACTTCGACGCGGACGGGGTGTGCGCGGCCTGCCGCTTCGCGGAGGAGAAAGAGCGCGTGGACTGGGCCGCCCGCGAGCGCGAGCTGCTCGACCTGCTGGCCCGCCGCCGCCGCACCGACGGCCGCTACGACGTGCTGGTGCCGGGCAGCGGGGGCAAGGACTCCATCTACGCCTCGCACCTGCTCAAGTACAAGTACGGGATGAATCCACTGACCGTGACGTGGGCGCCCCACATCTACACGGAGGTGGGCTGGCGCAACTTCCAGTCGTGGCTGCACGCGGGCTTCGACAACTACCTCTGCACGCCCAACGGGCGGGTGCACCGGACGCTCACCCGGCTCGCCTTCGAGAACCTGCTGCACCCGTTCCAGCCCTTCATCTTCGGCCAGAAGAGCCTGCCGCCCCGCTTCGCGGCGGTCAACGACATCCCGCTCGTGGTCTACGGGGAGAACGAGGTGGAGTACGGCAACCCGCTCGGGGACGCCGCCACCGCGCAGCGCGATCCCC
The DNA here is from genome assembly GCA_035524955.1 of Candidatus Limnocylindria bacterium. GTDB lineage: Bacteria > Methylomirabilota > Methylomirabilia > Rokubacteriales > CSP1-6 > CAMLFJ01. The sequence continues at coordinate 32,399 of DATLFG010000035.1, read as the reverse complement.
GCTACTTCACGCGTGACGAGGCGCTCGAGGACCTGCACCTGGGCGGGGTGAGCGTGCCCGGCCTCGCCGAGCACGGGATCACGCCGCGCGATCTCGATCCCTACCTGCCCGCCGATCCCGCGCGCCTGGCCGAGAAGCGGGTGGAGGTGCACTACCTCGGGTACTACCTCCGGTGGGTACCGCAGGAGTGCTACTACTACGCGGTCGAGCACGCCAACTTCGAGGCCAATACCGAGCGCACCGAGGGCACATACTCGAAGTACAACAGCATCGACGATCGCATGGACGGCCTCCACTACTTCACCACCTACGTCAAGTTCGGTATCGGGCGGGCTTCCTACGACGCGGCCCAGGAGATCCGGAACGGCCATCTGACCCGGGAGGAGGGCGTGGCCCTGGTGCGCCGCTTCGACGGTGAATTCCCCAAGAAATGGTTCCAGGAGAACCTCGACTACATGGGCATCGGCGAGGCGCGCTTCTGGCAGGTGGTGGACCAGTTCCGGTCCCCGCATCTCTGGAGGCGCGAAGGCACCGGGTGGGCGCTCCGGCACCAGGTCTCCTGATCCTCGTGCCGGCCCGGGCCGGCTCGAAGGGACTCCCCGGCAAGAACGTTCGGGCCCTGGGCGGCCTGCCGCTCCTCGCGTGGACGGCGCGCGCGATCGCCGCGGCCGGGCTGCCCGCACGCGCCGTCCTCAGCACGGACGCGCCGGCCATCGCGGAGGTGGGCCGCGCCCACGGGCTCGAGGCGCCGTTCCTGCGCCCGGCCGAGCTCGCCACCGACGCGGCCGGCATGCTGGAGGTCGTCGACCACGCGGTGGGCTGGCTCGAGGCCAACGCGGGGTGGAGTGCGCGGGCGGTGATGCTGCTGCAGCCCACCTGCCCGTTCCGGCGGCCGGAGCGGCTGCGCCAGGCGCTGGAGCTGCTGGCCCAGCCCGACACGGAGGGCGTGGTCGGGGTACGCCGCATCGAGCGGAGCCTCTCGGTGATGTACCGCGCGGGCGCGGGCGGCCACCTCGAGCCCCTCGCCGCGTGGGACGACGTGACGCGCCGCCAGGACGCGCGGCCGCTCCTCACCCCGAACGGCACGCTCTACCTGGTCACCCGTGAGGCACTCACCGCGCACCGTCGGCTCTTCCCGCCCCGGCTGCGCCCGCTGCCCACGGATACGATCGAGGGCATCGACATCGATACGCCGGAGGACTGGGCGCTGGCCGAAGCGGTCGTGGCGGGGGGCCTGGCCAAGCCGTGAGGGCCGTTCGCGTCCTCGTCTCCGCGCGCGATCCCGGCGGCGCCGCCCAGGCGCGGGCAGTCTGTCCCGCCCTGCGCGCCGACGCGCGCCTCGACGTGACGGTGGCGGCGAGCGGACCGGCCTTCGATTTGCTGGAGGCGGCCGGCGAGCGGCCGCTTCGTTTCGCGGCGGGCGGCGGCCACGTGCCGGCGGGCGGCGATCCCGCGCCGCTCCTCGACGCCGCCGGCGGCCTCATCAGAGACGCGGATCCCGACGTGCTGCTGGTCGGCATCTCCTCGCTCGGCGTGGGCCTCGACGAGGCGCTGCTGGCCCGCGCGGCCGGGCGGCCCACCTTCGCGCTCCAGGACTATCCCGGCGACGCCAACGCGGTCGGCCGCGCGTATGCCGGCACCTACTTCGTCCGTGACGAGGCGGCGGCGCGCCTCACCCGCGAGCGCTTCGGGGTGGCCGTCGTCGCGGTGGGCTCGCTCCGCCACGCCGCCTACGCGGCCCTCGACGTGGCGCGGCTGCGCTCGCGCACCCGCGAGCGGATCGGCGCCGCGGCGGGAACGCCGGTGGTCGGCTTCTTCGGCCAGCCCGCCGAGATCCCCGGCCATGAGGCCGCCTTCACCCATCTCGCGGACGCGCTCGCCCGGCGGCCGGTCAAGCCGCTCGTCCTCCTGCGCGAGCATCCGAAGTTCCCGGATCATCGTGAGCGGCACGCCGCGCTCCTGCGGGCGGCCGGCGTCGCCGTGCACGACGCGGCGGACGGCGACGTCGAGCCCTGGCTGGCCGGCTGCGACGTCGTGGCCACCGGCTTCTCCCACTGCAGCATGGACTACGCCTTCCTCGGCGCGTGGAGCCGCGAGCCGCTCGGCTCGGTGCTGTTCCTGCTCACCACCGAGGAGATCCGGCGCTTCATGCGCGACTATACGGGCATGGCCCGGCCCGACGGCGCGGAGGCGGGCCTCGGCCTGGTCGCCGAGCGGCCGGAGGACGTGGAGCCGCTGCTCGTCCGCGCGCTCACGCCGGAGGAGCGCGACCGGTTCCACGGGGCGAGCCGGCGGCTCTCCCGCGAGGCGCGGCTCGACCTGATCGCGACCGCGCTCGTCGAAGCGGGCCGGGCGCGCATGAGCCGGGCGGCCGGCGCGCGGTGACGACCCCGGCGGTGCTCGGCGTGATCGTGGCGCGCGGCGGGTCGAAGGGCCTGCCCGGCAAGAACCTGCGGCCGCTCGGCGGCAAACCGCTCGTCGTCCATACGATCGAGGCCGCCCTCGGGTGCGACGCGCTCGCCCGCGCGGTCCTCTCCACCGAGGACGCCGCGATCCTCGAAGCGGGCCGGCGGGCGGGATGCCCGGTGCCCTTCGTCCGGCCCGCGGAGCTGGCGGGCGAACGCAGCTCGACGGTGGACGTGGCGCTCCACGCGGTGGACTGGCTCGGCCGGCACGAGGGATTCGCCGCGGACATCGTGGTGCTGCTGCCGGTCACCGCGCCGCTGCGGCGCGCCGAGCACATCCGGGGCGCGCTCGGCGTTCTGCGGGACGACCCCGCCGCCGAGGCGGTGGTCGCGGTGACCGACCCCGACTACCCGCCCTACTGGATGCTCTCGGTCGAGAGCCGGCGCCTCTCGTGGCTCTTCCCCGAGGGCGCCGCGGTCGACCACCGCCAGGACCTGCCGCGGGCCTACCGCCCCAACGGCTCCATCTACGCCATCCACGTGCCGGCCCTGCGGGCGCAGCGGACATTCTACCCGCGCGCGACCGCGCCCTACGTCATGCCGCGCGAGGCCTCGGTCAATATCGACACGGACGTGGACTTCGGGCTGGCCGAGCTGCTGCTGGCCAGGCGCGCCTCCGGATAGCGTCTCTTCCTAGGCGGCGTCCCGCTCGATCACGTCAAGCACCCGCTCGCTGCTGCGGGTGTCGTCGAAGCCCAGATAGCGCTCCACGTAGCGCCGCCGCGCGTCCGGGTCGACCTCGAAGTGGCCGAGCGTCGCGCCGGCCAGCCGGGCGGGCGCGGCCGCGAGCGCGGCCGACCAGACGAGCCCGTCCCAGTTCTGGAGACTGCCCGGTCGCGCCTCCCACGTCTCCGCGTAGGCCGGGAGGTCACGGTCGTAGGGCGGCTCCACCTTGACGCTGAGCGAGGGCACGCCGCAGTGCGCGGCCTCGAGCACCGCGCCGCTCTGGAAGTGCACGCAGAGATCGGCCAGCCCCATGAGCTGCATGGAGGTGTAGGGATAGACCTCGTCGTCCCGCTCCACCAGGACGTCGGCCATGCTCCGCACGAAGACGGGATCGCGATTCTTCTCACGCGACTTGACCACCAGCGCCGCCCGGTTGCGGCGGCAGAACTCCCGCAGCGACTCGGTCAGCTCACGGTACGGATTTCCGGCGAGGATACGGCCGATCAGCACGGGGCGCCCCCGGGCGAGCGCCGTCGCGGCGCGCACCGGCGCGGGCGACCCGCCCCAGACCAGCCGCCGCTCGCCCGCCCCGACCTCCATCTTGAGCGACATGAACAGCACGACCGGCCCGTCGGGCGGGAGACCATACTTTCGCCTCAGCGCGGCACGATCCCCGACCCGAGCGCGCTGGTCGAGCATCGTGGAGCCGGACACCGCGCTGCGCGCGTGCACATCCAGCTCGCGCCGGAGGGCCGCGAAGTCGCCGGTCCAGGCGGAGACCCGTGGCTGCGCCCAGTGCAGCTCGCGCTGGAACGCGCTCTGGTAGCACGTGACGTCGACGATCCGGTAGCCCTCGGGGTCGCTGGTCACCGTCTCGAAGGCGTAGTCGACCGAGTAGAGCCGCAGGCCGCGACGCTTGAGCTCCCGCGCCTCGGCGGCTCGTCCCATCGCGACCAGGAGCAGGTAGAGCGAGGGAGCGGTGAGCGCGCGGACCCCGTGCGGCTCCAGCACGGGCCCGAGCGGCGCCCCCCACCGGTAGTCGACGCGGACCGCGGTCGGCCAGGCGCGGAAGTCGGCGTCGGTGGTCGCCTCACCCGGCTTCCCCTGGCCCGGATCACGGAGCAGCACGACGCGGTGGCCGCGATCGAGCGCGACCTGGATGAGGGAGCCCAACACCTTCAGATAGCCCTTGCGCGAGGCGAGAAACGCCAGCGTCATCGCGGCGGGCCGTCGAGGTCCACGAATCGCTTCTGGATGAGCCGCGGGCCCAGCTCGATCCGCTCCAGCACCTCGACGATCCGGGGCGCGGCCCGGCCGTCGCCGTAAGGATTCGCCATCCCGGCCAGCGAGCGGCGGAAGGCCGGATCCAGCGCGCGACGGAGCCCGGCCCGGATCTCCTCGGTGGCGTGCCCCACGTCGATGACGTTCGCCGCGCGCAGCCGACCGCGCTGGCGGCTGCCGATGTTCACGACGGGCAGGCCGAAGGACGGCGCCTCGATGAGCCCGCTCGAGGAGTTGCCGACCATCACGTCGGCCTCGCGGAGCAGGGAGCAGTAGGTGTCCTCGCCGAGGGCCGCGACCAGCCGCGTGCCCGGCCGGCCGGCGGCCAGCGTCTCGAGCCGCCGCACCACTGTTCGGTGCATGGTGTCGGCGCCGGGATAGGTGATGACCACGTCGCCGTCGGCGACCTCGAGGGCCGCGGCGAGCGCGTCCACGTGGGCGGCGGTGTCACCGGCCTCGAGCGTCACCGGGTGGAAGGTCACCAGCAGCGTGGGCCGGCGCAGCGGGAGGCCGATCCTCCGCGCCAGGTCTTCCCGGGAGAGCGCCGCCACGCGGGCGAGCCGGTCCAGGCCGGGAGCGCCGCAGCAGTGCACCCGCCAGGGCTCCTCGCCCATCTGGAAGATCCGGCGCGCGTAGGGCTCCGCGGCGGGGAAGTGCAGGTGCGACAGCTTGGTGATGGCATGGCGGGCCTGCTCGTCGATGGCCCCCTCCGTCACCTCGCCGCCGTGCACGTGCGCGACCGGCATCGTGAGCGGCAGCGCGGCGACCGCGGCGCTCAGCATCTCGATCCGGTCGCCGAGCACGAGGATCAGGTCCGGCCGGTGGCGGGCGAACGCGCGGGCGAAGCCCGCGAGGCCGGCCGCGGCCGCGGCGGCCACGTCGGCGGGCGCGTCGGCCTCGCTCGGCGCGGCGATCCGGTCCGTGATGGGCCAGCCATCCGCCTCGATGGTCGCCACGGTCAGCCCGAACCGCTCGGACAGGTGGCTGCCCCCCACGAAGAGCTGGAGCTCGAGCTGCCGTGACGATCGAATCCGCTCGAGAAGGGGGACGAGATGTCCGTAGTCGGAGCGGGCGACCGTGACGACGCCGATGGTCCTCGCCATCGATCGGCGGGCTACCCGAGGGCGCCGCACCACAGGCAGACGTCGGCACCGCTCAGCGCGTAGGCGACGAACAGCACCGAGAGAGCCGCCACCGCGGCGGCGAGATACAGCGCGAGACCGGCGCTCCGCATGACGTCAGTGCCTCTCGCGTACGATACACCGGCGCGCCGCGGCGCCCGCGGCCAAATTTCTCGCCACCCGCGGCGACTTGGCCTACCATGACAATCGCATGCGCGCAGATTGGCGGGACGTGCAGCGGCGCTTCTACGACTCGACCGCGGATCAGTACCGCGAGAACTTCCACCAGGTCAACCGGTACTTCGACTTCGTCACCGCACGGCTCCTCGCCGCCGTCGACCCCCGCCCGGGCCAGCGCGTGCTCGAGCTGGGCGCCTCGGGCGGGCGCTTCACGGTGCCCCTGCTCGAGCGCGGATGTCGGGTCACCGCGGTGGACATCTCGCCCCGCTCGATCGAGTACCTCGACCGTCTCCTCGCCGGCCACCCGAAGCGCAGCGAGCTCACGCTGGTGGTCGACGACGCCAGCGTCCTGGCTCGGGTCCTCGCGCGCGACTTCGACGCGGTGATGGGCGCGCACATCCTCCACCACGTGCAGGATCTCGACGGTCTCCTCGCGCGGAGCCGGGAGCGCCTGCGTCCCGGCGGCCGCCTCGTGTTCCTCGAGCCGAACCCGTGGAACCCGCAGTGGTACGTGCAGGTCACGCTCCACCCGCGCCGAAGCTGGCGCGTGGAGCGCGGCCTGCTCCGGGTCTGGCCCGCTCGCGTGCAGCGGCAGATCGTGGACGCGGGCTTCGCGGCGGTGAGCGTGACGACGTTCGGCTGCTTCCCCCCCTTCGTGCTCAACCTGCTCCCGGGGGCCGCCGGCCTGGAGGCCGCGCTCGAGCGGGTGCCGTCGCTGGCGCGGCTGTTCACGCTCAACCTCTTCTCGGCCATCCGGCCGTGAGTCGCGGGCCGCGCGCCGCCGGGGGCTCCTCCGCCCTCGACTCCCGCGTGCTGGGCTGCCTGCTCGTGGCGTACCTGGTCTTCGCCCTCTTCTACGCGTGGGTGCTCGTCAACCACGACTACGAGGCGGAGTATCTGGCCCTCGGGCCGCTGGTGGTACGGGGCGACGTGAGCCTGTACCAGGACGAGATGACCGGGCAGTGGGTCCCGCTGCCGTTCTACGTCTACGGGCTGTCCCAGATCGCCTTCGGTCCGAGCCTCCTGGCCGGACGGCTCCTCTCGGTGGCGCTCGGGGCGGCGGCCCTCGTGCTGCTCTTCCGGCTCGCCACCGCGTGGGGCGGCGTCCTCGCGGGCGCCGTCGCTGGCGCCCTCTTCGTCAGCAACGGGCTCGTCATGGGCTACTTCACCACGGTGGACTTCAGCCCACTCGTGGCGGTGCTCCACCTGGCCGGAATCTATGTCCTCTTCCGCACCGAGTGGCGGCATCGCGACCTCATCGCCATGCTGGTCTTCTCCCTGCTCTTCCTGGTCAAGCCGCACTACTGGCCCACCATCCCCTTCGTGCTGCTCTTCCTCCTGTGGCGGAGGCCCGGGTGGCGCGGGCGCGCGGCGGTCACCGCGGGCGCGCTGCTGGTCCCCGCGCTCTTCTTCCTGTCCGACCGCAATCACATCAAGATCTTCGCCTACATCCCGGTGGCGCGGGACTGGGTCGCCCCGCTCGGCTACCACTCCTGGCATTCGCTCATCCAGGATCCGGCCCGGGTCTGGGTGTCGGACTACGCGGACATCACCTACGAGACGAGCGGGCCGAGACGGGCCGTCCAGCTCGTGAAGAGCTACGGCTTCTTCCTCAAGCGCTACGCGCTCTGGCTCCTCGCCCTGGCCGGCCTGGCCTTCCTCGCGATCTGGCCACGCGGTGCCGAGGCCGGACGCGAGGCGCCGACCGGCGTGCGCTTCACGTTCTGGCTCTTCTGGTATCTCGTGGTCTGGCAGTTCATCATCGTCGGGGTGTACATCAAGCAGGGCTTCGCGTACGTCGGCGCGGTGGCGCCTCTGCTCGCGCTGGTCCTGGGCTGGCTGCTCGCCCGGATCTGGGAGCGCGCCAGGGGGCCGGCGTGGTCCCGGTGGGCGGCGCTGGCCGGAGTCGCGATCGTGATCCTCCTCTCGCCGTGGGTGCACCGTCATCACAACCTCCCCCGCCAGGTGTCGCTGGATGAGGCGACGATGCCGGCGCTCCGGCGAACCGCGGCGCGGCTGGCCGCGGTGCTCCCCGCCGGGGAGCCGCGAGTCTTCTTCATCGGCGATCCGCTGCCGATCTATCTCGCCGGGCGGATGACCTACCTGCGCCAGTTCCACCAGCACAACATGGTGTTCACGAGCGTGCGCGACCAGAGCCGCTACATCCGCTCGGGGCTGTGGGGGGCGAACGAGCTCGAGGAGTGGCTCGGCACCGACGCGCGCTACGCGGTCCTCCAGGCGAAGGTGCTGGACTTCTATCGAAGCCGCGAGCCGTACCGGGACATCCTCGCGCGCATGGACGCCCTCCTCGCGGAGCGCTTCACCGAGCTCGAGAGCGTGCCGGGGCGCGCGGGAGACCGCTTCATCGTGTACCGGCGAAAGGGAGGGGCGGGGTGACCGGACCGAAGCGCGTCCTCGTTCTCGGCGGCGCCGGTTTCATCGGCGCGAACGTCAGCGCAGCCTTCGCGCGCTCCGGCTCCCAGGTCACGGTGCTCGACAATTTCTCCCGACCCGGCGCGGCCGCCAACGCGCGGTGGCTGCGGAGCGAGCACGGCCGCCGCCTGCGCATCGTGAGAGCCGACATCCGCCTGGGCGGGCCCACTCTGCGGCGGCTCATGGACGGGGCGGACCTGGTCATCCACAACGCGGGGCAGGTCGCAGTCACGACCTCGGTGACCGACCCGCGCTCGGACTTCGAGATCAACGCGGCCGGCACCTTCGAGGTGCTTGAGGCGCTGCGGGCCTCCCGCCGGCGGCCGCCGCTGGTCTTCTCCTCGACCAACAAGGTCTACGGGGCGCTGGAGGGGCTGCGCAGCCGGCGCCGCGGGCACCGCTACGTCCTGGTGGGCGCGCCCCACGGAGTCGCGGAGCGCTTCCCACTCGACTTCCACTCGCCCTACGGCTGCTCCAAGGGCGCCGCCGATCAGTACGTGCGCGACTACGCGCGCATCTACGATCTGCCGACCGTGGTCTTTCGGAAGTCGTGCATCTACGGCCCGCGCCAGTTCGGGGTGGAGGACCAGGGCTGGGTGGCCTGGTTCACGATCGCCGCGGTAACCGGTCGCCCGATCACCATCTACGGGGACGGCAAGCAGGTGCGCGACATCCTCTATATCGACGACCTGGTCCGGGCGTACCGGGCGGCCGCCCGGCGCATCGACGATGTGGCCGGGGAGGTGTTCAATATCGGCGGCGGGCCGGGGAACACCCTGTCGCTGCTCGAGCTCCTGGACATGCTCGGCCGGCTCCTGGGCCGGCCGGTGCCGGTGCGCTACGAAGACTGGCGCCCGGGAGACCAGGCCGTGTTCGTGAGCGACATCCGCAAGGCGCGCCGGAGACTCGGCTGGAGGCCTGCGATCGGGCCCGCGCGAGGCGTGGCGCGCCTATACCGCTGGATCGCGTCGAACCGGGGGCTCTTCGGGCGCGGCTGACGCTCCGGAGACGGGCGCGGGGCGGGCGGGCCGGTGCACGTCGCGGGCGAAGAACCGCAGGTACTCGGCCAGGTTCTTCCACACCCGCATGCTGCTGCGGGAGCGCTTGGCCCCGTAGTCGTACACCACCGGGGTCTCGGCGGCGCGGAGGGCGCGCAGCCGGCTCAGCTTGACCAGGATCTCGATATTCGCGAAGAAGCCCTTGCCCTGGATGAACGCGCGGCCGTACCGCTGGAAGGCTTCCTGGAGGATCTCGGCACGGTACCCGCGGTAGAAGAGCGTGTAGTCCCGGACCGGCTCGAGCCCGCAGTACCAGCGCATCACGAGGTTGGCCCCCATGCTGAAGATCCGCCGCTTCCACGGGAAGCCCCGGTATCCCCCGCCCGGCACGTAGCGCGAGCCGCACACCACGTCGTGGCCTTGCTGCAGCAGCCGGATGATGGGAACGAGCGCCTGCAGGCTGTTCGTGCCGTCTCCTTCGATGGTGATGACGAAGTCGGACGGGCGCGACACCGCCGCCGCGTGGCGGAGCCCGGTCTCGAAGGCAGCGCCCACCCCCCGGTTGACCTCGTGGGAGAGGAGATCGAGCGGCATCTGCTCCTTCATCTCGCGAACGATGGCCTCGGTCCGATCGGTGCTGCCGTCGTCCACCACCAGCACCTCGAGATCGGGCAGGCCGAGCTCGCGGATCGCGGTCAGGTTCTCCCCGATTCCGGCCTCCTCGTTGTAGGCGAGCACCACCAGCCGCGTCGTCATGCGGGGGGGTTCTCCGCGTACACGGTCATGAAGTCGCCGAGATCGATGGACACGGTGCGCCCGGAGAGGCGGAGCCGCGCGAGCGCGCGCCGGAGGAGCCCACTCGCGCGGGGCGCGTAGCCGCCGAGCTTGAGAAAGAGGTAGTCCCACGTCACCACGTGCGAGTAGCCGTGCCGGTGCGTGAGCCGCCAGCCGGCCAGCGCGAGGGCTCGCTCCACCGTCGCGGGCGTGAAGTAGGACAGATGCATGCGCATGTACCAGGGCCACCGGCGCCGCAGCAGGCGGACCACCGGCGCGTCGATGCGCATCGTGGTGAGCGCGAGAGAGCCGCCCGGCCGGGTCACCGCGCGGGCGCGCCGGAGCTCGGCCACCGGATCCGTGTAGTGCTCGAGGGCGTCCCACATCGTCACCAGCGCGAAGTGGGCGCGGGGCAGCGGCGCGGTCGCGAGCGTGCCGCCGTGCACCTCGTGGCCCTTGGCCCGCGCCGTCTCCGCGGCCCAGCGGCTCGGCTCGATCCCGGTCACCGGCCATCCTCGCGCCGCCGCCACGTCGAGGAAGACCCCGGTGTAGCAGCCCACGTCGACCAGGGGGCCACGCACCGGCACGTGGCGCTCGAGGCGATCGAGCGCGCGGCGGAACGTCGCCGCCCGCGCCGGCTCGTTCTCGAGGTAGACGGTGTCCTCGACGGAGGCGTAGTGCGAGAGGATCGTCGAGTCGTCCTCGCGCGGGCTCCGGAACCGGATCCCGCAGCGGCGACAGGCCACGATCTGCCCGAAGGCGCCGTGGTCGAGGCTGGTGCAGGCCACGAGACCAGGGCGGTCGATGCGATGGGATCCCGCATCGCGCAGGACCGGAGAGACCTCCCCGGGCCCGCAGAGCGGGCAGGGCACCTCGTGGAGCTCGGTCGCTTCCCGCGTCACCATGTCGCTGCCGGCGTGCGAGGAGTGTACCGAGAAACGCGCCGCGGCGGCAACATTTCCGGGTGCGATCGCTTGACACCCGGAAAACCGCTACGCTAGGCTCGGTCGATGGCGACGCCGCTGCGAGGGCTCGCCCGGCGGCTGCTCGGCGTCCGGCGAACCCCGACGTACTACCTCCCCTGGCTCACGCGCCCTGGGCTCGAGTGCGTGCTGCTCCTCAACAACGTGGAGGCGCGCTTCAAGGCCGGCTACACGCAGGGGCCGTTCCCGGTGTCCGCGTGCCAGTACGATGCCACCGGCGCGGTCGTCCGCCACTACGAGGCGGTGCTCGCCGACAACCTCGCCACCGCCGAGCTCGCGCTGGACGCAGGGGCGGGCGGCTGCGGGTTCGTGACGGTGGACACCCGCCGCATCCACTCCGACCTCTACGTCGCGCTCGCCGACCGGGAGTCGTACACCGCGACGCACGGGCGCGGCGAGTTCGTCGAGACCTATCCATTCTGGACGCGCGCGGCGCTGGCGTTGCTCGGGACCGCGCTCGCGTGGGCCGGCCGCACCATCCCCGCCTTCGCCCGCGACCAGTATGTCTACCAGGGCGCCGACAGCCGCTCGCACCTGCTGCTGATGAACCTCTCCAACGTGACGAACCGCATCCGCATCACCGCGAGCGCGGACGGACGACCCGTCGGGCGCCGACTGGTGCGGCTGCCCGCGATGGGCTCGCGCCTCGTGGACGTGGCGGGCCTCGGCTTCGAGAGGCGCGGCGACACCACGGTGGGTCGGCTCCGCCTCGAGGGCAATGCCTGGTTCAACCTGTACGTGGTCGGTGCGGGCGCGCGCGACCTGGACGGCCCGCTCTCCCTGATGCATGTCAAGTAGCGCCCCCTCCGCGCTGCTGTCCGCCACGTTCCACGAGGAGGGCGACGATCACCTCGTCGAGCTCGTCCACCAGCGGGACGCGGACGCGCGCCGGCGGCTCGTGTCGCTGGACATCGCGCTCCACGACGCGGACGGCAAGCTGGTCGCCTCGATCCCCGTCGACCCCGGCCGGGAGATCCTGGACCTGGGCGCGCTCGTGGCCGTCCACGCCCGCGGCGCGGGCCGGCTCATGGCCGTCTTCGACGCCCGCTACGACGAGACCGTGTTCCCCTATCGCCCGCACCACTATGCCTACCGGCACCGGCGCGGGTCGGCCCAGCCGTCGCTCTACTACGCGGTGAACGCGGTGCTGGGCGGCGTCCCGGACCGCATCGGGGCCACCGGCCTCAACAACTTCGAGACCTACCTGTTCCTGCGGCGCGGGCCGGGCGAGCGACATTCGGTGCTGCTCGGCAACCTGTCGCGCTTCGCGCCCGGCGAGGCGCAGCTCACCACCTACTACGCGGGGAGCCGGCACACTCGCGAGGTCACGCTCGCCCCCAAGGCGCACGCCGAGGTGGCGCTCGAGCCCGAGCGGGATGGTGCGCGGCTCGAGCGCGTGGAGATCAAGGCGGTGTTCCGCCTCGCCAGCTACGTGGTCGGACGGCGGGTCCCGTCGGGTGAGCTGGTGCTCTTCGACCATCTCTTCACCTACTTCAAGTGACACGCGAGGAGGGGCCCGAGCTGGACGCCCTCCTGCTCTGCTACTGCACCAACCTCACCATCGGCGAGCTGCGCCGCGCCTGCCGCGCCGGGCAGTGGCCCCTGCCCGACAAGGAGCGCAGCGGCAAGCTCTGCACCGGCTGCATGGGCGACCTGCTCCACTGCCTCCGGCTCTTCAGCGGGGAGCCCCCGGCGGGTCGATGACTCCCAGGCGACCGCTGTAGCTGCCGACGAACCACACACGCCCCTGCCCGTCGACCGCGAGCGCGCGCACGCCCGAGCGCGGGGTCGGGAGCCGAAAGACGGTGAAGCGCTCCCGGGCCGGCTCGAAGCGGGTGATCGTGTTGGCGGTGAATTCGCTCACCCACACCGCCCCGCTCCGGTCCACCACCACTGCATCGGGATTCGACGAGCGGCCGCCGGGCATCGGCCAGGCCCGCATCGCGAGCGAAGGCGGATCCACTCGCAGGAGCTCGTGGCGGCCGAAGAGCGTGACCCAGATCACCCCGTCCGGCGCCGCCGCGACCCCTCGAGGACGACTGCCGGCCGGCAGTTGCAGCCGGCTCACGCCTCCCTGGGGATCGACGCGGGCCAGCCGGTCCGTGCCCAGCTCGGCCACCCACACGACGCCGCGCGCATCCACCGCGAGGCCGTCGGGGCGGACCTCCGGCCCGCCGAGCGGGATCTCGGTCACCACGAAGCTCCGGCGAACGGGCAGGGCCTCGGCGCCGACCCGGGCCAGGAGCCCGTCGGAGTGCACCGTGAACCAGACCTGGCCGCCCACCGGGTCGGCGGCCAGGCTCCACGGCGACGGGATCGCGAAGCGGGCGGTGAGCATGGACGGGATGGCAAACTCGCGGACCGTCTGGCCGTCCGGCTCGATCCGGGCGACGAGCCCCAGGCCGCTGCCCGCGTACCACACCGCACCGCGCGCGTCGGCCAGGAGCCCGGCCGGGTGCGAGCGCTGCGGGAGCTTGATCGTGCGCACCGCACGCGTGACGGGATCGAAGCGCACGAGCTGGTCGGCGTACGTGGAGGCGATCCACACGCCGCCGTCGGCGGCCACCGCGAGCCCGGTGGGAAAGGTCAGGACCGGGCTCTCGAGCTCGCGTACCGCCTCGCGCGGAGCGGGATCCGCCGCCATGACCGGCGACACCGCGCCGAGCCCCAGCGCTCCCGCGCTGAGCCCGAGAACGCCCGCGAGCCTAGACCAGATCACGCCGCCGCCGCGCCGAGCCCAGGACCGCCACCGTGAGCCCGACCGCGCCCACCGCCGCCAGCGCAAGACCGACGTGGAAGCCCGGCGAGACGAACCGCCAGTGAATGCGATGCCGGCCCGGCGGCACCGCCACCCCCTGGAAGACCTCGTTGACCGCGTGGATCGTCGTCGGCGTCCCATCCAGGGTCGCACGCCAACCCGATGCCCGGGTCTCCCCGAGCACGAGCAAGGTGCCCCGCGGCGAGTCCACCGTCACGGTGACATCGCCCGGCTTCCACGCGGGCTCGAGCTTCACTTCTTCGACCGGGCTGGCGGTGGCGCCCTCCGGACAGCCGTAGCAGAAGGGACCCAGCGCGGGCAGCGAGAAGATCAGCGCGCTCACCCCGGCCGGCTTCCGGGGCCGGGCCACCCGGCGTACTCCGTCCAGCACGTAGATCTGCGGACGGGCCCCCTCGACGCGGTAGAGCCGGAACCCGCTCTCCTCGCCGGCCAGCCGGAGGCGCGGATGGACCGGATCACCGGCCCCATCCCAGAACACCCAGCCGATGCCGAGCTCGGCGTAGATGTCCACGACGGGGTCCCAGTCCGACAGCGGGGTGGCCACACGCTGCATGAAGAGCAGCCCGGGCACACGGTACGTGGCGCGCGCGTAGGAGTAGCTCGGGACCTCTCCGAGGAAGTGGCCGCCGGGCAGGCCGAGGAGCAGGTTGTGGTTGGAGTTGAGGAGCGGCCCGTGGGCGTCGTCCTTCCGGTCCTGGCCCACCGGGAACACGGCCGGGGCCCGCGGCTCGGCCCGCACGAGCGCGGCCAGCCGCTCCGGCAATTGCCGGTCCCAGCGGACGTCGATGTAGGTGCGCGCCGGGTCGAAGCGAGTCTGCCAGGCGCAGACCCCGACGGCCAGCACGAGCAGCACGGCCAGCGCGGCCCGCCGCCGTGAGCGGTCCTCCCGCGCGGCCATCTCGGCCAGCAGCAGGATGCCCAGCCAGTTGAACGGCTCGAACACCCGTTGCGGGATGCGGAACGGCAGGAGCGCGACCCCGGAGATCCACATGGGCAGGGCCAGCCACGGCACCGCGTGGAAGAGGCCGAAGACGAAGTAGCCGCCGAGCACCGGCCACAGGATGGAATGCCGCAGCCGGCCGATCGGGACGGCCAGCACCACGAGCACCCACAGGCCCCACGGGATCAGCAGGGCGCGCCAGAAATTCCCCCACCCCATGCGGTACTTCCACCACGTATAGGCGCGGCGGAGGTGCCAGTCATCGAACTCCATCATGTGCCGGCGGCCGGAGTCGGCGTAGTGCGCCATCGCGGGCAAGAGCCACGGCGCCAGCAGCAGGCCGTACGCCGCGTAGCGCAGCAGGAGGGCGGACCACCGGCCGCGCAGGGCGCCCCACTCGACGCGGAGGGTGAACAGCAAGATGAGGACCTCGTAGTACGCGCCCCACTGGGGATGGAAGGACATGGCCCGGAGCGCCGCGGCCACCGCCCACGCCGCGTCCCAGCCGGAGAACCCGCGGGCGCGCGACGCGCGCAGGGTCAGCCAGAGCTGCAGCGGCACCCACGCCGCCGTCGTGATGATGGTCGTGTCCGCGAAGTGCGCGAGCGCGCCGTCGGAGAGCATCGCACCGATGGAGGCGAGCACGACGATCCAGAACGGCCAGCCGAACGCCGCGCACAGCAGGACCAGCCCGACCGCCTTGAGCACCACGTGGAAGACGTGGTTCCAGTGCCAGGCCTGCTCGGGGGGAAGGAGCCGGGCCAGGACGAGCTGCACCGGATACATGGGCCGCGTCCCGAGGTCCTGCGCACGGGGGATTCCCAGGGCCTTGTCCGGGTTCCAGAACCACGCGCCCCAGGAGAAGTCGCGGAGCACCCGGCCGTCGTAGGCGAGGGGGCCGAGGAAGTCGGCGAAGCTCGTGCCCTGGTACTTGTCGCGGCGGTCCAGGAAGAAGTCGCGGTACAGCGGCGAGACGGTGAACATGAGGCCCAGCACCAGGAGGCAGACGCCCAGCAGCCGGAGCGACCGCGGGAGGATCACGCGACCGGATCCCTCCGCGCGAGGCAGCTCCAGCTATTGCGGTTGCGGTGGTGCAGGAACTCCTCGGTCAGCCGTGCGTCGCGCAGCCAGCCGCGGACGTCGTCGCGCGAGAGGTAGAAGGCGACCGGCGGCACCAGCTTGTCGTAGACCGTGCCCCAGAACGTGCCGAAGCCCAGGCGCGAGAAGTAGAGGAAGTACTCCGCGTAGGGCAGCCCGCCGGCACGGGCGCGCCGTTCGAGCGGCACGTAGAGCGCGCGGATGACCGCCCAGAGCGGTGCGGCGAGCACGGTGGCCGCGACCCGGTTCGCCCACGACGGCAGGCGTGAGAAGACCCGCACCCGCCAGGGGTCGAGCCAGCGGAGGAACGCCTCGTTGCCCTCGAGCGCGTAGACCCACACGAAGAGCCGCCCGCCCGGCTGCACCAGCGGCACGATCTGGTGGAAGGCCTTCTCCGGGTTCGGGGTATGGTGGAGGACCCCGATCGAGTAGGCGAAGTCGAAGGCGGCCGGCCGCAGCGGAAGCCGGTCGATGCTCGCCTGCACCACATGCGCGCCCGGACGGTCCCGCAGGTTCCGCCAGGCCACGTCCACCGCGTCGGAGAGATCCACCGCGACCACCGCGCGGGCGCCCGCCTCGGTGGCGGCCACCGCGAACTTGCCGCTGCCGCAGCCGGCGTCGAGCACGGCCAGGCCCGCGAGGGCGGACGCGGGGAGCGGATGCAGGTAGCTCTCGAACTCGGTCCCGAGCACCCGATCGAGGCCGGAGAGGATGTGCCACTGGGTGCCGAAGGCGCGGGAGGTGGCGCGCTCCGGGGCCGACAGCGCCGGCGGCAGCATCCTCGGCACGCCGCCCCGGATCGGGAACTCCGCGTGACACCCGGCGCAGCGGAGGGTGCCCTCGATCACCTCCGCCCCGTCCACCAGCCGCGCCTCGCACGCGAGGCCGGCCCCGCAGCGCAGGCAGGCCAGGTAGTCGAGCAGCCCGGGCTTCACCTAGGCCCGAGGGGTGGCGACCAGGATCAACGATTGCCCGAACGGCAGCCCGAGCCAGCGGTTCAGCACCGTGTCGCCCGCCCGGGCGATGGGCAGGATGACCCGCCCGAACACGCGGATCTGCCAGTTGACCGACGGCGCGGAGAGATCGCGCACCGGCAGCAGCTTGGCGTTGAGGTACCAGGCCAGCCCGCCGACGACGTTGAAATGCCGAGCGAAGAGCGGCTCCAGCCCACGCGCCTCGACGAGCCGCACGAGTCGGGCGCGGGAATAGCGCCGGAGATGATCGGCCAGCCGGTCCATGGAGCCGTAGAGCGCCTGGTGGGCGGGCACCACGAGCACGAGCCGCCCCCGGCGCGGCCGCAGGATGCGGGCGAACGTCTCGATCGCCCGCCCGTCGTCGGGCACGTGCTCGAGGACATTGAGGCAGGTGATCGTGTCGATGCCGCGCCCGGCGAGTCGCTCCACGAGCGCGGGGTCGCTCGCGTCCGCGCGCAGGGTCTCGACCCATGGGAACCGACGCCTCACGTCCTCGAGACAGGCCTCGGAGAGATCGACCGCGATCACCCGGCGCCCGGTCAGGAACGGCAGGTGCGTGCCCGGACCGGTGCCGACGTCGAGGACGGTGTCGCCCAGGTAGGGCTCGAGCTGGGCCATCATCCAGCGGTAGTACTGCGGGATCTCCAGCATCGCGGAGGACATGGTCTCCGTGCCCGTCCGCGGCGGCACCCCGGGGATCGGCCCGCGCTCGGTCACGCGCGGTTCCGCAAGTTGGCCAGGAGGTCGGCGAGGAGCCCGAAGCAGAAGAAGAGCCCGCTGAACAGGATGAAGAGCACGCCGGGCAGCCACAGCGCGATCGGGCCTCCCGCGAGGAGGGCGGCGACCACCAGACCGGCTCCGACGAGGAACGACCCACCCGCCAGGAGCACGAACAGCTTGATCGGGTTGTAGAGCAAAATCACCGAGCAGAGGATCTGGCCGGTCCGCAGCGTGTCCCGGATGAACCGCACCTTCGATCGCCCGACGCGCCGGTGGTACGGGATCGGCAGGTAGTCCACCGTGCGCCCCGAGAGCAGGAAGAGCGTGGTCATGCTGGTGGTGAACGAGAAGCCCCCGCTCATGACCGGCAGGAACTCGGCCACCGCGCTGCGCCGGAACGCCCGGAAGCCCGAGTTCGGGTCCGGAACCCGCCGTCCCACCACGAACCAGACCAGCAGCAGATAGGCGAGCCGGACCGGGTAGGTCAACAGCGACCGGTAGTAGGTCGTGCCCGTCCGACGGCCGATCACGAGGTCGAACCGCTCCAGCCGCCTCAGCAGCTCGCCCGCGTACTCGAGCGGGTAGGAGGCGTCGGCGTCGGTGATGATGATGCGCGGGTGCGACGCGACCTCGATACCGCGCTTGAGCGCGCTGCCGTAGCCCACGTTCATGGGGATGGAGACCACGCGGGCGCCGTGGGAGGCGGCCACCGCCGCGGTCTGATCGGTGCTCCCGTCGTCGACCACGATGATCTCGGCCTGCAGGGCCTCGTCCTTGGCGACCTTCTTGGCCGCCTCGAGCACGAGCGGGATGGCGGTCTCCTCGTTGTGGGCGGGGATCACGAAGCTGACCGCGGCGGCGGACTCGCTCACGGGCGGCTCTCCAGCGCGACCCGCGGCGCGCCCGGGGGGGCACCCACCGGGCGCAGGCGCGGCAGCGCGTGCTCGACCCAGCTGCCGAGCACCACCAGCGCCCAGAGCTTGACGCCGGCTGCTTCCCGCCCGGCGAGGTGGTCGTCGAGCACCTGGCGGGCCGCGCGGGAGGACAGGAGCGGCAGGCGCGTGAGCCCGCCCGCCGAGAGCTGCTCTCGCGCGAACTCCGCGAGCGGCCCGCGGAACCAGCGGTCGAGCGGCATCTGGAACGGCGCCTTCGGACGCCGCCGAATGGACTCGGGGAGCCGCCCCGCCATGATCCGCCGGAGCGCGTACTTCTCGGTCCAGCCCCGGAGGCGCAGCGACGGGGGCGCGCTCAGGCAGGCTTCCACCACCCGGTGATCCAGGAAGGGCACGCGCACCTCGATGGCGTGGGCCATCGCGAGCGCGTCCACTTTCCGGAGCACGCAGCCGTCGAGCCAGACCCGCATGTCGAGCCACTGGTAACGGGTGAGGGCGGGCCACCCCTCGGTGCCCTCGAGCCACGAGGCGGCGCGCTCCCACGTGTTCTCGATCCCGTCCCGCGACTCGGGCACGATCAGGGCCGCGCGCTCGGGCGCGGAGAAGACGGTCCGCCAGTGCACGTGCGGATGGCCCCCCGGCGCGGTCAGGCCGCGACGAAACCGTCGCAGCTTCTCCCGTGCGCCGAGCTTGCGAGTCCCCGCGGGCACGAGCGGCTCCACCGCGCCCAGCAGCCACGCCGCCGGCCCCTTCAGCCCGCCCCGGGCCAGCACGTCCGCGATGCGGTCGGCTTTGTAGGTGGAATAGCCAGCCAGCACCTCGTCGCCGCCGTCGCCCGACAGGACCACCTTGACCGAGCGCCGGGCCAGGTCGGCCACCAGGAACTCCGCGAGCGCGGAGACGTCGCTGACCGGATTGTCCAGGTGCCAGACGAGCGACGGCAGGAACCGGGGCACCTGCTCGGCTGACACCAGCACCTCGTGGTGCCGGGTGCTGAAGTGGCGGCTCACCTGGCGCGCGAACTCCTGCTCGCCGAAGCTCTCCTCCTCGAAGGCGGCGTGGAAGGTCGGGAACGGGCGGCCCAGGCGCTCGGCCATCAAGGCGGTGATCGCGCTCGAATCGAGCCCACCCGAGAGGAAGGCCCCCACCGGTGTCTCGGTCAGGCTCTCGCGCGCCACCGCCGCGCTCAGCGCGCCCTCGATGCGGTCAAGAGCGGCCCGGTCCCCGCCGCGGCCGTCCCGATCGAAGCGGGGGGTCCAGTAGAGTCGCGTGGTGGCGTCTCCATCGCGCCAGCCAAGCAGGGTGGCCGGCGGCAGCATCCGGATCCCGCGCAGGATCGTGCGCGGTCCGGGCACGTACCCGAAGGCGAGATAGTCGCCGACGGCGCCGGGGTCCAGCTCCGCGGCGGCGCTGCGTCCGGCCGCCACCGCCTTGAGCTCGGAGCCGAAGTGGATGCCGTCGGGATCCACCGCGTAGTAGAGCGGCTTGACGCCGAACCGGTCACGGCAGAGGTAGAGGCGGCGCTCGGTCGCATCCCACACGCCGATCGCGAAGATCCCGTCGAGTCGCTCCGGAAAGGCGGCCCCCCACTCCTCGTAGGCGTGTGGCAGGACGGCCGAGTCGGAGTCGCCCAGGATGCGATGCCCGCGCGCGTCGAGCTGGCGCCGCAGCTCCCGGTGGTTGTAGATCTCGCCGTTGAAGACGACCAGGACGGTCCCGGACTCGTTGGCCACCGGCTGGTGGCCCCGCAAGATGCCGGTGATCGAGAGGCGGGTATGGCCGAGGAAGATGCCGGGCGCCGAGAAGATCCCTTGATCGTCCGGGCCCCGATGCCGGAGCAGCGTCACCATCGCCTCGGAGGCACGGGGATCGGGAAGGGCATCACGATGGGCCAGAGCCTGACCGGCGATGCCGCACATGACCCCTATTAGACGGGAGCCTTCCCGCTCAGGTCAACTTCCGAGCCGCGCCAGAGCGATCCGCCGCCCGAGCGCGCCGCCGGCGGCGTCTAGGCGGCCAGCTTCACCTTCTCGCCCACGACGCGCGCCAGGCGCAGCAGCATGAGCACGCGGATCACCACCCACGACGGATCGAACTCGAACCGGCCCATGCTGAACTTGGGGCTCGAGGGATAGGCGTGGTGGTTGTTGTGCAGGCTCTCGCCGCCGGTGAGCCAGGCGAGCACGCGCAGGTTGGTGGCCGAGTTGTTGCCGAAGTTCCTCCGGCCCCACCAGTGACCCAGGCCGTTGATGGAGGGGGCGAGCACGAAAACATAGAGCACGAAGTGGGTCGCCGCCAGGAGCAGCCCCCAGCCGGGGCCCAGGATCAGCATGGCCGCCGCGATGCCGACCACCCCGCCCAGCGTGCCCTTGTTGAAGAGGACGCGGTCCCAGACGTCGTCCCGGATGTCCTTGGCCCAGCGGGTGAGGGTCTCGGGGTTGCGGGCCTCGCGGATGTAGTAGTAGACGTTGCCGAGCTGGATCCGCCAGAAGCCGTGCACGAGCGGGCTGTGGGGATCGCGCTCGGTGTCGGTGAAGGCGTGATGCTTGCGGTGCACCGCCACCCATTCGCGGCGGTTCTGGCCGGTGGTGAACCAGAGCACGAAGCGGAAGACCCAGTCCGCCAAGGGGTGCAGGTTGAGCGCGCGGTGCGCGAGCCCGCGGTGCAGGTACACCGACGTCGCGATGACGGCGGCCTGCGTCACCAGGAGCGTGCCGATCACGTACAGGAGCGGTCGAAGCACGGATGAATCTCCTTGTTCTTTGTTGCGCTAGTTTGTGAAATCGCTGGCTCGCGGGAACGCCGGCCCGACGTCACCCACCCTGAGAACCGGCACCGATCCAAGGCTAGCACACTCCGTCGATCTGGAGGGGGACAAACATGTTACGCGACGGTCTTGGGGTCGAGCAGATCTCGAAGCCCGTCGCCCAGCAGGTTCAGCCCCAGGACGGTGACCGCGATGGCGCCGCCGGGGAAGATGGCGTACCAGGGGTTGAGGCTCAGGAAGGCCTGCGCTTCCCGCAGCATGAGGCCCCACGACGGATTGGGGGGCTGGGTGCCGAGGCCCAGGTAGGACAGGCCGGCCTCGGCCAGGATGGCCACCGGAAAGCTGATGGTGGCCTGCACGATGAGGGGCGGCAGCGTGTTGGGCAGGATGTGCCGGCCGATGACCGCGCCGTCCCCGGCGCCGAGCGCGCGGGCCGCCACCACGAAGTCGCGGTCGCGGAACTCGAGAAAGCTCGCGCGGGTCAGGCGGGCGAAGACGGGCAGGAAGGCGATGCCGATCGCGATCATCGAGACGGTCAGCGTGGGCCGGAACACCGCGGCGAGCAGGAGCGCGGACAGGATGGCCGGGAAGCCCTGGATGGCGTCGACGAGCCGCATGAAGCCCTCGTCCAGCCAGCCGCCGAAGTAGCCCGACAGCATGCCGAAGGCCACGCCCACCAGCATGCCGATCCCCACCGCGATCACGCCGACCAGGATCGACGTGATCGCGCCTCGCATCACCCGCGAGAGCAGGTCGCGGCCGAACTGATCCGTGCCCAGGGGATGCCCCGCGGTCGGCCCCTGCAGCCGGGTGGCGATCGACATCTCGAGCGGGTCCCGGGGCGTGTAGACCACGCTCACCGCGGCGGTGACGATCAGGGCCAGGGTGATGGCGAGGCCGATCACGAACGTCACGTGGCGGCCGGGGCGCCTACGCACAGTCGATCCCCTCACCCTGCCCTCTCCCCTGAGGGGAGAGGGTGATCGAGCGGTCAGCCATAGCGGATGCGGGGGTCGAGCAGACCGTAGAGAATGTCCACCGCCGCGTTCACCATCACGATCATCGAGGCCACGAAGAGCACCACCCCCTGCACCACCGGGAGGTCGCGGGCGCTGATGGCGGCCAGGGTGAGCCGCCCGAGCCCGGGCAGGTAGAACACCGACTCCAGGATGATGCTGCCGGCCAGGAGCTGGCCGAGCTGCACCCCGGCCACTGTCACGATCGGGATCAGCGCGTTGCGCAGCGCGTGACGGAACAGCACGCGGCGCTCGGCCAGGCCCTTGGCGCGCGCCGTCTTCACGTACTCCTCGCGCAGCACTTCGAGCACCGCCGAGCGGGTGGTGCGGGCCAGCACCGCGAACTGGAAGAGGCCCAGCGCCGCCGCGGGCAGCAGCAGCGAGCGCAGCGCGGGCCAGAACCCCTGCCCCCAGCCGTCGAAGCCGCCGGCGCGGACCCAGCCGAGGTGGACCGAGAAGAAGAGGATCAGGAGCAGGCCCGCCCAGAAGCCGGGCACGGCGACCCCGAGCTGGGACAGGGTCATCGTCAGGTAGTCGCCCCATCGACGGTGCCGGGTGGCCGCGAAGACCCCGAGCGGAATGGCCGCCGCGATCATGAGCCCGGCGGCCAGCAGGGTGAGCGGCAGGGTCACAGGGAGGCGGGTGAGGATCAGGGTCGAGACCGGCAGGTCGTACTGGATCGAGCGGCCCAGGTCCCCACGGAGGGCCCGGCCCACCCACTGCGCGTACTGGACCGGCATGGGGCGGTCGAGTCCGAGCTCCTGCCGCACCCGCGCCACCGAGTCCGGGCTGGCTTCGAGCCCCAGGATGATGAGGGCCGGGTCGCCGGGCAGCACGCGAACCACCGCGAAGACGAGGAGCGAGACGAAGACGAGGGTGGCGGCGAGCGCAGCGACCCGGCGGACGACGTAGCGCTGCAACTACCTCCCCCTCACCCTTCCTTCTCCCCCGAGACGGGGGAGAGGGATGAATGCGGTCCCACCCTCTCCCCGCTGGGGAGAGGGCAGGGTGAGGGGCTCATACGGGTGAGGGGGGCGTCACTTCTGCCAGGCCACCTCGGACAGATCGAGCACGGGGAGCGGCAGGTCCTTCCAGATACCGGTCACGCCCTTCTTGGTCACCACGAGCCGTGGGTGCATGTACAGCCACACCGCGGGCGCCTCGTCGGCCAGCATCTCCTGCATCTTCACGTAGAGCTCGCGCCGCTTCTTGTCGTCGACCGTGACCTGCGAGTCCTGGTACAGCTTCTTGAAGGCGGCGCTGTCCCAGCGGAAGTAGTACTTCGGGTTGGCGAAGTTGCCGATGTCGAACGCCTCGGCGTGGCCGATGATCGACATGTCGTAGTCGGGATTCTGGCAGGGCGCCAGGCAGAAGACCTGCGACAGCCACTGGCCCCACTCGATCTGCTGGATGCTCGCGCGGATGCCCACCTTGGCGAGCTGGCTCACGATGACCTCGGCCGAGCGCACCGTGTAGTAGTACTGCGGCGCCACCTTGAAGACCGCCTCGAAGCCGTTCGGGTAGCCGGCCTCGGCCAGGAGCTTCTTGGCCCTGGCGGGGTCGTGGGGCACGCGCTTGGAGACGTCCACGAAGTAGGGGTTGGTCGGATCCACGTTGGAGCCGAGGATCTTCCCGTAGCCGAACATCGCCCCCTTGAGGACCTCCTCCTTGTTGATCGCGTGCGTGATGGCCAGCCGCACGCGCTTGTCGGAGAAGGGCTTCTTGCTGTTGTTCATCGAGAGCGTCACGTCGTTGGTGGTGTCGCCCACGATCACCTGGAAGCGCGCGTCCTTCCGCAGCTCGTCCACGCTCTCGGGTCCGATCCCGAACGCGGAGACGTCCACGTCGCCCGCCTTGAGCGCGGCCAGGGCCGCGTTGGGATCGGGGATGAAGCGGTAGACCACCCGGTCCAGCTTGGGCAGGCCCTTCACCCAGTAGTCCTTGTTCTTCACGAGCACGATGCGGTCGTTGCGCACCCACTCCGCCACCGTGAAGGGCCCGGTCCCCATCGGCTGGCTCTTGAGGGTCTCGACCGCCTCTCGTGGATAGATCACCGAGCCCTGGCGCGCCATCGTGTAGAGGAAGGTCGCGTCCACCCGCTTGAGCGCCACCGTCACCGTGTGGTCGTCCTTGACGATCACGTCCTGGATGGCGTCGTACTGGGTGCGGTAGGGATGCTTGGTCTCCGGATTCACCGCCCGGTCCAGCGCGAACTTCACGTCGGCCGCCTTCACCTCGCGCCCGTTGTGGAAGCGCACGCCCTTCCTGAGGAAGAAGGTGTAGTTCTTGCTGTCGGTGGTGTACCACCGCTCGGCCAGCCACGGCACCATCTTGCCGGTGCGGTCGATCTTGATCAGCCCCTCCTGCACGTTGTCGAAGACCACGGCCGCGATGGCCGAGGAGGGGTTGGAGGTCAGATCGAGTCCCGGCGGCTCGGTCGCGACCTGGATCACCAGGGTGTTCGGGGTCTGGGCGGCGACCGGAGCCGCAACCGGACCCGCAACCGCCGCCACAACCGCCGCCGCGCGGAGCGCGGCGATCACTGTAGTAGTGGCCAAACGCTTCATCCGAGTTTCCTCCCCGTGAAGAACTCCACCGTGCGCCGCAGGCCTTCGTCGAAGTCCACCACCGGCTCGTAGCCGAGATCGCGCTTGGCCGCGCTCACGTCGGCCAGGGTGTGCGGGACGTCGCCGACCCGGGTCGGCGAGTGCTTGCGCTCGAAGGGCCGCCCCAGCATGCGCTCCAGCTTGCCGATGATCTCGAGCAGGCTCGTCCGGCTGCCGCAGCCGACGTTGTAGCTCTTGCCGGACGCGCGACTGGCCTCTGCGCGCGCGGCGAGCAGGTTGGCCGAGACCACGTTGTCGATGTAGGTGAAATCGCGTGACTGGGTGCCGTCGCCGTGGACCTGCAGCGGCTTGCCGGTCTGCCCCCACAGGATGAAGCGCGGGATCACCGCCGCGTACTCGCTCTTGGGGTCCTGACGGGGGCCGAACACGTTGAAGTAGCGGAGGCCCACCGTCTCGACGCCCATGAGGCGGCTCCATACCGAGGCGTACAGCTCGCCGGTCACCTTGGTGGCCGCGTAGGGCGAGATGGGGGCGGTCGGCTGGTCCTCGCGCTTGGGCAGGTCCGGCCGCTCCCCGTACACCGACGACGACGAGGCATAGACCACGCGCGGCTTGTTCTTCTGCCGCGCCGCCGCGTGCAGCACGTGCAGCGTGCCGGTGACGTTGGAGGCGTTGGCGCCCAGCGGATCGGCGACCGAGCGGGGCACCGAGCGCATCGCGGCCTGATGGAAGACCGCGGTCACGCCCTTGATCGCCCGTTCCACCGCCTGGAGGTTGGCCAGCTCGCCGCGGATGATCTCGAGCCGCCGGTTACCCCGGGCGAAGTCGAGATTGGCCCGGCTGCCGGTCGAGAAGTTGTCGAACACCCGGACCCGGTGCCCCTCGCCCAGGAGCCGCTCGACGATGTGCGAGCCGATGAAGCCGGCGCCGCCGGTGACGAGGAAGAGAGATAAGGGAGCCATAAGGGTGCGTGAACAACGGGCTAATTATGGCGGCGGGGACGGGATAAAGTCAATGAACAGAACCGCCGGCCGCGCGCGCCGCCCAGGCGGAGCACGTGAGCACGTGGTAGGTCGCCCGGACCCCCTTGTACTCGCGGAGCCCGCGCCGCTCGAAGCCGAGCTTGTCCAGCACCCGCTGGGACGCGCGATTCTCGGGATAGGTCACCGCCACCACCCGGGGCAGCCCCAGCGGCCCGAGGGCCTGGGCCACCAGGGCGCCCGCCGCCTCGGTTGCGATGCCCTGCCCCCACGCGCTCCGCGCCAGCCGGTACGCGACCTCCACATCCTCCCCGTCGGGCATCCGCCCGCCGGGCATTCGCATGAGGGCGCCGACGCCGAGGAAGGCGCGGTCACTCCGCCTCTCGATCCGCCAGAAGCCCAGAGGGTCGTGGTCGCCGTCCTCGGTCTCCCGGATGCGCAGGCGCGCGCGCTCCGCGGTCTCGACCGGGCTCTTGACCCCGGCTGGGCTGCCCACGTACCGCATCACCTCGGGGTCGCTGTCGAGCGCGATCAGGTCGGCCTCGTCAGAGGCGGCCAGCGGGCGCAGGCGCAGGCGAGGCGTCTCGAGCGTGGGGGGCATGGCGTGCCTCCTCTCGTAAGACCTGACCCCATCATGCCTTGACTGCCTGTTCGGTCGCGGCTATTGTTCCAGCACTGGCCGCCAGCCCCTCGCACCTGTCCACCCGCTCGCAGAAGGAGGACGTTATGGGTCGTACCGTCATATCGGGATCAGCGCTCCTGCTCGTGTTCGGTCTCCTGGCCCCCGCGGAGGTGCCGGCCCAGACCAAGGAAGACACCATCGTCTACGGCATCCAGTCCGACATGCAGAACTGGGACCCGCCCAACTCGGTGCTGCGCGAGAGCATCATCATGGGCTACCAGGTCTTCGACCATCTCGGCGCGCGGGATCTCAAGACCAACAGGGTGGGTCCGGGTCTCGCCGTGTCGTGGCGCAACGTCGACGACACCACCTGGGAGGTCAAGCTCCGCAAGGGCGTCAAGTTCCACGACGGCACGCCGTTCGGCGCCAAGGACGTCAAGGCCACCTTCGACCGGGTCCTCAACCCGGAGAACAAGCTCACCGCGCGCGGCAATCACGCGAAGATCAAGTCGGTGGAGGTGGTCGACGACCTCACCGCCCGGTTCAAGACCGACGGCCCTTACCCGCTCTTCGTGGAGCGGATGACCGCCCAGGTCATCCAGTCGGAGAAGGTGATCAAGGAGAAGGGTCACGAGTGGATGCAGGAGAACCCGATCGGCACCGGGCCGTACAAGCTCGTCAAGTGGTCGAAGAAGCAGGAGCACCTCCTGGTGCGCAACGACGACTACTGGGGACCCAAGCCGCACTTCAAGTACGTGCGGGTCCGCATCATCCCGGAGCAGGCGACCCAGATCGCCGAGCTGATCTCCGGCGGCGTGGACGTGATCAAGGCGGTGCCGCCGGATCAGATGGACGTCATCAACAAGTCCGGGCAGGCGCGCACGTCGAGCGCGCCCATCCTCCGCACCGCCTTCCTGCAGCTCGACCAGGCGGCCCGGAGCGGCCCGAACCCCTTCACCGACGTGCGGGTACGCAAGGCGGCCAACCTGGCCGTCGACATCAACTCGGTCATCAAGCACGTGATCAACGGGCTCGGCGACCGCACCGCGACCAGTGTCAACCCGATGGCCTTCGGCTTCGATTCGAGCGTGAAGCCCTACACCCAGGACGCGGCGGCGGCGAAGAAGCTCCTGGCCGAAGCCGGCTATCCCAACGGCGTGGAGGTCGGCTTCCTGACCGGGCCCCCCATCGTCGAGCCGGCGGTGCAGCAGACCTCCGAAGCCATCACGGCCGATCTCGACAAGGTGGGCATCCGGACCAAGAAGCGCTACGTCGGGGAGATCGGGCCCTACGTCAATCTGGTCCGCGACGGCAAGGCCGGCCCGATGTTCGAGTGGTCCTGGGGATACTACTCGGTCTTCGACGCCGACGCGATCCTCTTCGACGTCATGAAGTGCGGCGAGGCGTACAGCTACTACTGCAACAAGGCCCTGGACGACCTGATCATCCAGGGGCGCTCCACCCTCGATCAGAAGAAGCGGACCGAGATCTACCAGAAGGTCCAGAAGCTCATCCACGACGACGCCGCCTACCTCTACAAGTGGGGGCTCCGCGGCGTGTGGGGCATCTCGAACCGGATCGAGTACGCCGCGCCGCGCGACGAGATCGATCGCATGTTCATCGCGGCGCCGCGGAAGAAGTAGGCGACCGGAAACCACCCCTCACCCTGCCCTCTCCCCAGAGGGGAGAGGGATCCTCGAGACCCCCCCCTCTCCCCCTCCGGGGGAGAGGGGGAGGGTGAGGGGGGTGCCGTCATGAAGCGCTATGTTCTCCGTCAGCTGGTGCAGCTGGTCGTGGTGATCATCGGCATCTCCATCCTGTCCTTCGGCATCCTCTACGTGCTCGGCGATCCCGTCCTCCTGCTCCTCCCTCAGAACGCCGGGAAGGAGGAGTACGAGCGCTACCACCGGCTCCTCGGCCTCGACCAGCCCCTCTACGTGCAGTACTGGAAGTTCGCGACCAAGGCCGTGCAGGGCGACTTCGGCAAGTCGTGGTACGCGGACACGCCGGCCTTCCGGCTCGTGCTCGAGCGCATGCCGCCCACGATCTACCTGACGTCGGCCGGCCTGCTGGTGGCGCTGCTCATCGCGCTCCCCCTCGGGATCCTGGCCGCCCTCAAGCGTCACTCCTTCGTGGACAACCTCTGCACCATGGTGGCGGTGGCGGGCCAGGCCATGCCCATCTTCTGGCTGGGCATCATGCTGATCATCATCTTCGCGGTGCGCCTCAAGGCGCTCCCCGCATCGGGCTACGGAACCTGGCAGCACTTCCTCATGCCCGCCTTCACGCTCGGCGCGTTCCTGGCGCCCATCACCATGCGGCTGGTCCGCTCCGGGGTGATCGAGATCATGAACATGGAGTTCATCAAGACGGCCCGGGCCAAGGGCGTGGGGGAGCGCATGGTCGTGATCAAGCACGCGTTCCGGAACGCATGCATTCCCGTCATCACGGTGCTCGGGCTTCAGTTCGGGCAGCTGCTGGGCGGCGCCGTCGTGACCGAGACCGTCTTCGCCTGGCCGGGAGTGGCCACGCTGACCGTGGAATCCATCCGCAACCAGGACTTCCCGGTGGTCCAGTGCGCGGTGGTGTTGCTCGCGCTGCTGATCGTGTCGATCAACTTCGTGGTGGACATGATCGTGGCGCTGATCGACCCGCGGATCCGGGTCGGCGGGTGAAGGTGCTCGGCGCGGGCGAGGTGGTCCTCAAGGAGGCCGAGGTGGACGCGGTCTCCGCCGCCCCCACGGGGGCGCAGGTATCCCTCCGACGGTTGTGGCGCCTCAAGTGGGGCCTCGTCGCGACGGCGATCATGATCCTGATCGTCGGCAGCGCCGTCCTGGCGCCCTGGCTCGCCCCGTTCGACCCGCTCGCGGTCAACATCCGGCATCGGCTCGCGCCGCCGGCCTGGCTGGAGGGCGGCACATCCCAGCACCTGCTCGGCACGGATCAGATCGGGCGCGATCTCCTCTCCCGCATGGTCTATGGCGGACGCGTCTCCCTCATCGTGGGGGTGGCCGCGGTGCTGATCTCGGCCTCCCTCGGCGTCCTGCTCGGGCTGACCGCGGGCTATTTCGGGGCGAAAGCGGACTGGACGGTGATGACCCTGGTCAACGTCACCCTCACCTTTCCGTTCGTGCTGCTGGCCCTGGCGGTGATCGCAGTGCTGGGGCCCAGCCTGACCAACATGATCTTCGTCCTGGGCGTGGCCGGCTGGCCGATCTACGCGCGGGTGATCCGGGCCGAGGCCATGGCCCTCCGCGAGCGCGAGTTCGTCGTCGCGGCTCGAGCGCTCGGAATGAGCCACGCGCGCATCATGTTCCGGCAGATCCTCCCCAACCTGGTGTCGGCCATCATCGTGATCGGCACCCTGCAGGTGGCGCAGGTCATCATCCTCGAATCCTTCCTGTCGTTCCTCGGCCTCGGCATCCAGCCCCCGACGCCGGCGTGGGGCAACATGCTGGGCGAAGGCCGCGTCTACATGCTGAACTCGTGGTGGATCGCCGCCTTCCCCGGCGCCGCCATCTTCGTCACCACGCTCGTGATCAACCTCATGGGTAACGCGCTCCGCGACTGGCTCGACCCCCACATGAACCTATGAGGCAGGCGATCTTTCCCTCTCCCCTCTGGGGTGAGGGGCAGGGCCCGGCACGGGGGGCCCTCACCCCGGCCCTCTCCCTGGAAGGGAGCGGGAGTACATCACTTGTAGCCGGATCCGGCCTTCCGGTACTCCTCGCGCGGCGGCTAGAAGATGTCGAGGACCACCGCGCGCTTGGCGGTGGCGCGGCCGCCGTGCGGCACGTGGGGCGGCGTCTGCCAGAAGTCGCCCGCCTTGACGGGATGCTCGACGCCGTCCTGGATCCGGATCCACTCGCCTTCGAGGCACACGCCCCACTGCTCGTTGGCGTGCGAGTGCACCGGCGACACCGAGCCGGGCTGGATCTCCACCACCGAGAGCATGAGGTGCTCGCCGGGGAACACGCGGGCGCTCAGGCCCTCCGCGAGCTGGCGCGGGATGCCGCCTTCCTTCAGGTTGTGAAAGCACGACGCATCGGCCATGGGTTGCTCCTTTCGCGCCCGATTGTACCCTTGCCCACCGACCGAAAGGCCCCCGCCGCGTGAGAGTCTTCCTGGCGATGCTGTCGCACGAGACCAACACCTTCAGCAATGTCCCCACCGATCGCGCCCAGTTCGAGGCGCGCGACCTGCGCTACGGCGGCGAGATCGTCGAGGCCTATCGCGGCACCGGCACCTGCCTGGGCGGCATGATCGCGGCCGCCGAGCGCCTGGGGATCACGCTGCTGCCCTCGGTGGCGGCCTCCGCCTCACCCGCCGGCCCCGTCACGCGCGACATCTACGCACACGTCAAGCAGCGCATGCTGGCCGATCTCGGGGCGGCGGGCCGCCTCGATGGCGTGCTCCTCGACCTGCACGGGGCGATGGTGCCGGAGGGCCTGGACGACGGCGAGGGCGACATCATCGCGGCGGTGCGCCGGGCGGTGGGCCCCGACGTGCCGATCGCGGTGACGCTCGACTTCCACGGCAACCTGGGCAAGGACATGATCGCGAGGGCCGATCTGCTGCACGGCTACAAGACCTACCCGCACGTGGACATGGCCGAGCGCGGCGTGGAGGCGGCCGAGCGGCTCGCCCAGGTGATCGGCGGGCGCATCAAGCCGACCGCGGCCTGGCGGAAGCCGCCGCTCATGCCGCCGCTCGGCCGCCAGGGCACCGCGCGCGGGCCCATGCGGCGCCTGTACGATCTGGCCGACGAGATGGAGCGAGACCCCAAGGTCATCTCGATCTCGCTCTTCGCAGGCTTCCCCTACGCGGATATCCCCGACGCGGGCCTCGGCGTCTACGTGGTCACCGACGACGACCGGGCGCTGGCCGAGCGTCTCGCGGGCCGGCTCGCGCAGGTGGCCTGGGAGCACCGGCACGAGTTCATCCACACCGCGCTGCCGGTGAAAGACGCGGTGGCCCGGGCCCTCGCCGCCGACGGCCGGCCTATCGTGCTCGCCGACATGGCCGACAATACCGGCGGCGGCGCGGCGGGCGACGGCACCGAGATCCTGCGCGAGCTGCTGCGGGCGGGCGCGCGGAGCGCGACGGTGGCCTGCATCTGGGACGCCGCGGCGGTCCAGGCGTGCGCGAAGGCGGGGATCGGCGCCCGCGTGACGCTCGACGTCGGTGGCAAGGTGGACGACCGCCACGGCGCGCCCGTCCGGGTGAGCGGCATCGTGCGCACGCTTTCCGACGGGCGATTCATCCATCGCGGCCCCATGATGACCGGCCTGCCCGGCCGGCTCGGCCTCACCGCGGTACTGGACGTCAACGACGTAAAGGTGATACTCATCTCCCACCGCTGGCAGACCCTCGACCCGGAGATGATCCGGTTCGTCGGGATCGACCCCCTCCGGGAGAAGATTCTGGTCGTGAAGTCCACGATTCACTACCGCGCGGCCTTCGAGCCGATCGCGAAGGAGATCATCGAGGTGGACGCGCCGGGGTTGTCCTCGTCGAACCTCGGGCGATTCGAATACCGGCGCGTCCGGCGCCCCATCTTCCCGCTCGATCCCGACACCGTGTACGAGCCGGAGTAGAAGGAGGCCCCAGCATGTCGTTCAGCGGCTTCACGCCGTCCGACTTCAAGGTGTTCGATATCCCCGGCTTCAAGCCCCGCATGGAGGCGATCAAGAGCCGCATCCGTCCCAAGCTGGAGGCGGTGGGCAAGGAGCTGCTGCCCGACGTGGCGCGCATCGGCGGTGCCCCCGCCTTCGCGCACGTGGCCAAGCACGCGCGGCGGACCGTGAACCCGCCCGGCGACACCTGGGTGGCCTTCGCGCTCGACAAGCGCGGCTACAAGAAGCACTGCCACTTCAAGGTCGCGGTCTCGGGCGCCGGGGTGCGCTTTCTCTTCGAGGCCGGCCCCGAGCACGCGCAGAAGAAGCGCTGGATCGGCGCGTGGAAGCGTCACACGCGCCAGCTCGTCCCGGTGCTTCGCCGGGCCAAGGGGCTCGGCTGGTTCAAGGACGAGCACGACGAGACCCCGTCGGCCATCCTCACCGATCTGCCCGCCGACGCGGTGGCGCGGCTCGGCGACGAGCTCCTGCGCACGCGCGACGGCCAGTTCGTCCTCGGCCGCTGC
>DATLFG010000012.1:0-2616 GCA_035524955.1 Candidatus Limnocylindria bacterium | reverse complement strand
GTCGGGGCGGTCGACGCGGTGCTGGCCCGGATAGGGGCCCCCCTATGAACTTCGTCGCCCAGTACCTCGCGGAGGTTGCCGAGGTGGCGGCCCGGATCGACCACGCGGCGGTCACGAGACTGGTGGACCTGCTCGCGGATGCCCGCGACGGCGGCGGCCGTCTCTTCGTGCTGGGAGTGGGCGGGAGCGCCGGCAACGCTTCCCACGCGGTGAACGACTTCCGGAAGATCGCGGGCTTCGAGGCCTACGCGCCCACCGACAACGTGTCGGAGCTGACCGCCCGCATCAACGATGACGGCTGGGACACCTCGTTTGCCAGCTGGCTGAAGGTGAGCCGGCTCGGCCGGCGCGACTGCGTCCTCGTCTTCTCCGTGGGCGGGGGCGACCTGGTGCGGAATGTGAGCGTCAACCTGGTGCGGGCCCTCGAACACGCCAAGGCGGTCGGGGCCCGGATCGGCGCCATCGTTGGCCGCGACGGGGGTTTTGCCGCCACCGTGGCAGACGCGTGCGTGATCATCCCCACCGTGAGCCCGGAGCGACTCACCGCGCACGCCGAGGCGTTCCAGGCCGTGGTCTGGCACATGCTGGTCGCCCATCCCCGCCTCCAGGTAACCCCGATGCGCTGGGAGAGCCTCACTCCATGAGCGGAACCCCGGAGCGCGTCGTGATCCTGGGCGGCAGCGGGTTCCTCGGCCGGGCGCTCCAGGCCCAGCTCGAGCGCGATGGCGTCCCGGTGGTCGCGCACTCGTCGCGGACGCTGGACCTCACCCGGGCGGACACTCTGGAAGCTCTCGACGGATTGCTCGGACCCGACACCACGATCGTGCTCGCGGCGGCCTTGACACCGGACCGCGGTCAGACCTCCGCCACCCTGCTCGCCAACACCGCGATGGCCGCCAACCTGGCCGCCTACCTCGAGGGCCGCCGGCTCGACCGTCTGGTCTACCTCGGCTCGGACGCGGTCTACGGATTCGGCGCGGAGGCGGTCACCGAGGAGACGCCGGTGTCGCCCGCCGGGTATTACGCGATCGGCAAGTACGTGGGGGAGCGACTGATGGAGGGCGTCGCCCGCGCCGCCGGCTTTCCCCTGCTCACTCTGCGGGTGACCGGGGTCTACGGGCCCGGCGATCCGCACGCCTCCTACGGGCCGAACGCCTTCGCGCGCTCCCTGGCCCGTGACCGGAGCGTCCGGATCTTCGGGGCCGGAGAGGAAGAGCGGGATCACGTGTACGTGGACGACGCGGCTCGCGTCCTCGTCGGCCTGCTCAGGGGCGGCGCCGAGGGCGTCTACAACGTGGCCACCGGGCAGAGCCAGACGTTTGCCGACGTGGTGAAGATGATCCGTGATCTCGTGCCCTACGAGGTCGCGGTGACCAGCACGCCGCGGAAGGGGCCGATCACGAACCGCCGGTTCGACACGGGGCGCCTGAAGCGAGCGCTTCCCGACCTGCGGTTCACTCCGAGCCAAGAGGGCCTCCGGGCCACCCTCGACTCCTTCGGGGCGCTCGCGCCCGGCGGAGCCCTCGCGCCTGGTGGAGCGCCCGCGCCTGGCGGAGCACCCGCCAATGGCCGAGCGCTCGACAATGGCGGAGGGCTCGCCAGTGGCGGGGCGGTCGCGAATGGCTGAGGTCGATCTCCTCGATCGCTATCCGCGGACGACGCGGGACATCGCGGCCCGCGCCGCCGCCGTGCCGGCGCAGCGCGAGGTGGCGAAGCGGTTCGCGCGCGCGTACTTCGACGGCGACCGCGGCCAGGGCTACGGCGGCTACCGCTATGACGGGCGATGGGAGCCGATCGCCGCGCGCATGCGCGACTTCTACGGGATCCGGGCCGGCCATCGCGTGCTCGACGTGGGCTGCGCCAAGGGCTTCCTCCTCCACGATCTGCGCCGCGTCGTCGCTGGCGTGCGCGTCGCGGGGCTCGACATCTCCGCCTACGCCCTCAGCCAGGCCATGGACGACGTCCGGCCCTTCCTTGCCCGCGGCTCGGCGGAGCAGCTGCCGTTCGCGGACAAGGCGTTCGATCTCGTCGTGTCGATCAATACCGTGCACAACCTCGACCGCGCCAGCTGCATCCGGGCGCTCGGCGAGATCGAGCGGGTGAGCCGGCGCCACCGCTACGTCCAGGTGGACTCGTGGCTCAACGAGACTCAGCGCGAGAAGTTCGAGCGCTGGCAGCTCACCGCCCTGACCTATTCGGATCCGCCCGGCTGGCGCCGGCTGTTCGCCGAGGCCGGCTACTCCGGCGACTACTACTGGACCGTGACCGAGTGACGGAGCGGGCCGAGAGAGAGGCACCATGAAGATCTTCGTCGACTCGGCGAACCTGGTGGAGATCGAGGAGGCGCTCGAGCGCGGCTTTCCGGCGGGCATCACCACGAATCCGTCGATCCTCGCCAAGGAACCGAAGGCGGACTTCCGCGAGCACATCAAGAAGATCATCGAGCTCGTGCAGCGCTACGGCTACGACGTCCCGCTGAGCGTCGAGGTCTTCTCCACCCGGCCGGAGGAGATGGTCGCCCAGGCCCAGGATTTCGTGCGCGACTTCGGCCACTACCCCAACCTCAACGTGAAGATCCCGGTGGGCTGGGACGAGCTGGCCGTGATCCGCGAGCTG
>DATLFG010000009.1:0-16898 GCA_035524955.1 Candidatus Limnocylindria bacterium | reverse complement strand
GGGTCGTCTTCCGGTAGCGGCTTGTGGACGATCGCGCTCGACGAGCTGGTCATCGTGCGGATCGTCTCGGCCATCTCGAGGATCGTCATCTCGTGCGGGTTGCCGATGTTAACCGGCTCGTTGACGTCCGACTCCATCAGCCGGATGATCCCGTCCACGAGGTCGCTCACGTAGCAGAAGCTGCGCGTCTGCGTCCCGTTGCCGAAGATCGTGACGTCTTCACCGCGCAGCGCCTGGCTCATGAACGCGGGCACGGCGCGGCCGTCCTTCACGCGCATGCGCGGCCCGTAGGTGTTGAAGATCCGGACGATCTTGGCGTCGACGCCGTGGTACCGGTGATAGGCCGTCGTCATGGCCTCGGCGAAGCGCTTGGCTTCGTCGTACACGCCGCGCGGGCCGATCGGGTTGACGTTGCCCCAGTAGGTTTCCTTCTGCGGATGCTCGAGCGGATCGCCGTAGACCTCGGAGGTCGACGCGAGGACGAAGCGCGCGCCCTTCGCCTTGGCGAGGCCGAGCGCCTTGTGGGTGCCGAGCGCGCCCACCTTCAAGGTCTGGATGGGGAGCTCGAGGTAGTCGATCGGCGAGGCGGGGCTCGCGAAGTGCAGCACGTAGTCGAGCGGCCCGCCTATCACGATGTAGTTGGTGACGTCGTGCTTGACGAAGAGGAAGCGCGGGTCGCTGATGTGGGCGATGTTGTCGGTGGAGCCGGTGAGGAGGTTGTCCATGCAGACGACCTCGCACCCATGGGCGAGCAGGAAATCGCAGAGGTGGGAGCCGATGAAGCCGGCCCCGCCCGTCACGAGGACCCGCACCGCCCGACCCTCAGCCCGCCAGCACGGGCTTGCGCCCGATCGAGTAGTACTCGAAGCCGAGGCGGCGCATGCGCTCGGGCTCGTAGAGGTTGCGGGCGTCGAAGATCAGCCGCTGCCGCAGCAGCCCGCGCAGGCGGTCGAGGTTCAGGTACTTGAACTCGTTCCACTCGGTGAGCAGGGCCACCCCATCCGCGCCCGCCGCCGCCTCGTAGGCCGATTCGCAGAAGACCACGCCCTCCGGCATGAGGGCCTTCGCATTGTCCATCGCCACCGGGTCGTAGGCGCGCACCTGGATCCCCGCCGCGTGGAGCAGCCGGACCACCTCGAGGCTCTTGGCCTCGCGCATGTCGTCGGTGTTGGGCTTGAAGGCCAGGCCGAGGACCGCGATGGTCTTGTCCTCGAGTCCGCCCATCGCCTTGCGCATCATGTCCACCAGGTGGGCGGCCCGCTCCTTGTTGATCTCCACCACCGAGCGCAGCAGCTTGAAATCGTAGCCGAAGCGGGCCGCGGTGTGGATCAAGGAATCCACGTCCTTGGGGAAGCAGGAGCCGCCGTAGCCGAGGCCGGCCTGGAGGAACTGCATCCCGATGCGCGAGTCGAGGCCCATGCCCTTCATGACCTGGCTCACGTCGGCGCCCGCGTTCTCGCAGATGTTGGCGATGGCGTTGATGAAGGAGATCTTGGCGGCGAGGAAGGCGTTGGAGGCGTACTTGATCACCTCCGCCGAGGGCAGGTCGGTGATGATCATCGGCCGCTCGAGCGGGGCGTAGAGCTCCACCAGGGTCATCGCGACCTGCTGGTTGGGCGCGCCGATCACGATCCGATCCGGTCGGAGCGTGTCCTCGATCGCGGAGCCCTCGCGCAGGAACTCGGGATTGGAGACCACGTCGAAGTCGACGGGCCGCGGCTGGTGGCGGGTGATGACGTCTCGAACGAACTCACCGGTCCCCACCGGGACGGTGGACTTGTTGACGACCACCTTGTAGCGGTCCATCGTGCGGCCGATCTGGGCGGCCACCGCTTCCACGTGGGAGAGGTCGGTCTCCCCGGTGTCCTTGGGGGGCGTGCCCACCGCGATGAAGATCACGTCGGACTGGCGGACCGCGCCGGGGAGGTCGATGGTGAAGCTGAGCCGGCCGTCGTCCTTGTTCCGGAGCACCATCTCCTCGAGACCCGGCTCGTAGATCGGCATCTGGCCGACCCGGAGGGCCTCGATCTTCTTCTGGTCGTTGTCCACGCAGACCACGTCGTTGCCGAGATCGGCGAACACCGCGCCGGTCACCAGCCCCACGTAGCCCGTTCCCACCACACAGATGT
This sequence comes from Candidatus Limnocylindria bacterium, assembly GCA_035524955.1. GTDB lineage: Bacteria > Methylomirabilota > Methylomirabilia > Rokubacteriales > CSP1-6 > CAMLFJ01. The sequence continues at coordinate 14,769 of DATLFG010000009.1, read as the reverse complement.
TCATTCGGTCAGGCCTCCAGACGGGGATCTCAGAGTAGCAGACAACCGACCCACCGTGCCACCGGCAACCGCCCCGCCGCTAGGACAGGGCATAGCGGATCAGCCGCTCCCCCACCATCACCAGGAATAGCAGAAGAAGGAAGAAGTTGGAGAAGAGGAAGAGGGACAGCCAGCCCCGCTGGTCGTCGGGCCGCCGCGCGAACTTGGCGGCCAGCCAGATCAGCCGCCCGCCCAGGGCCGCGGCCGCGACGAGGGCGGCCGGGCCGCCCACCCCGAAGGTGGGCGCGGCCAGCGCCCACGCGGTGAGGCCGAGCGCGTAGAGCTGGATCAGGCGGGCGGTGCCCTCGACGCCGACCCGCTCCGAGACCATCGGAAAGCCACCCGCCGCGTAGTCTGCCCGGTACCGGAGGGCGAGGGCCCAGAAGTGGGGCATCTGCCAGAGGAACAGGATCCCGAACAGGATCACCGCGCCCACCTCGGTGAGGTGGCCGCCGCCTGCCACCCAGCCGATCACCGGCGGGATCGCGCCCGGTATCGCCCCGGGCACCGCCGCGAACGGTGAGTTCGGCTTGAGCCACGGCGTGTAGATGCCGTTGTAGAAGCCGCTCGCGACCAGCCCCAGAATGCCCGCCATGGGCCCGATCCCGAGCCACAGCACCGCCGCGCCGGTCACGATGGCCACGATCGAGAAGACGAGCCCCTGCCCGTGGGAGAGCCGGCCCGAGGGCAGCGGCCGCCCGGCGGTACGGGCCATCAGCCCGTCCCGGCCGCGCTCCTGGACCTGGTTGAGCGCGGAGGCGCCGCAGGACAGCAGCATCACGCCGGCCAGCACCAGCAGGCCCTGCGCCCACGGGAAGTCCGGTCCGAGCGGAGCCCGCAGCATGAAGCCGGCGCCCGCGGAGACCAGCACGAGGAGCACGATGCCGAACTTCGAGAGCTCCGCGTAGGCGCCGATCCGCTCGGTCAGGCTGAGCGTCGCGATGCCGCCCGGAGCCGCGGTCGCGGCCCTAGGCGGCATGCACGGCCTCCCGGGCTGCGCCCGGCCGGGCGGGTGGCGTGACGCTCCCTCGCCAGCATCCCACCTCCACGCTCACCCAGACCAGCACCGCCCAGAGCGAGTAGCCGACGGCGGCGTGGGCCGCCCGCACCACCGGGGTGAGCTGGAGCAGCACGGCGGCAATGCCGAGGCCCACCTGCAGCACCGCGAGCGCGGCGACCAGGCGCGTGGCCGTCGTCCGGCCCGCCAGCGCCACGTGGATGAACAGGCCCAGCAGGAGCACGCCCAGCCAGCGGTGCACCCAGTGCACGCCGGCCAGCCACTGCGTGGGCAGCAGATCACCGCTGCAGAGCGGGAAGTCGGGGCAGGCGAGGCCGGCCCCCGAGTGGCGCACGTAGCCGCCCAGCGCGAGCTGCACGAAGAGCACGATCAGGCCCACGCGGGCCAGGCGCCGGAGGCGGTCGCGGCCGGCGCGCGAGGACCCTGGTGGCGAGGGCCGGAGTCCCCGGGCCAGGACGATGAGACCGGCCAGGATCAGGAGCGCGTTGACCAGGTGCGCGGTGCTGATCAGGTGGGGCAGCTTGAGCAGCACCGTGACGCCGCCGAGCCCGATCTGCACGGCGAGCAGGACGGGGATCAGCCAGGCGAGGCGCCGCAGTCCCGCCGCGCGCGTCCCGCGGAGCGTCAGCGCGGTGGTGGCCACGATCAGCAAGGACGCGGCCAGCGCGGCGAGGCGGTGGCTGTACTCGATCAGCACGTCCGGCCGCAGCGGCGGGATGAGCGAGCCGTGGCAGAGGGGCCAGTCCGGGCACGCGAGCCCGGAGCCGGTCGCGCTCACCACGTTGCCGAGCGTCATCAGGAAGAAGACCGCGACCACCGCGGCCCACGCGAGCCTAGCGGCCATGGCGCGCACCGGCCAGGGGCACCGCCAGATCGTCGCCGCCCGCGCTCTGCCAGCGGAAGAAGACGACGGAGATCGCGGCCAGGAAGACCATTCCGCCGGGGATCCACATGATGAGCCCGCCCACGTGCTGGTCGGCTTGCGGGGTGAGCTGCGGCCAGATCCGGGGGGCGGCCGCGTAGTACGAATAGAGCAGGCCGTCGGCCATCGAGATGAAGATGGCCACCATCACCATCGGCAGGCCCACGACGAAGAGGTAGAGCATCTGGATCGGGTAGGGTGCGCGGGGCAGCTCGTCGACCGGGGAGAGCACCGGCCACCACAGGATGACGGAGGCGGCCATCATCAGCAGGTGGCCCAGGATGTGGACCGGATGCTGCTCCATGGCCAGATTGTAGATGGGCGGCAGATGCCAGGCGACCAGGACCACATTGAAGGTCGCGAAGGCGCCGGCCGGCCGGGTCAGCGTGCGGCCGACCCGCAGGAGCCTGGGGTCGCGCACCAGCGGGCGCAGCATGAAGCCCGGCGTGCCGTAGAGCAGGAGCGGCGGCATCGCGAAGACCAGCAGCATGTGCTGGACCATGTGCGCGCTGAACAGGTAGTAGTCCGAGAGATCGTGGATCGGCCCGGTGAGCGCCACGAAGAGCACGAGCAGGGCGCCACCGAACGACGCCGCCTTGAGGGGCTCCACCGGGGCCGCGGGGCTGAGCCGCCGCCGCCAGAGGATGGCCCCGGTGTAGGCGGCACCCATGAGGACGAGGCCCGTGACGACGCCGGGATCGACCTGCCAGGACGTCCAGTCGAAGCCCTCGGGCCCGAGGGGCGGCGGCCCCGCGGGCCCAGGGATTACGTGCGCCATGAGACGCGGAGGGAGGCTGCGCCTCCCTTCCGAACCTCCCCCCGGACGAGAATGGCGCGGGCGAAGCCCGCGCTCGAAAGGGACCCGAGCACGCGCCGCATATCGTCCGCTGGTGCCAGGGCGGACTCCTACGGGCGGGGCAGCAGCAGGAAGGCGCCGAAGAGCGCCATGACGGCCAGGATGATGGCCACCGCGATGATCAGCGGCCCCACGAAGAGCGCCCGATTGATCTGGTGGTCGAACTTCAAATGCATGAAGTAACCGACGACCAGGTAGAACTTCCCCGCCGACATCACGAGCAGGCTCGTGACCAGCAGCCAGTTCGGGATGCCCGGGATGTAGAGGGTGGCCACCTCGACCGCGGTGATGATGGCCAGCACGATGGCCACGTTGACGTACGTCTTGACGGTGGCGTGCCCGCCCCCTCCTCCGTGCGTCGCGGCAGTGGTGCCGTGATCGGCCATCTCGCGGCTCCTAGGGGATGAGGTAGATGATGGTGAAGATCGCGATCCAGACGATGTCCACGAAGTGCCAGTACAGACCCGCGATCTCGACCTTGATGTAGTCCCGCCGATCGAGCTGGCCCCGCCACGCGAGCCCGACCAGGATGAGCAGCCAGAGCACCCCGCCGGTGACGTGCGCGCCGTGGAAGCCGGTGAGCACGAAGAAGCTCGAGCCGAAGAGGCTGGTCGAGAGTGTCAGGTCGTAGTGGTTGACGAAGCTCCAGAACTCGTAGACCTGGTTCAGCACGAAGTGCAGCCCCATCGCCGCGGTGGCCAGCAGCCAGCGGGCCGCCACCTTCACCCGGTTGTCCTGCAGGGCGGCCAGGGCCAGCACCATGGTCAGCGAGGAGGCGAGCAGCAGGGCCGCGCTGTAGGAGGTCAGCGGGATGTCGAAGACATCGTGGGGGCTCGGCCCCGAGATGGACTTGCCCTTGTAGGCCAGGTACGTGCCGATCAGCGACCCGAAGAACATGCAGTCGGAGCCGAGGAACGCCCACATGCCCATCTTGCGATGGTCGAGCCCGGTGTTGCCGATGTTCGGATCGTGGACGGCGTGAGCGACGGCATGGCTGACGGCGTGAGTGACGGCGTGGTCGGCCACGGGGGCTCTCCTAGTGTCGATTTCCGTCGGCGGGACGGTGCAGTTCCATGGCGAACTTGTACATGAGGAAGAGCGTGAGCAGCCCGCCCACGATGACCTGGTACATGCTGATGAGCAGGCCGGCCATCATGACCGCCATCCCGAGGGCGAGCAGGATCGGCCAGAACGAGCTCGGGGGCATGTGGATGGCCGCGATCTCGGCCGCGGTCACCGGGGCCGGCTTGGGCCGCGGCGCGCTCCCGTGCCCGTCGCCGTACTTCTGCAGCCACAGGTCGTCGCGGTCGTGCACCACCGGCACGCGCGCGAAGTTGTAGACCGGGGGCGGCGACGGGATCGCCCACTCGAGCGTGCGGCCGTCCCACGGATCGGCGCTCGCGACCTTGCCGGCGCGCGCGGTCTTGATCACGTTGTAGATGAACACGAGGAACGAGACCGCGATCAGGAAGGCCCCGATCGTGGAGACCAGGTTCCAGAAGTTCCAGCCGAGGTCCCCCGCGTAGGTGTAGATGCGCCGGGGCATGCCGATCAGGCCGAGGTAGTGCTGCGGGAAGAAGGTGACGTTGAAGCCGAGCATCATCAGCCAGAAGTGCGTCTTGCCGAGGCGCTCGTCGAGCAGCTTGCCGGTGATCTTCGGCCACCAGTAGTAGGCGCCGGAGAAGAGCCCGAAGATCGAGCCGCCGAAGAGCACGTAATGGAAGTGGGCCACCACGAAGTAGGTGTCGGTCTGCTGCAGGTCCACCGGGGGCGAGGCGTGCATGACGCCGGAGAGGCCGCCCATCGTGAACATGGCGATGAAGCCGAGCGAGAAGTAGAGCGCGGTCGTGAAGCGGATGGAGCCGCCCCACAGGGTGCAGAGCCAGTTGAGGATCTTGACCCCGGTGGGCACCGCGATCAGCATGGTGGTGATGGAGAAGGCGGCGTCCGCCACCGGGCCCATCCCGACCGAGAACATGTGGTGGCTCCACACCCCGAACCCGAAGAAGCCGATCATGATGCCGGAGTAGATCACGACCGGCGCGCCGAACAGCGGCTTGCGCGCGAAGGTCGGCAGCACCTCCGACACGATGCCCATCGCGGGCAGGATCAGGATGTAGACCTCCGGGTGGCCGAAGATCCAGAAGAGGTGCTGCCAGAGCAGGGGATCGCCGCCCGCGGCGGGGGCGTAGAAGAGCGTGCCGAAGAAGCGGTCGAACATCAGGAGGATGAGCGCCACCGTGATGGCCGGGAAGGCGAGCACGATGAGGAACTGGGTCACGAAGCTCATCCAGATGAACACGGGCATCCGCATCAGGGTCATGCCGGGCGCCCGCATGTTGATGATCGTCACCAGGAAGTTGAAGCCCGCCAGCATGGACGAGATGCCCAGGATCTGCAGCCCGAGCATCCAGAAGTCGATGGAGTGGCTCGGCGAGAACTGCCCGGAGGTCAGGTTGGCGTAGCCGAACCACCCGCCGTCCGGCACCGCCTTGAACACGAAGCTCGCGTGCAGGAAGAGGCCGCCGGAGAGGAAGATCCAGTAGGACAGCGCGTTCAGGCGCGGGAAGGCCACGTCGCGCGCCCCGATCATGAGCGGGATCATGTAGTTGAAGAAGGCCGCGCTCATCGGCATGATCGCCAGGAACACCATGGTAGTGCCGTGCATCGTGAACAGCTCGTTGAAGGTCTGCGCGCTCACGAGGGTGTTGTCGGGCCGGGCGAGCTGCAGGCGCATGATCAGCGCCTCGATCCCGCCGATCAGGAAGAAGATGAACGCGCTCGAGCCGTACAGGATGCCGATGCGCTTGTGATCGACGGTGGTGAGCCAGGACGCGACGGTCCCCCAGAACGTGGGAGTTTCCACCTTCGCGCCCGGCATGAATGCCGCATGAGTCGCCATGGGCGTCTCCCTATTTCAGGCTGAGGAGGTAGGCGGCCAGCGCCTTCGACTGCTCCCCCTTCATCCCCAGGTTCGGCATCAGCGCGCCGGGCTTCATGTGCTCGGGATTCTCGATCCACTTGATCAGGTTGTCCGGGGTCGTGGCTATCAGCGATCCCGCGAAGGTCGAGCGGCTGGCGAAGTGGGTGAGATCCGGCCCGAGGACGCCGGCCGAGACCCCGGTGATGGTGTGGCAGCCCACGCACGTCGTCTGGGTGAACAGCGTCTTGCCCTGCTGGGCCAGCGGGTCGGGCGAGTCCACCGGCGGCGCCTGCTGCCCCTTCACCCACCTCTCGAACGCGGCCGGCTCGTGCACGATGACGCGGAAGCGCATGTTGGCGTGCGACATCCCGCAGTACTCCGCGCACTGGCCCGGGTACTCCCCGGGAACCTCGGGGGTGAGCGTGATGTGGTTCACGCGACCGGGCACCACGTCACGCTTGCCGCCGAGCTGCGGGATCCAGAAGGAGTGGATGACGTCGGGCGCGTTCAACCGGAAGGTGACCGTCTGCCCCACCGGCAGGTGCAGCTCGTTGGCGGTGGTGATCCTGTGCTGCGGATACCGGAACTCCCACCACCACTGCTTGCCCGCCACGTCCACCCGCAGCGCGGTGGCGGCGGGCGCCTCCTGCGTCTTGAAGATGACCCGGATCGTGGGGATTGCGAAGATCAGGAGGATCACCGCGAACGCGATGGTCCACGAGATCTCGAGCACGGTGTGGCCGTGCACCTGCTTCGGAATGGGCGCGCCCGGCCGGTCGCGGAAGCGCCAGCACGCGTAGACCAGGACGACCTCCACCGCGATGAAGATGCCCAGCGTCCACCACGAGATCAGCATGAAGATGTCGTGGGTGAGCTTGCCGAAGTCCGACTTCGGGACCACCGTGCTCATCGGGGTGTCCCAGTTCCAGCCCACCGCGCTGCAGGCGGTGGCGAGCACGAGCACGGTCCCCAGGAGGCAGAGGCGCGTCCAGTCCAGGCGCTTCACGATGCGGGCGATCATCGGAATCTGCCGATGGCTGGCGAGGGCGGCTGAGTCATGGCGACGTGTGGGTTCCTCTCGCGGGCTGCGCCGCCGTCGACTGCGACGGCGTGTCGGTCGCGGCCACGGCGGGCCGGTGGACGTCGACGACGGCCACCCAGCTGCGGGCGGCCAGGAAGAGCACGAGGAGCACCGGGATGCAGGTCCAGAGGAGATCGGTGCGGCGACGCGCCCCCTGCGCCGACACCGTCCGGCGCGACCGGAGCACGAAGGCGAGGGCGCTAGCCTGGGCGGCCAGGAAGACGGTCAAGACCACGGCCAGCAGCAGGTGCACTATCGTGGGCACAACATCCTCATGGAGGTGATGGCGCTGGGTTCACGCGGGAGTGTACTTGATCCCGCCGACCCTTGCCAAGTGGAAACTTTCACATGCAGCCTAGCCGGCCAGCTTCAGCAGCGTGTGGAGCAGCGCGTTGGCGCCCCGCTCGATGGCTTTCCAGTCGCTCATCTCGTCGGGCCGGTGGCTGCGCCCGCCCCGAGAGGGGATGAAGAGCATCCCGGAGTCGGTCACGGTGGCCAGGTTCTGGGCGTCGTGACCCGCGCCGGACGGCATGCGCTTGTAGCGGAGCCTGAGCGTCTCGCAGGCCGCCTGCACTGCGTCCATGACCCGCGGGGCGCAGCGCGCGGGCTCGGTGCGGGACATGGCCTCGACGACCACGCGCAGCCCACGGCGCCGCGCGACGGTGCGGGCCAGCGCCGCGCAGTCGCGGTCGAGGCGGGCGAGGACCTTCGGGTCGAGCTCGCGCATCTCCTGCAGCAGCACCGCCTGGGCGGGCACGATGTTGGAGACGCCGGGGGACAGCTCGATGCGCCCGAAGTTCGTCACGCTCCGGCCGCTGCCCTTTCGGACGATGTGCTCGCGCGCCTTCAGCGCGTACTCGCAGGCGGCCAGGAAGGCGTCCTTGCGCCAGGCCATGGGCGTGGTGCCCGCGTGGTCCGGCTCGCCGATGAAGGTGAGCCGGTTCCGCCGGATGCCCACGATCCCCTCCACGAGCCCGATCGGCAGGCGGGCGGCCTCCAGGTGCGGTCCCTGCTCGATGTGCAGCTCGACGTAGGCGTGAATCGTCCTCGGATCGCAGCGTGCCTCCGCCACCCGTCCGGCGTCGTACCCGGCCCGGGCCATCGCGTCCACGAGCCGGATCCCGTCCACCGCCTGGAGCGTCGGGACCTGGCCCAGATCGAGCTTGCCGGTGAAGGCGCGCGAGCCGAAGAGGCTGCCGTAGCGGCCTTCCTCGTCGCTCCAGGCCACCACCGCCAGCGGCCGGCGTACCTCGAGCCCGGCCGCCTTGATGGTCTGCAGGCACTCGAGCCCGGCCAGCACGCCGAGGGCGCCGTCGAGCGGGCCGCCCTCCGGCACCGTGTCGATGTGGGAGCCGGTCAGCACGACCGCCCCTTCGCCGCGGAGGGAGCCGAACGTGTTGCCCGCCGCGTCCACGCGGGTCTCGAGGCCGGCTTCGGCCATCCGCCCGAGCAGCCACGCCCGCGCTTCCTCGTGGGGCGGGCTCCAGCAGGAGCGGGTGATGCCCCGGCCGCCCGGGTTGCGGCCAAAGGCGGACAGGGTCTCGATGTGGCTCTTCAGGCGGGGCAAGGAGATGCCGAGTGTCGCCATGGCCGCCGCGAGTATACCCCACCCCCTTGACACTTTCTCGGGTGGGCTCGTATGATCGGTACTGAACCTTCGTTCAGTCCCACTCCGGTTAACCTCACTGGCGACCCACGTGCGTGGGAGGGTGTATGGACTTCACGCTGACTCCCGAGCAAACCGCCTTCCGCGACGAAGTCCGCGGCTGGCTGGCCAAGAACATGCAGAAGGACTGGGTGGCGCGCCTCAGCCAAGGCTCGGACATCCCGCGGCCCGAAGCCTACGAGATGCTCAGGCAGTGGCAGCGGCAGCTGTACGACGCCGGCTTCGTCGGCCTCACCTGGCCCAGGGAAGCGGGCGGCCGCGGCCTCACCTTCATGGAGGAGATGATCCTCCAGCAGGAGATGGCGCTGGCCAAGGCGCCGCCGGTGCTCAACATCCTGGCCGTCGGCATGGCCGGGCCCACCATCATAGCCTACGGCACCGACGAGCAGAAGAAGCGCTACCCGCCCAAGATGCTCTCGTGCGAGGAGATCTGGTGCCAGGGCTACTCCGAGCCCAACGCGGGCTCCGATCTGGCCTCGCTCGCGACCCGCGCGGAGAAGGACGGCGACCACTACGTCATCAACGGCCAGAAGGTGTGGACGTCGCTCGCCCACGTCGCGGACTACATGATGCTGCTGGCCCGCACGGATCCGAGCGCGCCCAAGCACAAGGGCATCACCTACTTCCTCCTCGACATGAAGAGTCCGGGCGTCACCGTGAAGCCGCTCAAGCAGTTGACGGGTGACGCCGAATTCAACGAGGTCTACTTCGACAACGTCCGCGTTCACGAATCGCAGATCCTGGGCGGGCTCAACAACGGCTGGGCGGTCGGGCTCACCACCCTGATGTACGAGCGCCTCGCCCTGGGCTTCGGTCTGCAGGTGCGCCTTCGCATCGCGCTCGACAGCCTCGTGGATCTCGCACGCAGCACCAAGAAGAACGGGGTGCCGGTCACCCAGGACCCGGTGATGCGTCAGAAGCTGGCCCAGATGTGGATCGACACCGAGGTCTTCAAGTACACCGGGGCGCGCGCGATCACCAAGCTCCTCCGGGGCGAGCTGCCCGGGCCCGAGGCCTCCGCGGGCAAGATGATGTGGGTGGAAGGCCACCAGCGCGTGCAGGAGCTGGCCATGGAGATCCAGGGCCCGTTCGGCCAGCTCACCCACGGCAGCGAGTGGGCGGTGGCGGACGGCCTCTGGCAGCACACGTTCCTGCGCTCGCGGGCCAACTCCATCGAAGGCGGCACCACCGAGATCCAGCGCAACATCATCGGCGAGCGAGTGCTCGGCCTCCCGAAAGGCTAAGCCATGAACTTCGGCTTCAACGAAGAGCAGGAGCTCCTGCGGAACACGGCGCGGAAGTTCTTCGAGAACGAGTGCGGCTCCGACACCGTGCGGCGCCTGATGGAGACCCCAGAGGGCATCAGCGCCGAGCTGTGGAAGAAGCTGGCCGAGCAGGGATGGCTGGGCCTGATCTATCCCGAGCCGTACGACGGCGTGGGGCTCGGGCTGGTGGACCTGGTCGTGCTCATGGAGGAGATGGGCCGCGCGGTGGCGCCGGGCCCTTACTTCTCTACCGTGCTCCTGGGCGGGCTCGCCATCTTGGAAGCGGGCGGCGATGCCCAGAGGAAGGAGTGGCTGCCGCGGATCGCGGCGGGCGACCGGCGCGTCGCGCTTGCGTGGATGGAGCCGAGCGCACAGCTCGGGCCCGCGGGGGTGACGCTGACCGCGGTGGAGAAGGCCGGCAGATACACGCTGACCGGCACCAAGCTCTTCGTGCACGACGCCCACACCGCGGACGCCCTCGTGGTGGCCGCGCGGACGCGGCCGGGCGCGGGCGCCGAGGGTGTCTCGCTCTTCCTCCTGCCGAAGGGCGCCAGGGGGCTCGAGGTGACCTTGCTGCCCACCATGGACCAGACCCGCAAGCTCTGCGAAGTCGTGCTCTCCGACGTCACGGTGGGCGCCGACGCGCTGCTCGGCGTGGCCGGCGCCGGCTGGCCACCGCTCGCCCGCGTGCTCGACCGGGCCACCGTGGCCCTCTGCGCCGAAATGTGCGGCGGGGCCCAGAAGGTGCTCGACATGACGGTCGAGTACGCGAAGATCCGCCAGGCCTTCGGCCGGCCGATCGGCTCCTACCAGGGCGTCAAGCACCGCGCGGCCGACATGCTGGTGGACGTGGAGAACAGCAAGTCCATCACCTACTACGCGGCATGGGCGCTCGACGAGGGCTCGCCGGAGGCGCCGCTGGCCGTCAGCATGGCCAAGGCCTATGTCTCCGACGCCTATCGCCGCGTCGCCGCGGCGGGCATCCAGCTCCACGGCGGCATCGGCTTCACCTGGGAGCACGACCTGCACCTCTACTTCAAGCGCGCGAAGGGGTCGGAGTTCACGTTCGGCGACGCCACCCATCATCGTGAGCGGGTGGCGCAGCTGGTGAACCTCTAGCCCGTGCCCGGGCCTTTGCAGGCCGCTCAAAAAGGTCCAGATACGAGGCGGCGCCCGAGAGCCGCGCGCGAGGCGTACTCTCTGTACGTTGAGCGTGCGGCCGAGGGCGCCAACGAAGTAGATGGGCCTTTTTCAGCGGCCTGCTGCTCCCCATGATCAAGCGGGTCCGGCAGCACGTGGGCCGGTGGATGCGGCGCGACCCGCGCGAAGCGGCGGCCGACGCGCTGCTCTTCGCCGACCACGAGGAGATCCAGGACATCGCGCGGCAGATCCGCCGCACCAAGGTGGAGATGGACCGCTCGGTGCTCTCGATGCGGAGCTGGGCGCGCGACCTCGGCCGGCGCCTCGCGGAGGCACCCCGCGGCCTGTCCCGCAACGAGGACCTGCGCGCGCTCGGGGAGACCGTGGGCGGCCTCGCGCACAACTTCAACAACTCGCTGGCCGCCATCCTGGCCTACACCGAGCTGATGCTCCGCGAGAGCGAGTCGGAGGCCGCGCGCCGGCGGCTCACGGTGATCCGGGACGTGGCGCTCGAGGCCTCCGCGACGGTCCGGAAACTGCAGGAGTTCGTTTCGCGCCAGCCCCAGACCGCCTACGGGCCGGTGGGCCTGCCCGCGGTCATCGCGGAGGCTCTCGAGCTGACCGCGCCGCGCTGGCGCGACGAGGCGGAGCGCAAGGGCACCGTCATCGCGGTGACCCAGGACATGGAGGCCCTGCCGCCCGTCGAGGGCAATGCCTTCGAGCTGCGTGATGCCCTCGTTCGCCTCATCCACAACGCGGTGGACGCGATGCCCCGGGGCGGGGCCCTGGCCATCCGGGCCGCCGCGGAGGCCTCGGGCTGGGTGGTCGTGGAGGTGAAGGACAGCGGCGTCGGCATGTCGGTGGAGCAGCGCCGGCGCCTGGCCGAGCACGCGCGGAGCCTCCAGCCGGGCCAGGGACCCGCCCAGGGGCTGGCCGAGGTCTACGACATCGTCGAGCGCCACGGCGGCAGCGTGGCCATCGACAGCGCGATCGGCAAGGGGACCACGGTGCGCCTGCGCCTGCACGCGAGTCGCTTCCAGATCATCCCCGCCTCCGAGGGGCCGGCCGAGCGGCAGGTCATGCCCGAGCACGCGGCCCGCGTGCTGCTTGTGGACGACGACCCGCGGTTGCTCACCGTGCTCTCAGACGTCCTGCGCAGCGAGGGTCACGCCATCACCACCGCGGCCAACGGCGACGAGGCCCTGGCCGTGTTCGATCCGGGCGCGCACGACGTGGTGATCACCGATCTCGGCATGCCCAGGATGAACGGGTGGGAAGTGGCCGAGCGCATCAAGACGCGCTCGCCCGCGACCGCGGTGTTCATCCTCACCGGCTGGGGCGAGGGAGTCTCGGCGCACGAGTCCATGCAGTTCGTGGACCGCGTCATCGCCAAGCCGGTGTCCGCGGAGGCCCTGCTCGAGCAGCTCGCCGGTCTCACGCGGTCCCGCGTCCCGCCCGCGTGACGCCCGCCCCGTCTCCTCCCGTCGCCCCCCGGCCGGCCGCCTCCGTGCTCCTCGTGCGACCGGGCACGGCGTGCCCGGTCGAGGTCTACATGATCCGGCGGGAGAAGAGCATGCGGTTCCTGGGCGGTTTCTACGCGTTCCCCGGCGGCAAGGTCGAGCCGACGGACGCCTCGACGGAGGCGCTCGGTCGCTGCCGCGGCGTCTCCTCGGGCGCCGCGCTCGCCGCCTTCCCGGCCGTCGACGGGATCCCGCCGCTCGCCTTCTGGGTCACGGCCGCGCGCGAGCTGGTGGAGGAGACCGGGCTGCTCGCGGGCTGCGACGCCGGCGGCCGGCCGGTGGACACGCGGGAGCCCGCGGTGCGTGACCGCGTGGAACGGCTCCGCCACGCGCTGGTCGGCGAGGAGGCGCCCTTCCCCGTGCTGCTCGCCCGCGAGGGCTGGCATCTCGACCTGGCGCCGTTCCGCTACCTCTCGCACTTCATCACGCCGCCCTCGAGCCCGATCCGCTTCACCGCGCGCTTCTTCCTGGCCCCGGTGCCGGACGGGCAGGCGCCGCGGCTCTTCACGGAGGAGACCTCCGAGGGGTTCTGGATCGACCCGCCGGATGGCGTGGAGCGCTACGATGCGGGTGAGATGCCGATGGCCGAGCCCGCCTCGGCGGCCCTCCGCTATCTCTCGGACTTCTCCGGGATCGACGAGCTGTGGACGGCCCACGACGATCGCCGCCACAAGTTCCACGGCATCGACGATCGGCTGATCGCCGCCGGCGCCAAGCTCAAGCCCCGTCCGGGTGCCCGCCCGGCGTCGTGACCGGGCTCTGGTCGCCCGATGGACAATGCGGCGTCGCTGTTCGTCGATGATCCCGTCGACGACGGGGCGGGCGACCGCGTCGCGCTCGACACGCCCGACGGCTCCGTCACGTATCGTCGATTCCAGGCGTGTGGACGGGGCAGGGGGCCTTTGCTAGAATCCGCGTGCCAAACCACCCAGTTATCCTCAACCGGAGCGTCACGCCACGCATCGGACGCGTCCCGTGCATGGCGCGCAAGGAGGCAACCGTGACTCGAATCCGTCGTGCTCTCGCGGCAGTCCTCGTCGTCGGCCTCTGCTGGGCCTCGCCCACCGCGGCCGAGACGGTGAAGATCGGCTTCATCACCTCGCTGTCGGGCCCGGCCGGGGCCATCGGCAAGCACATGAAGGATTCCGTCGAGCTCGCGCTGGACCACCTCGGCCGGAAGGTCGGCGGCGAGCCCGTCGAGGTGATCTGGGGCGACGACCAGCGGAAGCCCGACGTCGGCAAGCAGCTCGCCGACGAGATGCTGAAGAAGCACAAGGTCCACTTCGTGTCCGGCATCATCTGGTCGAACGTCATGCTCGCGGTGGCGCCCGCCGTCACCCGCGAGAAGACGTTCATGATCGGCACCAACGCGGGCCCGCACGAGCTCGCGGGCAAGATGTGCTCCGAGTACTTCTTCACCACGTCCTGGCAGAACGACCAGACGCCCGAGGCGATGGGCAAGTACATGCAGGACCAGGGCATCACCGACGTGTACGCGATGGCGCCGAACTACGCGGCGGGCAAGGACATGATCGCGGGCTTCAAGCGGTACTTCAAGGGCAAGATCCTCGGCGAGGTCTACACCCAGCTCGGGCAGCAGGACTACCAGGCCGAGATCACCCAGCTGAAGGCGGCGAACGCGAAGGCGGTGTTCGTGTTCTACCCGGGCGACATGGGCATCCAGTTCGTCAAGCAGTACGCCCAGGCCGGCCTGCGCGGCCAGCTTCCGCTCTACTCGGTCTATACGATCGACGAGGTGACGCTGCCCGCCCTCAAGGAGACGGCCCTCGGCAACTTCGAGGCGCGGTACTGGAGCCCGGACCTCAACAACGAGGCGAACCGGCGCTACGTGACGGACTTCAAGAAGAAGTTCGCCTACACGCCGTCGTTCTACGGGGCGCAGAGCTACGACGGCATCCTCCTCATCGACTCGGCGGTGCGCGCCGTCAAGGGCGATCTCTCGAACAAGGCGGGAATGATCGCGGCCATGCGGAAGGCGGACTTCAAGTCCACCCGCGGGCCTTTCAAGTACAACACCAACCACTTCCCGATCCAGAACTTCTACCTGCTGAAGGCGGGCCAGGCCGCGGACGGGGAGTACGCCACCCTCATCCAGAAGACGATCTTCGAGGCGCACAAGGACTCGTATCACCAGGAATGCGGGATGAAGTGGTAGGGACGGCCGGCTCGATGCCGGAGGGGCGCGGCCAACCGGCCGCGCCCCTTTTTGCTGTCCGCCCCCCAGTGTCAGGTCTCGCGTTGTTCGAGCGCGGGCTTCGCCCGCGCAACCTGCTTTGGGGGGAGGTTCGAAAGGGGGCGTGAGCCCCCCTCCGAGGTAC
>DATLFG010000002.1:0-41251 GCA_035524955.1 Candidatus Limnocylindria bacterium | reverse complement strand
CGCCCTTGTCGCTGACCTCAGCGCTGGCCAGCGCTCCGCCAGGTCATCTTCGAGCGCCACTCGGCCACCCTCGCGGTCGTCGTCTGCGCTCTTCGAGCCGCCGCGCTTCCTCTGCCTGGAACACGGTGATGGCGACGCTGTCACTGTCCGCCGGTCCGGTTCGGGACACGAACGTGTTCCCGGCGCACGACGCGGGCTGAAGCGTGTAGGGGCTAGTGCAGCGATTGTCAGGCCCTGCCCGAGCCGCCACCTCGCATGATGGAAGAGCGGGGCATGACCCGGTTCGCGAGCATCACGCGACCGCTCCAGTAGGACTATACTATGGGCCCGCGGGTTCCGAATGTGTGGCGCTCCCTGGGGTCCTCCTGGAGGGTCGATGCACCAATACGTCGCGCGACGTCTCCTGCTGTTCGTCCCCTCGCTGCTGGGGGCGTCGATCCTCATCTTCGTGCTGCTGCGGCTTGTCCCGGGCGACATCGCCGAGATCATCGTCTACCAGGCCGGCGCCGAGTCGGCCACCGTCCAGCGGCAGCACGTCCGGGAGATCCGGGAGGAGCTGGGCCTGGACCGGCCCATCGTCGTGCAGTACGTCGCCTGGCTCGGCAACGCCGTCCGCGGCGACTTCGGGCACTCGTACATCCAGCAGCGGCCGGTCACCGAGATCCTGCGCGAGCGCTTCCCTCGCTCGATGGAGCTGGCCTTCCTCACCCTGGTGGCGGCGGTCGTGTGGGCGGTGCCGCTCGGCGTCGTCTCGGCCGTGCGGCAGAACACGTGGGCCGACTACCTGGTGCGCATCGTGTCCATCAGCGGCCTCAGCCTGCCCATCTTCTTCACGGGCGTCCTGATCCTGTGGGCGCTCGTGCGGTTCTTCGGCTGGCTGCCTCCGCTCGAGTGGGTGTCGTTCTTCGACGACCCACGCGAGAACCTGAAGCATCTCGTCTTCCCGACCCTGGCCCAGGCCTTCTACATCGCGGCGCCCATCATGCGGCTCACCCGGTCGCAGATGCTGGAGGTGATCCGGCAGGACTACGTCCGGACCGCCCGGGCCAAGGGCCTGGCCGAGCGCGCCGTGGTCTACCGCCACGCGCTGGCGAACTCGCTGCTGCCGGTGGTGACGTTTGTCGGCTGGTGGGGCGGGCGGCTACTGGGTGGCCTCGTCATCATGGAGATCATCTTCGCGGTGCCGGGGATGGGCACGGCCCTGGTCCAGGCCGTCAGCAACCGCGACTACCCGACCGTGCAGGCCATCGTCTTCATGATGGCGCTCATCTTCCTCACGCTCAACCTCCTCGTGGACATGATCTACGGCTGGCTCGATCCCCGTATCCGGTATGCGTGACGTGGCGGAGCGGGCCGGCGTGGCGGTGGGGGTGAACGGGGGGCCGGCGCCCGCCGGGGCGGGCGCGTGGGGCCCGCTCGATCACGTGGGTTGGTTCGTGGCGCACCAGCCGCTCGGCGTCGCCGGGGCCCTGATCGTGACGGTGCTCGTTGTCGCGGCGATCTTCGCGCCCGCCCTGGCCCCCCACGGTCCCAAGGACGCGGCCTTCGCCCCCTACCTGCCGCCCAGCACCGAGTTCCTCATGGGCACCGACCACCTCGGCCGCGACATGGTGAGCCGCGTGGTCTGGGGAGCCCGGCTCTCGCTCTACGTGGGGTTGGCCTCGGTTCTCCTGGGGATCACCCTGGGGGCGCTGTGGGGCATCGTCACCGCCTACTTCGGCGGCGTGACCGACACATCCAGCCAGCGCGTGGTCGACAGCCTCATGGCGCTGCCGCCCATCGTGCTCGCGCTCGCCCTCATGGCCGCCCTCGGCCAGTCGGTCACCAACGTCATCATCGCGCTGGCCGTGCTGCTCATCCCCACGGCGGCTCGCACCATGCGCTCGGTGGCGCTGTCGATCAAGGAGGCGCCGTACGTCGAGGCCGCCCGAGCCGCCGGCGCGGCCGAGTGGCGGATCATCTTCCGGCACGTCGTGCCCAACACCCTGGCCACCTACATCGTGATGTTCACCGTCAACATCGCCTACGCCATCGTCGTGGAGGCCTCGCTGTCCTTCCTCGGCCTCGGGGCGCCGCCCGACGAGCCCTCGTGGGGCAGCATGCTGACGGCTGGAACCCAGGCGCTGGAGACGGCGCCCTGGATGGTGTTCTTCCCCGGCCTGGCGATCAGCCTCACCGTGTTCGGGCTGAATCTCCTGGGCGACTCGATCCGTGACCTCACCGACCCGCGGCTCCGAGGTGGCCTCGGATGACCGCAACAGAGGAGACCCGACCATGCGACGACTGCCCGTCCTCATCGCGATCCTGACCGCTCTCGCCCTGGTGTCCGGCGCCGGCGCGCAAGAAAAACCCCGCTCCGGCGGCCTCCTGAACTGGTACGTCTACGGCGATCCCGGCCGGCTCGACATTCACCTGGAGTCGCCGCTGTCCGTGCAGCAGGCCGTGGCCGGCATCTACTCCGGCCTCCTGCACCGCGACCCCGACGACCCGGCAAAGATCACGGGCGACCTGGCCGAACGGTGGACGGTGTCGGCCGACGGCAAGATCTACACCTTCCATCTCCGCAAGGGCGTCAAGTGGCACGACGGGCAGCCGTTCACCTCGGCGGACGTGAAGGCCACCTTCGACCGGGTGCTGAACCCGAGCGTCAAGAGCCCACGCTGCGGGTCGATGCTCAAGCCCGTCGTGGCGGGCGTCGAGGCCGTCGATCCCCACACGGTGCAGGTGGCGCTCAAGTTCCCGGCCGCGCCGTTCCTGGAATACACCGCCTCCGCGTGGTGTCGCATCGCCGCCAAGCACGTCCTCGACAAGTACGGCGACCTGTCCAAGGTCGAGGCCCAGATCGGCACCGGGCCCTTCAAGTTCAAGCGCTACGAGCGGGGCAGCGTGATCGAGTGGGAGAAGAACAAAGACTACTTCCTCCCGGGCCTGCCCTACCTCGACGGGGTCAAGCAGTACGTGCTGGTCGGCTTCCCCACCCAGCTCGCCGCCGCCAAGGCCGGGCGCGTCATGCTCTGGGACACCTGGCCCCCGATGAAGAAGACCGACGCCGACGAGCTGCGGCGCGCGCGGGGCAACGACGTGGACATCACGCAGAACTCGATCAACACCATCTTCCTGGCCTTCATGCACACCGAGAAGCCGCCCTTCGACAACCCCGACATGCGGCGGGCGGTGCACCTGGCCATCGACCGCCAGGAGATCGTCGCCAAGGCGCTGGAGGGGGCCGGCGTCCCCTGCGCCATCCTCGATCCCAAGCTCGCCGGGGACTATGCCCTGCCGATCGAGGAAGTGAACAAGCTGCCGGGGTGCCGGCAGCCGAAGGACCAGGACATCGCCGAGGCCAAGCGCCTGGTCGAGAAGCACTACCCCAACGGCGTGGACGTCGAGGCCGCCGTGCGCTCGGTCGGCAACTACGTCGACCGCGCCCAGCTCATCCTGTCCCAGCTCCGCAAGGTCGGCATCCGCGGCACGATCAAGACCTACGAGAGCGCGGCCGGCTTCGCGGTCTTCGGCAAGGGCGACTTCCTCTTCCTGCCCACCCAGGACCGGGCCATGGTCACGGTGGACCCCGGCGACCTGTTCAGCCTGGTCTACACCACCGACGCCGGCAGCAACTGGGGCAAGTGGAAGGACAAGAAGGCGGACGAGCTGACCGCCCAGGGCCTCCGGGAGACGAACCCGGCGAAGCGCAAGCAGATCTACCTGGAGCTGCAGCGCCACTTGCTGAGCGGCGCGCCCTCGGCGATCCCCATCGCCTGGGTCGAGGGCTTCCACTTCGTGGACAAGAAGGTGCGCGGCCACAAGTTCGCGCCCACCGTCTACGACAACAACACGTTCATGAAGGTCTGGCTGGCCCAGTAACTCCGGGCGATTTCGGCCGGGTTCGAAGACGGGCGCCGCTCGCCTGCGCGGCAGGGCGGCGCCCGTCGCCGCTCGTGGGTCCACACGTCACAGGCGATGGCGGCGGATGGTCTTCGCCATCGCCTCGGGGCTGAAGCCGAGCTGGAGCAGCGCCGCGCCCATGTCGAAGGACTCGCGGTAGGCCGCGATCCTGCCGGCACGCTTCTCGAAGAGGCTCATGCCGCGGAAGCTCACCCGGCGCCCCGCGCTGCGCGGGATCGCCTCGCTCACCACGTAGGAGAACGTCCACTCGGCGGCCGCGCGCTCGTCCGTCTCCACCACCGTCTCCATGGTCCAGGTGTACTCGCGGCCCTCGCGGAACATCCGCTCGAACATGACGCGGAGCTGATCGGCCCCCGCGTGCCCGCCGAAGAAGGTGTCGTGATAGCTCCCGTCCGGCGCGAAGCAGGCCACCAGGACCGAGACGTCCTGCCGATTGAAGGCCCGCTCGAACTCCCGCACGATACTCATGACGTGGTTCTCCTCGCGGCGCGACCGGCGCCGGCGGCCCGGGTCAGCGGATCGCGAACTGCAGGTGGCGGTGGGCGTCCCGCAGGGCCGCCTCCGCCTCGGCGGGGGTGGCCGCGCGCGCGAAGATGAAGCCCAGATAGCGCGAGCCCTCCGGCAGGGGCACCACCGCCTGTCCCTTGGGGATCGAGACCGTCACGTCCTCGACCTGCGCGACCGCGAGGGCCTCCTCGAGCCCTCCCACCTCCTCCAGCACGCCCCCGCGCGGAATCGGAATCATCATGACCGCGGCGGCCGCGCGCTCGCGCTCGAACGAGGGCACCGGGCGTCCGAGGGCGCGCCGGAGGATCAGCTCCTCGAGCGACATGCCGGTGCCGAACCGGAGCGCGCGCCCGCAGAGCCCGCCGATCGAGCGCGCCGCGATCTCCAGCACCACCGGCTCGGGCCCCGCCGCGGTCGGGCGCAGCCGCAGCTCGCAGTGCACCGCGCCGTGCGAGAGCCCGAGCGCTCGGGCGGCGGCCGCGGTCGTCTCCGCCACCCGGGCCTGGGTGGCCTCGGGCAGCCGCGACGGCGTCACGTAGATGGTCTCCTCGAAGAAGGGGCCGTCGAGCGGATCCGGCTTGTCGAAGAGGGCCAGGGTGCGGAGGACGCCGCCTTCCAGCAGGCCTTCGAGGGCCACCTCGTCGCCCGGCACGAAGCCCTCGACCAGGATGGTGTCGGTCCCCTCGCCCAGCTCCGCCACGTCCGCCGCGCGCAGGATGGCGCGGATCCGCTCGAAGGCGACGGCGAACTGGGCGGGGTCGTCCGCCCGGATCACGCCGCGGCTGGCCGAGAGCACCAGCGGCTTGAGCACGCACGGGTACGTCATGCGGGCCGCCGCCGCGCCCGGATCCTCGTCCACCGCGACCGCGGTGAACGACGGCGAAGGCACCCCCGCGCCCGCGAGCCGCCCGCGCATCACGAGCTTGTTGCGCGTGGCCTGGGCCGCGGCGAGCGGGTTCGCGCGCAGGCCGAGCGCCTCCGCGATCGCGGAGGCCACCACGGTGGTGGCGTCGTCCACCGGCACCACCGCGTCGAGCGGCCGGCGGGCCGCGTACCCCCGCAGCTCGCGCGCCGCCGCCGCCGGATCCCCGAACGGCAGGGTGAGGAGATGATCCGGGAACTCGCCGGCCATCACGTTCGGACGGTCGGAGGCGATCACGAGATCCACGTCGAGCGTCCGCGCCGCCTCGACGAAGTCCTCGGTGCGGTAGGTGGTGGTGGGGATCAGCAGCAGCAGTCGCTGGAGCGCCATGGCCGCGGCGGAAGCGAGTTTATCACGGCGCGCGGGGCCGGCAGTTGCGGTATACATGAGAGCCCGGCCCCCCACCGGGATCCGGAGCACACGAGGAGACCTGATCATGCGCGTCGGCATCATGATCGAAGGGCAGGAAGGGCTCACCTGGGAGCGCTGGCGGAGACTCGTGCAGGCCACCGAGGAGATGAGCTACGAGTCCCTCTGCCGGTCGGATCACCTCACGGGCCTGTGGGGTGAAGCCAGGCGCCCGTCGCTCGAGACGTGGACCTCGCTCACCGTGCTGGCGATGCACACCCGGCGGATCCGCTTCGGCTCCATGGTCTCTCCGGTGACCTTCTACCACCCGGCCCTGCTCGCCAAGATGGCGGTGGCTCTCGATACGCTCTCCAACGGCCGCATGGACCTGGGGCTGGGCGGCGGCTGGAACGAGCACGAGCACGCCATGTTCGGGATCGCGCTGCCTCCCATGAAGGAGCGGCTGGATCGCCTGGAAGCGGCGTCCCGCTACATCCGCGCTCTCGGAGTCGGCGAGCCGGTCACGCTGGAGCAGCCCTACTATCCGCTCCACAAGGCCGAGAACCACCCGCTGCCCACCCACGGCCGGCTGCGACTGGTGATCGGCGGGCGCGGCGAGAAGCGCACGCTGCGCATCGCGGCCGAGTTCGCGGACGAGTGGAACTGCACCCGCGTGGATCTCGACGGCTTCCGGCACAAGCGCGAGGTGCTCGCCAAGCACTGCGCGGCGGTGCGCCGCGACCCGGACACCATCGAGCGCTCCCTGATGATCCCGCTGGCCATCGGGCGCGACCGCGCCGACGTGGCCCGGCGCATCGCGGCGGCCCGCGCGACCTTCCCCCAGATGCCCGCGGACGAGGACGGCTGGCGCAAGGCGAGCTTCCTGGTGGGCGCTCCCGCCGACGTGGTGGCGAGCCTCAAGGAGTGGGAGGCGGCGGGCGTGCAGCGCGTGCTGCTCCAGATGCTCGACATGGAGGACCTGGCCGCGATCGAGCTCTTCGCGCGCCACGTGCTGCCGCAGGTAACGTAGGGCCACGACCGTGCCGATGGGCGCGTTCCTGACCGCCGACGGTCTCCTCGCGCTGGCCACGCTGACCGCGATGGAGATCGTTCTCGGCATCGACAACGTCGTCTTCATCGCGATCCTGGTCGGCCGCCTGCCCGAGGCCCGGCGCGAGCTCGCCCGCCGGCTCGGCCTGATCCTGGCCCTGGGCCTGCGCGTGCTCCTGCTCTTCGCGATCTCGTGGATGATGGGCCTCACCGCGCCGCTGTGGAGCGTGCTGGGGTACAGGGTCTCGGGCCGCAGCCTGATCCTGCTCGGCGGCGGCCTCTTCCTGATCTTCAAGGCCACCTGGGAGATCTACGACAAGGTCGAGGCCGGCCACCACGCACAGACCGCCGCGGCGGCGCACGCCGCCTTCGCGTGGGTGATCGTCCAGATCCTGCTGCTCGACATCGTCTTCTCGCTCGACTCGGTGATCACCGCGATCGGGATGGCCAACGACCTGACCATCATGGTCACCGCCATGGTGATCGCGATGCTGGTGATGCTGCTCTCCGCGGCCGCGGTGAGTCGGTTCATCGACAGCCGCCCGAGCCTCAAGATCCTCGCGCTCGCCTTCCTGCTCCTGATCGGGGTGATGCTGGTGGCGGAGGGGATGGGCACGCACATCGAGAAGGGCTACATCTACTTCGCGATGGCCTTCTCGCTCCTGGTCGAGCTGGTCAACATGCGCTACCGGCGCAAGTAGACGGCGGCCGCGCCCGCGCGGCGCGCGCCGACGCGCTAGGCACCCCCGCGCGCCTCGTCCGCGAAGCGCAGCAGGGTGAGGATCAGGGCCACCAGCACCGGCCCCACCACGAGTCCGATGGCGCCGAAGGCGCTGAGGCCGCCGATCAGGCCCAGGAACACCGGCAGGGTGGCGATCTGCGCGCGGCCCGAGATGAAGAGCGGGCGTATCACGTTGTCGGCGCTCGACACCACCACCACGCCCCACGCGATCAGGAAGAGCGCGGCCACCCAGCGCCCCTGCAGGAACAGCACGCCCGCCGCGGGTACCCAGATCAGCGCGGTCCCGATGTACGGGATCAGCGAGGTGACCGCGGCCACCGCGCCGAACACCAGCGGCGACGGCAGCCCCACCAGCGCGAAGCCGATGCCCACCAGCGCCCCCTGCACCAGCGCGGTGAGCAGCGAGCCGAATACCACCGCCCGGGTGACCGCCGCGACGTGGTCCACGAGCTGCCCGCGACGGTCCGGGGTGATCGGGATCAGCCGCACCGCGGTCGCCATCATCTGGTCGCCGTCGCGCAGAAAGAAGAAGAGGACGAAGAGCGTGATGGACAGTCCCACCAGCGCGTTCAGCGTGCCCAGCACGAACGACCCGCTCACCGCCACCAGCCCCTGCAGCAGCAACTGGGCGCCGCTCATCACCCAGCCCTGGATCTGCGCGGCGTCCACCGGCGCGACCGTTTCGACCCACCGGAGGGCGCGGCTCACGATCGGGATGCCGAGGACGTCGCCGGTGCCCGAAATGCCGGATTCGGCCACCAGCTTCTGCACCAGCCAGAAGAGATCTCGCGCCTGTCTCGCGAAGGCCACCCCCAGAAGCGGCAGCGGCGCGACCAGGACGATCGTGGTGGTTACCGTCAGGAGGAGCGCGGTCAAGGTCCAGCGGCCGCCCAGGCGCCGACCCAGCGCCTGGCGCGCGGGAAAGAGCATGAGGGCGAGCAGCATGGACCACAGGATGGCCTCGAGGAACGGGCGCAGGATCAGGAACAGCGCTCCGGCCAGGAGCGCCGCCGTCGCCAGGCCGAAGACGCGGGGATAGAAGCGGTCGTCGCCGGTCATCGGCGCGATTGGAGCTGCCGCAGCGAGATCGCGTGGAGCAGCCAGGCGAGGGGCACCAGAAACCCGGGTAGCCAGATGTACGGCCAGTCGGCGATGAAGGTCGCCGGCGGATCCGTCTCGAAGATCCGCCACGGCGTCGGCGCGGAGAGCTGCGCGTGCACCACCACGTTCAGCAGGATGACGATGCCCGCCCAGTTCCACCACACCGCGACCCACGCCGGCCACGCGCGACGGACGAAGCAGGCATAGGCCACCACCGGCGCGGTGAGGCCGACCAGGATGTCCACGTTGCGGCCGTGGAAGCTCAGCAGCTCCGGGATCGCCCCCGCCACCGCGAGCTGCCACAGCAGAATCTCGACGGGGATACGAAAGGTCTGCGCGGCGACCGGCCAGGCCGGGGGCAGCGCGGCCAGGAGTGGCGCGACGCGTCGGGAGAACGTCAGGGCCAGCAGGGCCAGAAGCGGAAGCCCGAGCACGGGCAGGAAGCGCGGCGGCATCGCCAGGAAATCGTCGAAGAAGCCGCGGTCCGCGAGCACCCCGGTCAGGGCCAGCCAGCCGACCAGGCCCACGCCGGCCACCCGCACGCCCCGGACCGCGCCGGGACTCACCGCCCAGGCCACACGCGCCGCGCCCCAGAGCGCGAGGACGAGCATGCCGACGACGATGGCGACGAAGAGCAGGCCGACCGCGACCGGGGCATCCGTGAGCATCCCGGCATGGATAATACAGCGGGCGAACGCGAGGGCAACACGGGCGTCACCCCGGTGACACGCCGGTGCCCCCGGCGCCGGCCTATCCCCCCACCGGATCAGACGGTTCCGGTCGGGCGCGGCTGGCACCGCCCTTGCTCTTCAACCCAGTTACGCGGAGACTCTTCCCGACAACGGCAAACCCGTCGTGAGACGGGGACGCAAAGCCACGGATCAGGCCGAGCCTGACAGCCGGGCTACCGAAGGAAGGGCGCTCTGGTAGCGCTCGTCGGGATCCGATCGCGCTCCGCGAACAGGAGGATCCTGATGAGACACGGTCTGATCCGCTTCATCGTGCGCCGCCTCGCAGTGCTCGCCGTCATTTTCTTCATTCCGGTTCCGGCGGCCGCCGACGACGCCATCATGAGCGTCGATCAGTACAAGACGGCCAAGGCCCGCACCCTCGCCACCACGCATCAGGGGCTGCTCAAGCAGGTGCGCGAGGAGATCTACCACTGCATGCCGTGGGTCGGCGTGCAAAAGTCGGGGATCGGCTTTCGCCAGCCCAAGGGCGCGGTGGAGGACGATCGCTACCTCTCGGTCTGGATCATCATCGATCAGGACGAGGATGCGCGGTTCGCGGCGCTGTCCGCCGATCGTCGCGCCTCCGCCATGTTCTCCCGCTACGGTACGGATCTCCTGCGGCGCATGGCCCAGCTCCGGCCGCTGGTGTCCGATCCCGACGTCAAGGGCTTCTCGGTGGTGCTCTCCTGGCTCAAGCCGGGAACGGGCGGGGCGGCGGTTCAGCCCGTCAACGAGACGCTCGCGCTCTGGAGTGACAAGCAGACCACGCTCGGCTTCCTCGCCAAGCGCGTCCCCGCGGGCGAGTTCACCCGCCGAGCCAAGTTCAGCGTTTTCGACGGGGTGGAGGACAAGGGACGCCTCGCCCTCGAGGTCTGGGAGGATTCATTCGTCCGGACCTTCAAGGTGGCCAACCTCGAGACCCCCAAGGGGCCGAGGTGCTCTGGCTAGCCGTCCGCGACCAGGTCGTCTTGTCGACGGCCGTCAGGACACCGGCAGGCGGTCGCCGGCCCGGTACCACACCGGGTCGGCGGCCGGACGGAACAGCTTCGCACGCGCCGTGCCGTGCACCGTGACGGCGCCTTCGTCCACGACGACCCACGCCCCTTCTTCCAGCCCCAGCACCGGGTTCGCGTTGACCACGTGATACTCCCGGATGCGATCGTCCCGCGTCTCGCTGAACGCGGCCATGGCCGGGTCGGCTTCCTTGTAGTGGGGGTTGATGTTGAAGCCCACGAGCCCCAGCGCGTCGAAGCGGTCGAGCCCTACCACGTTCCAGTCATTGGTGGTCAGGATGGTGGGCCCCGCCACGTTGGAGCCGGCGCTGGCGCCCGCGTACGGCATGCCCGCGCCCACGCGCGCGCGGATGGCCTCGAGCAACCCGGGGTCACGCAAGCGCTGGAGCAGCGCGTAGGTGTTACCCCCGCCCATGAAGAGGGCTTCCGCGTCGGCCAGGGTGGCGAGCGGATCGCGATCCCAGCGCAGGTGCAGGAGCTCGAGGCCCGCGCCCTCGGGCGGCGGCGGCTCGAGCGCGGCGCGCACACGCCCGAAATAGGCCGCCTCATCGTGCAGGGTGGCGGCGGTGACGAAGGCCACGCGACGCCGCGGGCCGAAGAAGTCGGGCAGGGCCGCGCGGCCGACCGGACCGAGCGGCCCGCCCGAGTGCAGGAGGACGCGCATGCCCTACGGGCCGAGCAGGCGCTTGAGCTGCGGCATGGACTTGACGACGTAGTGCGCGACCCCGTCCGGCCCACCCTTGGGCGCGAACAACACCGCGGTCATGCCGACGCGGCGCGCGCCCCGCACGTCCGAGTCGATGCTATCGCCCACCATCGCCGCGTCGTCCACGGTGAGGCCCATGCGCTGGAGCGCCAGCTCGAAGAGCGGCGGCTCGGGCTTGCCGATCACGAGCGGCCGCGCCCCCGCCGCCGAGGCCACCGCCTCGACGATGGCGCCGCAGCCGGGGAGGAACTGGCCGTCCTCCATGGGCAGGCGCGGATCGATGTTCGGAGTGACGAAGGCGGCGCCCGCGTCCACCGCGCGCGCGGCCACGGTCAGACGCTCGTAGCTGAAGTCGAAGTCGTTGCCCACCACCACCACGGTCGCCTCGCGGTACGCATCCACCGCCACCAGTCGGTGGCCGGCCTCCACCAGCACCGCGGCCAGCTCCGGGCCGCCGATGGCCAGGACCCGCGACGGGCCCCAGCGCTGGGCCACGACCTCGCCCAGGATCTCGAGCGGGGTGAGCACCTCGGCTTCCTTGGCCTGCACGCCCAGGCGCTCCAGCTTGGCCTGCATCGTGCGGGCGCGGGCGCGCGAGTTATTCGTGAGGAAGCACAGCCCCTTGCCCTGGCGGCGGATCAGGGCGAGCACCTCGGCGGCGCCGGGCGTCAGCACCTCGCCGGTCCACACGCAGCCGTCGAGATCGAAGACCAGGCCGCGCATCTCGCGGAGGGCACGCCGTGGCGGGCTCATGGGTGGCGGTCGGATACTAACACGCGGGCCACGAGCCCGGGGGGCGGCGGCGGCACCGGCTCTCTCAAAACTTTGGGCGCGAGGCCGATCGCGCTAGATTTGAGACGCCATGAGTAACGGGAGGACGTATACGCTGCGGAATGCGGCGTCGATCGTCTTCGCGCTGACCGCGGTGATTCCCCTGCTCCTCTTTACCTACACGCTCTACCTCCTCGGGCAGCTCGGTCAGTTCCAGGCCCAGATGGGGCTCGGCGTCGCGCTCGGCTGCGCGCTGGTCGGGCTCTTCATCTTCTCGAACCTGATGGCGCGCCTCGGCGAGGTGCTGCGCTTCCTCGAGGGGCAACCGGCCGCCCCCGCGGCGCCCGGCGCCGCCGCCGAGACGAGCTCGGCCGCCGATCGGGCCGCCCGGCCGGTCTCGGTGGCCGCCAACGGCCCCGCGAGCCCGCCGTGGCCCGGCCCCACCGGCCTGGTCGTTCCCGGGCTCGGCACCATCACCGCGGCGAGCCGGGCGGCCTCGGCGGCTCGGCAGGCCGCCGGCGTCTTCGACGAGGTGCAGAAGACCATGTGGCACGCGGAGGCCCAGCAGCACCTCGGGCGACGCGTGCTGATCTCGGTGAAGAACGCGGCCGAGCCGATCGCGGGTAGCCTGGCCCAGATCGCCGAGGACGGCGTCCTGCTCGAGCAGGACGACCAGCGGGTGGCGATCAGCTACCTGCGCATCACCAATATCGAAGCCGATACTTAATCGGTGGGGGCCCCTTCTGAGTTCCAAGAGGGGGGCCCCTTCGAGCCTCCCCCAGAATGGATTGCGCGGGCTTCGCCCGCGCTCGAACGCAAGCGAACCGGCCGCGCGCCCGTTAGCGGCGCCGGAGGATGGCGCTGAGGGCGATGCGCGAGCGCGCGTCGCCCGGATCGAGCGCCACCGCCTCACGATAGGCGGCCTCCGCCTCGCGCCACCGCCCCTGGCGGGCCAGCAAAGTCCCGAGCCGTGCGTGGGCCTCCGCCAGATCCGGGCTCACCTCGATGGCCGCGCGGTAGGCCGTCTCGGCCTCAGCGATCTTGCCCTGCCGCTCGAGCGCAGTCCACAGCCCGAAGTGGCTCTGCGCGTCGTCGGGCCGCAGGGCGAGCGCATCGCGGTACACGGCTTCGGCGCAGGGGTGATTGCCCTGCAGCAGCAGGGCCGCGCCCAGCCCCCGGTGCGAGGCGATGCGCTGCGGCTTCACCAGGATGGCCTCTTGGAAGGCGTCCACCGCCTCGTCATGGCGGCCCGTCTCGGTCAGGAGCTCCCCCAGGTCCCCCCACGCCCGCGCATAGTCCGGCCTGAGCGCTACCGCCCCGCGGAAGGCCGCCTCGGCCGCCTCGTGCTTGCCCTGCGAATAGAGCGCCATGCCGAGGCCGCGGTGCAGCGCCGCTCCGTCGGGCTTCACCTCGAGCGCCTGGCGATAGGCCGCCTCCGACTCCGCGTGGCGCCCCTGCCGGCCGAGACCGAGCGCCAGATTGGCGCGGGCCACCGGGTCCTGGGGATTCAGGCGCACCGCCTCGCGCAGCGCCGCCTCCGCCTCCGCGTGGCGCCCCTGCCGGCCCATCGCGATGCCGAGCTCGACGTGCAGATCCGCGTTGTCGGGCGCCAGCGCGACGGCTCGACGAAACTCGCCTTCGGCCGCGCCCAGCAGCCCCTGCGCCTCCAGCGCCAGGCCGAGATCGGCATGCAGGTGGGCATCGTCGGGCTTGAGCCGGATCGCGCGCTCGTAGGCGCGCGCCTCCTCCGCCCACTTGCCCTGGCGGCGATAGATCGAGGCGAGGCCCACGTAGGCGTCGAGCAGATTCGGCTCCAGCCGCAGCGCCTCCCGCAGCGCGGCCTCCGCGTCCGCGAAGCGCCCCTGCCGCTCGAGGACCCGCCCGAGGCGCGCCCGCCAGCGCCCGCTCGTGGGGGCGAGGCGGGAGGCCCGCGCGTACGCGACGACCGCCTCGCGGTACCGCCGCAGGCGCTCGAGCACGAGGCCGAGGCGGCCGTGCAGCACGGGCTCGTCCGGCCGGAGGGCGGCGGCCTCGCGATAGGCGACCGCCGCGTCGCCCCAGCGTCGCAGCCGGCGCAGCGCCTCCGCGTGCTGGGCGTGGGCCCGGTAGGCGCGCGGGTCGAGACGCACCGCCTCCCCGAAGGCGGCGGCCGCCTCCGCGTCACGCCCCAGCGCGGCCAGCGCCAGGCCCAGGCCGTGGCGGGCGATCGCGTTCGACGGGGCCAGGCGGATCGCCTCCTCGAACTCGCGCACCGCTTCGTCCGGGCGGCCGAGGCGCGCGAGGGTCACCGCGAGCCCGTGGCGCGCCTCCGCGCTGCGCGGGGTCAGCCGCGCCGCCTCGCGGGAGGCCGTCTCCTCCTCGCGCGCCTTGCCCAGGCGCCGGCACGCCGCCGCGAGCCGGAGCCACGCCGTCGCGTGATCGCGCTTGCCGCGGATGGCGGCGCGGAAGGCCGCCTCCGCCCCGGCCCACTTCCGTTGGCGCTCGAGCGCCAGGCCGAGCTTGAAATGCGCCTTCACGCTGCGCGGCTCGAGCGCCAGGGCCGCGGTCAGCGCGTGCTCGGCGTCGGCGTAGCGCCCGTCCCGGAGCGAGCGCTCGGCGCTGTCGAGACAGAAGGCGAACTGCGTGGTCACGGCCGACGGTGGCGGGCGATCTGCTCGACGACGAGGTCCACGATATGCTGGGCCGCGTCGGGGCGGCGCAGGCGCCGCAGCGAGCCCTGCAGCCGCTCGACCGTGTCCGGATCGCCCACCGCCCGATCGAGGAGCCGGCGCAGCTCGCCGCGCGAGCGCGCCACCAGCGCGATGCCCGCGCGCGAGGCGAAGCGCTCATTGCCGCGCTCCTGGCCCGGGAGCGAACCGTAGAGCAGCAGCGGGACCTCGGCGGCGGTCGCCTCCGCGAGCGTCATCCCGCCCGCCTTGGTGACGAGCAGGTCCGCGGCGGCGAGGAGCGTGCGCACGTCGTCGACGTAGCCCACCACGCGCACCGGGCTGCCCCCGGCCAGACGCGCGAGCCCGGCCCGCAGGCGCTCGTCGCGGCCGGCCACCACCAGCGCCTGCATCGGGCGCTCCATCGTGAGCAGCGCGCGGGTGACGTCGCGGAGCCGGCCGAGCGAGCCCTGGGTGCCCGCCATCGCCACGATGGTGGGCAGGTCGGGCGAGAGGCCCAGCACCCGGCGCGCCGAGTCCGCGTCGGCCGCGCGCGCGAACTCCTCGCGCACCGGCACGCCGGTGACGACCACGCGCCCGGGCGGGATGCCGCGCGCCACGAACTCGTTCCGCACTTCCTCCGCCGCCACGCAGTAGCGGTCCACCGGGCCCGGCATCCACTGGCTGTGGGCCACGAAGTCGGTGACCGCGGTGGTGTGGGGCGGCAGGCGCCGGCCGCGCGCCGCGAGCGCGGCCATCGCGACCGCGGGCGTCGCGTGGACCGTGATGACCGCATCCGGCCGCATCGTGTCGAGCAGGCGGGCCAGGCGCGTGGTGCCCACCCGGGTCATGCCGAAGGACAGCGCGGATTCCGGCCCCATGCGGTCGCCCAGGCCGTAGGCGAGCGCCCAGGCGCCGGGCGCGCGCCGGAGCAGCCAGTAGTAGGCCGCGCGGCTCAGGTGGGCGAAGACCGGGTGCACGAGCTCGCGGAAGTGATCCACCACCACCGCGCGGCCACCCCGCGCCTCGACGGCGGCGGCCAGGCTGCGCGCGGCCTCCGCGTGGCCGGATCCGTAGCTGGCGCTCAGGATGAGGATGCGCATGGCGCCCGGAGCGCGATCGGCTCGTCTACGTAGACCGTGTAGCGGCGCGGGCGGCCGCGCCCGGCGTCGGCGGGATCCAGGTAGAGGATCGAGCTCCGCCCGCGGATCTCGGCGGGCTGGATCGAGAAGCGGATGAAGCTCGTCTCCTCCTCGCGCGCGGCCACCGCGAGCACCGGCTCGCGCCCGCTCTCGAACCAGGCCTCCCCCGGCCGGACGGTGCGCGGGGCGCCCTCGGCCACCGTCACCTCGAGGCGGCCGCGCAGCAGGCAGCGGATGCCGCCACCCCGGTGGCGATGCGGCGGGGCGATCCCGCCCGGCTCGAAGTCCACGCGGTCGCAGCGCATCAGCCAGCCCGCGCCGCCCGCGAGATCGATCGGGTGCTCGAGCAGCACGCGCCCGCCCGCGGCGGGCGGCGGCTGGCGGACCAGCTCGACCCGGTAGAGCACCGCGCCCTCGGGGCCGGCGTGCGCGGCGAAGTCGGCGGGGCCCACCACCGGTACCGGCTCGGTCGCCTCGCCGCCCAGGAGCGCGCCGGAGACCGCGTAGAGCACGCGGGGCGCGCGCGGCGCCGGCGCGGCCGCGCCGGCGGCAAGACGATCTTCGACGAGACGGAGCGAGTAGGCCATCGCGGCTCGGTGTCCATAGTAATCGCTTGGCGTGGCCCGGCGAAACCCCTACCCTGTCCCGGTGACCGCCGCGGCGCTTCTCCTCGTCCTGGGCGCGGCCGTGCTCCACGCGGGCTGGAACGCGCTCACCAAGCGCGCGGGCGATCCGGTGGTGTTCCTCTGGTGGGTCGGCGTGCTCGCGAGCGCGCTCTACGCGCCGATCGCGCTGGTGATCCTGGCCCGGGACGGCTTCTCCGCCGCGGCGCTGCCGTTCGTGATCGGCACCATCGTGCTCCACGCGCTCTACTTCTTCACTCTGGGCCGGGCCTACGCCACCGGCGACTTCTCGCTGGTGTATCCCGTCGCACGCGGCCTCGGGGTGGCCCTGGTGCCGCTGGCCGCGCTCGCCCTGTGGGACGAGCGGCTCTCCCCGCTCGGCACGCTCGGGGTGATCCTGGTGGCGAGCGGCATCTTCTTCCTGCACTGGCGTCCCGGCGCGTGGACCCGGGCCGCCTTCCTCGCCTCGGGCACCGGCTGGGCACTCGCCACCGGCGTGCTGATCGCCTCCTACTCCCTCCTCGACAAGGCGGGCGTGGCGCGGCTGCACCCGCTCGCCTACATCTGGCTCATGGAGATGGGCTCCTGCGCGCTGCTCACGCCGGTGGCCCTCGCCAAGGGCGACCTGATGCGCCGGGAGTGGCGCGCCAACCGCGGGACGATCGCGGCCGCCGCGCTGATGAGCCCCACCGGCTACCTGCTGGTCCTCTTCGCCTTCCAGTTCTCGAAGACGGGCTACGTGGTGGCCGCGCGTGAGATGTCCATCGTGCTCTCCGCGATCATCGGCAGCGTGTGGCTCGA
Organism: Candidatus Limnocylindria bacterium; assembly: GCA_035524955.1. Classification (GTDB taxonomy): domain Bacteria; phylum Methylomirabilota; class Methylomirabilia; order Rokubacteriales; family CSP1-6; genus CAMLFJ01. The sequence continues at coordinate 24,243 of DATLFG010000002.1, read as the reverse complement.
GGAAGGCGGGCTCGGGCGGCGGCTGGGCGGCGCCGCGGTGGTGCTGGCCGGAGTCGCCTGCGTGGCGCTGGCCCGGTGAGAAGCGACGAGGCGCGGCGCGGCCGGCTCCTGGTCGCGGCCGCCGCGGTGTGCTGGAGCACGGGCGGCCTGATCGCGCGCCTCGTGGACACCGACCCGTGGACCACCGTGTTCTGGCGTGGGCTCTTCTGCGCGGCCTTCCTGGTGGGCGTGACCGCGCTGCGGGAGGGCCGCCGGACGCCCGGCGTCTTCCTGGGCATGGGCGCGACCGGGTTGGCGATGGCGGCCTGCTTCGCGATCGCGTCCACCTGCTTCATCATGGCGCTGCACCGCACGTCGGTGGCGAACGTGCTCATCGTCCAGAGCCTGAGCCCCTTCATGGCCGGGCTGCTCGGCTGGGCCTGGATGGGCGAGCGGGTGGCCGGCCGCACCTGGACCGCGATGGGGGTGGCGCTCCTGGGCAGCGCCATCATGGTCTCGCGGTACTTCTACACCGAGGCGGCCGCGGGCTCGCTCGGCGGCGATCTCCTCGCCTTCACGGTGGCCCTCGCCTTCGCGACCGCCACCGTGCTCCTGCGGCGCAACCGCCACGTGCAGATGTTGCCCGCGGCCGCGCTCGCCGCCGCGCTCGCGAGCGTGGTCGCGTCATTCTCGGCGCGACCGGGCTCGGCGGGGGCGGGCGATCTCCTGCTGCTGGCCCTCTTCGGCAGCGGCCAGCTCGGTCTCGGCATGATCCTGTTCACCTCGGGCGCGCGCCGCATCCCGGTGGCGGAGGCGGCGCTCATCGCGGTGCTGGAGAGCGTGCTGGGCCCGCTGTGGGTCTGGCTCGCGCTCGGCGAGAATCCCGGCGCGCCCTCGCTGGTGGGCGGCGCCATCGTGCTGGCCGCGCTCGCCGGCCACACCCTGGCCGATCTGCGCCTCGAGCGCCGCGCCGCGGCGATTCAGTCGGGATCGGGATCGCGGAACCGCCCGTCCACCGGCACCTGATAGGCGTTGGCCAGCGAGTTGGTCTCGCAGGCCATGCCGACCACCGCGAGCAGCTCACCCCGCATCGCCTCGGTCATGCCGGCCCGGCGCGCGCCCGCGGTGTGCGAGGCGATGCAGTACTCGCAGCCGTTGGCCGCGCTCACCGCGAGGTAGATCATCTCCTTGGTCAGCGGATCGAGCGCGCCCGGCCCCATGACCCGCTTGATGCTCTCCCAGGTGCGGCTCAGGGTCGGCGGGTGGTTGGCGAGCGCCTTCCAGAAGTTGTTGATCCAGTCCGTCTTGCGGGTGGCCATGATGTCGTCGTAGACCGCGCGCACCTCGGGGCTCGCGAACTCGTACTCGATCAGCTCGGTGAAGGGCATGGTCGCCGCTCCTTTTCGCCGCTATTCCCCGCGGAGAGTCGGGTCCAGCACGTCGCGGAGCCAGTCGCCGGTCCGGCTCACCACGATCGAGGTGATCATGAGCACGAGCCCGGGAAAGGTGGAGATCCACCAGGCCGTGTCGAGGTACTCGCGGCCCTCGTGCACCATGCCGCCCCAGGACGGCGTGGGCGGCTGGACCCCCAGGCCCAGGAACGAGAGCGTGGCCTCCAGCACGATGGCCCGCGCCAGCTCGAGGGTGGCAATGACCACGATGGACGAGAGCACGTTGGGCAGCACGTGGCGGAGGACGATCCGGGCGAGCGAGCCGCCGAGAGCGTGGATGGACTCCACGAACTCGCGCGAGCGCACCACCAGCACCTGCGAGCGCAGGATGCGCGCGTACGACACCCACCCGGAGAGCCCGATCACCACCACCAGGGTCGGGAAGCTCGGGCCCAGCACCGCGATGATGCCGATGGCGAGCAGGATGAAGGGGAAGGCGAGCTGCGCGTCCGCGACCGTCATGATGATCGCATCCATGCGCCCGCGGTTGAAGCCGGCCAAGATCCCCGCCGCGGAGCCCAGCACGCCGCCGACCACCACCGCCGAGAAGCCCACCAGGAGCGACACCTGCGAGCCGTAGATCACCCGCGAGAGCACGTCGCGGCCCAGGTGATCGGTGCCGAGCAGGTGCGCCCGCCCGTCGACCCCGTTGAGGGTGGGCGCGCCGAGCCGCCCCCGCAGGGCCTGCCGGGTCGGGTCCTGCGGGGCGATCAGCGGGGCCGCCAGCGCGACCACGATCAGGAGCCCCACGAAGCCGATCCCCCCCACCACGAGCCACGGGACCCGGCGGCGCCGCCCCCGGGCCTCCGTCGCCGCGGCGGGCAGCGCCGCCTCAGCCGGCACGGATGCGGGGATCGAGGAGGCCATAGACCAGATCGATGAAGAAGTTGATCACGATGAACAGCAGCGCGGCGAGGAACACCGTGCACTGCACGACCGGGTAGTCGCGGTTGTAGATGGACTGGATCGCGAGCCGCCCGATGCCGGGCCAGGAGAACACGGTCTCGGTGACGACGGCCCCGCCCAGCAGGGTGCCGAACTGCAGCCCGGTGATGGTCACGATCGGGATCGCCGCGTTCTTGAGCGTGTGCTTGGCCACCACCCACAGCTCGGAGACGCCCTTGGCGCGCGCGGTGCGGATGTAGTCCGCGCCCAGCACCTCCAGCACCGCCGAGCGGGTGAGGCGGGCGATGGAGGCCATGGTGAAGGCCCCCAGGGTCAAGGCGGGCAGCACGAGATGGCGCCAGTCGCCGCGGCCCGAGGTCGGGAAGAGATCGGCCTTGAGCGACAGCAGCAGGATGAACAGGATGCCCAGGAAGAACGTCGGCGCGGATTGCCCGACGAGGGCCACGCCCATGGCGGCGTGATCGACCAGCGTGTTGCGGCGCATCGCCGAGAAGAGCCCGATGGGGACGGCCACGAGCGCGGCCAGGACGAAGGCGGTCAGTCCCAGCTCGAGCGTGGCGGCCAGATAGCCGCGGACCACGCTGAACGCGGGCTCGCGGAAGTGGATGGAGCGCCCGAAGTCGCCCCGGGCCAGGTTGGCGAGGAAGACGCCGTACTGCACGAGGAGCGGCCGGTCGAGCCCGAGCTCGGCCCGCACCCGGAAGATCTCGCTGCGCGGCGCGTCCGGCGGGAGCAGGAGCGGCACCGGATCGCCGGACAGGCGCATGACGACGAAGACCACCGTCGAGACCAGCCAGAGCGCGATGACGGCGCGGAAGAGCCGGTGACCGAGGAAGGGAAGGAACCCGCGCATATCAGAGCTCGCCCTCTTCCCCACCCTCTCCCCTCACCCTACCCTCTCCCCTCCGGGGAGAGGGTAGGGTGAGGGGCCAGAGTGAGGGGGCCGGACTTACGCGCGGCGCATCTTGAAGTTGAAGCGGCGGATCTCGAACTGCTGGTTCGGGTTCGGCGTCCAGTCCACGTACTTCTGCAGCCCGTAGTCCTCGTAGGGTTGGATGACCGGCACCCACGGCAGGTGCTCGAGGAACACCTTGGTCATGTCCTTGTAGGCCTGACCGCGGAACTTCTCGTCGATCGAGAAGCGCGCGGCCTCGCCCAGCTCGTCGAACTTCGCGTGGCGCCAGTAGTCCTGGGGCCCGCCCGGAGCCAGGAGCCGCCACATCATGCCGTCCGGATCGCCGAGGGTGGAGGTCGGGTCGGACCACCAGAGGCCCTTGAAGCTCTTGTCCCGGTTCTTCTGGGCGCGCACCGAGTACTCGACGATCTCGACCTTGGCGTTCACCCCCACGTCCTTCCACATCGCGGCGATCGCCTCGGACATGGGCTTGTCGTTGGCGGTGTAGCCCGAGGTGGTCTCGATGACGATCTCCTCGTTCTTGTAGCCGGCCTTCTTGAGCCGCTCCCGCGCTTCCTTCGGGTTGTAGGCGAGCGGCGGCAGCGAGGCGTCGAAGTGGTTGTCGCCCCTGGCGATGGGCCCACTGGGCACGATGCCGCGGCCTCTCCAGAGCTCCTTCACGATGGCCTCGCGGTCGATGCCCAGGGACAGCGCCTGCTTGACGAGCGGATTGTCGAGCGGCTTGATCTTGCTGTTGACCGCGAGCACGTAGAGCCCGGCGTAGAGAGCGCCCGCGACGCGGGTGGAGGCGTTGGCGTTGACGCGGTCCCCCTGATCGGGGGGCAGCTGCGTGATCACGTCCACCTCGCCCTTGAGCAGCGCCGCGATCCGCGGGGCCATCTCGGGAATGGCGCGGAAGATCACGCGGTCCACGTCGATCCGCCCGCCCCAGTAGTTCGGGTTCGCGTCGAGCACCACCTTGTCGTCCTTGGTCCACGACACGAACTGCACCGGGCCGGTGCCGACCGGCTTGGCGTTGAAGGTGTCACCGCCCACCGCCTCCAGGTACTTCTTCGGGACGATCTGGCCACCGTAGAAGGCCAGGCGCGCGGGCAGCAGCGGGTCCGGCTTCTTGGTGTGGATGATCAGTGTCCCCGCGTCCGGCGCCTCGATGCGATCGATCGTGGTGAACACGGTGTTGACGCGGGTCTTCATGTTCGGGTCGAACGTGCGCTCCAGGCTGAACTTGGCGTCGGCCGAGCTGAAGGGATCACCGTTGTGCCACTTCACGCCCTGGCGCACCTTGAACACCCACGTGGTCGCGCCCTGGGTCTTCCACTCGGTGGCCAGACCCGGATGGAGCTTGCCGTCCGGCCGCCGGCTCACCAGGTTGTCGTACACGTTGAACGAGATGCGGATGTCGTTGGACGAGGTGCTGAAGTGCGGGTCGAACTTCGAGATGTCGCCGCCCTGCCCGATGATCAGCTCTTTCTTTTGGGTGGTCTGGGCCCTGGCCCCGGCGGGGGTCAGGGGCACCGCGGCCGCGGCGCCGAGGGCGGCCGCTCCCTTGAGCAGGTCACGTCGGGTCACTTCCATGGTGGTTGCTCCTCCTCGATTCGAGCGGCGTCGGCCGAAGGCTGCTTGCGGTGCGTCATTTATAGGGGTTTCCCCCCACCCTGTCAAGCCGGCGCCCGGTGGCGAAGCCGCGCCAGGCATGACAGAATCCAACGCCATGAGTAGGACGGCGGACATCGTCATCATCGGCGGCGGCGCGAACGGCACGAGCACGGCGTTTCACCTGGCCAGCATGGGCGCGAAGAACGTGCGCCTGCTGGAGCGCCGCTACCTGGCGGCCGGCGCCACCGGCAAGTCCGGTGCCCTCGTGCGCATGCACTACTCCAACGAGCACGAGTCGCGCCTCGCGATCGCGAGCCTCACGATCTTCCGCGAGTTCTCCTCGATCGTGGGCGGCGACTGCGGCTTCGAGGCGCCGGGCTTTCTCCAGCTCGTGCCGGCCGGCTACGAGGCCGCCCTGCGCCGCAACCTGGCCCGCCAACAAAGACTCGGCGTCGACACTAGAGAGGTCTCGCGCGACGACATCCGCGAGCTCTTCCCCGAGTGCCACGTGGACGACATCGGCGCCGCCGCCTGGGAGCCCGGCTCCGGATACGCCGATCCGAGCGCCACCACGTTCGCCTTCGCGGCCGCCGCGCAGCGCCTGGGCGTCACCATCGAGACCGGTTGCCCCGCCACCCGGATCCTCACCGGGCGTGGCCGCGTCACCGGCGTCGAGACCGCGGGCGGGCGCGTGGAGGCCCCGGTGGTCGTGCTGGTGCCCGGGGCCTGGGGCCAGCCGTTGCTCGATGCCCTCGGCCTCGACTATGGGCTCCAGCCCTTCCGCATCCAGGTCTCCCTCTTCCGCTGGCCGCCCACGCTGACCCGCAAGCATCCGGTGGTGATCGACGCGGGCCAGAAGGCGTGGATCCGCCCGGTGGACGGCAATCTGAGCCTGATCGGCGTCGAGCTGGGCGCGGCCTACGGCGGAGACCCGGACAAGCTGCACGAGGGCGTCGATGAAGGCTACGTGGCGCTCTGCCGCGAGCGGCTCGCCCACCGCCTGCCGCTCTTCGCCGACTCGACGATGCGCGGCGGCTGGGCCGGCATGATCATGATGAGCCCCGACGGCCGCCCGATCATCGACCAGATCCCATCGATCCCCGGCCTCTACGTGATGCTGGGCGACTCCGGCACGTCCTTCAAGACCTCCCCCGCCATCGGCCGATGCCTCGCGGAGTGGATCCTCGAGGGCAAGCCGCGCACCGTCGATCTGACCCCGTTCCGCTCCACCCGCTTCGCCGAGGGCCGCCCCTGGGTGGACGACGACCACTACGGCCGCGAGCGCCTGACCATCTCGCGCTGATCTCCCTGCCCTCTCCCCTCTGCCGATCTCTTACCCTCTCCCCAGAGGGGAGAGGGTAGGGTGAGGGGCGAGCATGCCGCTAACCGCTTTCGGCCGAGTGGCGATGGCGGGGTCATGCGCTAGGTAGTCGGCTACTTGCGGTAAGCCCAGAGGCCGTCGCCGGACAAGAGAAGCATCTGGCGGCCGGCACCCCCGTCCGGGGCCGTCAGAGCGGTCACGCTGCGCGCCAGGATCTCGTCGTAGACGACCTGCCCCGACTTCGAGAACAGCAGCAGGCGCCCGTAGCCGACCTCGCGTGGCGCGGTGGCGACCACCGCCAGGAACGCCGTGTCGTCTGCACCCAGGCGGACCGCGAAGGAATCCTGGTGTCGGAAGTCGCCGAGAGCATGCCGGAAGAGTGAGCGGCCCTCGAGATCGAGCACCTTGACGCTGTCCGAGCCGTCAATCACTGAGCGCGTGTCGGGCCAGTCGATGATCTTGTAGCGATAGTCCTGATCCGGCAACTCCAGCGTCTTGACGAGTTCCCCGGTGGCCGTCCATAGCCGGAGCGAGCGCCCGGCGCCGGCCATGACCAAGCCGGGTTGGCCGCCGCCCGCCTCCGCCACGTCGAGGGCGGTGACGAGCCCCGACATGGTGCGCTCCCACCCGATCCTGCCGGAGGAATCCACGCGATAGACCGAGCCTTTCGAGGCCGCGTAGAAGTCCGGCCGGCCGTCGCGGTCGAGATCACGCGGGAGCAATGCGATGGGCGGTAACGAAGGGTGGGGGCGAAAGGCCCACCGGGTGCGGCCTTCGAGGTCGATCACTTCCACGCCCTGGTATCCTCCCCCCGTCTGCGCGATGAGTAGCTCGGACCCGTCCCGTACGAGACGCGAGAACCAGTTCCACTTGCGGCGAGCTTTGCGACCACCGCGTCTTGGTGAAGAATCCCTCCCCGGCAGCCACGCGAGGCGGACCGATGCGCTCCTTCGCCGAGACGAGCCGCCCGGCGCCCCCCGGCAACAGGCCGGGCCGGACGTATGCGAGGCCGCCGGCCAGGAGGCACACCGCCCCGGCCGCCACCAGGGCCGCGCGGCCCGCCACGCCGGCGCGGCGCCATGCCCAGCCGCTGAGCCACCCGACCCCCAGACCTGCCGGAAGCACCACGCCCGTCAGGTAGAGAGGCGAGAAGATCAGGACGAGAGCGGCTGTCGAGCTCTTCGGAAAGAGGAAACCCTCCGCGCGAACGTAGAGCTCGGCCAGCAGGAGCGCGACGGCGGCGAAGGTGAGGGACCATCGGTCCGCGATCCGGCGCGCCAGCAACAGCAAGAGCGCGTACGGCACCAGCGCCCAACCCGCGAAGACCAGCGCCCCCAGCGAGAACGCGCCCGCGACCGCGCTGGTCGCGAGAACGAGCACGACGCCCGCGCCGGCTATCGACTTGGCCACGGACACCCCGGTCCACGGACGAGATCCCGCCATCCTCGGCCAGACTATCAGACGACCCCCGCGGCACCCGCGGACTCCGGCGACTCCTCCTCGCTGATCCCCGCGGTCGCCCTCAACGCGACCCTGGCGGGACCACGGCCATGCTCGCCGGACGACGCGCGGCGCGCGGTGCTCTAGAGCAGTGCCAGCAGCCCGTTGAGATCGGGAATCTCGAAATCGGGCGGCGGCACGTCGGGGTGGCGTGCCCGGCCATCGCGGTTGACCCACGCGACTCGCAGACCTGCCGCCTTCGCGCCCTTGAGGTCGTCCACGTCGCTGTCGCCGACGTGGAGAACTTCCTGCGGCTGGAGGCCCAGCCGTTGCAGTGCGTGCTGGAACACGAGCCGATGAGGCTTGTAGGCCCGTACCGCTTCGGAGATGAGGATGAACTCCACCGGCAGCGTGACGTTCCACGCCGCGAGGTGCTCCTGATCGGCATTGGACACGACGGCGGAGCGTACGGGTCCGAGCGCGTTCAGCACCGTGAGCGCTTCAGGGTAGAGCTCCACTTTCGTCGTCACCTGGAAGAAGAGATCGACGTAGGGGGTCGCGTCACCCCCCACGCCGAACCGGCGCAGTACGCTCAGCAGGATCTGTTCCTGAATTTCTCTGAGCGTCCGGAACGGCGGCAGTTGCGTCGCCTCGAAGTAGAGATCGCCCCACGCCCGCCAGATGTCGTCGATACCCACCGACAACCCATGATCGGCCGCGATACGTCGCGGGATCAGCATCATGTCTTCGTTCCGCAGCAGCGTGCCATAGGCGTCGAACATCACGGCTTTGACCGGCATCCCCGCATCGGCCTCCCACCGAGAGGCTACCGCAGCCGGAACAGCCGCAGCGGCGTCTCCACGTTCTTCAGCTCGCGCACGCCCAGATCCTCCACCGGCAGGTCGGCCCCGAGCCGCGTCCGCGTCGCCTCGCTGATGACGATCTCCCCGTCCCCGGCCTGCGCGGCCAGGCGCGCCGCGATGTTGGTGGTCATGCCGGAAGCGGTGTAGGTCCAGCGCGTGCCCGCGCGGCCCTCGATCTTGGTCGCGCCCAGCAGCGCGGGCCCGGTGTTCACGCCCACGTGCATCGCCACCGGCTCGAAGCGCTCGGCCAGCTCCGCGCCGATCTCGGCGGCCCGGCGGTGGATGGCGCGCGCCGCGTCCACCGCCGCGCGGGCGTGCTCGCCCTCGTGGAAGATCACCATGAGCCCGTCGCCCGCCGTCTCGTTGACGTCGCCCCCGTGCTTGACGATCTCGTCGAGGAAGGCGCCGAAGTAGCGCTCCACGAGGCCCGCCAGATCGTCCGGCGGAAGGCGCGAGGACAGCCGCGTGTAGCCGCTGATGTCGGCGAAGAGCACGCTCACGTCCGTCTCGCGCTTGTCGAGCGAGGGCGCCTCCGGCGACTCCTCGATGAGCTGGCGCACCCGGCGCGGCACGAACTTGGCGAGGCTGCCGCGGATCAGCAGGCTGCGCTCGAGCTGCTGGGCGTACTCCAGGACCTGGCGGTGCGCCTCCGCGTTGGCCACCGCCACCGCGGCCTGGTCGGCGAGGGCCTCCAGCATCTCGAGGTCCTCGCCGGTATAGGCCGCCTCCGACCGCTTGGCGCCCAGCACCAGGAGCGCGCGCAGGCGCGCCTGGAAGCGCAGCGGCACCACCACTTCCGCACCCAGCGCCCGGTAGGCGCCCAGCGCGGCGCCGCCGGCGCCGGCGAATCGCGGGTCGGCGGCGAGCTGATAGCGCGAGAGCGCGCCCGGGACGATCTCGAGCGCGGCCAGGACGTCGTGCGGGAAGCCGTCGACGAGCAGGCGCGTGGCCCGCACGTGCATGGCCGACTCGATGGTGGTGGTGAGGCGCCGGGTGATCTCGTCCAGATCGAGCAGGCTCGACATCGAGCGCGCCAGCGTCCGCATCGCCTGAACGTAGTCGGCGCGCTCGCGGAAGAACGTCCGGTCCACCGCGCGGCGCACCCGCTCGCGCAGGGGATTGAAGAGCAGCACGACCACGAACATGAAGCCGGCGGAGAACCAGGGCGAGCGCGTGAGATCGGCCTGGGCCAGGAGGGCGTTGGCCCCGGCGAGGAGCAGGGCGTAGGCGGCGGTGATCAGGCCGGCCAGCCCGGTGTAGATCACCGAGCGCCGGATCACCACGGTGGCGTCGAAGAGGCGATAGCGCACGGTGGCGTAGGCGATGGCGGCCGGGTAGAGCAGCACCAGGGCCGAGCCCACCTGGGGATCCACCGGCCCCTCGTACAGGAAGGAGAGCGGCCCCAGCATCAGCGTGAGCCAGCAGCCGAGTCCCAGACCGATGCCGAGGAGGAGCACGCCGGTCTGCTGGTTGACGAGCGGGGAGACGGCGCGGCGGCGGGTGTCGAGCAGCGCCGCGATCTTGATCGGGAAGGAGACGGCGGCCAGGGTGAGCTGGAACCCGAGCGCGCCCGGATAGAGCCAGCCGTCGACGAGCCGTTCCGGGGCGAGCACGTAGACCACGCCGAAGACCAGCGACAGCGTGATCCCCACCGCCCCCGCGGCCCGGTACAGCGCGGGGATGACCCGATGCCGGTCGAGCCACGCCTTGCGGGCCGGATTCACCGGATAGGTGAGGAAGACGATCCAGCCGTGCACCGAGAGCAGCGTCGGCAGGAATCCGACGAGGGCGGCCCCGTACTTGTCGGGGCTGAGGGTCGCGTCGGGCACCGCCACGTTCGATACGGCCCAGAGACACATGTAGAGGAGGAAGCGCCGGTTGGGCGCCGCGACGGGATTCTGGAGGTAGACGGCCACGCCTACCGCCAGCATGAGGGCCGAGACGAGGAAGTAGCCGGCGAAGTGACCGAAGAGGGTGGCCCACGTGAACGGCCGGGGTGCCAGCTCCACCACGAACCGCCGTCCGTCCCGCTCGATCTCGTAGCGGACGGGACCCGTCCCGGTCCGCACGCGCGCCATCAGCGTGAGCGGCGACTGCCCATCCACGCCGACCACGCGGTCGCCCCACCGCAATCCGGCCGCTCGCGCCGCGGGCTCGACCGGGGCGATGTGGGAGTCGATGGCAAAGAAGAATCCCGGGTAGGGCCGGCCGACCTCGCTCGCGAGCCCCACCCCCAGGCCGCCCACCACCGCGAGGCTCACCGCGACGACGAGCGCGAATCGGCGGTCCCAGCTCGCCATGGAGATACTCTAAATGTTCTTCCGCTGCGGGGCCCAGAAATGGCCCCCGCACTCCCCCAGGCCGCGGGCAACCGTCGGGTTTATACTCCGCCGGGTGACCGGGCTCAGCGCCGTCTTCCGGCCGCGCGCCATCGCCGTGGTGGGCGCTTCCGACGATCCCGTCAAGATCGGCGGCCGGCCCCTCGCCTTCCTGTTGCGCCACGGCTACGCCGGTCGCGTGTTCCCGGTCAATCCGGCGCGCGCCACCGTGCAGGGCCTGCCCGCGTTCCCCTCGATCGGCGCGATCCCGGAGCCGGTCGACCTGGCCATCGTGGTGGTGCCGGCCGAGCGCGTGCTCGAGTCGCTGGAGGAGGCCGCGGCCAAGGGCGTGCGCGCGGCCATCGTGTTCAGCAGCGGCTTCGCCGAGGTCGGCCCGGCCGGGCGCGTCGCGCAGGCGCGCCTGCGCGAGCTGGCCGAGCGCACCGGGCTGCGGATCATCGGACCCAACTGCCAGGGCTTCGCCCACCTACCCTCGCGGCTCGTCGCCACCTTCGCCTCGCCGTTTCTCGAGTCCGGCCTCGCCGCCGGGCCCATCGCGATGGTGAGCCAGAGTGGGGCCATGGCCGGGATGATCTACGAGATGGCCCGCGCGGCCGGGCTCGGCCTCAACTACTGGGTCAGCACCGGCAACGAGGCCGACGTGCAGGCGGCCGAGGTCCTGGCCGAGGTGGTCGAGGACGAGGAGACGCGCGTGGCCTGCTGCTACCTCGAGGACATCAAGGACGCGGGGCGCTTTCGCCGGGCGCTGGCGCGGGCCCATCGCCGGGGCGTGCCGGTCTTCGTCCTGAAGTCGGGCCGCAGCGCGGTGGGCCGCCGCGCGGCGTCCTCGCATACCGGCGCGCTCGCGGGCGAGGACGCGGTCTACGACGCGGTCTTCGCCGACTGGGGCGCGATCCGCTGCGCCGATCCGGCGGAGCTGCTGGCCCTGTCGCAGGCCTTTCTGCAGTACCGGGAAGCCGGGCGGCGCGTCGCGATTCTCTCCAACTCGGGCGGCCTCGGCGTGCTCTCCGTGGATCGCTGCGTGGACCTGGGGCTCGTGCCGGCGGAGTTCACGCCCCAGACGACCGCGGTGCTGCGCGTCGCGCTCCCGGACTTCGCGGCCGCGGCCAACCCGGTGGATCTCACCGCGCAGATGCTCACCGACCCCGGCATGCTCGCGCGCGTGCTGCCCGCGCTCGAGGCCGACCCCGGCGTGGACGCCATCGTCTTCCAGATCGCCCTGCTCGGCGCCGCGACCGACCTGGCCCGGCTGGTCGGGGACGTGGCCGCGGTGGCCCGGTCCACCCGCAAGGTCGTCGCGGTGAGCTGCCCGCAGCGGCCGGTCGTGGCGGCCTTCCGGGCGGGCGGCGTGCTCGCCTTCGACGACGCCAGCGTGGCCCTCCGCTCGCTCGCCTGCCTGGCCCACGCGACGACGCGCCGCGCGCGCTGGCTCGATCGCACGGCCCTGGAGCCGCCCCCGCCCGCGGCGCCGCCGTCGATACCGGCCGGCCGGCCCGGGGAGCCGTTCCTCAACGAGTGGGAGAGCCAGCGGCTCCTCGCGCCCTTCGGGCTGCCGCTGGTGGACACCGTCTTCGTCACCGCCGCCACGGCCGCGCCCGACGCGGCCGACCAACTCGGTTACCCGGTGGTCGTGAAGGCCTGCGCCGCCGCCCTGCCCCACAAGTCGGACGTGGGCGGCGTGGTCATCGGGCTATCGGACCGCGCCGCGGTCGCGGAGGCGTGCCGGCGCATCGAGGCCAATGTGCGCGCCGCGGCGCCGGGCGTCGCCCTCGACGGCTTCCTGGTGCAGCGCCAGGTCCCTGGCGCCCTCGAGCTGGCGCTCGGCGTCAACGTGGATCCCGTCTTCGGCCCGGTCGTGCTGGTGGGCTCGGGCGGCGTCCTCATCGAGGTGCTGCGCGATTTCCGGCTGCTGCTGCCGCCGATCGATGCGCTGGCCGCCGAGGAGGCGCTCCGGAGCCTCCGCATCGGCCCGCTGTGGGCCGGGGTGCGCGGCGGTGCGCCCCTCGACCTGCCCGCCGCCGTCGATCTGTTGCGCCGCCTCGGCGAAGCCGCGCGCAGCCTCGGCACCGCGATCAGCGAGATCGACCTGAACCCGGTGCTGGTGGGCCGGCGCGGCGAGGGCGTCACCATCCTCGACGCCCTCGTCCGGCGCTAGGGGGCGCTGAAAAAGGCCCATCTGCGGGAGTGCGGGACCCTCCGTCGGGCCCCGCCTCGCATCTGGGCCTTTTTGAGCGCCCCCCGGGAAGTGGGACGGCGCAGAGCACCAGCGCCGCGTGCCGCCGGTTAGGCCAGTACCGCGGCGCCTGCGGCCGCGCACTCTTGATCCTGCTCGCCCGTGCCGCCGCCGCAGCCGATCGCGCCGATCACCCGGCCCTTCACCACGATCGGCACCGCGCCGTGGCTGGCCAGGAGCTGGCCGGGGATCGCGCTCCCCACCTGGGCCCAGAACGGTGAGCCCTTCTGCACGCGGTCGGCCAGATCGGCGGTGGACATGCGGAAGTTCGCGGCGGCCATCGCCTTGGCGCGCGAAGTCTCGGGCGTGAAGAAGCCGGTGCCGTCGCCGCGCGAGCACAGCACCAGCCGTCCCGCCTCGTCCACCACCGTGATCGTCATCGGGGTGCCCAGGGCCTTGGCCTTCTCCCGCGCCGCGCGCGTCGCCCGCTCGGCCATCTCCAGCGTGAGCTCGATCATTGCCGCCACCTTTCTCGAAGCGCCTTCCGGGATCCTGCGATCGCGCCCGCATTGAAGCCCGGCCGCCCCGCGCTGTCAACAACCCCGAAGTGACAAATCCGGGGAGGGCGCTGCCCAGTCTGGCCGGGTCCGACTATGGGTGGGGGCCACGGCGGCACCGCATCGTAGGGAAAGTGCTTGAAAGAACGACGCTCGGTATCCTATGCTCGCGAGTGGCGCGCCATGGCACCGGCCTTGCTCCCGTGGTATCGGCCGCGCCGGCCTCGACTAGCGAGCCCATGAGCGACCACAGCGACACCCTGGGGGGTACACGAATCGTGCGTTTCGGACTCGGCATGCGACAGGCAGCGCTGCTCCTGGCGGTCTCGGCTCTCGCGATGGGCGGCTGCGGTACGCTGTCCCGCGAGCTGCGCAGCGAGTCCCTGCTGGCCGCCACCACGGCGGCCCCTGCCGATCCGGACAATCCGGTCGCCGCGGCCCTCGCGCCCGAGTTGCCGTCGCCCGGCGTGGTGGTCGAGCCCCGCCCAGGCGAGCAGACCATGGCCGCCACGGTGGCGTTCCGGCCGGCCTCCTTCGAGCTGATCCCCGCCGGGGCGCAGCCCTCCTACATGGTCGCCTCGGTGGGACCGCTCGTGGTTGCCCAGACGATGGCCCAGGCTCGCCCCGCCGATCCGGTCGTGCCCGCCGATGGCATCCTCGAGGAGTACGATCCGTGGGAGCCGTTTAACGAGAAGATGTTCACGTTCAACTACAACGTGGACCGGTACGTGCTCAAGCCGGTGGCGAAGGGCTACAACTTCGTGATGCCGGACCGCGTGCAGCAGATGATCGACAGCGGCTTCGACAACCTGCTGGTCGTCCAGCGCGTCGTCAACAACCTGCTCCAGGCGCGCCCCCTGGGCGCGACCGCGGAGGTGGGCCGCTTCCTGATCAACAGCACGCTCGGCATCGGCGGCCTCTTCGACATCGCCAAGCAGGAGTTCAACCTGCAGAGGACCCGCGCCGACTTCGGCCAGACCCTCGGCATCTGGGGGCTCGGGCCCGGGCCCTTCCTGGTCCTGCCGTTCATGCCGCCGCTGACCGTCCGTGACGGGATCGGCACCGCCGTCGACGGGGCCATGGATCCACTGAGCTACGTGCTGCCGTTCATCTGGACGCGCCTCGGCATGAAGGTCGGCAGCATGATCAACGACCGGTCGCTCAACCTGGACCTCTACCAGGGTTTCGAGGAGACCACCGTCGATCTCTACAGCGCGGTGCGCAACGGCTACCTCCAGCGCCGCGACAACATGATCAGGAGCCCGTCGCCGTACTGAGCTAGATACCCCGGCGTTCGACCCGCAGCTCCCTCCCCAGTAGTCCCCCTCGCTGACGCGATGCGTGCAACTCCTGCAGTCTTTTTTTGTTGACAGGGTTCGACGGGGCGCAATATGTTGGGGTCCGCTTCGGACGTACACACTACCTATATGCATACGAGTTCACAGCGCGCCGCCGTTCAGAGCCTCGACGCCCTCGCGTCGCTCCAACCCGCCTTTCTCATCTGAACCAGATCGTGTCCATGGGATCGAGCAGGGTCGTGGTTTGGCCAGTGTTCTTCTAGGAGGAGCAGCTCATGAGAGTAGCCCGTCGGTTCACCAGAGAAGGCCAGAGTCCCTACGCGGGCATCCAGTTCGACCAGCGAGTGTCGGAGATCAAGAACCCCGACGGCTCCACGGTCTTCCGCCAAGATGGGATCTCGGTGCCGGCCGGGTGGTCCGCGGTGGCCACGGACATCCTCGCCCAGAAGTACTTCCGGAAGTCGGGCGTGCCGCAGTACGCGCCGGACGGCAAGCCGCTGCTGGACCGGGACGGCCGACCGGTCCTCGGCGGCGAGCGGGACGCCCGGCAGGTCTTCCACCGGCTGGCCGGCTGCTGGATGCACTGGGGGGAGAAGTACGGCTACTTCGACACCCCCTCCGACGCGCGGGCCTTCTACGACGAGCTCTGCGGCATGCTGGCGGCCCAGGTCGCGGCCCCCAACTCGCCGCAGTGGTTCAATACCGGGCTCCACTACGCCTACGGGCTCTCCGGCCCGGCCCAGGGCCATCACTACGTGGATCCGGACACCGGCATCCTCACGCGGGCCGGCTCCGCCTACGAGCGGCCGCAGCCGCATGCCTGCCAGCCCTATCACGCCCTGGTCTCGACGCCCGAGGGGCCCATCCCCATCGGTCAGATCGTGACCAAGAACCAGGTCGGCCTCGAGGTGTACGACGGCCGCGACGAGGGCGCCGGCATCACGCGGGTGGTGGCGGTCAAGGAGAACGGGGAGCGGGCGGTCTTCCGCATCGAGCTCCGCAACGGCGTGGCGGTCGAGGCCACCGGCGATCACCTCGTGTACGCGATCGCCAACGGCGTCGGCGCCTGGCGTCGCGTGGACGACGTGGAGCCGGGTGCGGCGCTCCGGCTGGCCACCCGCACCGACGTGCGCCGGGATTCGCAGCACGGCGACGTCGATGAAGCGGCGCTGGTGGGATGGCTGCAGGCGGACGGCTTCGTGGGTCAGGACGGCCTCAGCACCGAGCACAGCCTGGCCGTCGAGTTCACCACCATCGACAAGGACGAGCTCGACTTCGTCGTCGAGCGGGTGCACCGCGTCTTCGACGGCGTGCACTACCACGTCCGCTCGATGGAGACGCGCACCCCGGGGCTCGACATCCACCGGATCCGCCTCTACGGGGAGCCGCTGCGGCCCTTCGTGGACAAGTACGGCCTGCTCCGCTCGAGCGCCGACCACGCGGTGCCCGCCATTATCTTGCGAAGCGGCCGCGACGCCCAGGCCGCCTACCTGCGCGCCCTCTTCCAGGCCCAGGGCACGGTGCGGCTGCGGTCGTACTGGGCCCGGCAGGCCGACGTCACGCTCGCCACCATCTCGGCCGTGCTGGCGCACGGCGTGCAGGCGCTCCTGCTCAACCTGGGCATCTACGCGAAGCTCGGGCGCGGTGCCGAGACGCGGGAGAGCCGCCGGACCCCCTTTATCGTCTCGATCGTCCACGCGGAGGCGCGGGCCCGCTTCCGGGACCTGATCGGCTTCGTCTCCGACGACAAGCGCCAGAAGCTCGACACCGCGTGCTCCGCGCAGTTCGCGGGCAAGAAGGTGGCCGCGCTGAGGGACGAGACGGTGGTGCGGGTGGAGTGCGTGGGCGTGCAGCCGGTGTTCGACATCCAGACCGAGAGCGGGCAGTACCTGTCCAACAACGTCATCGTCCACAACTGCTTCATCCAGTCCGTCTCCGACGATCTGGTCAACGACGGCGGCATCATGGACCTCTGGACCCGTGAGGCCCGCATCTTCAAGTACGGCTCGGGCAGCGGGACCAACTTCTCCAACCTCCGCGGCGAGAACGAGCCGCTCTCGGGTGGCGGCAAGTCCTCCGGCCTGATGTCGTTCCTCCGGATCGGCGACCGCGCGGCGGGCGCCATCAAGTCGGGCGGGACGACCCGGCGGGCCGCCAAGATGGTGATCCTCAACCTCGACCACCCGGACATCCTCACCTTCATCCGGTGGAAGGTGGTGGAGGAGCAGAAGGTGGCGGCGCTAGTCAGCGGCTCGCGCATGACCAAGCGGCGCCTCCAGGCGGTGCTGGCCGCGGTGCGCACCCCGGCGGGCGTCGAGGCCGATCCGCGCAAGAACCCGGCGCTCCGCTCGGCGGTGCGGGAGGCGCGGGCCGCCCTCGTCCCCGAGGGTTACATCCAGCGCGTGCTGCTCCTGGCCGCCCAGGGCGTGCGCGAACTGCACTTCCCGGAGTACGACACCGACTGGGACAGCGAGGCCTACTACACGGTTTCCGGCCAGAACTCCAACAACAGCGTGCGGGTGCCCAACGCCTTCTTCGACGTGCTCGCGCGGCGCGGCCAGTGGGAGCTCAAGCGCCGCACCGATGGCAAGAGCGCCGGCGCGGTCCCCGCCGAGCAGCTCTGGGACGAGATCGCGCACGCGGCCTGGGCCTGCGCCGATCCCGGCGTGCAGTACGACACCACGATCAACGAGTGGCACACCTGCCCCGAGGACGGGCGCATCAACGCCAGCAACCCGTGCGTGACCGGCGACACCCTCGTGGCCACCGCGGAAGGCTGGCAGCGCATCGACGCCCTGGTGGGCAAGACCGCGCGCGTCATCGGCTCGGACGGGGAGCCCCATCTCGTGACCCGCATCTTCCCCACCGGCCGCAAGCCGGTGTTCGATCTCCGGACGCGCCTGGGCTACCGGGTGCGGATCACCGGCGATCACAAGGTGCTCACGGTGGGCCGCGGCGACGTCGCGGTGGCCGATCTCACCGCGGGCAACCGCCTCGTGCTCCGGGGCCCCGGCTTCGGGCGGCGCAGCCTCGCCACCGACCTGGCCCTGGGCGTCGGCGTGGCGGCCGCGGAGGGGTACCTGACCCCGTCCGTCGTCCACGGCCGCGCCCAGGAGTCCCTCGTGCTCACCACCGACGCCGACGAGGCCCCGCTGCTGGCCGCGGTGGCCGCCGCCGTCCACGCCGGCCGCGCCGCCCTCCAGGCGGTGGGCGGGCTCGGGCGCCAGGCCGGGAGCGGCGTCATCACCCGGAGCGCCGCCACCGCCCGTCTCATGCTGAGCGAAGCCTCCGCGGTGGCGGTCTTCCGCGAGCTCGCGATCCTCGACGAGGGCGCGGCGGCCATCCGCTTCGCTCCCGCCGTCTTCGACCTGGACCGGCCGGCCCTGGCCGCGGTGCTCCGCGGTCTGTTCACCGCCGATGCCACCGTGGCGAGCTACGGCGAGCAGTCGCGCTACATTTCCCTCGACTCGACGTCGCTCGAGCTGCTGCGCCAGACCCAGCTCCTCCTGCTGGCCTTCGGCATCAAGGCGCGGCTCTACGAGGACACGCGCTTGGCCGAGGCGACGGCGGCGCGGCCGCACCCCACCCACTCGCTGCGGATCAGCCGGGCGTCCTGCCCGCTCTTCGAGCAGGCGATCGGCTTCCACCCGGAGAGCCCGAAGGCGCAGGCCCTGGCCCGGCTCATCGGGGACGAGCCGGTGACCGTCGAGGAGCTGACCGACGAGGTGGTGACCATCGAGGCGGCCGGGGAAGCGGACGTCTTCGATCTGACCGAGGAGGCGACCCACCACTTCGTGGCCGGCGGGCTCGTCGTGCACAACTGCTCCGAGTACCTCTTCCTCGACGACACCGCGTGCAACCTCGCCTCGATCAACCTGGTGAAGTTCCTCCGCGAGGACGGCAGCTTCGACGTCGATGGCTTCCGCCATGCCTGCCGCCTGTGGACCACCGTGCTCGAGATCAGCGTGCTGATGGCCGCCTACCCGAGCCCGGCCATCGCGCAGCGGAGCTGGGACTTCCGCACCCTGGGCCTGGGTTACGCCAACATGGGCACCGTGCTGATGCGCCGGGGCATCCCGTACGACTCGCCGGAGGCCACCGCGATCTGCGGCGCGGTGACCGCGGTGATGTGCGGGGAGGCCTACGCGACCTCGGCGGAGATGGCTCGCGATCTCGGGCCCTTCCCGGGCTACCACAAGAACCAGGCCCACATGCTGCGCGTGATGCGCAATCACCGGCGGGCCGCCTACGCCGTCGCCCCGGTCGAGTACGAGGGCCTCAGCATCACGCCGCTCGGCATCGACCCCGCCCACTGCCCCGCTCCGCTGCTCCAGGCCGCACGCGAGACGTGGGATCGGGCGGTCGGGCTCGGCGAGCAGCACGGCTACCGCAACGCCCAGGTCACGGTCCTGGCGCCGACCGGCACCATCGGCCTCGTCATGGATTGCGACACCACCGGCATCGAGCCCGACTTCTCGCTGGTGAAGTTCAAGAAGCTGGCGGGCGGCGGCTACTTCAAGATCATCAACCAGAGCCTGCCGCTCGCGCTCGAGACGCTCGGCTACACCCCGAACGAGATCGACGACATCGTGGCCTACTGCGTCGGGCGCAAGACGTTGCGGGGCGCGCCGTTCATCAACCACGACACGCTCCGCGCCAGGGGCTTCGACGACGCGGGCCTGCAGCGGCTGGAAGCCTCGATCGAGGCCGCCTTCGACATCACCTTCGCCTTCAACGCCTGGACGCTCGGGGAGAGCTACGTGGCCGCGCGGCTGGGGATCAACGAGGCCCAGCTCGCCGAGTGGAACGGCAACCTGCTCCGCGCGCTGGGCTTCACCCCCACCGAGATCGAGGCCGCCAACGACTACTGCTGCGGCACCATGACCGTCGAGGGCGCGCCGCTGCTGAAGGCCGCGCACCTGCCCGTCTTCGACTGCGCCAACCGCTGCGGCAAGAAGGGCGCGCGCTTCATCGCCACCGAAGCGCATATCCGGATGATGGCGGCGGCCCAGCCCTTCATCTCCGGCGCGATCAGCAAGACCATCAACATGCCGCAGGACGCCACCATCGAGGACGTCAAGTGGGCCTACGACCTCGCCTGGCGCGGCATGCTCAAGGCGGTGGCCCTCTATCGCGACGGCTCCAAGCTCTCGCAGCCGCTCAACTCCACGACTGACGAGGAGGAGGAGCAGGCCGCGGCCGCGGACGTGGAGGCGGTGGCCGAGCGGATGACCGAGCGGGTGGTGACCCAGTACCTGCGCGAGCGGCACCGGCTGCCCGACCGCCGCTCCGGCTACACCCAGAAGGCGGTGGTGGGCGGCCACAAGGTCTACCTCCGCACCGGCGAGTACCAGGACGGGACGGTCGGCGAGATCTTCCTCGACATGCACAAGGAAGGGGCGGCCTTCCGCTCGCTGATGAACTGCTTCGCGATCGCCATCTCGCTCGGCCTGCAGCATGGGGTGCCGCTCGAGGAGTTCGTGGACGCCTTCGTCTTCACCCGGTTCGAGCCCAACGGGATGGTGCGCGGCAACGAGCGCATCAAGATGTCCACCTCGGTCATCGACTACGTCTTCCGCGAGCTGGCCATCACCTACCTCGGGCGCACCGATCTCTCGCACGTGCCCGAAGACGAGCTGCGCGCGGACGCCATCGGCAGCCGGCCGGGCGAGGGCCCGGTGGCCGCATCCTCCCGGTCCATCCCGTCGCCCCCATCCATCCTGTCGCCCATGGACCTGACGGGGCCGGAGCCCCCGGCGGCCCCGCCCCCGGCGCCCGCGCCGGTGACCGCGCGCGCCATCGCGCCGGTGAGCGGGGGCAGCGGGCCGGTGGTCGAGACGAAGCTGCTCTCCGCGTCCGCGATGGCGCGGCTCAAGGGCTACGAAGGCGACCCGTGCGGCGACTGCGGCCAGTTCACCATGGTGCGCAACGGCACCTGCCTCAAGTGCATCACCTGCGGCACCACCACGGGGTGCTCGTGATATGACGGGCACTTACCGAGCACGAACCCAGGCGATTGTCCGCCTTTTGTCCGTATCGGGAATACAGGAAGAAGGGGGTGAGCACCGATGTCGAAGTCGAAGAGCTTCAGGTCGCCGGCCCGCTGATAGTGCCCTCGCCTCCGCACGGTCGGCGTGTAGTAGGTGGTCTGCCGCGCGAGGCGGAGCGTCCGGCAGATCGTGGCCACGGGGTGGCCGGTCACTTCGCGGACCCTTTGCGCAACCACGGACTTTTTTTTGCCACCTCCTGCGCCGCCTGCAGGATCTCGACCTCCATCTGCTTCCGGCCGAGGAGCCGCTCGAGCTCCCGAATCCGCTGCTGGGCCTCCCGCAGCGCGCTGGCCGGCACGACATCCTCGTTCGCGGCCACGGCCGTCGTCGCCCCCGTTTCGACCCGGCGCTTCCACTCCCGGATGACGCTGGGCTGGATGTCGAGCTCCCGGCTCACCTCCGCCGGGGGTCTTCTCCCCCTTCACGAGTTGCTGGACAATCCCTCGCTTGAACTCGACCGTGAAGATCGGCCGGCCGTCTGACTTCCGTGCAAACTCGCCCATGGGGCCCCTCCCTCCTGCCGCAGCAGGATAGCCCCATCTGTGTCTAGTTCAACCGGGGGGCAGACCAAGAGGACCTTGGTCCAATAGGCGGGCCGGATCGCGCTGACTACACTTGGTGCGTGTCGATGTTCGCTGTGAGTTCGGTGAAGCAGGCCGGGCAAGCTGCAAGAGTACTGGCGGGAGGTGATGGGCCTTGTCTATGGAGACCGTACTGATCGTTCTGGTTGTGTTGTTCCTCCTCGGTGGTGGAGGGTGGGGATACTCGCGTTGGCGCGGCTAACAGTTCTTGGCGTCCTGACCGGCCCCCGGATTGCCCCGGCCTCGGGGGCCGGTAGCCGGATCGCCAGCCGTTGGCATCTGGCGCGATCTTCCCGTAGCTGCTCTCACCGTTCCATTTGCCGGCCTCCGGCAACGAAGGACGAGATGGAGTTCGAGATCGAGTTCGAGCATGACGCCAGCAATCCCGGCTTCGTGGCGTGGTTCGAGCGGAAACGGCCGCCCCGATGATTCCCGAGTCTTCCGACGCTGGACTGAGGCAGCAGGTCCGGGCTCGGT
Organism: Candidatus Limnocylindria bacterium; assembly: GCA_035524955.1. GTDB lineage: Bacteria > Methylomirabilota > Methylomirabilia > Rokubacteriales > CSP1-6 > CAMLFJ01. The sequence continues at coordinate 2,296 of DATLFG010000002.1, read as the reverse complement.
TGTCAAAGCGAGATTTGTTCGCGGCGACTGGCATCTCGTCGATACACCGGGGCACTGGCCGCCCGTGTATTGTGTGCGCCCTTCCGATCGACTCGCCGACCTTGGAACGCGAGGTCGATGGTCCAGGGGTAGTCGGTCGCGCGCATCCTGCGTGCTACGTGATCTGGCGCGACGAGTCTGCGGCCCTGCGGCAACCGCCACCTAGAAGGTGGAGCACAACGGGGTCAGCCTCGCCCCGCGACTGGTAGCGTCAGGCTAGAATCCGAAGCGGCAGCCTCAAGAGTACCCACCCCTCTTTGGGCGATCCCCGGCCGCCAGGGCGCCAGCTCACGCGACATGGTAGCGTCATCCCTCGGTCACGGTCGCATACCTAGTGACGGTACCATCCGTTTGAAAGGTAATGCGCTTCCTCGCGCCAGTGCTTGAAGCACGCACCACAGAACCGCACGGCACTCCCCGAGAGACGTACTCGACAGCGTCGGAGTCGCCCGAATGAACGAAGTGGCGCGACCAACACAAGGCGCCGGGCATTAATGATCGCTTCGTCCACGGCGGCGAAGGGAAGTGATGGGCAGGTCGTACCCGAGGGCGTCACGAATCCCCGCACGGGCGCGTCGGCTGACCCACTGGCTGGCTCGCCAGTAGAAGCCGGAGGCCGGATCGTCGCTTGTTGGACGCGTGGACCCCGACAGGCCTAAGGTGCTCAACCTCTCGTACTCCACCGCAGGTTCGCGTTCCGATTGCGCGGTTGGTCTTTGCTCACCTCCCGGAAGCGACGCCGCATCGCGCTCAGATCAGGGCGCCCTGGCGACGCAGCTCGGCCTGCACGTCGCCCGGTGGCACGTCGCGGAGCGCCTTGGCTGCGCGGGCGGCCAGCGCCGCGCACACGCCCGCGCCCTGGCCGGTGGCCATCGCGATCGGCATGACGCGGTAGGACGAGTGTGCCTCGTGGGTGCCCGAGATGCAGCGTCCCGCCACCGCGAGCCGGTCCACGCGCTGCGGCAGGAGACAGCGGAGGGGAATGTCGTAGGATTCGCCGTCCGGCAGCCGCATCAGGAGGGTGCCCTTGCCCTGCGGATTGTGGATGTCGAGCGGGTACGTCCCCCGCGCGATCACGTCGTCCGCCTTGCGCGCGCCCAGGATGTCCTCCGCGGTGAGCTGATATTCCCCGGTGATGCGCCGCGTCTCCCGCACTCCGATGGTGACGCCGCTCTGGGCCACGTAGGACCGCTCGAAGCCCGGGACGTACTTGCGCAGGAACGCGGCGATCTGCCGCATCTGCCGGCGGGCCTGCCACTCCGCGCGCGTGAGATCCCACACGCTCGTGCCCAGCGCGCCGGTGACCCGCGTGCTGTTCACGGAGAGCTCGCGCTCGTGGGGAGTGCCGAAGAACAGAATGTCCTCGCGCGCGAGCTCCAGCTCGCCTGCCTCGCTCGCCTCGCGCACCAGATCCCAGAGCCCGTGCACGCCGCGCCACTGGCCGGGGTGGGCCTGCCGGTAGGCCGCGAAGCCGTTCCGCTCGAACTCCACCATGCGGAACATCAGCGTCATCGGCTGCACCAGGTCGTCGCCCGCGCGGCCGATCTCGAAGGGCGCCCCCGCCAGCGCGGCCACGTCGCCGTCGCCGGTGGCGTCCACGATGGCCCGGGCCGTGACGACGATGGGACCCGACTTGGTCTCGAACACGACGCCGTCGGGACGCGGGGCGCCGATGACACCGCTGGCGAAGGCGTGGAGGAGCACGCGAACACCCCCCTCGTCCAGGAGATCGAAGGCGACGAGCTTGAAGACCTCCGGATCGAACGGCACCACGAAGCCGGTCTGGGGCGACGGCCGGAGCGAGCCCCCCGCCGCCTCCAGCCGGTCCAGCAGCCGCTTCAGCGCGCCCTGGACCACCGGCTCGCCCGGGCCGTGATCGTGGGGCATCAGCTCCGAGGCGCTCTCGACCGCGGCGGGGCCGCGCTGGGTATGGAACGACATCAGCGGCATCACGAGGGCCGCGGTGGCGTTGCCCCCCAGGAAGGCGTGGCGCTCGACCAGGATCACGTCGGCCCCGGCCTCGGCGGCGCCGAGGGCCGCCCCGAGGCCGGCGGGGCCGCCGCCCACCACCAGCACGTCACACTCCGCGGCCACCGTGGCCGCCCGAGGCGCCAGGGTGATGGTGGCCGGCTTGTGTGGCCGGAGCAGCGGGGGCACGGCTCAGGCCGATCCGGGGGCCGCCTCGGCGGCGTGGAGGTCTCGCCGCTCGGTCAGGAGCCGCACCGCGATCTGGTTGGTGCGCCGCGCCCGCTCCTGG
>DATLFG010000001.1:0-5635 GCA_035524955.1 Candidatus Limnocylindria bacterium | reverse complement strand
GTGGGAGCCCCCTCACCCGACCCTCTCCCCCCTCGAGGGGGGAGAGGGTCGGGTGAGGGGGCTCCCACGATGCCCGATCCGTCGTTCGTCTTCGCCCAGAGTCTGAGCGGCCTCACCGCCGCCATGTTCCTGTTCCTGATCGCCTCCGGTCTCTCCCTGATCTTCGGCGTCCTGCGCGTGCTGAACTTCGCGCACGGCACCTTCTACATGCTGGGCGCCTACAGCGCCTTCCAGCTCGTGCAATGGATCGGTACCGGCCCCGGTAGCTTCTGGGTGGCCGCCCTGGGCGCCGCCACCGCCGTGGCGGTGCTCGGGGGCATCGTGGAGCGCTTCCTCTTCCGCCACCTCTACGGCAAGGACGAGCTCTACCAGCTCCTCTTCACCTACGCCCTCGTCCTCATCCTGTCCGACGTGGCCAAGATCATCTGGGGCACCCAGCAGAAGTCGGTGAGTCGCCCGCCCGGGCTCAGCGGCGCCTTCTCGCTCTTCGGGGCCACCATTCCCTACTACAACCTGTTCATCCTGCTGCTGGGGCCGTTCATCGCCCTGGCCTTCTGGTTCGTGCTCCAGCGCACCCGGGTCGGGCGATTCGTCCGGGCCGCCGCGCTCGACCGGGAGACGCTGGGCGCGCTCGGGGTGAACGTCAGCGGGCTCTACACCGGCGTGTTCGTCCTGGCCTCGTTCCTGGGCGGGCTCGGGGGAGCGCTGGTCACGCCGGTGCGCACCATCGTGCCCGGGATGGACACCGAGATCATCGTCGAGGCGTTCATCGTGGTGGTGATCGGGGGGCTCGGCTCATTCTGGGGCACCTTCCTCGGCGCCGTGATCTACGGCCAGGTGCTCTCCTTCGGCATCCTGTTCTTCCCGCGCTTCTCCATCTTCTCGGTGTTCGCCCTCATGGCCGCCGTCCTCATCATCCGCCCCTGGGGCCTGCTGGGCCGGCCGCTGAAATAGCCACCGGAGACTCCGTGATCTCGCTCGACCGAATGATCGGTGCGGTGGGGGAGCTGGGGGAGGAGCGCCGCCGCTCCTCCCGGCCGCCCCTGACGAGCGCGACGTACGAGCCCCGGAGCTCGACCACGCGAATGATCGGGGTGGTGGGGGGGGCTGGGGGAGGAGCGCCGCCGCGCGTCTCGGGCGCCCCCGAAGCGCGCGACGGGCGAGCCCCGGAGGGGTCGACGACGCGAATGATCGATGTGGTGGGGGGGGCTGGGGGAGGAGCGCCGCCGCTCCCCCCCAGTACAAGATGATGCAGTACCGCAGAGCTCCGTGGCCCCTCCTCGTGCTCGTGGCCGCGTTCTTCGTGCCGGCCGCGGGGTCGCGCTACTACACGTTCCTCGCCAACGACGTGGTCATCTGGGCGCTGTTCGCCACGAGCCTCAACCTGCTCGTGGGCTATACCGGGCTCGTGTCCTTCGGGCACGCGGCCTACTTCGGGATCGGGGCCTACACCACCGGCATCCTCATGAAGAAGGCGGGCGTGACCTTCCTGGTGGCGTTCCCGGCCGCGGGCCTCGTGGCCGGGCTCCTCGCCCTGGTCTTCGGCTTCTTCTGCGTGCGCCTCACCAAGATCTACTTCGCGATGCTCACGCTCGCCTTCGCGCAGATCGTATGGGCCATCTGCTTCAAGTGGAACGAGGTGACGGGCGGCGAGCAGGGCATGCCGGAGATCCCCTATCCCGACTTCGGCTGGCTCGAGCGGATCGGGACCGTGCTGCCGGTCGTGGGCGGGTACCGCACGTCGGAGTACTTCTACTTCCTCACGCTCGTGGTGGTCGCGGCCTGCTTCTGGATCCTGCGCCGCATCGTCGGCTCCCCGTTCGGGCGGATGCTCACCACCATCCGCGAGAATCCCGAGCGGGCCGAGTTCATCGGCGTCAACGTCCGCCGGTACGAGCTCGCGGTGTTCGTGCTGGCGGGCTGCTTCGCCGGGCTCGCGGGCGGTCTCTTCGGCATCTTCAACCGCGGCGTCTTCCCCGACTTCGCCTACTGGACCAAGTCCGCCGAGGTCCTGATCATGACCCTGCTGGGCGGCATGGGGGCCTTTTACGGCCCGGCGGTCGGAGCGCTGGTGCTCCTCTGGCTCAATCAGCAGATCGTCTCATTCACCGAGTACTGGCCCCTGATCCTCGGCAGCATCCTGGTGACTCTGCTCTTCGTCTTTCCCGGCGGCCTCGCCGGTGCGCTCGGGGCCCTGTGGCACCGACTGGCCCGGAGGCCCACCGGTGCTTGACGTCCGCGAGATCCGGAAGAGCTTCGACGGCTTCCAGGCGGTCGCCGGGGTCTCCTTCACGGTGCCCCGGGGCTCCATCAGCGCCATCATCGGGCCCAATGGAGCCGGCAAGACCACGCTCTTCAACCTGATCACGGGGCACCTGGCGCCCGACGCGGGGCAGGTGGTGTTCAAGGAGCGCGTCGTCACCGGTATGGCGCCGCACGATCTCTGCCGGCTCGGGATGGGGCGATCCTTCCAGCGCACGAACATCTTCCCGCGGCTCACCGTGTACCAGAACGTGCAGGCCGCCTTCGTCTGCCACCGCGGCCGGGGCTGGAACCTCTACACCTCGGTGGAGCGCCTCTACCGGCCGGAGACGGAGGCGGTCTTGGAGTCGGTCGGCCTCCTCGACAAGGCGGGCGAGATCTCGGGCTTTCTCTCGCACGGCAACCAGAAGCAGCTCGAGCTGGGCATCACGCTCGCGCTCGAGCCCGAGATCCTGCTGCTCGACGAGCCCACCGCCGGGATGTCCGCGACGGAGACCCGCGAGTCCATCCGGCTCATCGAGCGCATCGCGGCCGAGCGGGGGCTGACGCTGCTCTTCACCGAGCACGACATGGAGGTGGTCTTCTCCATCGCCCACCGCATCACGGTGCTGCACCAGGGCCGGGTGATCGCCGACGGCGCGCCCGCCGAGGTACGGCGGGATCCCGAGGTGCGGCGGGTCTACCTGGGAGAGAGCCGGTGACCGCCGCGCCCGAGCGCGTCCTCGAGGTGCAGGACATCTACACCGCCTACGGACTGTCGCAGGTGCTCTTCGGGGTTTCCATCCACGTGACCCGGGGCGAGTGCGTCTGCCTGCTCGGCCGCAACGGGGTCGGCAAGACCACCACCATGCGCAGCATCATCGGTCTCACCCCGCCGCGTCGCGGCCGCGTGGTGTGGAAGGGCCGCGACGTGACCGGTCGGCCGCCCTACCAGATCGCCCGCGCCGGCATCGGATTCATCCCGGAGGACCGGCGCATCTTCGCGGATCTCACGGTGTGGGAGAACCTCGACGTGGCCAGCCGCGGCGGCGGTCCCGGCGGCTTCACCATGGAGCGCGTGTTCGATCTCTTCCCGAAGCTGCGCGAGCTGGTGGGCCGTCAGGGCGGCTTCCTCTCGGGCGGCGAGCAGCAGATGCTCACGATCGCCCGCACCTTGATGGGCAATCCAGAGCTCCTGCTCCTGGACGAGCCCTCCGAGGGGCTGGCCCCGCTGGTGGTGGACCACCTCAAGGAGCAGATCGGGCGGCTGAAGCGCGACGGCCTCACGATCCTGCTCGCCGAGCAGAACGTGGGCTTCTCGCTCGACCTGGCCGACCGGGTCTACGTGCTCGAGAAGGGCCACATTCGCTTCGAGGGCACCGCGCGCGAGTTCCGCGACAACGACGGGATCCGCCAGCAGTACCTGGCGCTCTGACGCGGGAGGCGGCGGCGCCCGGGGCGCCGCCGCTCCCGAGCGCCGCGGTTCCTAGCCGCGGACCTGCGTCTGCGTGTCCTGATCGGCCATGAAGCGATCGTACTCGGCCTGGGCGCGCTCCCTGGTGTAGCCGTAGCGCTGCTGGAGCAGGCCGATGAGCTGGTCGGCCTTGCCCTCGGCGCGGTCCAGCTCATCGTCGGTGAGCTTGCCCCACTGCTCCTTCACGCGCCCCTTCATCTCTTTCCACTTCCCGGCAAGGATGTCCTTGTTCATCGCGTCTCCTCCTGTGTGATCGGTGGGATTGCGTTGCCACGCGAGAAGGGAGCAAGGTCCGTGCCGCCGATCCCTCGACGGTTCAGCGCCCTGCATGGGGTGTTCGGGAGGATCTGCGGGTATCCAAGGGCTCCCTGCGCGCCTCTCTTACCCGGTAGGAACGCGCCGCCGCCTCGCGCTCAGACCACGGCGCCCTGCCGACGCAGCTCGGCCTGCACGTCGCCCGGTGGCACGTCGCGGAGCGCCTTGGCTGCGCGCGCGGCCAGCGCCGCGCACACGCCCGCGGCCTGGCCGGTGGCCATCGCGATCGGCATGACGCGGTAGGACGAGTGCGCCTCGTGGGTGCCCGAGATGCAGCGCCCGGCCACCGCGAGCCGGTCCAGGCGCTGCGGCAGGAGGCAGCGGAGGGGAATATCGTAGAATTCTCCGGGCGGCAGCCGCATCAGGAGGGTGCCCTTGCCCTGCGGATTGTGGATGTCGAGCGGGTACGTCCCGCGTGCGACCGCGTCGTCCGCCTTGCGCGCGCCCAGGATGTCCTCCGCGGTGAGCTGGTACTCCCCGGTGATGCGCCGCGTCTCCCGCACCCCGATCATCACGCCGCTCTGCGCCACGTACGAGCGCTCGAAGCCCGGGACGTACTTGCGCAGGAACGCGGCGATCTGCCGCATCTGCCGGCGCGCCTGCACCTCAGCCCGGGTGAGATCCCACACGCTGGTGCCCAGCGCCCCGGTGACCCGCGTGCTGTTGACCGACAGCTCCCGCTCGTGCGGCGTGCCGAAGAAGAGGATGTCCTCCCGCGCAAGCGCCAGCTCGCCCGCCGCGCTCGCCTCCCGCACCAAGTCCCAGAGCCCGTGGACGCCACGCCACTGGTCAGGGTGCGCCTGCCGGTACGCCGCGAAGCCGTTCCGCTCGAACTCCACCATGCGGAACATGAGCGTCATGGGCTGCACCAGGTCGTCCCCCGCGCGGCCGATCTCGAAGGGCGCCCCGGCCAGGGCGGCCACGTCCCCGTCGCCGGTGGCGTCCACGATGGCCCGGGCCATGACGACGATGGGACCCGACTTGGTCTCGAACACGACCCCGTCGGGCCGGGGCGCGCCGACGACCCCGCTGGCGAAGGCGTGGAGGAGGATGCGGACGCCCGCCTCGTCCAGGAGATCGAGGGCCACGAGCTTGAAGATCTCCGGGTCGAACGGCACGACATAACCGGTTTGCGGCGACGGCCGGAGCGAGCCCCCCGCCGCCTCCAGCCGGTCCAGCAGCCGCTTCAGGACACCCTGGACCACGGGATCCCCCGGACCGTGATCGCGGGGCATCAGCTCCGAGGCGGCCCCGGGCGCCGCCGGCCCCCGCTGGGTGTGGAAGGACATGAGCGGCATCACGAGCGCCGCGGTGGCGTTGCCCCCCAGGAAGGCGTGGCGCTCCACCAGGATCACGTCCGCCCCGGCATCGGCCGCCCCGATGGCCGCCCCGAGGCCGGCGGGGCCACCACCCACCACCAGCACGTCACACTCCGCGGCCACCGTGGCCGCCCGCGGCGCCAGCGTGATGGTGGCCGGCTTGTGTGGCCGGAGCAGCGGGGGCACGGCTCAGGCCGATCCGGGGGCCGCCTCGGCGGCGTGGAGGTCTCGCCGCTCGGTCAGGAGCCGCACCGCGATCTGGTTGGTGCGCCGCGCCCGCTCCTGG
>DATLFG010000110.1:0-19480 GCA_035524955.1 Candidatus Limnocylindria bacterium | reverse complement strand
ATGGTTGCGGGGGCTGGATTTGAACCAGCGACCTTTGGGTTATGAGCCCAACGAGCTACCGGGCTGCTCCACCCCGCGGTGACTGACGTAATGTAACCGACGCTGGGGACGGAGTCAACCGCGATCAGGGCGAGAACCGCGGAGGACGCGTCACCCGTGCGAAGATGCCCGGCAGCATGCGCACCCTGATCGTGGGCGCCGGCCCAGCGGGCCTGTACCTGGCCTATCTGCTGCACCGCCAGCGGCCGGACGACCCCGTCCGGATCGTCGAGCAGAACCCACCGGACTCGACCTTCGGCTTCGGAGTCGTCTTCTCGGACCGCGCGCTCGAGTTCCTGCGCGACGACGATCCGGAGACCTACGATCTGCTCACGCCGGCCATGGAGCGGTGGGCTGACCTCACGATCACCCACCGCGGGGAGCGCATCACCATCGACGGCGTCGGGTTCGCGGCGGTCGGGCGCCTGGCCCTGCTACAGCGGCTGAGCCGGCGCCTCGAGGCGGTCGGAATCACGCCGGAGTACCGCCACCCCGTGTCGGAGGAGCGCGAGCTGGAGAGTTTCGACCTCGTGGTGGCGGCCGACGGCGCCAACTCGTTCGCGCGGCGCGGTTTCGAGCGGCGGCTGGGCACGGCGAGCACCCTGATGTCGAACCGGTTCGTCTGGTACGGCACGACCCGGCCCTTCGAAACCCTCAGCCAGACCTTCGTCACCGACGAGGCCGGCGCGTTCACCGCCCACCACTACCGTTACGCGCCCGGGATGAGCACCTTCGTCGTCGAGACCGACGCGACGACGTGGGCGCGCGCGGGCTTCGCCCGCTTGGACGAGGCCGGCACGCGGGCCTACTGCGAGCGGGTGTTCGCGCGGGAGCTGGGCGGACACCCATTGGTCGCCAACCGGTCGATCTGGCGGCAGTTCCCCCGGATCGCCAACGCGTGCTGGTCGGCCGGCAACCGGGTGCTGGTCGGCGACGCGGCCCACACCGCGCACTTCTCGATCGGCTCCGGCACGCGCCTGGCCTTCGAGGACGCCATCGCCCTGGCCAGGGCCCTCCGCGACCAGCCCGGCGACCTGCCGGCGGCGCTGCAGGCATACGAGGCCGCGCGCCGACCGATCGTGGGCAAGATCGTCGCGGCCGCAGACGCCAGCGCCGGCTGGTACGAGCGCTTTGCCGACCACATGGCCCTGCCGCCGTGGGACCTGGCCTGGAGCTATATCCAGCGCAGCGGGCGCGTGGACGTGGAGCGGCTCGCGCAGGTCTCACCACGGTTCGTCGCCGGCTATCGGGCGCGAGCCGCCACAGGAAGCGGCCGTGCCGCGACCAGCCCTTGAAGCCGCGCGTCGCGCGGAGAACTCCGTCGGCCCCTCTCGCTAGCTCCCGTCACCCTCCCTTCTCCCCGGAGGGGAGAGGGGAGGCACACATCAACTTCCGTCGCCCTGCCCGCTCGCCGGAGGGGAGAGGGAGAGGCGGCCGGTGACGCGATCGGTCTTGGCCGGCTCGAAGCGGCCGGTACGGGCCAGGGCCCTGAGCACGCGCCAGGACCCGCGCGTCGCAAGCAGCCAGTAGGTCTGGCAGCGGAAGGTGCCGAGGAACTTCTCCTTCAGGCTCTTGCGGCGGAGATCCACCGGGCGCGGCAGGTACGGGTGGAGGTCCTCGATCAGCGCCTGCGTCATGATGCCGCCCACCCACACGGTCAGCAGCAGCGAGACGGTGGGCGCGCCGGTGGCCATGTAGAACCAGAACCGGTGGCCCTCGTGGTGGTAGGCCAGGTACCAGCCGAGCCAGCCGGTGACCGGGTAGACCAGGGCCGCGATCGGCCACTCCACCACCTTGTTGCCGAGGTGCCGCACGAGCTGGGCCAGGTTGAACGCGGTGGGCTCTGTGCGCCAGATGCGCCAGAGGAACGGGATGTCGTCGAGCACGCCCTGGTACCAGCGCGCGTTCTGGCGGATCACGCCCTCGGAGGTCTCGGGGAGATCGGTCACCTCCACCATGGGCAGCGCCTGGATCAGCACGCCGCGGCGGCCGAGCTCGTAGCCGAGGGTGGAGTCCTCGGTGGCGCCCGCGGTCGGAAAGCCGCCGACCGCCTGCATCAGGTCCAGGCGCACGAACTGGTTGTGGCCCAGGCAGATCTGCGAGCGGCGGAAGAAGAGCTCGAACGCGGGCCGCACCAGCCAGGCCAGGCGGGGGAGGCGCGCGGTCAGGCGGCCCAGGAGCCGCACGCGCTTGACCTCGTTGAGCAGGCGCGCGATGGACACGCGGATGAAGATGGACGACTGCTGGATGGCGCAGATCTTCCCGCGAATCGTCAGCCGGTCGTAGTTGGCGAGCGAGAGCGGGATGCCCTGGTAGGCGAGGCTCCCCTGCCCGCCGAGCTCGCGCTGGGCAATCCAGCGATAGGTGTCCGGGTCCGGGATCGAGTCGGCGTCGCTCACGCCCACGAAGACCCGGCCCGGGTCGGTCTCCTCGGTCAGGATCTCGCGCAGCACCTCGGGGCGCAGCGCCCAGTTGAGCTGGTGCGCCTTGCGGCCGGGGCCCGGCATCACCACATGGGAGAGGCGCTTCTGCTGGTAGGGCGGCAGCGTCTCGCGCAGGCGCCGCACCAGCTCGCCGGTGCTCACCGCCATGGCCGGGTGCGGAGTCCGCTCCTCCTCTTCCTGGGTGATCACCACCACGTGGAGGTGGCCGTGGGGGTAGCGCGAGGCGGTCAGCGCCCCTACCGTCACCGCGATGTCGGGCTCCTGGTAGGCGGGCACCAGGTGCAGGAACACCGGCGCGTCCGGCTCCCGCTCGAGCCGTTCCTCGGTGGGGAGCTCGGCCAGGCGGGCGTAGGCCTCGCGGACGAAGCGCGTGGTGATGAGCATGCCGCGCCAGTCCAGTGCCAGCTTGATCGAGGCCCGGATATTGAAGAAGAGTGCGATGAAGAACAGGAACGGGATGATGTCCACGCGGGCTAGCGCTCTCTCCGCCCGGGGGACGGCGGCAGCTTGAGCACCCGCTCCCCCGGCTTCACCAGGCCCAGCGCCTCGCGGGCCACCTGCTCGATGAAGTCGGGATCGGTGCGGAGGCGGTTCACCGTCGCGCTGAGGCGCCCGGTCTCGGCGCGCAGCGTACCGATCTCGCGCTCGAGGCTCTCGACCTCCTGCTTCATCTGCCACACGCGGGCCAGGCTCTGGCCCCCGTAGGTGAGCGTCAGGAACGTGGCCGCGCCCAGCGCGGCGAGGATCAGCGCGCGGCCCTTCACCGGATGCGGCTCCCGAACACCGCCCGCCCCGGCCACACCGCGGCCTGGCCCAGCTCCTCCTCGATGCGCAGGAGCTGGTTGTACTTCGCGGTGCGCTCGCCGCGGGCCAGCGAGCCGGTCTTGATCTGGCCCGCGTTGACCCCGACCGCGAGGTCGGCGACGAAGGCGTCCTCGGTCTCGCCGGAGCGATGGGAGATGACGGTGCCGTAGCCCGCGCGCTTGGCCAGCTCGATGGCCTCGAGCGTCTCGGTGAGGGTGCCGATCTGGTTGACCTTGACGAGGATCGCGTTGGCGATGCCCTTGCGGATGCCCTCCTGGAGGATCGCCGGGTTCGTCACGAACACGTCGTCGCCCACCACCTGGCAGCGGTCGCCGATGCGCCGGGTCAGGGCGTGCCAGCCCTCCCAGTCGTCCTCGGCGAGGCCGTCCTCGATGGAGCAGATCGGGTAGCGCGCCATCAGGGTCTCGTAGAGCGCGATCATCTCCTGGCTCGACTTCTCGGACGTGTCGGCGCGCAGCCGGTACCGGCCGTGCTCGCCGAACTCGCTGGCCGCGGCGTCGAGCGCGAGCCACACGTCCTCGCCCGGCCGGTACCCGGTGCGCTCGATGGCCCGCAGCAGGAAGTCGAGCGCGGCCTCGGTGCTGCCCAGCGCGGGCGCGAAGCCGCCCTCGTCGCCCACCCCGGTGGAGAGCCCCTGGTCCTTCAGCAGCCGCTTGAGCGTGTGGAAGATCTCCACGCCCATGCGGAGCGCGTCGCCGAACGAGCCGGCCCCCGCGGGCATCAGCATGAACTCCTGGACGTCGAGGCCGTTGTCGGCGTGGGCCCCGCCGTTGAGCACGTTCATCTGCGGCACCGGCAGGATGCGCGCGCCCGGCCCGCCCAGGTACTGGTAGAGCGGCAGGCCCGCGTCGTCGGCGGAGGCCCGGGCGGCCGCCAGCGACACGCCGAGCAGCGCGTTGGCGCCGAGGCCCGACTTGTTGGGGGTGCCGTCCAGCTCGAGCAGGGCGCGGTCCAGCACGGCCTGCTCGCCCGCCTCGAGCCCCTCGACCTCCGGGGCGATGACCTCGTTGACGTTCTGCACCGCGCGGCGCACGCCCTTGCCGCCGTAGCGGTTGTCGTCGTCGTCGCGCAGCTCGACCGCCTCGCGCTTGCCGGTGGAGGCGCCGGACGGGACGATGGCGCGGCCGAAGGCGCCGGACTCGAGCCAGATCTCGACCTCGACGGTGGGATTGCCCCGGGAGTCGAGCACCTCGCGGGCGTGGGTGGCGCGGATCTCGGACATGTTCTACCCGCTCTCCCCTCTGGGGAGAGGGTCGGGGTGAGGGGCGGGGCGATCGGCCACGCGAGGAGGCCCCTCACCCTGCCCTCTCCCCAGAGGGGAGAGGGTGAGCGAGGGAGAAGCGGCGAAGTTCTCGGACATGGCTCAGGCCTTCCGTTCGAGGATGAAGCGCCCGAGGGCGCGGATGGGCTCGGCGCGCGGGCCCAGGGCGCGGAGCGCTTCCTCCGCGTCGCGGATCAGGAACGCGGCGCGGGCCCGGGAGGCCTCGATGCCGTGAATGGCGGGATAGGTCGCCTTCTGCTGGATCTGGTCCTTGCCGGCGGTCTTGCCCAGCTCTTCCGAGCTCGCGACCACGTCGAGGATGTCGTCCACGATCTGGAAGGCCAGGCCCAGGTCGGCCCCCGCCACGCTGAGCGCGCGCACCTGCGCGGCGTCGGCCCCGCAGAGCATGGCGCCGACCCGGAGCGAGGTGCGGATGAGGGCGCCGGTCTTGTGGGCGTGGATGTAGTCCACCACCTCCGCGCCCACCCGGCGGCCCTCGGCCTCCAGGTCGGCCACCTGGCCCGCCACCATGCCCCCGTGGCCGGCCGCGTCCGCGATGTCCAGCACGACGTCCCGAAGCGCGCGGCTCTCACCCGCGTTGTCGGCCACCAGGCGGAACGCCAGCGTCAGCAGCGCGTCCCCGGCGAGGATGGCCATGGCCTCGCCGAACACCTTGTGGTTCGTGGGCGCGCCGCGGCGGAAATCGTCGTTGTCCATCGCGGGCAGATCGTCGTGGACCAGCGAGTAGGTGTGAATCAGCTCCATCGCGCACGCGGTGGGCATGACCTGCGACGCGGTCCCGCCCACCGCCTCCGCCCCCGCGATGACCAGCACCGGGCGCAGCCGCTTGCCGCCCGCGAAGACGCTGTAGCGCATCGCCTTGTGCAGGGTCTCGGGCCGGAGAGTCTCGGCGGGCAGGACGCGCTCGAGCGCCGCGTCCACCGCGTCCGCCCGCTCCTTCATGTACGCGCCGAGATCGAAGCTCACTCGCGGTCGTCCTCGGCCAGATCGAAGGGCGCGGTCTTGAGCACCCCGCTCTCGTCCCGGGTCAGGAGCTCGATCCGCTTCTCGGCCTCGTCGAGATACTTGCCGCAGCGTCGGGCCAGCCCCACCCCCTCCTCGAACACCTGCAGCGACTCCTCGAGGGAGAGATTGCCCGCCTCGAGCTGGTCCACGATCTGCTCCAGGCGTTGCAGCGCCGTCTCAAACTTGATGTCGGTCATCTCGTTCCTTGAGGCGCTCCACCCGGGCGCCGAGCACGCCCTGGTGCAGCAGGATCTCGATGGCGTCGCCGGGACGCGTCTGCGCGGCGCTGCGGACGATCACGCCCGAGGCCAGCCGGGTCAGGCTGTAGCCTCGCCCGAGCACGGCCAGGGGCGAGAGGCTGTCGAGCTGCCCCACCGCGGCGTCGAACCGGTGACGGGACGCCTTCACGCGGTGCCCCGCCGCGGACGCGAGCCGCCCGCGCAGCTGCGCGAGCATCGTCGTGCCGTTGGCAATCCTAGCGACCGGGTTGAGAGAGCGCAAGGCGTTTCTGGCCAGAGACACTCGATGCGTGGCGTCCCGGCGCCGGCTCCGCGCCGCGAGGCCGAGCCGGGTGGTCAGCTCGTCGAGGCGCCGATGCAGATCGCGCAGGGCGCGCGAGGCGTCGGTGAGCACGCGGCGCCGGGCGAGCGCGCCCACGCGCTCCCGCTCGCGCTCGAGACGATCGGCCATCGTCTGCTTGAGGGTGTCGTACAGGTCGCACAGCGCCCGCACCACCTGCAGCTTCTCCTGCACCACCAGCTCGGCGGCTGCCGAGGGGGTGGGCGCCCGCAGGTCGGCCACGAAGTCCGCGATGGTGAAGTCGGTCTCGTGGCCCACCGCCGAGATCACCGGCACGCGGCACGCGGCGAGCGCGCGCGCCACCCGCTCGTCGTTGAAGGCCCAGAGATCCTCGATGGAGCCGCCGCCCCGACCCACGATCACCACGTCGAGCTCCGGGACGTCCTGGAGGTCGGCGAGCGCGCGCACGATCTCCCCCGGGGCCTCCTCGCCCTGCACGCGCACCGGCGTGATCAGGATGCGCAGGTCGGCGAAGCGGCGCCCGATGACGTGCAGCATGTCGCGGATGGCCGCGCCGGTGGGCGAGGTCACGATCCCGATGGTGCGCGGATACGGGGGCAGCCCGCGCTTGCGGGCCGCGTCGAAGAGGCCCTCGGCCTCGAGGCGGCGCTTGAGCTGCTCGAACGCGAGCTGGAGCGCGCCCACGCCCTTGGGCTCGAGCAGCTCCACCACCAACTGGTATTCCCCGCGCGCGAGGTAGACGTCGAGGCCGCCGAAGGCCAGCACCTGCATGCCGTCCTCGGGCTGGAAGGCCACGCGGCGGCCGCGGCCGCGGAAGAGCACGCAGCGGAGCTGGGCGGTGTCGTCCTTCAAGGTGAAGTAGGCGTGCCCCGACGAGGGCGTCCGCAGGTTCGAGATCTCTCCCTCCACCCACACCGCCGGGAACTGATCCTCCAGCGACGCCTTGATCCGCATCGCCAGCTCACTCACCGTGCACACCACCCGCTCGCTCATCGCCGACCCTCCCCCTCTCCCCTCTGGGGAGAGGGCCGGGGTGAGGGGCGGATTAGCGCCTGGGCGATACGCTCGAGCATGCCGTCGGTATTGTCGAGCGCCTCATTGTCCCAGAAGCGAAGCACGCGATACCCGAGGCCTTCGAGGAACGCGGTGCGACCAGCGTCGGAGGCCGCCCGTATCGCGTGCTGACCGCCGTCCAGCTCCACGATCACCTTCCGCTCGCGGCAGCAGAAGTCGACGATGTAGGGACCGATCGGGACCTGGCGCGTGAACTTCGCGCCGAGGAGACGCCGGTCGCGGAGGCGCGTCCAGAGGCGGCGTTCGACGTCCGTCTGGCGCCGACGCAAGCCACGCGCGAAGTCGCGGGGTGATTCGCAGACCCCGCCCCTCACCCTGCCCTCTCCCCAGAGGGGAGAGGGTGTACAGGAGAGGGGAGCGGGTGCGGAGGCCGCCGCCGTCTCCGTCATCGTGAGAGCTGGCGGAGGGCGGCACGGTGGGTGTTGCGCATGAGCATGGCGATGGTCATGGGGCCGATGCCGCCGGGGACCGGGGTGATGGCGCGGGCCCGGGCGGCCACCGAGTCGAAGTGCACGTCGCCGGTGACCTTGCCGGTGGGCAGGCGGTTGACGCCCACGTCGATCACGACCACGCCCTCGCGCACCATGTCGCCGGTGACCACGCCCGCCTTGCCGGCCGCGACGCAGAGGATGTCGGCGCGCCGGCAGTGCGCGGCCAGGTCGCGGGTGCGCGTGTGGCACATGGTGACGGTGGCGTGGCGCCCGAGCAGGAGCTGCGCCAGCGGCTTGCCCACCAGACGCGAGCGGCCGACCACCACCGCCTCCGCGCCCTCGATCGGGATGCCGTAGTGGTCGAGGATCTCGAGGCAGCCCGCGGGCGTGCACGGGATCGCCCCCGGCTTGCCGCCCAGGAGGTTGCCCAGGTTCACCGGATGCAGCCCGTCCACGTCCTTCTCGGGGGCGATACCGGCCACCGCGGCGTCCTCGTCCATGCCCTTCGGCAGCGGGAGCTGGAGCAGGATGCCGTGGACGGCGGGATCGCGGTTGATCCCCGCGATGGTCTCGAGCAGCTCGGCCTGCGAGCAGCCCTGCGGGAACAGGACGTCCCGCGTGCCGATGCCCACCTCGTCCGCCGCGCGCTTCTTGTTGCGGACGTAGAGCTGGGACGCGGGGTCCTCGCCGACCAGGATGACCGCCAGCGTCGGCTGCGCGCCCGCTTTCTCCCGGAGCGCCGCGACGGCGGCCTTCACCTCGGCCAAGACCTTCGCCGCGACCTCCTTGCCGCTGAGAATCAGCACCGGCACGGTCAGCCGGCGAGCGGGACGCGTAGACGCTCGATGGATAGCCCGCGACCGGTCTCGGGATCGATGCGGATCACCGCGCCCTGGAGCATGGCCGGCCCCTTGGCGGGCTCGAAGCGGTTCGGCATCTGCGAGAGGAAGCGGCCGAGGGCCAGCTCGGGCTCGACGCCGATGACCGAGTCCGTCGGGCCGGTGAGCCCGAGATCGGTGATGTAGGCGGTGCCCTTGGGCAGGAGCCGCTCGTCCGCGGTCTGCACGTGCCGGTGCGTGCCGACCACCGCGCTCACCCGCCCGTCGAGGTGCCAGCCCATGGCCTGCGACTCCGACGTGGCCTCCGCGTGCATGTCCACCACGATCATCGGCGTCTCGGCCCGCAGCCGCTCGATTTCCTCGTTCGCCTTGCGGAAGGGGCAATCGAGCTGCGGCAGGAACACGCGGCCCATCAGGTTCAGCACCGCGACCTTGTGCGGCCCGGCCTTCACCACGATGGACCCCGCGCCGGGGGTGCCGGGCGGGTAGTTGGCCGGGCGCAGGAGCAGGTTCTCCTTGACGATGTACTCGATGATCTCCTTCTTGTCCCAGATGTGGTTGCCGGAGGTCATCACGTCCACGCCCTGCTCCAGGAAGGTCCGCGCGATCAGCGGGGTGACCCCGAAGCCCGAGGCGGCGTTCTCCACGTTGACCACCGCGAGGTCGGCCTCGTGCTGCTTCTTGAGCTTCGGGAGGAGCATCTGGATCGCGCGGCGCCCCGGCTCGCCGAACACGTCGCCCACACAGATGACGGTGAGCGGCTTGGTCATATTTCCGACCTGGGGGGGAGCGGCGCCCGGCTCGCTCCGCTCGCCGAGAACCCTCGTATCCGCTCGGCTCGCCTGCGGCTGCGCCTCGCCAGACATCCCCCAGACCCCCCCACCACATTGCTCAACCGTGGGCGTCGCAACACAGCCAGCGCGTGGTTCGTCACTTGGCCACCTCGACCGCGCGGGTCTCGCGGATCACCACGACCTTGATGTGGCCGGGGTACTGCATCTCGGCTTCGATGCGCTTGGAGATGTCCTTCGCGAGCTGGTGGGCGTCGAGATCAGAGATCTGCTCCGCCTTGGTCATGACCCGCAGCTCGCGCCCCGCCTGGATCGCGTAGCAGAGCTCCACGCCCTTGTAGGACATGGCGATTTCTTCCAGCTGGGCCAGACGCTTGATGTAGCTCTCGAGGACATCGCGCCGGGCGCCCGGCCGCGCGGCGGAGATGCCGTCGGCGGCCTCGGTGAGCACCGCCTCGATGGTCTCGGGCTCGACGTTCTCGTGCCCGCAGAGCGCCGCGTTGATCACCTGGGACGACTCGTTGTACTTGGTGAGCACCTGCAGCGACAGCTCGGGGTGGCTCCCCTCCTGCTCGTGGGTGAGCGCCTTGCCGATGTCGTGGAGCAGGCCCATGCGCTTCGCGAGCTGCACGTCCGCGCCGATCTCGGCCGCCATCATGCCGGCCAGCCACGCCACGTCCTTGGAGTGCTGCAGGCAGTTCTGGCCGTAGGAGGTGCGGAACTTCATCCGGCCCACCAGCTTGATCAGCTCGGGATGCAGCCCGTGCACGCCCACCTCGAAGCAGGCCTTGTCACCTTCCTCGCGCAGGTGCTGCTCCATCTCCTTCTTGACCTTCTCGACCACCTCTTCGATCCGGGCGGGGTGGATGCGCCCGTCCGCGATCAGCCGCTGGAGCGCCAGGCGCGCGATCTCCCGACGGTAGGGATCGTAGGCGGAGATCAGCACCGCCTCCGGGGTGTCGTCCACGATCAGGTCCACCCCGGTGAAGCCCTCGAGCGCCCGGATATTGCGGCCCTCGCGGCCGATGATGCGGCCCTTCATGTCGTCGGAGGGCAGGTCCACGATGGACACCGCGGTCTCCACGGTGTAGTCGGGGGCCAGGCGCTGGATGGTGGTGGCCAGCACCTCCTTGGCCTTCATGTGGGCGGTCTCGCGCGCCTCTTCCTCGAGCCGCATGCCCAGGAGCTGGGCCTCGCGCCGGGACTCCACCTCGACCTGCGCCATGAGCTGGCGCTTGGCTTCCTCGCTGGTGAGCCCCGCGACGGCCTCGAGCTTGCGCCGCTGCTCCTCCAGGGCCGAGCCCAGCCGGGCCTCCTTCTCCCCGAGGCTCCGCTCCCGCTCGCCCAGGGCCCGCTCTCGCTGCTGGAATTCGGAGTCGCGCCGGTCGAGCTGATCCAGCCGCCGGCCGATCTGTTCTTCCTGCTGGGCGACGCGTCGCTCGAGGTCCTGCAGCTCCCGCTGGCGGCCCCGGGCCTCCTCGTCTGCCTCGGCGCGCGCCTTCAGGGCCAGCTCCTTGGCCTCGAGCTCGACCCCGCGGATCCTGGTCTCCGTCTCGCGGGTCCGGGCCTCTGCCTCCCGCATCTTGGTCTCGGCATCCCCGCGGGCCTGCTCGGACAGCCGCTTGGCGTCGTCCACGATGCGGCCGGCGCGCCCCTGCGCGTCAGCGAGCATGCGGGCCGCGACGGCGCGGGCCCCGAGATATCCTCCGAAATATCCGATGACGGCGGCGAGGAGGGCGACGACCGGCACTGCCACCACCAGCCAGGTCATGGCGTTCATCGATCACTCCATCCCGGGTCGTGACCCGGTCCGGATCATGTGCACTTGAGGCATCGGGCGGCAAATAGCCGCGAAAGTTGACGAATTATAGGCCCTGCCGGGGTGGAATGTCAACGAAGCGGCGAGAGGCTGCGGAGACGAAAACGCCCCACCTCTGCCGTGTGCCGACGGTGTTTCGAACCTGGTATGCACCAGGTGGGCGCCAAAATGGAGGGCTTCAGGCTTCCCCTCCATCAGGAGGGGCATGCGCACCACCCTCGTGAGCGGCTCCCAATCGTTAAACGAGGTTGAAACTTCCCCCCGGCATCACGAACAGCGTAGGGCCCCTCCTGTGTACTCCCGGGCCCGCCGGCCGGTCAAGCTACTTCTCGGGCACCACCGCGTCCAGCAATTGGCGCAGTGCGCCGAGGCGGGCGGTCACGTCCTTGTGGTCCACGTCCTGGTCCTTGCGCTCCTCGCGGAGGCGAAAGAGCTCGTCGGCCACGTCCAGCGCGGTGAGGGCCAGCACCCGGGCCGGGTCCCCGCTGGACGCATCGCCGCGGATCTCCCGGGCGCGGCCGTCCACGAAGGAGGCGAGCTTCCGGACGTACTCCGGCGGGGCCTCGCTCCGGATGGGGTACTTCTGGCCCAGGATCTCGATGTCGACGCGTTGCTTCTCCACCATGGCGCCCCTCTTCCTGTATTCGCTCGGCTCGATCCCCAGATCCGCTCGGCTTGCCTTCGGCTCACCTCGCCCAACCGCGGCTGCACCTCGCCCTACCACCTGCGCCCCTCACCCTGCCCTCTCCCCAGAGGGGAGAGGGGAACGAGGAAGGACGGCCCTTCCTACTGGATGTCGAGGCGGTCGAGCTCCTTGAGGATGCCGTCCACCTGGGCCAGCACTTCCTTGCGCTCCTGCCGCAGGCTCGTGAGCTCGGAGCGCTCGCCTTCCACGTGCTGGAGCTTGGCCTCGAGGCCCACGACCTTGGCCTGCAGGTTGTCGCGCTCCTTGCGCAGCCGGGTGATCGTCTCCGCGGCGCGGCGCACCGACTTCTCGAGCTGCTCCAGTCGTTCCGTCAGCCCCTCGGCCATCCGGTCCTCCGTCACGCCCCGCGCACCTCGGCGCGGAAGCGCCGGGTGATCTCCTCGACGATGCGCTCGTGCAGCCGGTTCACTTCGGCGTCGGTGAGGGTACGGTCGGCAGCCTGGAAGGTGAGACTCCAGGCGAGACTGCGCCGGCCCGCGCCGACCTGGCCGCCAGTGTACACGTCGAACAGCGTGATGCGGGTGAGCAGGCCGAGGCGCAGCGCGCGGATGGCCGCCTCGACCTCGCCCGCGGTGATCTCGCTGCCGACCACGATCGCCAGATCGCGCTGGACGGCGGGGAACCGGGGCAGCGGCTCGTACTTCGCCCCGGCCACGGGCAGGCCGGCCAGCGCGGTCACCGAGAGCTCGGCCACGAAGACCGGGCCGGGCAGGTCGAACACCTCGCGGGCCGCCGGCGCAAGCTCGCCGAACCAGCCCAGCTCGAGCGAGCCGCGGACCAGCCGGGCCGCCCGCCCGGGCTCGAGATAGGCGGGCGTCTCGTCCGCGGGCCAGACGCTCGCGACCGCATCGGTCAGGCCCGCGGCGTGGAGCGCCAGCTCGGCCAGTCCCTTCGCATCGTGGACGTCAACGCGGTCGCGGCCGCCCGTGAACCAGGCGCGCGGCGCGCGCAGGCCGGTCAGCGCGATGCCCAGCCGCAGCTCCTCGTGCGCGGGCCGGTCGCCGTCCTCGGCCCGATGCGGCGAGAAGACATGGCCCACCTCGAAGAGCCGGGCGTCCGGCGTCTGCCGATTCGCGTTGATCGCGAGCACCTCGAGGAGCCCGGGGACGAGCGAGGGGCGCAGGACCGAGCGCTCGATCGAGGCGGGATTCTGCAGCGTGATCAGGGCCGCGGGATCGTCCCAGCCCACGCGCTCGAGGCGGGCCGGATCGAGGAAGCTCCACGTCACGCACTCGAAGAGGCCGGCCGCGTTCAGCGCCCGGCTCATCACACGCGCCACCCGGAGCCCGGCCGGGCGCTTGACCGGCCGGACCTCGCCGCCGCCCGCGAGCGTCAGCGGGATCTGGTCGTAGCCCCAGATCCGGACGATCTCCTCGACGAGATCGTCCTCCTGGTGCACGTCGCGCCGGAAGCTCGGCACCACCACCTGCAGGTCGTCGGCCGAGTCGTCCACCGCGAAGCCCAGCGCCTGCAGGATGCGGACGGCGTCTGCCCGCGGCGGGCAGGCCCCGATGACCCGCTCGACCCGGGAGAGCCGCAGGTTGATCCGCCGGTGCGGACGCGGATCCGGATAGGCGTCGAGCACGCCGCGCGCCACCGTGCCGCCGCCGAGCTCGGCCATGAGCTGCGCGGCGCGCCCCAGCACGTCGGGGGGCGCCTCGATGTCGCCGCCGCGCTCGAACCGATACGCCGCATCGGTCGACAGCCCGAGCGCCCTTGACGTCCGCCGGATCGAGCCCGGGTCCCAGTACGCGGCCTCGAGCAGCACGCGGGTGGTGGACGCGGTCACCTCGCTGTCGGCGCCGCCCATGACCCCGCCGATGCCGACCGCGTGCTCCGGATCGCAGACCAGGGCGGTGTCGGGCCCGACCGCGCGCTCCTGGCCGTCCAGCGTCTTGATGCGCTCGCCGGGCCGCGCGCGCCGCACCACCACGGTGTGCTGGGCCAGCGCGTCGAGGTCGAAGGCGTGGAGCGGCTGGCCCAGCTCCCACATGATGTAGTTGGTCACGTCCACCAGATTGTTGATGGGCCGCAACCCCACCGCGCGCAGCCGCTGGGCCAGCCACGGGGGCGACGGCTTCACGGTGAGCCCGGTGATGACGCGCGCGCAGAAGCGCGGGCAGAGGTCGGGCGCCTGGATGTCCAGTGCGGCCAGCGCGGCGGCCTCCGGCTCGCTCTCGTTGACCAGCACCTTGGGGAAGCGGAACGCGGCGCCGGTGAGCGCGGCGACCTCGCGGGCCACCCCCACCACCGAGAGCGCGTCCGGCCGGTTCGGCGTGATCTCGATGTCGAGGACCCAGTCGTCCAGGCCCAGGTACCGGGCGAGATCGGCGCCGAGCGGCGCCTCCGCGGGCAGCAGCAGGAGCCCGCTGTGATCGTCACTGATCCCCAGCTCCTTCTCCGAGCACAGGATGCCTTCCGAGACGACCCCGCGGCGCTTGGCCGCCTTCACCTCGCCCAGCCCGGGCAGCCGCGCCCCGGGTGGCGCGAAGGCCGCGCGCGCGCCGGGCGCCGCGTTGGGCGCGCCGCAGACCACCGCGTAACGGCGGTCGGGCAGCGCCACCCGCACCAGCCGGTTGTGGTGCCCGGCCGCGCTCACGCCCAGGTCCTGCTCGATCGCCTCGATCTCGCCCACGACCACGCCCGAGAGCCCCTCCACCACCGGGGCGATCTGCTCCACGCCGATGCCCGCGTTGGTCAGGCGGTCGGCCACCGCGCGCGCGTCGAGGTCGGTCTCGACGAACTCCTGGAGCCACCGGAAGGAGATCCTCATCGCCCGGGCAGGCCGGCGAACTGCTGCAGGAACCGGAGATCGTTGTCGAAGAAGAGCCGGATATCGTCGATCTCGTACTTGAGCAGCGCGATGCGGTCGATGCCCATGCCGAAAGCCCACCCGGTGACTTCCTCCGGGTCGTACCCCACGTTGCGGAGCACGTTGGGATGGACCATGCCCGAGCCCAGGATCTCGAGCCATCCCGACTCCCGGCAGAAGCGGCAGCCGTCGCCACCGCACTTGAAGCAGCGCACGTCCACCTCGGCGGACGGCTCGGTGAACGGGAAGAACGAGGGGCGGAAGCGCACGGTGGACCGGGGCCCGAACATCTCGAGGGCGAAGAGCTGGAGCGTGGCCTTGAGGTCGGCCATCGTGATGTGCTTGTCCACCGCGAGGCCTTCCACCTGGTGGAACATCGGCGAGTGGGTCGCGTCGAGGATGTCGCGCCGGTAGACCTTGCCCAGGCAGATGATCCGCACCGGTGGCTGCTGCGCCTTCATGGTGCGGATCTGCACCGGGGAGGTATGGGTGCGCAGGAGCGCGTCGGCGCCGACGTGGAAGGTGTCCTGCATGTCCCGCGCGGGGTGATCGTCGGGGAAGTTCAGCGCCGCGAAGTTGTAGTAGTCCGACTCGACCTCGGGCCCCTCCGCCACCGAGAAGCCCAGGCCCTCGAAGACCTCGATGATCTCTTCGGTGACCCGCGTGAGCGGATGCATCGGGCCGGGGGACGGCCGGCGGCCGGGCAGCGTGAGATCCGGGCGCTCGGCCTGCCGGGTGAGGCGGCGCTCGTCCGCCTTCAACGCCTCGAGCCGCGCCGCGATGGCGGCCTCGACACTGGCCTTGGCCTGGTTGGTCTGCTCGCCGATCCTCGGCCGCTCGGCGGCGGGAATGGTGCCGAGCGAGCGCAGCAGGGTCGTGAGCCGGCCCGAGCGGCCGAGCACGCGGACCCGCACCTGCTCGAGGTCGGACGTGGAGCGGGCCCCGGCGACCTCCGCCAGGGCCCGGTCGAGGACTTCCTGGACCCGCGGGTCCCCGGCCACGCTCAGGCGCGCTGGGCGCGAGCCGTCTGGGCCAGCTTGGCGAAGGCCGTCGGATCGGACACGGCCAGCTCGGCGAGGATCTTCCGATCCAGCCCGATGCCGGCCTTCTTGAGCCCGGCCATGAAGACGGAGTAGGACAGCCCGAGCTGCCGGCACGCCGCGTTCACCCGGATGATCCAGAGGGCGCGCGCGCGACGCTTCTTTTGCTTGCGCCCCTTGTAGGCGAAGGCGCCGGCGCGCAGCACCGTCTCCGCGGCCGGGCGGTAGAGCTTGCGCCGGCCGCCGAAATACCCCTTCGCCTGCTTGAGGACCTTCTTCCTGCGCTGGCGGGTCTTGGCCCCGCCCTTTGCCCGTGGCATGAGTTCTTCTCCTTAGAGGTACGGAACCAGGCGCTTGAGACGCGGCTCGTCCACCTTCGAGACCAGGACCTGCTTGCGCAGCCGCCGCTTGCGCTTCGGCGGCTTGGCCTCGAGCTTGTGCCGCTTCCAGCCCCGATTACGCTTGAGCCGGCCGGTGCCGGTCATCTTGAGCCGCTTGGCCGCGGCCCGCTTCGTCTTCATCTTCGGCATATGAAGTGTTATCCCTTCCTCATTCCCCTCTCCCCTCAGGGGGAGAGGGCAGGGTGAGGGGTGGCTCCGATTGTCCGCCAGCCCGCTAGTGTGGCTTGGGCGAGAGGATCATGCTGAGCATGCGGCCTTCCATCCGGGGATGGTTCTCGATGACCGCGATGTCCTGCATGCCCTCCACCATCTTGTTGAGCATCTTCCAGCCGAGCTCGGTGTGCGCCATCTCTCGGCCCTTGAAGCGCACCGTCACCTTGGCCTTGTTGCCTTCCTCCAGGAACCGCCGCACGTGCTTGGCCTTGAAATCGAAATCGTGCGTGTCGGTCTTGGGCCCGAGCTTGACTTCCTTCACCTGGATGATCGTCTGCTTCTTCCGCGCGTCCTTCTGCCGCCGCGCCTGCATGTACTTGTACTTGCCGAAGTCCATGATCCGGCAGACCGGCGGTTGCGCCTCCGCCGCCACCTCCACCAGGTCCATGTCCCGCTGACGGGCCAGATCCAGCGCCTGCGCGATCGGCAGGATCCCCAGCTGCTCGCCGTCGGCGCTCACCACCCGCACTTCCCTCACCCGAATGCCTTCATTGATCCGGATGTCCTTTGACTGGATGGCGCGCGCTCCTTCGATGCGGGGCCGGCTCAGCCGGCGTGACCCACGGTGAGGGTGACGGACCGACTTCCGATCTCGGCGGTGAGCTCGGCCACGATGCGCTCCACCGGCACCGCGCCCACGTCTTCGCCCGTGCGGCGGCGCAGGCTGGCCGCGCCGCTCTGGGCCTCGCGCTCGCCCACGACCAGCATGTACGGCACCTTCCGGAGCTGGGCGTCGCGGATGCGGTAGCCCAGCTTCTCGTTGCGATCGTCGAGCTCGGCGCGGATGCGCGCGGCGCGGAGGGCCGCGAAGACCTTGCGGCCGTACTCGGCGTGCTTCTCGCTGATCGGCAGGACCCGCGCCTGCACAGGCGCCAGCCACGTCGGAAAGGCACCGGCAAAGTGTTCAGTAAGGATCGCCACGAACCGCTCGTAGGAGCCGAAGATCGCGCGGTGGATCACCACCGGCCGCTTGGCCTGCCCGTCCGTGTCGACGTACTCGCACTGCATGCGCTCGGGCAGCATCGTGAGATCCACCTGGATGGTGGCGAGCTGCCACTGCCGCCCCAGCGCGTCCTCCACGTCGATGTCGATCTTGGGCCCGTAGAACGCTCCCCCGGCCTTGTCGAGGTCGCAGCCGAGACCGTTCGCCCGCAGCGCCTGGTGCAGCGCGTCCTCCGCCTGGTCCCACTGCTGCTCGGTCCCGAGCTTGTCGGGGGGCCGCGTGGCCAGCCGGTAGGACGGCTGCAGGGCGAACGTCGCGTACCACTCCCGCACCAGCTCGAGCAGATCCGTGATCTCGCCCTGGAGCTGCTCGGGCCGGCAGTAGAGGTGGGCGTCGTCCTGGGTGAACTGCCGCACCCGCACCAGGCCGGCCAGCGCGCCCGAGCGCTCGTTGCGGTGGCAGCGGCCCATCTCCGAGTAGCGCAGCGGCAGGTCCCGGTACGAGCGCAACGCGCGCTTGTAGACGTAGGCCGACTCGGGGCAGTTCATCGGCTTGAGGCTGAAGACCTCGCCCTCGACGTCGAACTTGAACATGTTCTCCTGGTAGTGGTCCCAGTGCCCGGACTGCTCCCAGAGCTTCTTGTTCACGAGCAGCGGGGTCGCGATCTCCTGGTAGCCGCGGGCGTCGAGCGACTCGCGCGCGAACTTCTCGAGCTCGCGCACCAGGACCATGCCCCCGGGCAGCCAGAACGGCGCGCCCGGCGCGATGTCGAAGAAGTCGAACAGGTCGAGCTCGCGCCCGAGCTTCCGGTGATCGCGCTTGCGCGCCTCTTCGAGCCGCCAGAGGTGCCGGTCGAGCTCCTCCTGGGTCGGCCACGCCGTCCCGTAGATCCGCTGCAGCATCGGATTCTTCTCGTCCCCGCGCCAGTAGGCGCCGGAGGCCGAGAGCAGCTTGAAGGCCTTGAGCTGGCCGGTCGAGGTCACGTGGGGTCCCCGGCAGAGGTCGAGGAAATCGTCCTGCCGGTAGATCGAGACCGTCGGCGCGGCGATACCGCGCAGGATCTCGACCTTGAACGGCTCACCCCGCTCCTCGAAGAAGGCGATGGCCCGCTCGCGATCCATCGCCTCGCGCGTGAACGGGTAGTCCGCCTTCACGATCTCGCGCATCACCCGCTCGATGCGCTCGAGATCTTCCGGGGTGAACGGCGTCGCCTTCAGGAAGTCGTAGTAGAACCCATCCTCGATGGCGGGACCGATGGCCACCTTCACCTCGGGGAAGAGCCGCTTCACCGCCTGGGCCATCACGTGGGACGTGGAATGGCGGAGCGTGGGCAGGGGCTCCGGGAGGCAGTCGAACTCCCCGGTGAACTCCAGGTGCCGCGCTTCCTCGGACGGTTCCGCCATGGCTCCCCTGTCTCAGAAACAACAAAGCATCACAGGGCTGCGCCCGGTGATGCTCGCAACTCCCTCACTCGCTTACGCGCGACCAGCTAGCGATATGCACCCCCAAGAGGGCTTGCCGCGAAACGAATTGGTAGGCTCGGGCGGTTTCGAACCGCCGACCTCTACCGTGTCAAGGTAGCGCTCTCCCACTGAGCTACGAGCCTACGCCCCCAAAGCATTGAATACACTACCGGCCGCGACCCTCCCCGTCAAGGGGAACAGGCCCCGCCAGCGCCCCCACCGGACCGAGCCGGCACCCCGGCGGTCCGGAGAGAGCCAAGAGCTAGCGGAGGAACTGATTCACGAGCCCGCTCACGATCTGGTACCTGAACTGGCCGTTGATCGCGAGGGTCTGCTTGGCGATCTCGTCGGGCACCGGCGGGAACGGCTGCGCCAGCTTGACCGCGGTGAGCGCGGCGTCGTCGAGGATCGCGGTGCCGGAGGAATTGCGGAGCTCGATGAACGCGACCCGGCCGTCCTTGGCGATGTGGAACTCGATCAGCAGCTCACCCTCGATCCCGCGATCGCCGGCCTCGCGCGGATAGATCCACTTGGCCTTGATCCGCTCCCGGATCTTGTTGAAGTAGTCCTGATACCTCGGCTCCGGCGTGTCGAGCGGGATGGGCTCGCCCTCGACGCCGCCGCGGCCACCCCCCAGGAGCCCGCCGCCGCCGCCGGGCTGTCGCCGCATGCCGTCCGGTGGCCGCGCGACCGCCACCTGCGGCGGCGCCGGCGCGGCGGAGTCGCTCGCGGTGGTCTCCGACGGCTGCGGCGGCGGCTCCGGCGCGGCCGGTCGCGGCTCCGGCACCCTGGTCATGGGCTCGGGCGTCGGCG
>DATLFG010000107.1:0-183242 GCA_035524955.1 Candidatus Limnocylindria bacterium | reverse complement strand
CGGTGCCCCCCGGGCGCGGCGTCGATCGGGAGCCTCTACTTCTTGAGGAGGCCGCCCTTCGTCATCAGGTCCTTGTGCAGCTGCTCGGCCTCCCCGAGCCACTTCACGTACTCGGGCCCGGTGCTGTAGGCGGCCTTGAGCGCCCCCTTGGAGAGATAGTCCTTGAACTCGGGGGTGTCCATGACCTTCTTCAGGAAGGCCTCGTACCAGGCCGCGGCGTCTTTCGGCATGTCGGGGGGTCCGAAGATCCCGCGCAGCATGTTGTAGCTGATGTCGAGGCCGAGCGCTTCCTTGACGGTGGGGATCTCCTTCCACTCGGCGTCGGGGATGCGCTCCGGGTCGAACACCGCCAGCGGCCGGACGCGGCCGGCCTTCCAGTGCCCGGCGCATTCGATCGGGTTGTTGACGGTGGAGTCCACGTGCTTGCCGACCAGGTTCACGCACACCTCGCCGCCGCCCTTGAACGGCACGTAGGTGAGCTTCACCCCGAGCGCCTGCTCGACCTGGATGGTGATGATCTGGTCCTCCTGGGCCGACCCGGTCCCCCCCATCTTCATCCGCTCCCCGCCGCCGGAGCGCTCCTTGACCACCGCCATGTACTCCTTCGCAGTCTTGTACGGGGTCTCGGCGTTGACCCAGAGAATGAATCGATCCAGGGCCAGGCGGGCCACCGGGGTCAAGTCCTTCCAGTTGAAGGGCACCCCGGTGTGCAGCGGGGTCGTGAACAGGTTCGAGAGGGTGATGATGATGGTGTGAGCGTCACCCTTCTTGCCCTTCACGTGGAGGAAACCCTCGGCGCCCGCGCCGCCCGACTTGTTCACCACGATGAAGGGCCGCGGGGAGAGCTTGTGCTTCTCGGCGATGCCCGCGATGAGCCGGGCCATCTGGTCCGCGCCCCCGCCGGT
This sequence comes from Candidatus Limnocylindria bacterium, assembly GCA_035524955.1. GTDB lineage: Bacteria > Methylomirabilota > Methylomirabilia > Rokubacteriales > CSP1-6 > CAMLFJ01. The sequence goes on along the minus strand of DATLFG010000107.1, from coordinate 182,337 downwards.
GCCGGCCGGGATCACGAACTCGATGGGCTTGGTGGGCTCCCAGGCCGGAGCGGCCGAGGGGGATGCAAACGCAGCAAGAGCAAGCACCGGGACGAAAGCCGCGAGACGTCGCCAGTGACGGATCATGTCCCCTCCTTCTCGGTCGGGCCGGGCCGTTCGCTGCTGAGGCCGAGTTACTTGCCGGGGCGTTCCTTCCAGAACGGGATGACGCCCGGGATCTCCCACTTGTTCCACATCTCGTCCACCTTGGCCTGGAAGTAGTCGAGATCTTCCTCGGTGAAGTGGGCGAAGCGCCCCTGCTTGAGCAGGTACTCGCGGACCGGCTTGCGCGGCCGACCCTCCACGATCGCCTTGGTCTTGCCGTAGTGCCGCACCACCCCGTCCTCGACCTCGTAGAGCGGGAAAACGCCGGTCTCCACGGCCAGCTCGCCCAGCTCGTGGGAGAGCATCGGATCGTAGTCCCAGCCCTTGGGGCACGGGTCGAGCGAGTGGATGAAGGTCGGCCCGCCGATGGTGAGCGCCTTGCGGACCTTGTTCATCATCTCGACGGCGTATGAGGCGCACACCGTCCCGACGTAGCGACACTCGGGGTGACCGGCCGCCAGCATCCCGGCGGTGTTCTTCTTCCACCGGGTGTGGATGATGCGCTTCACCGATCCGGGCGGGCTGAACGTCGTGTTCGCGCCGTAGGGCGTGGAGCCCGAGAGCTGGATGTCGGTATTGGCGTACGACTCGTTGTCATACATCAAGATCAGCGAGTTGTACTCCCTGTGGGTGAGCGTCGCCGAGATGGCGCCCAGGCCCATGTCGGCGCCGCCGCCGTCGCCGCAGAAGGCGATGACGTTGATCGGCTCCGACTTCATCTTGCCCTTCTTCATCAGCGCCTTCAGCCCCGCCGCGGTGCCGAGAGCGGCCGAGCCGGAGGAGCCGAGCTGGGTGTGCATCCACGGCACCACCCACGGGGTCGTGTAGTACGTGGTGTTGGCCACGTACATGCAGCCGGTCGAGCCGAGCACGATGGTCCGGGGACCCGCCGCCTTGACCATGAGCTTCATCACGAGGGCCGACTCGCAGCCCTGGCAGGTGCGGTGGCCGGAGGTGAAGTACTCCTCGATCGTGACCTTCTTGACGCCCTTGAAGGGCTCCAGGATCTGCGTCGCGTTCGTGAAGGCGGTATCAGCCATCGTTGGTCTCCTATTCCCTGACGCCCAGCCAATGGGTCTTCGGATCCGACTTCCCGGCCTTCGCGGCCGCGTAGCACATGTCCGCCGCCTTGGCGACGTCTTCCAGGGTGACCTCGCGGCCGCCCAGGCCGCAGATGAAGCTCAGCAGCGGCGGCCGCTTGTCGGCATTGTACATCGCGGCCCGGATCTCGTTGGCGACCACCCCCGAGTTGAACGGCGAGCCGAAGGAGTAGTCGCGGTCGATGACACCGATGGCGGAGGCCTTCGAGAGCGCCTTCACCATCCGGTCGGTCGGGAACGGGCGGAACCAGCGGGGCCGCACCAGGCCCACCTTCTTGCCCTGCGCCCGCATGTTGCGGATGCCGACCTTCATCGGCAGCGAGATCGTCCCCATGCCGACCAGGATGATCTCCGCGTCATCGGTCATGTACTCCTCGAACCAGGGGTTCTCGGGTCCGCGACCCATCACCTTCCGGAAGTCGGCGTAGGCCTCCTCGATGACGGCGCTGGCCCGCTTCATGGCCTCGTCGTTCTGCCGGCGGATCTCGATGACCCAGTCCTCGTTGGCCTGGGGCGCCACCGTGATCGGATTGTCCGGGTGGAGCTGCAGATCGCCCCGGTCGTAGCGCGGCAGGAACTTGTCCACCAGGGCCCGGCTCGGGACCTGACAGATCGTCTGGGAATGCGTGAGGAAGGCGCCGTCCGCGGAGATCGCGATCGGCAGGAACACGCGGCGGTCCTCCGCAATGCGGTAGGCGAGTAGCGTGGTGTCCAGCATCTCCTGGGCCGTGTCCACCCAGATCAGCAGCCAGCCGAGGTCCCGGACGACCAAGGCGTCGTTGTGCTCCACGCCGAAGGCACCCGGGTCGTCGAGCGCCCGGTTGCCGACCATGCAGACCATCGGCACGCGCAGCGGCGGGGTGACGGTCAGGCACTCCATCGCGTACATCCAGCCGACGCCGGAGGAGCCGCAGAACACGCGCGCCCCCACCGTGGACGCGTGCTTGACGATCTCGAACTGGCTGTGCTCGCCCTCGGCGACGATGTACTCCGCCTCCAGATGGCCGTTGGCGATCTTCTTCGCGATGGCCTGCATGACCGTGTCGTAGGGCCGGATCGGGTACGCGGTCACCACGTCGAGGTCGGCGAGGGTCAGGGCCTCGGCGCAGGCCTCGCTGCCGGAGATCAGCATCTCCTTGTGATCGGCGACTGCTGCTGCGGGCTTGGTCTCCACTGCCATGGTCTCGGTCCCTCCCTACTTCTTCGACTCGGCGTTCTCGCCGGGAATGCCTGCGGTGATCTCGATACCGCCCGACTCCAGCTCCTTCTTGATCTCCTCCTCGTACTGACCCCGGAAGCGGAAACCGTGGGACCGCGTGATGTGCTCCTTGCTGTGGATCTTGTCGGTCATCCACGTCTTGTACCCGGCCTTGTCGGTCCGCCACATCTCCCACTGACTCGCGTTGTCCTCGAAGGCATCCTCGCGCACCATGGTCACGCAGTCCTTGGCCGGGCACACCGCCTCGCAGACGCCGCAGCCGCAGCAGGACTCCATGTTGGCGTCGTAAAGGCCGTCCGGAGTCACGTCGAAGCAGGAGTCGGGGCACTGGATCCAGCAGAGCGTGCACTTCACGCACTTGTCGAAGTCGATCACCGGCCGCATGGTGCGGGTCGTGAACTTCTTGAAGTACGGGTTGCGCTCGGGCACGTAACCCTTGCCGCCCTCCATCGGCTTGCCGATGGGGATCGCCGGGATGGTGACGCCCTCCCGCATCTCCCACCACTTCGGCTTCTCGAAGGAGAACGGCGTCTCCGGGTTGCCCTCGGTGATCTTGATCGGCTGGGTCTCCAGCCGCTCGTGGGCCTTGCGGGCCGAGGCCACCTTGAGATCGGAGCCCCACTCGGCTTCCTTGATCGCCTGACACACCGCGTCGAGCGACAGGAACTCGGGCTGGATCTTGGCCAGGGCGCCCAGGATGCGCGCCTCGGTGTGGTCTTCCTTGTAGACCCAGAGTCCGGAGAAGGAGGCCTTGGCCCGGATGAGGGCCAGGTTGTACGGCGCGTCCTTCTTGTGGATGTCCTTCAGGAGCTGGGCCGGGTTCTGGAGCGAGGTCATCAGCACGGTGCCGCCGGAGACGGTCAGCCGGTTGATCGGCTGTAGCCCGTACCAGGCCCAGGACTCGACGCCCTTGGAGAGCGTATCGTCCACGCAGATCGTGACGTCGACTTCCTTGGGCTCGTAGCGGGCCATGTTCTGCTCGAGCTCTTCCTGCGTGTCCGCCACGATCGCGAAGTCCTTGGCGGGGATGCCGTTGCGCTGGGGGCTGTCCCCGTAACGCCCGAACGCGATGCCCCACCGGCCGGCCTTGCGCGCGGAGAGCACGATGCCCCGGCATATTCTCGCCGCGAGGTTCTTCTGGAAGATGCCGCGATAGACCACCTCGGAGGTGAAGTGAGCCATTGTTCCCTTCCTTCCTCGAAACGCGCGTCCGGTTGGCCGCTGGTCGGCTGGTCGGACCATACCTTGCCCTCGGCCCGGGGGGGCTGTCAAGGGCAAAGCGGGCTACGCCGGACTGCGGCGGCTGTGGCGCCGAACGTGGGCGGCCACCTTCATCCGGTTGCCGCACACGGCCATCGAGCACCAGCGCCGGCGACGGGAGCGGGACCGGTCGCGGAAATAGAGAAGGCAGCGCGGGTTCGCACACTTGCCGATCTCGGCGCTCCGGCCCGACACGACCAGTACGGCGATTGCGCGGGCGAGCGGGACCAGGACCCGGAGCGGACCCGCCGGACCCGGCGAGAGACCCAGCCGCCACCCGTTCTCGTGGCGTACCAGCCGGGACGCGCCGGCGCCCGAGGCGAGGGCCTGATTGACCTCGGCGACCCACGCCGCGCGCAGCGGTCGCTTGCCCGCCATGGCGCCGAGGATGGCCCGGATCGTCTCGCGGAGCTGCATCGCCTGCGCGAAGGCCGCCGCGCAGCGGCGCGCGTCGGTTTCCCCCATCGCCCGCAGCATCCCCCCGTCGCCGGGCGCCACCCCTCCACGCAGCTCGAGAAAGTCGATGAGGTCACTCCAGGAGTGGAGCGAGCCGGCCTGGGCCTCCGGCGAGGAGACGGTATTGGCGAAGTCGACCGCGAGGTCGTCGCCGATCTTGATAAGTTCCCTTCGGACTTGACCCATAACATATTGCTACAGCGTGTCAGTCGCTCATTCGAAGAGCATCGAATCGACTAACCTCAATATTCACTCAAATAGGTTAGCACGAGAGGAGACGCCACCATGTGGATCCAGGAGCTCTGGCGATACCCGGTGAAGTCCATGGCCGGCGAGCGGATCGAGAGCGCGGAGGTCACCGGGGCGGGCATCGTCGGCGATCGCACGGTGCTCGTTGCGGGACCCCGCGGGCGCATCATCACCTCGCGGACCCATCCCCGCCTGCTCGGGCTCCGCGGCACCCTGGCGCCGGACGGCCGGACCCTGGTGAACGGCAAGCCGTGGGATGACCCCGAGGTCGCGGCGGCGGTTCGGGCCGCGGCGGGCCCGGAGGCACGCCTGGTCTCCTACCAGGGACCCGAGCGCTTCGACGTGCTGCCGCTGCTCATCGGCACCGACGGGGCCTTCGAGCAGCTCGGGGTGGACCACCGGCGCCTGCGGCCCAACCTCGTCATCGGCGGGGTGGACGGGCTGGTGGAGCGGAGCTGGCCCGGTCGCCGGCTGCGAGTCGGGAGCGCGATCGCGTCCGTCGTCAAGCTGCGGTCGCGATGCGTGATGACCACGTACGATCCGGACACCCTGGAGCAGGACCTCTCGGTCCTCCGGCGCATCGCCTCCGAGTTCGGCGGGGAGATGGCGCTCGACTGCGCGGTGGTCGGCGGGGGCTGGATCGCGGTGGGCGACCCGGTGGAGCTGTTGGACACCGAGGACGCCTAGGGACCTCGGAGGGGGGCTACGTCCCCCTTCCGAACTTCCCCCGGGAGATGGGAAGCGCGGGCGGAAGCCCGCGCTCGAACGTGGACCACTCCGCTGGCGGCGGATCGTCCGATGTCACCCGGACAAACGCCTAGCCGGCGGCCCGCACCATCCCCGCGAAGTACTCATGCACCGTGGACTCCTCGGTCAGCTCGGGGTGGAAGGCGGCGACGACCACGCTCCCCTGCCGGGCCATCACGCATTCCCCCCGGTGCTCGGCCAGCGGCGTCACCCCGCAGCCGAGGCGGCGAATCCGGGGCGCCCGGATGAAGACCATCTTCAGCGGGCGCTGACCGCCACCCAGGTCGGCCGCGCCCACCGCCTCGAACGACTCCTTCTGGCGGCCGTAGGCGTTGCGCTCGACCGTGAGATCGATGAAGCCCAGGGAGAGCTGGGCGGGGCTCTGGACCTCGCGGGCCAGCAGGATCATCCCCGCGCAGGTGCCGAAGATGGGGCGCCCGGCCGCGTGGAACTTCTCGAGCGCAGGCACGAAGTCCCAGGCGTCCATGAGCTTGAGGAGCGTGGTGCTCTCACCCCCCGGCATGATCAATCCGCCCACGTCCTCGAGCTGGCGCGGCATGCGCACCTCCACGGACTCCACGCCGATCCGGTCGAGCGATTTCCGGTGGAGGCTGAAATCCCCCTGCAGGGCCAGGACCCCGATCTTCATGCCAGCCTGACCTCGCCGCCGCCGGGCTCGCGCATGCGCCCGCGCTCGTGGAGCCAGGCGAGCACCGTCCCGGCATTGCGGTCCGGCGGAAAGACCGGGTACCAGATCTTTTCGATCCGCTCCCGCTCGACGTACCACGCCATGCGCTTGATCAGGGTCGTCGGCCCGCCCCGCTCCACCGGGTACTCGAAGGTCGGCAGGCGGAGCGCGCGGGTGAGCAGCAGCTCGCGGTCGCTCAGGAGCTCGAAGGGCACGTGGTTGCGCTCGACGAACTCGCGCTGGTAGCCGGTGTCCTGCGTGCTGACGCCGAGAACGGTGACGTCCAGCTTCTTGAAGTCGCGGTGGAGATCGCGGAACCCGCAGCTCTGGGGCGTGCAGCCGCGGGCCCCGGGGATCGCGTCCCACTCCGGGCCGGCGGCCTTTCCGGGCTCGCCGGTGCGCGGGTAGAAGAAGAAGACCGCGGGTCGCTGGGCGACCTCCGCCAGGTCCACGACCCCGCCTCCGGTCGACGCCAGGCGGATGGACGGCACCCGCAATCCCGGGAGGTGGTCGCAGGCACCGTCGTCTGTTGGCGGCGGGAGATCGGGTGGGAGTGCGTGAACGGGATCCATCCTCGTGTATACGGGATCCATCCTGCTGTCTACCGTAAGCCCCTTTCTTGAATTCGCTCGGCTCGCCTTCGGCTGCGCCTCGCCCAGCAACTGCCCCCTACCATTCCCTACTCGCTACCATTCCCAGCTCGGCGCCATTCGCTGGCCCCTACCAGCCCCGGGTCTGGAGCAGCTCCGAGTCCTTCAGCTTTGACGTCTCGATGCCGGGCATAGCGTCGCCGAGTCCTTCGGAGACCTTGGCCAGCACGTCGGGGTCCTTGAAGTGCGTGGTGGCCTGCACGATGGCCTTGGCCCGCACGGCCGGGTCCGACGACTTGAAGATGCCGGAGCCCACGAAGACCGCCTCGGCGCCGAGCTGCATCATGAGCGCCGCGTCGGCCGGCGTGGCGATGCCGCCCGCCGAGAAGTTCGGCACCGGCAGGTGCCCGCTCTTGGCCACCCAGCGCACCAGGTCGTAGGGCGCACCCAAGTTCTTCGCCTCGGTCATCAGCTCCTCGGGGCCCAGCATGGTGAGCCGCCGGATGCCCGACGTCACCGCGCGCATGTGGCGCACCGCCTCCACGATGTTGCCGGAGCCGGCCTCGCCCTTGGTGCGCATCATGGCCGCACCCTCGCCGATGCGGCGCAGGCACTCGCCCAGGTCGCGCGATCCGCAGACGAAGGGCACCTTGAAGGCGAACTTGTCCACGTGGAAGTGCTCGTCGGCCGGGGTGAGCACCTCGGACTCGTCGATGAAGTCCACCCCGAGCGACTCGAGGATCTGGGCCTCCACGAAGTGCCCGATCCGGCACTTGGCCATCACCGGGATCGTCACCGCCTTCTGGATCTCCTTGATCTTGGTGACCGGCGACATGCGGGCCACCCCGCCTTCCTTCCGGATGTCCGACGGCACCCGCTCGAGCGCCATCACCGCGACGGCTCCCGCGTCCTCGGCGATCTTGGCCTGCTCCGCGTTGGTGACGTCCATGATGACGCCGCCCTTCAGCATCTCGGCCAGCCCCACCTTCAGTCTCGGCGTTCCGCTCTCCATGTCCTCGTCTCCTTTGGTGTACTCGGGTCGGGTCACTGCAGAAGTCGCGCTTCGAGATTGGCCCTGACCGCGGGCCACTCCGCTTCCAGGATGGAGAAGGCCGCGGTGTCGCGAATGGCGCCGTCGCTCGCGGGCCGGGCCGCTCGTAGAACGCCGTCGAACCGGGCGCCCAGCCGCGTGATCGCGCTCCGCGAGCGCTGGTTGCGCGCATCGGTCATGAGGCTCACGCGATGGACCCGCCAGTCGTCGAACGCGTGGGCCAGCATCAGCAGCTTCGCTTCGGTGTTGATCGGGGTCCGCTGGGCGACGGCGGCGAGCCAGGTCCAGCCGATCTCCACCACGTCGGGCCGCTCCACGCCGCGCTGGTTGGCGTTGCCGGGCGGCCACGGCCAGAACTCGATGTTGAAGAGTCGCGTGCAGCCGACGACCACGCCCCGCACCCGGTCCACCGTGGCGAACGGGAGTGTGCGCCCGGCCTCCTGCTCGGCCAGCGCGGTCGCGATATAGGCGTCGGTCTCGGCCGCGGTTCCCGGCACCAGCGTGAACCCGTAGGTCTCCCGCGACCCCGAGGCGGCGGCGAGCAGGCCGGCCGCGTGGGCCAAGGTGAGCGGCTCGAGCCGGACCCAGCGGCCGTCGAGGGTGACCGGCGCCACCACCGACGGCGCCCGCTCCGTGCCCACCGGGCTCACGCGACGGCCCCTTCGAGATCCGCCATCAGCTCGGCCGAGTCCTCGAGCCCGACCGACACGCGCACGAGTCCGGCGCCGATCCCCATCGCGGCCTTCTCCTCGTCGGACACCCGCCGGTGCGACGTGCGGGCGGGATAGGTCCATGTGGTGGCCACGTCGCCGAAGCTGGGCGCGAACTCGAGCAACCGCGCCCGCGCCATGAAGCGCTCCACCGCCGGCGCGCCGCCGCGCAGGTCGAAGGAGACCATCGCGCCGGAGAGCTTCGGCATCAGGCGTCCCGCGAGCGCGTGCTGCGGGTGCGACGGCAGGCCCGGGTAGTACACGCGCGAAACCGCGGGCAGGCGCTCGAGGCCTCGGGCGAGCACCAGCGCGCTGGTGCACTGCCGCTCCATGCGCACCGCGAGGGTGCGGGCGCCGCGGGTCGCCAGCCAGGCGTCGAACGGGCCCAGGTTGGTGCCGGCGCGGATCATCGCGTTGCGGATGCGGGCCATCGGCTCGGCGCGGCCGGCCACGAGCCCGCCGGTGACGTCGCCGTGGCCGGATATGAACTTGGTCAGGCTGTGCATGACCAGGGTCGCCCCGTGCTCGAGTGGGCGGAACACCGCGGGTGACGCCATGGACGCGTCCACGATCAGGTCGATCCCCCGGCGCGCCAGCTCGGGGGCGAGCGCGGGCACGTCCACGAGCCGCAGCAACGGATTCGACATCGCTTCCACGAAGACCGCGCGCGTCGTCGGCCGCAGCGCTGCCACGATCGCCCCGATGTCGGTCGCGTCCACGAAGTCGGTCTCGACCCCGAGCCGCCGCCCCTCGTCGCCCAGGAACGCGGCGGTGGAGCCGTAGAGATCGCGCGCCGAGACCAGGTGATCACCGGACGAGAACAGCCCGAGCAGCAGCGCGGTGGTGGCGCCCATGCCGGAGGCGCACGCCACCGCCGCCTCGGCGCCCTCCAGCGCCGCCACCAGGTCCTCGAGCATGGCGTGGTTGCCGGTGCCGTAGCGGCCGTAGACGAAACCCGGCGTCTTGCTCTCCCAGACCGACTCGACCGTGTCCATGTCCTCGAACACGTACACATTGGTCTGGTAGATGGGCGGGGTCAGGGGCCGGCTGGCCGAGGGCACGTCGCGCCCGCCGCGGGCCGCGAGGGTGTGGAAGTCCACGTGATACCTCCTAGACCAGCGGCACCGCCGGGACGGCCACGAGACCCACCGGCTCCGGATGGCGTTGCGCGTCACGAACGATCTCGGCGAGCCGCTTGATACCCTCGTCGATCTGAGCCAGCGGCAGCGCCGAGAAGGACAGGCGCAGCGTGCGCTCTCCACCCCCGTCCACGAAGAACGCGTTCCCGGGCGTGAAGATCACCCCGCGCGCGGCAGCGCGCTCGAGGAGCGGCGCGGCGTCCAGCCCCACCGGCAGCGTCACCAGCAATGAGAAGCCGCCCTCGTTCTCGGTCCAGGTCACGCCGGCCGGCATGCGCCGGGCCAGCGAGGCGAGCAGCGTGGCGCGGCGCCGGCCGTACTCGCGCAGGACCCGCGCCTGGTGACGGTCGAGCAGACGCTGGCGGCAGAAATGGTAGACCGCAGCCTGGATGAGGGGGCTCGTGTGGATGTCCGCCAGGTCCTTGGCGACTTCCAGGCGGTCTATCAACTCCGGGGCGGCCACGATCCAGCCGAGGCGCAGGCCGGGAAACAGGATCTTCGAGAAGGTCCCGACGTAGATGACGAGCCCCGAGACGTCGAGGGCCTTGAGGGGGGCCGGAGGCTGCGGCCCGAAGAACAGGCTGCCGTCGAAACCGTCCTCCATGATGGGCAGCCGGTGCCGCGCCGCCACCTCCAGGAGCCGCTTCCGCGCCTCGGGCCGCATCGTGAGCCCGGTGGGATTGTGGGCGCTGGGCTGACAGTAGAGCAGCTTCGGAGCCTGCCGCTCGAGCAGCCGGTCGAGATGCTCGGGATCGAGGCCACCGTCCCTCATGGGCACCGGCAGGAGCTGGGCCCCGAACGCGCGGAAGACCTGCATGGCGCGCGGATAGGACGGCTCCTCGATCGCGACGAAGTCGCCGGGATCGAGGAGCGTCCTCGCGACCAGATCGAAGCCCTGCTGCGAGCCGTTGACGATCAGGATCTCCTCGGGGCGGACCTCGAGGCCGAAGCGCAGCAGGTAGCCGGCCAGGAACTCGCGGAGCAGCGGATAGCCGCGTCCCGGATAGTACTGCAGCAACTCCCGCCCTTCCTCGCGGATCACGCGATTGAGCACGCGCCGGAAGGCGTCGGTGGGAAACAGCCCGCTATCGGGCATCCCGCCCGCGAACGAGATCGCGCCCGGCCCGGGCTGCGGCACCTGGCTGTAGCCGCGGCGCCGGCGGGTGTCCGCCGCGATCACCTGAGCGCCCTTGGAGAGGAACGGAGTCCAGTCGAGCCGCGGTGCCGCCGGGCGGGTCGGGGCGGCGGCGGCCGGGACTCGATCGGCGACGAACGTCCCCTGGCCCACGTGGGCCCGGGCCCAGCCGCCCGCCACCAGCTCGTCATAGGCCAGTGCCACGGTCGTGCGATTGACCCCGAGCTCTCGGGCCAGCTCACGGCTGGCGGGCAGCTTCATCCCGGCCGCGAGCAGACCCTGGCTGATCAGCCGCTCGAAGTGGAGCTGGATCTGGCGCGACAGCGACGCCCTGCCCGTCCCTCCGGTATCCCGGTTCAGTTGAATTCTCATCGCTCGGATATCATCCATTATCTCGACGTTCACGTAGCTGTAAACCTCCAATTGGATGATTCCAGGATCATCCAATCGAGGGGGCCGGACCCCGTGCTATCATGGCGCACCCCAGGGGTCCCTGGGGTCCCACCTGGGGCGATATGGGGCCGGAGACCGACCGCTCATCGAGGATTGACGATGCCGGGCATGGTAGTGCTGGAGTCGATGTGGAACAAGAAGGGCCGCCTGCTGGACGACGAGCCCTCGGTACTTCCCTATCTCAAGGCCATCAGGCAGTCGCTGGCCTGGGAGGGCATCCGGGTCAACCTGGTGTACCGCCGCTTCTACTCGAGCTACGATCTGGGCCTGCTCCTCGAGGAGGTGCGCCGGCGGCGGCGCTCGTTCCAGGTCTGCTACATCGCCTCGCACGGCCAGCGGCGCAAGCTGGTCGGGATCGGCGAGAAGGTCATCCGGCTCGAGACCCTGGTGGACCACTGCCGGCCCAGCACCGGCACCGGCTACATCTTCGGCGCCTGCGACTTCGTCACGCCGGACACCGCGAAGAACTTCCTGCTGTCCACCGGGGCACGCTTCGTGGCGGGCTATCAGAAGGCGATCCCGTGGACCGAGTCCATGCTGGTGGACTGCCTGTTCCTGTCCTACCTGCTCGGCGGCACCATGAAGTGGGTGCGCACCAAGCACGGCGAGCGCATGCCCCCGCTGCGCGCGCGTGAGGACTTCGAGATCACCCGCTCGGAGAACCCGCAGAAGGTGGCGGGCCAGCTCTACCGCGACTTTCCGCTGGCCCACGACATCACGTTCTCGTGCTTCACCCTGGACCGCGGGCAGGGCCGCAAGCCCGCGATGGACAACTCCTTCGACATCTTCCGCCGGAACGTGGATCGCGCCCGCCGCGTGGTCCGCGATCTGTGACGCCGCCGCGGCCTCCCGGCCCGGCCGCAGAGAGGAACCGACCATGAGCGCTGGCGAGGCCCCGATCAAGCAGGCCGTGAAGTGGATCGACGAGCAGCTCCAGGACAACCCGAAGGCCGATCGCACGAAGCTGATCGACGAGGCGGGGCGCCGCTTCGACCTGACGCCGCTCGATTCCGAGTTCCTGGTTCGACAGCTCTCCCAGCGGAAGTCGTCCTGACCGCCGCTTCCCCGTGAGCGAGGCGTAGAAGGCACAGGTGCGGGCGCAGTTCGGGCCGAGCGCCGCGGCTCTCACGTGACGAGCGCGGGCCACGCCACCGGGCCGGATCTGGAGCAACTCCTCGTGTGGGGCAGAACGCGCGGCGCCGCGCGGGTGCTCGACATCGCCACCGGCGGCGGCCACACCGCACTGGCGTTCTCCCGCTTCACCTCGAGCGTGGTCGCGGTGGACCTCACGCTGCCGATGCTGCGCGCCGCCCGCGAGTTCACCGCCGTGCGGGCGCCGGACCCGGCGCGCCCGATCCGCTTCCTGGCCGCCGACGCGGAGGCCCTGCCCTTCAAGGCCGGGACCTTCGGAGCCGTGACCTGTCGCATCGCGGCCCATCATTTCCCGGCCCTGCTGCCCGCGCTGCGTGAGGTGGCGCGGGTGCTGCGGGCGGGCGGCTCGTTCCTCGTGCAGGACATCCTGGGCCACGACGACGAGGAAGCGGCGGCCTTCATCACCGAAGTGGAGCGGCGGCGCGATCCGAGCCACGCGCGCGCCTTCCGCCAGCTCGAGTGGACCGCGTTCCTGCGCGCGGCCGGCCTCACCGTGATGGACGAGGCGGTGATGAGCCGGCGCCGGAACTGGGACGACTGGACGAGCCGCATGCGGATGACCGCCGGGGCCCGGGCCGATCTGGAGCGCTTCGTGCTGGCCGCGCCCGCCCGGTGCCGGGAGGCCTTCGATTTCGCGATCGAGCACGGCCGCGTTGTCGCGTTCAGCGACCGGATGCTGCTCCTCCGGGCCGACCGGGACTAACCGGGCGCCGAGAAGGGCCCAGCTGCGGGAGTGCGGCGCCCGGCTACCGCTTCAGCACCACCACGGTGGCGCCCCACCCGCCCCGCTCGGGCGGACCGTCGACGAAGCGCAGCACGTCCGGGTGCGCGGCTAACACGCTCCGGACGACGGCCCGCTGGGTGCCGGTCCCCTTCCCGTGGATCAGGCGCACCTCGGTGAAGCCGCGCGCCGCGGCCTGCCGAAGGTACTCGTCCACGACCGACCGGACATCCCGTGGCGCGAAGGCGTGCAGATCGAGCGAGTCCTCGATCGGGAGGATGATCGGCTCGGGCTCGTCCATGGCCGCCGGGCTTGACCCGACTCGTGCGGCACTGCGGGCGGGCCCGGCCGGCTCACGCCCGCGGTGCCGCGACGGCCAAGCCTACTTCTTGCGGTCCAGCTTCACGCCTACCGCCTTGGCCGCTTCCTCGTACTTCGCCTCCGACTCCGCGTGCTTGCCCTGCGAGTGGAGGGCGGCGCCCTGCTTCATGCTCTCCCGGGCCATGTACCCGGCGTTGTCCAGCCGGTTGTTGGCGTGGCGCTCCATCTGCATCTGCAGCTTCGGGCACTCGCCGGCCAGGGCCGGACCGCCGTAGACGCCCACCAGAGCGGACACGATCGCGATCGAGAGGAGCTTCATGGCTCTGTCTCCTGTGCTCGGGGTCGTAAGGGGTGCACTGCGTGGCACACGCTTGGGCAGGATAGCGAGCCGCCGCGCCGTTGACAAGGCCCCGCCCGCCCGGTGTCCCGGCGGTGGTTGCCGACACGTCACGGGTACCCCATAATCCGCGCCATGTCCGACGCCCGATCGGAAGCGCTCGCCTGGCTGTCCACCTTCGAGGCGGCCTGCCGCGGCCAGGATTTCGCGGCGGGCCGCAGCCTCTTCGCTCCGGACGCGGTGGCCTTCGGCACCTACGCGACCGCGGTCCAGGGCCTCGACAGTATCGAGCGCGAGCAGTGGCGTCAGATCTGGCCCCGCATTCGCGGCTTCCGCTTCGAGGCCCACCCGACCGCCGCGGGCGCCGGGGACTCGGCCTGGGTCGCGGCGACCTGGTCGTCGGAAGCCACCGGGCCCGACGGTCAGCCCTTCACGCGGCACGGCCGGGCCACCTTCAACCTCGCCCGGCGAGACGGCCGGTGGCTCGCCGTCCACAGCCACGTCTCCCTGCTGCCGACCCAGTCGGAAGGCGCCCACGGACGGCAGTGAATTTCACACGGTTGTGACGACGGGGGGGCGTTCCGCCCGTACACTACCGCGCAGCGTCCAATCACGTCCCGACATGACGGAGGAGATATGAGCAAACGGGTCCTCGGGTTGGTCGTCGTCGCCGTCGTCCTGGCCGCGCTGGGGGCGGTCGTCTCGCGCAGCAGCGCGGGCCCGGAGAAGATCACCTTCCCGGCCAAGCACAAGGACGGGGTCCTCTACACCATCGCCGACCGGTATGACGTCAAGCAATACCGCGAGCTCTACGCCAGCGCCGCCGCCGTGAAGGCGGCCAAGGAGGGCAAGCCGCTGCCGAACGGCACCGTCCTGACCCTGGTCCAGTACAAGGCGCAGGTGGACGCCCAGGGCAATCCGCTCAAGGACGCCAAGGGCCGGTTCATGAAGGGCGACCTCATCGCCTACGCGGTGATGGAGAAGCGCACCGGCTGGGGGACGGAGTACGTGGACGACATCCGCAACGGGGAGTGGGAGTACGCGGTCTTCGGGGCGGATGGCAAGCTCAACGAGAAGGCCAACTACCGCGGCTGCTTTCAGTGCCACAAACCGCACGACCAGATCGACTACGTGATCTCCTACCCGGCGCTGGCGGGCCGCACCATGGTGGCGAGCGCGGCGCCGGCGCCCGCGGGATCGATCGGGGTCAATATCGGCGCGTTCACCTTCGGCCCCCCCGGCATCACGGTCACCCCGGGCAAGACCGTCACCTGGACCAACACGGATGATTCACCGCACCAGGTCACGGTGGCGGGCACGTCGCTCAAGACCGGGTTCCTGCTGAAGGGCCAGAACGCGTCCCTGACCTTCAAGGACGAGGGCGTCTTCAGCTACAACTGCGCGCTCCACCCCAACATGAAGGGCACGGTGCAGGTCTCCAAGTAACCGCGCTCCCTCACCCTGCCCTCTCCCCTCCGGGGAGAGGGCAGGGTGAGGGGGACGTGCTCTCTGCCGCTACTCCTTCTTCTCGAGCTTCACCGAGCGGTCTCGCGAGCCGGTGGAGCGCCCGGCCTGGGCGCTGGTCAGCGTAGCCGTCCCGACAGGTTCCTTGCCCCCGAAGAGGTTGAGGTTGTACTCGGCTCCGGCCGCCCCCTTGAAGCGCAAGGACGGCTTGCTGCCGCTGGTGTCGATGTCGATGTTCACCGGCCTCGTCTTCGCCGCATCGGCGCCGCCCAGCCGGGCGTCGGCGACCCACTTCCCGCCCTCCTGCTTGACCGAGGAGATGATGAGCGTCAAGACGGGATCCCCCTGCTTCGTCAGCGTCTGGAGCTCACCCTTCCAAGTCCCGACCAGTGCCTTGGCCAGATCGGCCTGAGCCGCGGCCACCCCGGTCGCCAGCATCAACCCCGCCACCACGAACAGCGCCGCACGCGCGGCAGGAATGCCTCGTCTCATTTCGGTCACTAGCCCCTCTCGGTGATGTAGACGTGCTCGAGCATGTCCACGTAGATGTTGCCGTCCGCCACGAAGTCCCCCGCCTTGTTTCTCTCGATACCGCCCACCCATGGCTTCTTGGCCGCATAGCGCACCACCCACGCCACCGGCACGTAGCCCACGTCCTGCTGCATGATCTCCTCGGCCTTCTTGTAGTGCTCGAGACGCTTCTTCGGGTCGCGGGTGTCGCGGCCGGCCTCGAGCTCCCGGTCGAAGGCGTCGTTGATCCAGGCCTGCCGCCGGCCGGTGGTCTTCTTGCCGTAGAAGGTATCGAAGTACTCGTTGTGCGGGTCGGGGTAGTCCATGAACCAGCGGATCCAGATGAACTGCAGATCCTGCTTCCAGAGCCGGTCCCGGAAGACCCGCGGCTCCAGGACTTCCAGATCGGTCTTCATGTTGAGCGAGTCGAGCAGGACCGCCTGCACCGCCTCGGCGAGCGGCTTCGCGCCGAGGGCCTCGTCGCGCATCGAGAGCGTGATCTTGGGCCAGTTCTTCCCGCCCTCGTACGGGGTGCCCTTGAGCTGCTCGAGGGCCAGCTTCTTGTCGTACTTCTGGATCGCCTTGATCTTGGCGTCGTCGACCGCGCCCGGGAAGCCGGGCGGGATCATGGACCAGGCCGGGACCGCGAGGCCCTGGCTCACCTTGACGACGTTCTCCCGGTCGATGGCGTGGGCCACCGCCTTGCGGACCTTCAGGTTGTCGAACGGCGGCTTCGTCGTCTGCGGGAGCAGGTACCAGGTGCCGGGGAACGGATAGCGGAAGACGTCCTTCGACATGCGGGGATCCGACTGCAGGCGCTTGAGGTCGCCGGGCTGGACCAGGGTCATATCCAGCTCGTTGTTCTCGTAGGGCAACGCCCCCGAGGCCACCGGGATGATCGGGATCACCACCCGGTTCAGGTGCACGCCCTTGGCCCCGTAGTAGTACGGGTTCTTCTTGAGCACGTACTGCTTGTTGTGCTCCCACGCCTCGAGCGTGAACGGCCCGTTGCAGACGATGTTGGCCGCCTCCGTCCACTTGTCGCCGTGCTTCTCCACCGCGCCGCGGTGGGCCGGCAGCGCGGCCAGGTAGGCCGCGAGCACCGGGAAGTAACCCCGCGGACCGTCGAGGATCACCTCGAGGGTCCAGTCGTCCTTGGCGCGCACGCCGACCTGGCTCGCGTCGGTCATCTGCTTCTTGTTGAAGGCCTCGCCGTTCTTGAGATCGTAGAGGAAGGAGGCGTAGGGGGCCGCGGTGGCGGGATCGAGCTGGCGCTTCCACGACCACTCGAAGTCCCGCGCGGTCACCGGGGAATTGTCCGACCATCGGCTGTCCTTCCGGATCGTGAAGGTCCAGACCGAGCCTTCCTTGTTGCCCTCCACCTTGGTGGCCATCCACGGCACCGACACGAAGTCGGCGTTGAAGACCATGAGGCCCGCGAAGAGCGCGGGCACCCCGGTGCAGTACAGGTCCTTGTTGAAGTCATGACTGGATGCGTCGCTCTGGTACCAGCCACCTCCCCCGTAGCGGAGCACCTGCTCCTTGGCCAGCTTCTCGCCGGGCCCGGGCCTGGACGGCCTGGCCGCCCGGGCCTCGGTGGCGAAGCCGAGTCCGCCGAAGGCGGCCATGGCGCAGACCACCTTCAGGAAGTCGCGCCGGCCGACCCCGATGGACTCGAGACGCCGGGCGAAGAGATCGATCTGGGCTTCCGAGATCCGCATGGGGGTCCGCATGGTTGGTGTCCTCCTGTGAGTTACTTCAGCTTGGGATCCAGCGCGTCGCGGACCCCATCGCCGAAGAAGGTGAACGAGAGCATGGTCACCGCGATGGCGATCGACGGGAACACGCACAGGTGCCAGTACGAGCGCAGGAACTGCTGATTCTCACCCACCATCTGCCCCCACGACGGGGTGGGTGGATTGATGCCGACGCCGATGAACGACAACGCGGCCTCCGTGAAGATCGCTTCGGGAATGCCGAAGGTGATCGAGACGACGATGGGGGTGAGGGCGCTCGGCAGCACGTGGCGGTTCATCACCCGCCAGAAGCCGGCGCCGAGAGCGCGGGCACTCTCCACGAACTCCTTCTCCTTGATCGAGAGGACCTGCGCGCGCGTCTGGCGCGCGATACCCACCCACCCGGTGAGGCCGAGCGCGATGAAGATGTTCATCAGCCCCGCCCCCAGCATGGACATGACGAGGATCACGAACAGCAGGCGCGGGAAAGCGTACATCACGTCCACGAAGCGGGTGAGCAGCAGGTCCGTGCGGCCGCCGATGTAGCCGGACAGGGCGCCGATCGGCACGCCGATCAGCACCACGATGACCTGGGCGCCCAGACCGACCAGCATGGAGACCCGCGCCCCGTAGATCATCCGCGAGAGGATGTCGCGCCCCAGCTGATCGGTGCCGAGCGGGAAGTCCCGCGAGGGTGACTCGTAGAGCCGGCCGAAGTTGGGCTTGGTGTACGACTGCGGTGCGATCACGTCGGCGAAGATGGCGAGGAGGCAGAGCAGGATGACCACCACCCCGCCCGCCACCGCCAGCTTGTTGCGGAGCAGGCGGCGCCAGGCGTCGCGCCACAGGCTCGAGCCGCGGATCTCGGCCCGAGACGCCGCCAGGGCCGCGCCCGGCGTCGGCAGGCTAGTATCGGATGCGGGGGTCGAGAATACCATAGAGGAGATCGACCACGAGATTCATGAGGGCGAGGAACGCGCCGTAGATGAGCACCACCGCCATGATCATCGGATAGTCGCGGCCGGTCATCGAGAGCACGAAGAAGCGGCCCATGCCGGGAATGCGAAAGATGGATTCCACGAAGAACGAACCCGTTCCCACCGCCGCGAACATGGGTCCGAGCAGCGTGACCACCGGGATGAAGCCGTTCTTCAGCACGTGCTTGAGGATGACCGGCGTCTCGGCCAGTCCCTTGGCCCGCGCAGTCATGATGTAGTCGGAGCGGATGACTTCCAGCATGCTCGAGCGCGTGAAGCGGGCGATGATGCCCATCGGGGCCAGGGCGAGCGTGACGGTGGGCAGTACCCAGTCACGGGGCGAATTCCAGCCGCCGGTTGGAAAGATGGGCAGGATGAACGAGAAGATGACGATCAGGAAAACCGCGAGCACGAAGTTCGGCACGCTCACCCCGAGGGTCGCCACGCTCACCGAGACGTAGTCCCAGGATCGGTTCTGGTATACCGCGGCCAGCACCCCGAGGGTCAGGCCCCCCACCACCGCGAGGGCCAGGGCCATGCTGCCCAGGAGCAGGGAGACCGGGAACGTCTCGGCCATGATCTCCGCCACCGTCCGGGTCTTGTAGACGAACGACGTCCCGAAGTCGCCACGCACCGCCTTCTGCAGGAAGATGCCGAACTGGACATGGAGCGGCTTGTCCAGGCCGTAGGCCTCCGCGAGGTTCTTCTGCGCCTCGGGCGAGAGCGCGTTCGCCCCCTCCGCGACCGGATCGAGAGGGCTGCCGGGGGTGGCATGCATCACCAGGAAGGTGACGAGCGCCATGGCGAGGAGCGTCGGAACCAGCCAGAGGAGGCGAGAGACGACGTAGCTGAGCAACGCACCCCCCGGGAGCAGTGCCCGCCCAAACCCTGTGACGGGTCAGTACGTAACTATCGGCAAACCCTGGCATAAAGTCAAGAAAAAGAATGATATCCTGCGCGCGCATGGCGATCTCGGTGACCATTCTGCCCGGTCCGCGCGTCCTCGACGCCAAGCCCGGCACCACCATCCTCAAGGCGGCACACGCGGGCGGCGTGGACATCACCGCCACCTGCGGGGGGCGGGGCCGCTGCACCTCCTGCCGAGTCAAGCTGGTCGCGGGCACCGCGCCGCCGCCCACCATCATGGACGAGCTCCAGCTCGGCGACGCCCTCGTGCGCGAGGGCTACCGGCTGTCCTGCCAGTGGCCGGTCACCGAGGCGGTCACCGTGCAGGTCGCGCCTCCCCTCGACGACACGACCTTCCAGATCCTGGGGGGCGAGCGGCCGGCCGGGGCGCCCGAGCCGATCTCGATCGATGCGGGCATCGACAAGCGGGTCGCGCAGGTCACCCTGCCGAAGGACGAGCACCGGCAGACCTCCGACCTGGAGGCGCTCCTCGCGGCGGTGGGCTCGATCGGGCACGTTCCGCCCACGGTGCTCAAGACCCTGCCCGCCGCGCTTCGCGCCCGGGACGGTGAGGTGACCGTGACCACCTTCGGGCGAGACGTCCTCGCGGTCGAGGCGGGCGACACCGCGCTGCACAAGTTCGGGCTCGCCATCGACATCGGGACCACCAGCGTGGTCACCACCCTCATGGAGCTCGAGTCCGGCGAGCAGCTCGCGGCGGTGTCGAGCCTCAACCCGCAGGCCGTCTTCGGCGGCGACCTGATGTCGCGCATCGCGTTCGCCCAGTTCGACCCGGGCAACTTGCGCAAGCTGCAGACGCGCATCATCGGCCTGCTCAACCAGCATATCGAGCAGATCAGCCGCGAGTCCGGCGTGCTCACCAAGTGGATCTACAAGGTGGTGGTCGTGGGCAACACGTGCATGCACCACCTCCTGCTCGGCATCGACCCCTCCTATGTGGGCTTGGCTCCCTACGCGCCCGTCGTGCGGTATCCCCTCATCCTGCCCGCGCGCGATCTCTTCCTGAAGCTGCCGCCGGAGGCGCGCGTCTGCCTCCTGCCCCTGGTGGCGGGTTTCGTGGGCGCGGACGCGGTGGCGGTGGCGCTGGCCACCCGCATCGACGACTCCCCCGCCCTTCGCATCGCGGTGGACATCGGCACCAACGGCGAGGTGCTGCTGGGCTCGCGCGAGCGGCTGTGGGCATGCTCCGCCCCCGCCGGCCCCGCGCTCGAGGGCGCCCAGATCCACCACGGCATGCGTGCGGCGATCGGGGCCATCGATCGTGTCGCGGCCGAGGAGGGCGATCTTCGCCTGCACACCATCGGCGACGGCCCCGCCCAGGGGCTCTGCGGCTCCGGCCTCCTGGACGCGGTGGCCGCCCTGCTCGACCTGGGCGTGGTGGACTGGACCGGCCTCATCGACGTGGAGGGGCGCGACCGGCTCCCCGCGCCCACGCGCGCCCGCGTCGAGATGCGGGGCGAGGAGCGGGTGGTCGTGCTCGCGCGGCCCGGCGAGCACGGGGCGGAGCGGGAGATCACGCTCACGCAGGACGATATCCGGCAGGTGCAGCTCTGCAAGGGCGCCATTGCCTCCGGCGTCGCGATGCTGCGGCACGTGGCGGGCGTCCGACCCGAGGAGGTGGAGGAGCTGATGCTAGCGGGCGGCTTCGGCAATTACCTCTCGATCCGCAGCGCGCTGCGCATCGGGCTCATCCCGCCCGATCTCCCGGAGGGCAAGATCCGCTACGTGGGCAACGCGGCCGCGCTGGGCGCGCAGCTCGCGCTCGTCTCCGAGGCCGAGCGCGCCCGCGCCGAGGTGATCGCCGGACGCATCGAGCACGTCTCCCTCGCCGCGCACCCCGACTTCGAGACCATCTTCGTGGAGTGCATGAACTTCCCCCGTCTTCCCCCTCGGACCGAAGGAGAGAGAGCAGGGTGAGGGCCGGGTGACCCCGCGCATTCCCGCATCCGCGGTGGGCATCACGGTGGGCCCGCGCCAGCACGAGGTGGACGCCCGCTGGCTGATGGCTTACGCGGCCGCACTCGGGGAGAGCGGCCCCGAATACTTCGACACGACGCGGCCCGGCGGCATCCTCGCCCACCCGCTGTTCCCGGTCTGTTACGAGTGGCCGCTCGCGCTGGACGCGCGGGCCAAGGTGCTGCCGGACGAGGTCGCGGTGCGCGGCGTGCACGCGACCCATCACCTCACCCTGCACCGGCCCCCGCGCGCAGGCGACCGCCTCAGTACCACCGCCACCGTCGCCGCCCTCGAGCGCCGGCCGCCGGGCGCGTATCTCGTGCTGCGCATGGACACCGTCGACGCGGCGGGCCGGCCCGTGAGCACGACCGAATACGGCGTGCTCTACCTCGGCGTGGAGGCCGACGGCGCCTCTCGTTCCACGACCGAGCGAGAAACCCACTCCCCTCAGGGGCGAGGGCAGGGTGAGGGGCCCGGGCCAGTCGAGGGGTGGTGGTCGGTCGACGTACCGATCGCTCCCACCCTCGCCCACGTCTACACGGAGTGCGCGCGCATCTGGAACCCGATCCACACCGACCGCGCGGTGGCGCTCGGCGCCGGGCTGCCCGACATCATCCTCCACGGCACCGCCACGCTGGCCCTCTCCATCTCGCAGGCGCTGCGCCGGCAGCCGCGCGGCGCCGCCACGCCCGTGCGCGCGGTGGCCGCCCGCTTCGGCGGGATGGTCCGCCTGCCCTCGCGCGTCGTGGTGCGCGGGCAGGCGCCCCGGCCCGCGGCGGCGGGGGCGGTCGTGCGCTTCGAGGCGCTCGCCGAGGACGGGCGCCCCGCGGTGCGCGACGCGGAGATCGTGCTCGGGCCATGACCAAGCTCGAGCGGGTCCTGGCCGCGCTCGGGCGCCGGCCCACCGACCGGCCGCCCTACGCCTTCTGGCGCCACTTCCCCGACGTGGACCGCAACCCCGCCGCGCTGGCCCAGTCCACGCTGCGCTTCCACGAGCGCTACCAGTCGGACTTCCTCAAGGTGACGCCGACCGGCGGCTACGCGGTGGCGGACTGGGGATGCGTCGAGAGCGCGGAGGTCCTGCCGGACGGCCACCGGCCGTGCGCGCGGCACGCGGTCAATGCCCCCGAGGACTGGAAGAAGATCCGCCCCGTGAAGATGGAGTCCACCGCGTGGGCCTCGCACCTCGAGACCATCATCCGCTGCGTAGTGGACCGGCGCGTGGATTGCCCGACGATCCCCACCGTGTTCAGCCCGCTCTCGCTCGCGCGCAAGCTTTCGGGTGACCGTCTCAACTACGATCTCAAGGAGAACCCGCAGGCGGTCACCGACGCCCTCGAGGCCATCACCGAGACGATCCTCGCGTTCATGGACGCCTGCTTCCGGGAGAGCGCGGAGGGCATCTTCTACTCGGTCCAGGCGGCCAGCACCGCCTTCCACACCGAGGAGGAGTACCGCCGCTTCGGCGAGCCCTACGATCGGCGCATCCTGGAGGCCGTCCGTCCACGCTCCAAGCTCACGATCCTGCACTGCCACGGCGAGCGCCTGATGTTCGATCGCCTCGCCGCCCTGCCCGCGGACGCCTGGAACTGGGACGACCGCCGCGCGGGGCCGTCGCTGCGGGAGGCGCAGACCCGCGTGCCGGGCGCGGTCATCGGCGGGCTCGACCAGTGGAGCGCGCTGCAGGACGCGAGCCCCGAGCCCGCGCTCGCGCAGGTCCAGGATGCCCTCGCCCAGACGGCCGGGCGCGGCGTCTTCCTGGGCGCGGGCTGCGTGCTGCCGGTCGGCACCTCGGACGCGACCCTGGTGAGCGTCGCGAAGACCCTGGGCGGCGTGCCGAAGCTCGGCTTCCTCCGGCCGCAGTAGCGCATGACCCGTGGGCGCCGCGGGCTCGCCGTCGCGGTCCTCCTCGCCGCGTCGGCCGTCGCGGCCGCCGAGGAGGCCGCCCGGGTGGTGGTCCTCTCGCCGTACCGCTCGCTCGTCGGCGCCAACGGGCGCCCGCGCCTCCTGCCGCACGCGGGCGTGGACTTCGCGGCGCCGCTGGGCACGCCGGTGCTGGCGGCAACGGACGGGGTGGTGAGCCGGCTGATCGACTACGAGCCGGGGTGCGGGACTGGGGTGGTGCTGTCACACCCCGCTTTCACACGCTGGACCGCGTACTGCCACCTGACACGCGCCCTCGTCACCACCGGGCAGGCGGTGGCGCGCGGCGAGCACATCGGGCTCTCCGGCGCCTCGGGCAACGCGGCCGGCGTGCCCCACGTGCACCTCGAGCTCTGCACCACTGCCTGCGCCTCGCATCGCGACGGCGACCTCCGCGGCACCCAGGATCCGCTCGGCGCCGCCATGGGCTGCCACGATCCCCGGCGGACCTACCCCGCCGACCGCTTCACCCTCACCCTGCCCCTCGAGTGCGGCCAGGAGACGACGAAGGACGCGCGCCGATGAATCGCGTGCTCGAGCCCGAGCTGATGACCGACCCGGAGCAGGCGCAGGCCTACGCGGCGGCCGACTTCGCGACGGTGAACCAGGGCTTCGTGGACCGCTTCCGGGCCCTCTTCCCCGACTTCGCGCGCGGGCGCCTGGTGGATCTGGGCTGCGGGCCGGCCGACATCCCGATCCGCTTCTGCCGGGCCCTGCCCGCCGTCACCGTGACCGGCGTGGACGGATCGGAGGCGATGCTCGCGCCGGGGCGCCGCGCGGTGGCCGCCGCCGGGCTCGCGGACCGCGTCGAACTCGTTCGCGCGCGGCTACTCGGGCTCGGCCGCCCGCCCGGCGGCTTCCACGCCGTCGTCTCCAACAGTCTCCTGCACCACATGCCGCACGCGGACGTGTTCTGGTCCGAGGTCGCGCGGCTCGGCCGCGCGGGCGCGCCGGTCCTGATCATGGACCTGCATCGCCCGGATTCCCCCGAACGGGCGCGCGCGATCGTCGAGACGTACTCGGCGGGCGAGCCGGAGGTGCTCAAGCGCGATTTCTTCCACTCGCTCTGCGCCGCCTTCACGCTGGCCGAGGTGCGGAGCCAGCTCGCGAGAGCGGCGATCGCGGGCCTGCGCTGCGAGATGGCCAGCGACCGCCACTGGGTCGCTTGGGGAAAACTGGCGAGCGAGCCGGAGGCTACTTCCCGACGTTGAACCGGAAGTGGCAGATCTCGCCGTCCTGCACCGCGTAGTCCTTGCCCTCGAGCCGGAGCCGCCCGCGCTCCCGCGCGGTGGCCATGGACCCGCCGGCAGCCAGGAGGTCGTCGTAGCCCACGACCTCCGCGCGAATGAAGCCCCGCGCGATGTCGGAGTGGATGGCGGAGGCCGCGTCCTGGGCGCGGGTGCTGCGCGGGATGGACCAGGCGCGCACCTCGTCCTCGCCCACCGTGAAGAACGAGATGAGGCCGAGCAGTGCGTAGCAGTCCTGGAGCACCCGGCCGATCGCCGGCTCGGTCAGGCCCAGATCGGCCAGGAACGCGGCCTGCTCCGGCCCCGCGAGCTGCGCGACCTCCGCCTCGATCACCGCGGAGACCCAGCCGAGGCGCGTGGCCGGGCGGGCCCCCACCGCCTGCAGCCCGAAGCTCTCCACGAGCGTGGTCCCGCGCGCGATCTCCTTTTCGGACAGGTTGAGACAGTGCAGGATCGGCTTCTGGGAGAGGAAGGTGAAGCCGCGCAGGGCGCGCGCCTCGTCCTCGCCGAGACCCATCGCCCGGATCGGCCGCTCGGACTCGAGCAGGGGCTTCACCTTCAGAAGCACCGTCTGCTCGTACACGTCGGCGTCGGTCCGCTTCTTCTTGATCTGCGCTTCGAGCCGCTCGAGCCGCCGCTCCACCACCTCGAGATCGGCCAGGATCAGCTCGGTCTCCAGATCGTCGATGTCGCCGCCCGGGTCCGCGGCGGCCCCCGCGGGGTCGGGAAAGGCGCGCACCACGTGCAGCAGCGCGTCGGCGTTGCGGAATTCCTTGGCCTCGAGCCCCTGGCGCTCGCCCTTCGCGATGCCCGCGAGGTCCACCACCTCGAAGGTGGCGTACGTCGTCTTCTTCGGCTTGAACATCGCGGTCAACCGCTCGACACGCGCGTCGGGCACCCGGGCCACACCCGCGTGCATCTCGCCGCGCGCGGTGCCGAACGACGACGTCGCGACGGTCGCGCCGGTCAGCAGGTTGAACAACGAGGTCTTGCCGCTCTTGGGAAGGCCGACGAGCCCGATCTTCATGGAAGGCCATGCTACCATGGCCACCGCCATGGCCGTCCCGTGGCGCCGCGCGCCTTCTCGGGTCTTCCCTCGCTCATCACCCTCACCGTCCGCCGCCGACCGCCTTGACCGCTGCTCATCCGCGCGGTAGCGTCGGGCCATGCCCACGCAGCCGTCTAAGGCGCTCGAGGTCGTGCCCAACCCGCACCCGGATCGCGACTACGAGATCAGCCTCGAGATCCCCGAGTTCACCTGCCTCTGCCCGCGCACCGGCCAGCCCGACTTCGCCACGATCCGCGTGCGCTACGTGCCGGACCGTCACCTGCTCGAGCTGAAGGCGATCAAGCTCTACATCTGGGCGTACCGGAACGAGGGGGCCTTCCACGAGGACGTGACCAATCGGATCCTGAACGACTTCGTGGTCGTGGCGGCGCCGCGCTGGATCGAGGTCGTCGGGGACTTCACGGTACGCGGCGGCATCAAGACGGTGGTGCGCGCCAGCCACGGCAAGCGGCCGGAGATCTAGCCGGCGAGGCTCAGCAGCACCACGCCGGCCAGCATCACCAGCGCCCCGGGGGCGATGTCGCGCACCTTCTGCTTCTCGTGGAACATCACGGCGCCGATCGCCATCGCGAACAGGATCTCCACCTGCTTCACCGCCTCCACGTACGAGGACAGGGTCATGAGGTAGGCGGTTCCCTGGCTGATCGTGGTGAGCGAGGCGAAGAGCCCGAAGCTCAGGAAGGCCTTCCAGTAGCGCGGGACCTGCACGAAGTGCCGCCGCGACGTCCCGAGCACGATCGGGGTGACGAGCAGGCTCGCGGCGACGTACCCGCCCAGCGTGCCCATGTACTGGTCGGAGCACTGCATGGCCCACTTGATCGTGACCACCGACGGTGCGAAGAAGAGCGCGGCCAGCAGCGTGTAGCGCATCCCGCGGTCCGTGAACAGCACGGCCAGCGGCGCCCACCACGCGATGTGGGCGCGGTTGACGTTCAGCAGGTAGACCCCGGACATGCTGATCAGGATGCCCGCGATGCCGAGGAGGGTCGGCCGCTCCCGCAGGGTGAAGTAGCCCAGCACGACCAGGATCAGCAGGCTCACCTTCCAGAGCGCGGTGACCATGGAGATCTCCGCGAGCTTCAGCGCCTTGGAGAGCGCCATGGTCGAGATGGTCTGGCAGACCGCGAACGAGGCGCAGGCGAGATAGAAGCCCGGCTTGATCTCGGGCACCCCGTTCCAGAGCACGAACAGCCCCGCAAAGGGCAGCAGGAAGGTGAAGCGCCCCCACACGTTGATGTACTCGTCGAGCGAGTGGCCGAGGCGCTTCATCACCGTGTTGCGCAGCACCTGGCAGAGTGCCGCGACCACCGAGAGCAGGAACCACACGGCCTACCGCGCGGTGCGGGCCAGAAGGGAAAGCAACGCGTCCACGACCGCGCCGGGCTGCTCGCGGGGGAGGAAGTGTCCGGCGTCCGGGATCACGCGGCGCGCGGTGCCGGCCGGGAACAGGGCGGGATGCGTCTCGCTGCGCGCCGGAGGGTCCACGCCGTCGTCGCGGCCGTGCAGGATCGCGCTCGGCACCTCGATCCGGGGACGCTCGGCGAGCCGACGCTCGATCGCGTCGAAGCGCGGCTCCCCCGGCGCGTGGCGGTGGCGGTGCCGGTAGGAGTGGATCACCACCGGCACGAAGTCGGGATTGTCGAAGGCGGCCGCCGCCTGCTCGAACGTCGCGTCGTCGAAGCGCCAGCCCGGCGACCAGTCCCGCCAGAGCAGTCGGCAGATCTCGCGGCGGTTGTTCTCGAGCCCCAGGCGCCCGCGCTCGGTGTTGAAGTACCACTGGTACCAGTTGGCCCGCTCCTGCCGCGCGGAGGCTGGCACCGGCGGCGCGATGGTGTTCTGCACGTTGTAGCCGCCGATCGTGACCAGGGCGCGCACGCGCGCGGGCGCCAGGATGGCCGCGATGCAGGCCGCGCGCCCGCCCCAGTCGTAGCCGGCGAGCGCGGCCCGCTCGATGCCGAGCGCGTCCATGAAGTCCAGCAGGTCCTGGCCGATCGCGGCCTGCTGGGCCATGCGCGGCGCGCCCGCGTCGAGGAAGCGCGTGGGCCCGTAGCCGCGCAAGTAGGGCGCGAAGACCCGGCAGCCGCGGGCGGCCAGCGGCGGGGCCACCCCGTCCCAGGCGTGCGCGTCGTCCGGAAAGCCGTGGAGGAGCACGACCGGCGCGCCCGCCGACTCCCCCCATGCCTCGTAGCCGATCTCGAGGGTCGGCGTCCGGACCGTCGGCACCGGGGGCTCCGCCCGGATCAGAAGCCCTTGACGTACGGCAGGCGGCCCGCGGTGGCCTCGATCGCGTCGCCCGCGTCCAGCAGCACCCCGGTGGCGTTCCACGCCCCCGAAACGAGCTGGTTGCGGGCGCCGTCGGGGACGCGGGCCCGGATGACGCGATCGCCCGCGCGCACCTCCTGCCGCTCCACGTCCACCGTGACCGTCTGCTTCGGATCGCGGCCGACCGCGCGCTGCAGCCACAGCACGTCGTCCTGGGAGATGGAGAGACACGGGATGCCGAGCATGGTGCAGTTGCCGAAGAAGATCTCGGCGAAGGAGCCACCCACGATCGCCTTGATGCCCCACTGCTTGAGCGACTCCGGGGCGTGCTCTCGCGAGGACCCGCAGCCGAAGTTCATGCCCGCCACCAGCACCGAGGCGCCCTCGTAGGCCTTCTGGTTGAACGGGTGCTCGGGGTCGTGCTTGCGCGCGTCCTCGAAAGCGTGGAGCCCCAGGCCCTCGTTGGTGACGGTCTTGAGGAACCGCGCCGGGATGATCCGATCGGTATCGATGTCGTTGCCGGGGATCGGGATCGCCCGCCCCGCGATCTGCCGCCGCGCGCTGTCGCTCATCGCGTCGCCTCCCGCCAATCGCTCATCTCAACATCTCCCGCACGTCGGTGACCGCGCCGTTGAGCGCGGCCGCCGCGGCCATGGCCGGGCTCATCAGCAGGGTGCGGCCGGTGGGGCTCCCCTGGCGCCCGATGAAGTTGCGGTTGCTGGTGGACGCGCTCATCTCGCGGCCCCGGAGCTTGTCGTCGTTCATGCCGAGGCACATCGAGCAGCCCGCGTTCCGCCACTCGAAGCCCGCCTCGCGGAAGACCTCGTGGAGCCCCTCGGCCTCCGCGGCCTTCGCCACCATCTGGGAGCCCGGCACCACGATCGCCCGCACGCCCTTGGCCACCCGGTTGCCCCTGGCCACCGCGGCGGCGACCCGCAGATCCGAGATGCGCGAGTTCGTGCAGGAGCCGATGAACACCACGTCGATCCTGGCGCCCGCGATGGGCTGGCCGGCCTCGAAGCCCATGTGGGCCAGACCCTCGCGGTAGGTCGCGCGCTCCGGCTCCGGCGCCGACTCGGGCGCCGGGATGCGCTCGCCCACGCCGACCGACTGGCCGGGGTTGATGCCCCAGGTCACCATCGGCGGGATCGCGCTGCCGTCGAGCCGCTTGACGTCGTCGTAGGTGGCGTTCGCGTCGGAGGCCATGCTCTTCCACCACGTCACCGCACGGTCGAAGGCCGCGCCCTGCGGCGCGTACGGGCGGCCGCGCAGGTAGTCGAAGGTCGTCTGGTCCGGGTTGACGTAGCCCGAGCGGGCGCCGCCCTCGATCGACATGTTGCAGAGGGTGAGCCGCTCCTCCATCGTCATCCGGTCCACCACCGGCCCCGCGTACTCGTAGGCGTAGCCCACGCCCCCGTTGACGCCCAGGGCGCGGATGATCGCGAGGATGACGTCCTTGGCGTAGACGCCCCGGGACAGCGCGCCGTCCACCCGCACCTGCCGGAGCTTCGGCTTGGCCATCGCCAGGCACTGGGTGGCGAGGACGTCGCGCACCTGGCTGGTGCCGATCCCGAACGCGATGGCGCCGACCGCGCCGTGGGTCGCGGTGTGGCTGTCCCCGCAGGCGATGGTCATGCCCGGCTGGGTCAGCCCGAGCTCGGGCCCGATCACGTGCACGATGCCCTGCCGGCCGCTGTCGAGGCCGAAGAACGACACCCCGCTCTGCTGCGAGTTGCGGGTCAGGTGCACCGCCATCTCCTCCGCCACCTCGTCCGCGAAGGGCCGCTGCTGGGCGGTGGTGGGGATGATGTGATCGAGCGTCGCGAAGGTCCGCCCCGGCATCCGGACCGGCAGGGCGAGCTCCTTCAGCGCCTGGAACGCCTGGGGCGAGGTGACCTCGTGGATGAGATGGAGCCCGATCAGGAGCTGCGTCTGCCCCGAGGGCAGCGTGCGCACCGTGTGGGCGTCCCAGACCCGGTCGAGTAGCGTTGACGCCATTGTCTCCTCCGTGGCCGGACGAGGCCGGCCGGCTGAGTCTGCCGCCGCCAGACCGTTAAGTATAGTGAAATCTTCTTCCCGGTCACGTAAGATCCGTTAATGATCGACGCGGCGCTCCTCCCCGCCCTCCTGAGCCTCCTCACGGTCGCGCGCAGCGGCTCGGTGGGGGCGGCGGCGCGGCTGCACCATCGCACCTCCTCCGCGATCAGCCAGCAGATCCGCAAGCTCGAGCGGCACCTGGGCGTGACCCTCCTCGAGCGGGCGGGGCGCGGCGTCCGGCTCACCGCGGCCGGCGAGGCGGCGCTGCCCGGCATCCTGAAGCTCGGCACCGAGACCGAGGCGCTCTTCGCCCACCTGACCGAGCTGTCCGGCCGGCCGCCCGCGACCCTGCGCGTCGCGGTCAGCGATTACCTCGGGAAGGCCCTGCTGGTGCCGGTGCTTCGGGAGCTCCTGGAGGAGCGGGCGCCGGTGCGCTTCGAGATCGCCACCACCCACTCGCGCGAGGCCATCCGGCTGGTCGGGCTCGGCGAGGTGGACTGCGCCGTGGTCACCGGCCGGGAGATCCCCCGCGGGCTCGAGGCCGAGCGGCTCTTCGACCAGCCCTTCGTCTGGGTCGGACCCCGCCGGCCCGGGAAGCGCGTGCCCCTGCCGGAGCGGCTCACCCGCGAGCCGCTGCTGCGGCTCGGCGCGGGCAGCCAGGGCCGGTGGCTGCTGGATGACTACCTGGCGCGTGAGCGCATCCAGCCTACCTCCACCATCGACGTGCCCAGCGTGTCCCTCCTGCTCGCGTACGTCTCGGGCGGGCTGGGGGTGGGCCTGGTCCCTGCGCTGGCCCTGGCCGAGCTCGATCACGGCCGGGTCAGGTGGGAGCGGGCGGCGGTGCCGGCGCTGCCGGTCATGCTGGTGCACCGGCCCGGATTCCGCCGCGGCGTCGCGGCGGGCCGCTTCGCGGCGCGACTCGTCACGGAATGCCGGGCGAGGCGCTCGCCTCCGGCGCCGCCTCGCCGGGCTAGCCGGCGGGTGGGATGAGCGCGACCTTGATCGAGTCGGGCCGCCGGTATGCCTCGAAGGCGTCGTCGATGCGGTCCAGCGGAAAGGTCCCGGAAAGGAGCCGGTCCGTGCGCACCGTCCCCGCCTCGAGAAGCCGCATCGCCTCCGGAAACTCGTCCTGATAGATCATCGACCCGATGATCCGCAGCTCGCGGCGCACCACCCAGAAGAAGTTGAGGGCGGTCGCCTCGTGCGGCAGTCCGGTGAGCACCACGCGACCGCCGGGACGGCACAGGTTGACGGCCTGCTCCACCGCGAGGGCGGTGCCGGCGGTCTCGATCACCAGGTCCACGCCCTCGCGCCCGGAGAAGGCGCGGGCCGCCGCGGTGTCGTCGTCCGCGCCCGAGAGCGCGACCGCCTCCGCGCCCAGCTCGCGCGCCAGATCCAGGCGTCTGGTGGATCGCGCCACCGCGAGTACGCGGCAGCCGCGGGCCCGGAGCACCTGCACCGCGAGCAGCCCGAGCGAGCCGACCCCGAGCACCGCCGCGGTCTCGCCGGCCGCGGGCGCGGCACGGCCGACCGCGCGCACCACCACCGCGAGCGGCTCGGCCATGAGGAGGCGCTCGGTGCCGAGGCCGGCGGGCGCCGGCCAGCAGCAGCGCGCGGGCACGGTCGCCTCCTGGGCGAAGCCGCCGTCCACGTCGATGCCGACCGCCACGCGCGAGAGGCACAGGTTGCGATTGCCCTCGCGGCAGAGCGCGCACGTCCCGCATGAGTAGTTGGGCTCCACCGCCACCGGCTCGCCGACGGTGATATTGCGGACCGCGCTCCCGATCGCGGCCACCGTGCCGACGAACTCGTGTCCCATGACGAGCGGGTAGCGCACCGGCCGCTCCCCGGTCCAGATGCGGTAGTCGGTGCCGCAGAGTCCGGCCGCGGTGACCCGGATGACCGCGTCGTTCGGACCGGGCGAGGGCGACGCGACGGTCGTGATGGTGAGCGCGCGGGGACCACGAAGGACGGCGGCGACCATGCGGAGATGATAGCATTCGTGCGTGGACGGCCCCGGCGCTTCCGGATCCCGGCGTCGCCCGCGCCAGCGGCGTCTCGCCCTGCTCGTCCTGCTGGCCGCGGTGGCCGTGGCGGTCGCGGCGTACCCCTTGCGCACCCGGTGGTGGGGCGGCCTCATCCTGGCCGTCGCGGAGGCCGGCATCGTGGGCGGCCTCGCCGACTGGTTCGCGGTCACCGCGATCTTCCGGCGCCCGCTCGGTCTGCCGATCCCCCACACCGCCATCATCCCGTCCAACTGGGAGCTCATGGCCGAGCGCGTGGGAAGCATGGTCGGCGATCGGGTGCTCACCAAGGACTACGTCACCCACGAGATCTCGCGCTTCGACATCGCCGAGCTTCTGGCCCGCGGGGCCGAGCGCGTCAAGCCGGCCGATCTGGAGGCGGCGGTCCACGCCGTGGCGCGCTGGGCCGCGGAGCAGGTCACGCCGGCGGCAACCGGCGACGCCGCACTCTGGCTCACGCGCCTGGCCCGGGCCAACCCGATTGCGCCGCTCCTGGCCACCGGCATCGAGATCGCGCGGAAGCAGGGGTGGGATCGGCGGGTCATCGAGGCGGTGGCGGCGGCCCTGGTCGACGCGCTCGACCGCCCGGACGTTCGCGCCACGGTCGCCGACATGGTGGACGAGATGCTGGCCGGCTATCGCGCCCGGATGGGCGTCTATCCGCGCATCCTCATGGGCCTGGCGAATACCTTCGGGCTCATCGACCGGGAGCGGATCGTCACCGCCCTGCACGAGACGCTCAAGAAGATCGCGGACGACCCCGACGACCCCCTGCGCGGACGCCTCACCGAGACGCTCGCCACGCTGCCCGACCGCCTCCGCACCGACCCGGCCCTGGCCGCGCGCGTCGAGGCGGCCAAGGAGGAGCTCCTGGCGAGCCCCGCGGTGGCGCGCCTGCTCGAGGATGCGGCGGGCGGGCTCCTGAAGATCGTGCGGGCGGACCTGGCCGCGGAGCCGTCCGAGCTGGTGACCTGGATCAGCGCGCGGCTCGACCGCGCCCGGAGGATCCTGGCGGAGGACACCGCGCTCCGGCAGTCGCTCGATCGCTGGCTCAAGGAGCGGCTCACCGAGGCGGTGGACCGCTACCACGACCGCATCGCGCACTTCATCGAGCGGGGCGTCCACGCGCTCGGGCCGGAGGGCGCGGTACGCCTCATCGAGGAGCACGCGGGCGACGATCTCCAGTACATCCGGGTGAATGGCACCGTGGTGGGCGGTCTCGCGGGCGGGGGCCTCTACGGGATCCACCTGCTGCTGGAGCTGTTGCGGTGAGCCGACGACGAGGCCCGGAGGCCGTGGGCGTCCTGGTCCAGACCCGCCGCGGCCCCGTGCGGGGCGTCACCGAGGGAGGCCTCGCGGTGTTCCGCGGCCTCCCCTTCGCGCGCCCACCGGTCGGCCCGCTCCGCTTCCGGCCGCCGGTGCCGCCCGAGCCCTGGTCGGGCGTCCGTGACGCGGCCCGGTTCGGTCCGTCGGCGTTGCAGAACGGCGCGCTCGTCGGCCCGCTGATGAGCCTGGGGATCAGCCGCACGGGCGAGGACTGCCTCTACCTGAACATCTGGACGCCCGGCGCGGACCGGGGCTGCCGGCCGGTGCTCGTCTGGATCCACGGCGGCGCCTTCATCCTGGGCTCCGGTTCCCAGATGCTCTACAATGGCGGCCCCCTGGCCCGCCGCGGCGACGTGGTCGTCGTCACCATCAACTACCGACTCGGCGCGCTGGGCTTCCTCCGCCTGCGCGACCGCTTCGGCGAGCACCTGCCCGCCACCGGCAACGAGGGGCTGCTCGATCAGGTGGCAGCGCTCGAATGGGTACGCGATGAGATCGCGGCGTTCGGCGGCGATCCGGGCAACGTGACGATCTTCGGCGAGTCGGCGGGCGCGATGAGCTGCGCGACCCTGCTGGTGATGCCGCGCGCCCGTGGCCTCTTCCGCCGCGCGATCCTGCAATCGGGAGCCGCCAACTATCTCTGGCCGCGCGACGTCGCCGCGCGGCTCGCCGACCGGATGCTCGCGGACCTCGCGGTGGGCTCCCCCGAGGAGCTGCGGGCCGCCCCCCCCGCGAGCCTGCTCGCGGCCCAGCGGCGCCTCTTCATGGACCTGGTGATGGGCGAGCACGTCCTCGGCACGCTCTCCCCGGCCGGGCAGCGCGTGGCGGGCGCGGTCTTCCTCGGTCTCTCGCTGGCCCGCCGCCGCTTCGGCGGCGTCGCGTCCCCGGTCTCGCGCAGGCTGCTGGACCTGCTCCGCCGGCGCGGCCGTCGGCGGAGCGCGGCGGCCGCACCGGAGGTGATCGCGCTGCGGGCGCTGCGCACCCGCGGCCTGCCCTTCCAGCCCGTGATCGACGGCGACGTGCTCCCGCGCGAGCCGCTCGCGGCCATCCGCGACGGTGAGGCCCGCGACGTGCCGCTGCTGATCGGCACCAACCTGGACGAGGCCCGGCTCTTCGCCCCCCTGGATCCGGAGGCCACAACGCTCGACGAGGCCCTGCTCCTGGCCCGGTGCGCGGAGGCGATTCCCGGCGGGACGGACGCGGCGCGACGCGCCATCGCGCTCTACCGTGACGCGCGGGCCGCCCGCGGCGAGCGCGTCGAGCCGGGCGACCTGTGGTTCGCCCTCGAGTCCGACCGCACCATGCGGGATCCCGCGATGCGGCTCGCCGCGCTGCAGGCGGCCCACCAGCCGGAGACCTACGCCTATCTCTTCACGTGGCCCTCGCCCGCGATGGGGGGACTCTTCGGCGCCTGTCACGCGCTCGAGCTGCCCTTCCTGTTCGGCACGCTCCAGCATCCGCTCATCCGCCCGTTCACCGGCAAGGGCCCGGCCGCGCAGGCCCTCGCCGGGCAGATCCAGGACGCGTGGATCGCGTTCGCGCGCACCGGGCGGCCGGGCCACGCGGGGATCGGCGCCTGGCCCGCCTACGACGCAGCCCGGCGCCGCACGATGATCCTCGATCGGTCCTGCCGCATGGAGACCGCGCCGCGCGAAGCCGAGCGACGGTTCTGGGAGTCGCTCCCGCCCGAGGCGGGCGCCTCGTGCCCGCCGCCGGGCAGCCGGCTCGACGGGATCTCAACGTAGATCGCGCGCGACTCGGCGGCGACGGCGCCGCCGGCCAGGCGCGCCACCGCGCGCGTGTCGAAGACGCGGCCGCGCCGCGCGACCAGGTGGGCCTCGAAGCGCACGGGACGGCCGAGCGGAACCGGCGCGCGATAGTCCACCTCGATCCGTGCGGTCACCGCCAGGACCGCGCCCCGCACGAGCGCGAGGCGATAGTGCAGGCAGTCGAAGATCGCGGCGAGCAGGCCCCCCGACATGAGGCCGCGATAGCCCTGATGGGCGCGGCCCGGCGTGAACGAGCCGACGATCGCCTCGCCCCGCCGCCGGAACCGCACGCGCAGGCCGCCCGCGGGGCTCTCGGGCCCGCAGATGACGCACTCGGCGAGCGGCGCCGGGTGGAGCGCGCGCCGCGCGGGTGATCGGCTCGCGCGGCGGCGCCCGGCCTCAGACCGCCGAGTAGCCGCCATCGAGGAAGAGGGTCTGGCCCGTCATGAAGTCGGAGGCGGCGGAGGCCAGGTAGACCGCGAGCGGACCGATCTCGTCGAGGCGGCCGGTGCGCCGGAGCGGCACATCGCGGAGCAGCCGGTCGCGGGTGCGCTCGTCCGCGAACGCGTCCGCGTTCATCTCGGTCACGAACCAGCCGGGCGCGAGCGCGTTGACCTGGATGCCGTGACGCGCCCACTCCGCGGCGAGCGCGCGGGTGAACCCCATGACCCCGCTCTTGGACGCCGCGTACGCACTGTAGCCGGCCAGGCCCACCTGCCCGAGCACGGAGGAGATGTTGATGATCTTTCCCGTCTTCTGGGCCAGCAGATGCGCGGCGGCGGCGCGGCAGCCGTTGAAGACCCCGACCAGATTGACCTCGAGCGTGGCGCGGAAGTCCTCCGGCGCCATCTGGGCCACCGGAGCCACGCGCGCGATGCCGGAGTTGTTCACCACCACGTGCAGGCCGCCCAGCTCCGCGATGGTGCGACGGACGAGCGCCTCCACCTGGGGATAGGCGGTGACGTCCGTCTCGACGACGATGGCCCGCCGGCCGGCCGCGGTGACCAGCCCCGCGGTCTCCTCCAGATCGGGCCGCGCCCGCGCGGCCACCGCCACGTCCGCGCCGGCCTGCGCCAGCGCCACCGCCATCGCGCGCCCGAGGCCGCGGCTGGCCCCGGTGACGATGGCCACGCGGCCGTCGAGGCGCTGGGCGGCCGCGACCGGACTCGGAGCGTGTCCGAGCAACCTCCCTTCGAGCGCCGGCTTCGCCGGCGCCACTCCTTCTGGATCGGAGGGGGCCCCCACCGAGACTTCAGAAGGGGGCCCTTCCGATGACCTATCGGTAGAGCGAATCGAGGAGCTCCCGGTGCTTGTCGGTGATGATCCGTCGCTTGACCTTCAGCGTGGGGGTCAGCAGGCCGTTCTCCACCGTGAAGTCGGCGGGCAGGATCGCGAACTTCTTGACCTTGGCGTAGGACTGGAGCTCCGCGTTGCGCGCTTCCACGATGCGGCCCACGCGCTCGACCACCTTCGGGTGCTTGGCGAGGGCCGCGGGCTCCGTGTCGAGGATCCCCTGCTCCTTGGCGAACTTCGCCAGCTCCTCCGGGTTCAGCGTGATGATGGCCACCGGGTACGGGCGCTTGTCGCCGTGCACCATCGCCTGGCTGATGAACGGATCTCCCTTGAGCAGGTTCTCGATGTTCTGCGGCGCGATGTTCATCCCGCCCGCGGTCACGATGAGGTCCTTCTTGCGATCGGTGATGAAGAGGAAGCCGTCCTCGTCGAGCCGTCCGATGTCGCCGGTGGCGAACCAGCCGTCGGCGAGGAACACCTCGGCGGTGGCCTCCGGCTTCTTGAAGTACCCCTTGGCGATGTTGGGCCCGCGGCCCAGGATCTCGCCGTCGGGCGCGATCTTGATCTCGATGCCGGGCTGCGCCTGCCCCACCGACCCGAACTTGAAGTGGTCGAGCCGGTTGAAGGTGAGCGACGGGCAGGTCTCGGTGAGGCCGTAGCCCTCGAGGATCAGAATGCCCGCGGCGTGGAAGAACTCCGCGATCTCCTTGGAGAGCGGCGCGCCCCCCGAGACCGCGAAGCGCAGCCGCCCGCCCAGAGCCGCGTGGAGCTTCGAGAACACGAGCTTGTGGGCCAGCCGCTCCTTGAAGGCGAGACCGGCCGGCACCGGCTGCTTGGCCTGCTTCAAGCGCGAGACCTCGCGGCCCACCCCCACCGCCCAGTGGAAGATCTTCTTCTTGATCGGCGAGCCGGCCTCCGCCTTCGCGATCACCCCCGCGTAGACCTTCTCGAACACGCGCGGCACGCTGCAGATGAAGTCGGGCTTCACCTCCGGCAGGTTGTCGCGCAGCTTGTCGATGTTCTCGGCGAAGGCGGTGATGAGACCGCGATGCACGCCCAGGAACGACTCGAGGCGCGCGAACGAGTGGGCCAGCGGCAGGAACAGCAGGTGGGTGGCCCCGGACGTGATGGTCTCCATCCTGGCCGCCGACTCGAGGGTGGCCAGGTGGTTGCCGTGCGTCTGCACCACGCCCTTGGGCGGCCCGGTGGTGCCGGAGGTGTAGACGATGGTCGCGATGTCCTCGGGCCGGACCTCGGCGACCCGCCCGGCGAGCTCGCTCTTGAGACGCTCCACGTTGTCGCGCCCCAGCCGGCGGAGCTCGGCCCAGGTCATGATCCGCGGCGAGGCCTCGCCCTCGTAGCCCTGCATCACCACGATCTGCTCGAGCCCGTCTATCTTCCCCTGCACCTCGAGCACCTTGGCGAGCTGGCCCGCGTCCTCGACGAAGAGGGTCTTCACGCCCGCGTCGTTGACGAGGTACTGGATCAGGTCGGGCGGATAGGTCGGGTAGATCGGGATGGTGCGGCATCCGGCCGAGAAGATCGCGAAGTCGGCCTGCACCCATTCCGCGCGGCTCGCCGAGAGGATGCCGATCGCGTCCTCCTTCCGGCGGCCGAGCACGAGCAGGCCGGTGGCCAGCTCGCGCACCACCTCGCCGACCTCGCGCCAGCTGAGCGTGCGCCAGGTCCCGTCGGCCTTGTACCGCTGGGCCGGGCTATCTCCGTCGCGCTCGACCCGGTTCCAGAACATGCTCGCGAGAGTGCCGTGGGCCATGGTTTCCTCCTCACACCTGCGTGCGGAGCTCTTTTCGTAGAATCTTGCCGATCGGGCTCCTGGGCAGCGAATCCACGAAGCGGATCTGCTTCGGGCACTTGAAGCGGGCCAGTCGGGTCTCGCAGAACGCGGCGAGCTCCTCCGCGGTGGCGCCTCGACCGTCCTTCATCACCACGAACGCCACCACGTCCTCGCCCATCAGCGGGTCCTTCATCCCGACCACCGCCGCCTCCGCCACCTGGGGATGGGCGTAGAGCGCCTCCTCGACCTCGCGGGGATAGATGTTGAACCCGCCGCGGATGATCAGGTCCTTCTTGCGCTCGACGATGAAGAGGAAGCCGTCCGCGTCGAGCCGGCCCATGTCCCCGGTATGGAGCCATCCGCCCCGCACCGTGCGCGCCGTCTCCTCCGGGTTCCGGTAGTAGCCGACCATCACGTTGGCGCCCTTCACGCAGACTTCCCCGATCTCTTCGACCGGCAGCGACCGGTCCTCGTCGTCCTGGATCGAGACGGCCACGCCGGGGATGGCGCGACCGACCGAACCGAGCTTGCGGGGCCCCGAGAGACGGTGCGCCGACACCACCGGCGAGGCCTCAGTGAGCCCGTAGCCCTCGAGGATGCGCCCGCCGAACTTCTTCTCGAAGGGCTCGACGATCTCCGTCGGCAGCGGGGCCGCGCCCGACCCCCAGACCCGCATGGACGACGTGTCGAAGCGTCCCGCGTCGGGATAGTTGAGGAGGTAGATGAGCATGGTGGGCACCGCGGACATCGACACCGCCCGGAACTCCTGGATCGTCTGGAGCACCGCCTCGGGGTGGAACCAGCGCAGCAGGACCGCCTTCGAGCCGAGGATGTGTCCCGCGTTCATCACGGTGAGGCCGTAGGAATGCGACAGGGGCAGCACCGCCACCGCCCACTCCTCGCGCCCCAGCTCGTTGAGGGAGGCGGCCGCCCGTGCGTTGGCCTCGAGGTTGGCGTGCGACAGCGCGACCCCCTTGGGCGCTCCCGTGGTCCCGGAGGTGTAGAGGATGACCGCGAGGTCGTCCGGCGCGCGGTCGACCGCGGCAAAGGTCGACGACTCGGCCGCGGTTTCCTCCGCGAGCAAGCGCGTCCGGCCTTCCCCTTCGCCGTCGGCCAGCAGGACGTGGTGGAGCGTGGACAGCACCCCGAGCCGGCCCTCCACCTTGCACAGCATGTCGGTGGAGGTGATCACCACCTTGGCCTCGGAGTCGGCCAGGATGTGGGCCACCTCCCTGTCGCCGAGCAGGAAGATGACCGGCACGATGACCGCCCCGCACTTGAGGATGGCCCCGTAGCTCTGGATCACCTCGGGGCAGTTCGGGAGCATCACCACGACACGATCGCCCGGCGCCACGCCCAGCCGCCGGAGCGCGTGCGCGAGCCGGGAGGCGGACCGGTGCTGCTCCAGGTTGGTGTACTGTCGCTCCTCGAACGCGAGGGCGACGTACTCCCCGTACTTGTCGAGTCCGTCCTCGGCCAGTCGCACTAGGGTCATGTTTTTCGATGGGTTACGAAGATGACTCCGGCTGCGACACTCGTATACCACGCCGGGGATGACGCGTCGCAATAAAACTCTTGACGCCTGTTACGCAGCGCGTTATCCTCGCCCTGTAGCCAAACCGACCCGACGACAAGGAGCAGACGATGACGACGAACCCGATGCAGCCATCCAATGACCTGCAGGGCCGCGCGGTGGAGGTCTTCTCTCTCTGGGCGGACACGAACCAGAAGGTCCTCCGTGAGCTCGTGGACCTCTCGGCCAGCACCGCGAAGGAGGGTGTCCGGCTCTACGCCGAGCTCCAGTCCTCTGCGGTCGAGGCGGCGAAGGAAGGGCAGTCGTACGTGCGGCGCCGCCAGGGCGAGCTGCAGGGCGCGCCGCGCGATCCGATGAACTTCTACCAGACGAGCGTACTCGAGTCGGTCGAGAGCACGCAGCGGACCTTCAAGCTCTTCGAGGGCACCGCGCAGGCGATGGCCCGCGCGGCTGAGCGGCTGCAGGCGACGGCCGATCACACCGGCAGGGAGATCCAGGCCACCTTCTCCCAGCTCGCCGGCAAGGTGCAGTCCCTCTACACCCCGATCGCGTAGACGCGCCCGACCGCGGTTCGGGGGAACCCGGACCGCGGCTATTTCTCCCGCTTCTTCTCGAGCCGCTCCTCGAGCGTGCGCAGCTGCTCCCGCAGCACCGACACCTCCTCGCGTAGCGCGTCGGCCTCCGCCGGCTCCGCCCGTTTCTCCGCCCTGGCGGGCGATTCGGCCACCGTGGCGGTGAGCCACCCGGCGCGCGACGCCCATTCCCGCAGCACCCGGTCGGTCTCGCGCTGGCTGGTCATGAGCCCTTCCAGGCTCGAGCGCAGGGACTTCTGCACGAAGTCCTGCCAGGCCTCGCCGTGCTTGATGAGCTGATGCAGAAAGACGGTCGGCAGCGCGGCCCGGTGATTGCGCTCGTTCTCCAGGATGATCTGGGCGAGCGTGACCGAGGTGAGATCCTCGCCGGTGGACACGTCCACCACCGAGATCTCCCGGCCGGCCCGGATCAGCTCCTCGAGTTCCTCGAGCGTGACGTAGCGGCTCTCCTGCGTGTCGTACAGCTTCCGATTGGAGTAGCGCTTGATGACGTACGCCATGGCGAAGATCAGTCTAGCACCGGGGTCCAGACCCCCACAAGGCGGGCCGGGGCGCGCGGTGACGCGTGCGACGTGGGCTACGTCGAGGGCGGACGCGTGGGCGCGACCGGCGCGGCGCCCGCGAGCGCGGAGAGGCCGAGCATGCCCCAGATCGCGGCTCCCTGGGCCATCCAGGCGAGCGGCTGGAGTGTCCAGAGGGCCATCGCGCTCATGGATTCCCCCGGACGCGTGTACTGCACCGGGGTGCGTGACGGCATCACCACGGCCTCGCCGCTCAGCACGTCCTCCGCGCGCTGGTTGGTGCACACGGTGCGCAGCCGGATGCGGTTCCGCTCGCGGTTGATCTCGAGGACCTCGACGCGGGCCGAGATCGAGTCTCCCGCCTTCACCGGCTTGAGGAACTTGAGGTCCTGCGAGAGGTAGATCGCCCCGGGGCCGGGCAGCCGCGTGCCGATGACCGCCGAGATCAGGCCCGCGGTCCAGATCCCCGGCGCGATCGGCTCCTTGAACGTGGTGGAGGCGGCGTACTCGCGGTCCGCGTGCACCGGATTGTGGTCGCCCACCGAGTCAACGAACGACGCGATGTCGCCGTCCGTCACGCGGCGGGTGAGCTGGGCGCTGTCCCCGACCGCGATGGCATCGATCGTGATCCCGATCATGCCCGCTCCGTCCGGGGCGCTGCGGCGTCGGGGAGACGTCGGAGGACACGGTCCACCTTGTCCTCGAGTGCGTCGATCTTCTCCTCGACCTGTGCCACGTGGCGGGCCAGGGCCGTGATCTGGCTCCGCGACGGGATGCCGAGCCCGGCCAGCGAGGCGTCGATCTGCTGCTCGGCCGCCTTCTTGATCGGAGCCGAGACGTTCAGGAAGCCTTCGAGCTGCTTGCCCATGAGCCGGGCGAAGTTGTCGGTGCCCATCGCCTGCTCGAGCACGCGCGACCAGGCGGCGATCCACTGGTCGAGAAACTGCTTCCACTGGGCCATCAGGTCCGGCGACGGCGCCGTCCCCTGGGTCATGACCTTCGACCAGGCCGCCATGCCCTGGTCCATGAACGGCCGCCAGAAGGCTTGCGGGTCCATGGCGGTGCCGGCCGTCGGCGCCTGGGCCTGCCCCATCATGCGCAGCCAGGCCTGGGTGCCCTCTTCCACCTGGCGCTTCCACATGTCGAGCAGCTGTTGACTGGGGTTGTCGGCCATGACGACGCTCCTCGGCCTCGCCCTACGAGCGCGCGGCCAGCCAGGACGCCACCTTCGGCCAGCAATGCACCGAGGCGCCGCGTCCGGCGATCAGCGAGATGTGCCCACCGGGCAGCTCCACGTACTCCTTGTCGCGCGTGCTCACCACGTCGATCAGCGGCTTCACGCACGCGGGCGGTGCGATATTGTCCTCCTTGGCGCCGACCGCGAGCACCGGACAGCGGATCTCGCGCAGGTCCACGCGCCGGCCCGCCATCGTGAGCTCGCCCTTGATCAGCTTGTTCTGCTGGTAGAAGTCCCGGACCCACTGGCGGAAGAACTCCCCCGGAAACGGAAGGTACTCGTTGGCCCACTTGTTGAGCGCGTTGAAGCCGGACACGTAGTCCGGGTTCCACAGGTTCCACCAGAGATTCAGGTTGGTGCTCACGTCCATGGTGGGCTTGAGCAGCTTGAACCCCATCTTGACCATCTCGGCCGGGATGCTGCCGAGGGTGTCCACGTACTTGTCCACATCGAACACCTCCGGGCCCAGCCACTTGCCGAAGAGCCCGACATGGGCGAAGTCGATGGGGCCCGCCATGTCGATGTAGTTCTTGAGCGGGAACTCCGGGTGCGTGGCGACGAAGCTGGCCGAGAGCGGCGCGCCCATGCAGTAGCCGAGCACCGACATCTCGGCGGCCCCCGAGGATTCGAGAGCCTTGCGGGCCATGCGGGGGAGGATCCTGGTCACCGCGTCCTCGACAGTGAGCCCGTTGTCCTCCTCGCCGAACACCCCCCAGTCCACCAGGTAGAAGTCGAAGCCGAGCGCGGTCATATGTTCGACGAACGACCCCTTGGGCATCAGGTCGAAGATGTACGGCCGGCTGATGCCCAGGTTGGGCACGAAGAGCAGCGGGGTCCGGACCGTGCGCCGGGACTCGTAGCGCCAGAGCCTCGACTTGTTGGTGCGGAAGATCTCCTGCCTGGGGGTGGGCCCGACCTTCGGCTCCTTGGGATTCATCACCATCTCGCCGAAGTGCTTGAGGCGGAGGAGGTTGCGGTTGGCCTCCTCCCGCATCCGCGCCAGCAACTCCGGCGACATCGCCGGCGTCTCTCCCATCATCGTGAAGAGCTCGTCCTTCATGCCTCCATCCTATCCTCGCCTGACGCTACGCGTCAACCGCCCACGGGGCCGAACTGGCGCGCGGCCGCCGGCGGGTGTCGGAATGGCCACTTTCGAGCGCCGGCTTCGCCGGCGCAACCCCCGATTCCGGGGGGAGGCTCGGAGGGGGCCGTCGAGGCCCCCTTCGATTCCCTATACCTGGAACAGGCTCCCCACCTTCATGGCGAGGCCCATGTCCCCCTTCAGCTTCAGCTTGCCGGACATGAAGGCCATCTGCCCGGAGAGCTTGCCCCCGGTCATGTCGAGCCAGTCCTGCGAGGACATCGTGAGCGTGAGGTTCGGGCTCGCGGCCGCGCCCTGGCTGACACTGCAGGCGCCGTCTTTGATGACCGCGTTCCACGTCCCGCCCTGGTCCCCGGTGATGTCGTACTGGATGGTGGCGTTCACCCCGGCGGCCTTCTCGGCGCGGAACCGGGAGGCCATGTTGTCGAAGGTCTCCTTGACTGTCGGCATGGCGCGTCTCCTTCTCCTCTCGAACCTCGACGGTTAGAACGTGAAGAGGTCCATGCCCCCGGTGACGGTGAGCACGGCCCCCGTGATGTAGCGCGCGCGCTCCGAGCACAGGAA
Source organism: Candidatus Limnocylindria bacterium (assembly GCA_035524955.1). Lineage (GTDB taxonomy): Bacteria > Methylomirabilota > Methylomirabilia > Rokubacteriales > CSP1-6 > CAMLFJ01. Next base: position 138,999 of record DATLFG010000107.1, on the reverse strand, counting down.
CGCGATCGCGCTGGCGATGTCCTCGGGCTGCCCCTCTCGCTGCATAGCCACCCGCTTGACCATGCGCTCGTACAGCGGCGACAGATTCGCGTTCGGCCCTACGATGCCGGGCGCGATCACGTTGGACGTCACATTGTACCGCGCCCCCTCGAGCGCCACCGACCGCGCGAAGCCGATGACCCCCATCTTGCTCGTGGCGTAGGCGGTCTGGCCGAACCCACCCATCAGGCCCGCGATGGAGGCCATGCAGATCACGCGGCCCCACCGCCGCTCGCGCATCCCGGGGAATACCGCCTTGGTGACGTTGTAGGTGCCGGTCAGGTTGATGCGGAGGTTGAGATCCCAGTCCTCGTCCGCGGTGTCCTTGAGCTGGCCCATCGTGTAGATCCACCCGGCATTGTTCACGCAGATGTCGATCGGGCCCACCTCGTTCTCCGCGCGGCGCAGGACCTCGGTCAGAACCGCCCGCTCGGTGATGTCCGCGGCGTAGCCGCGGGCGACGCCACCCGCGTCGGTGATCTCCCGCGCCGCCTCCGCCGCCCCCTCCCCGTTGAGGTCCAGCACGATGACCCGGCAGCCCTCCGCGGCCAGGGTCAGGCAGTCCTGCTTGCCCAGGCTTCGCGCCCCACCGGTGACGAGCGCGGTCTTGCCCGCGATGCCGAGATCCACGCCTAGCGGCCCTTGAAGTCGGCGGGGCGTTTCTGGAAGAAGGCCTGGATGCCCTCGGCCGCGTCCTCGGTGCGGAGCGTCTGCAGGAACGCGCGCACCTCGATCTCGATCGCGGTATCGATGGGCGCGTGGAGACCGTCGTCCACCGCCTCGATGATGAGCCGGGTGGCGACCGGCGGCCGCCTGGCCAGCTCGCGGGCCATCGCCTTCGCGGCGTCGAGCGTCTCCCCTTCCTTCGCGAGCCGGTTCACCAGTCCGATGCGATAGCACTCCTGCGCCGGCACCTGCGTGCCCAGAATCAGGTGCTCGAGGGCCAGGCCGCGGCCCATCAGGCGCGGGTAGCGCTGGGTGCCGCCGAAGCCGGGGGTGATGCCGAGGTTGGATTCGGTCTGGCCCATCCGCGCGGTCTCTTTCAAGATGCGGATGTGGCAGCCCATCGCGATCTCGCAGCCGCCCCCCAGGGCGTGCCCGTTGATCGCGGCGACCACCGGCTTCGGGAAGCGCTCGATGCGGCGGACCACGCTGTTGCCGAAGCGGATGAAGGCGCCGACGTCCGCGCCCTGGAAGGCCGAGCCCAGGTCCGCGCCCGCGCAGAAGATCCGGTCCCCTGCGCCGGTGATGATCACCGCGCGCACGCCGTCGTCGGCCTCCAGCTCGGACAGGGCGGCGTTCAGCTCCCGCATGAGCGTCTCGCTGATCGCGTTGGCGGGTGGGCGGTTGAGGGTGATGATCGCGAAGCGCTCCTCGCGGCTCAGGATCAGGGTCTCGTACGGCATCGGACGGATCTCCTCTCGGCGGCGGGCTAGCGGCGGGCCACGCCCTGCAGGAACAGATCGGCCACCGCGGGCGCGGTGTCCACGAGCCGGTAGCCGCGCTTGCCCAGCACCCAGGACGTGGCCACCTGGTCCATGGCGCCGAACAGCATCTTGGTGGCGACCTTGACGGGGAGGTCGGACTTGAAGAGCCCCTCGTCCACGCCTTCCTCCAGGACCGAGCCGATCAGCGCGAAGTACGCGGCGATCTCCTGGCTCGAGGCCCCGCGGAAGAACTTCTGGCCCTGGCGCAGCTCGACCTGCACCACCTCGGCGAGGTCGGGGTCCCCCTCCAGCATCTGGAAGTGGAGGTGGACGAGCCGCCGCACCTTGGCCACCGCGTCGGGCTCGTCGGCGATCGCGCGCCGCAGGGACGAGACGAACGTCGACATCTTCTCCCGGAAGAGCGTGATGAGGATGTCTTCCTTGGTCTTGAAGTAGAGATAGATGGTCCCGGCCGCGATCCCGGCCTCGCGCGCGATGTCCGACACCCGCGAGCTGAAGTAACCCTTGCGGGCGAAGACCCGAACCGCGGCTTCGATGATCTGCTGGGGCTTGTCTGGATCACGCATGGCAGGGAGTGAACCGCGGTTCATTCTATGCGGCGCCCCCGGGGCTGTCAAACGGAACTTGGCCGCGACCCGCGCGGCAGGCAGGTCGCGAGATACTCCTGCAGCCGCGTGAACTCCTTCGGTCCCACGTTGGCGAACACGAGCACCGCGCCCCCTCCGTAGGACTCCCAGACGAGCGCGGGCAACCGCAGCCGGTCGAGGCCGGGGCGCTCGGGCAGCTCGAGCACCACCACGTCGCCCTCCACCAGCGGGGTGTCGGTGGTGACGCGCCCCCCGGACGCGCTCAGGTCCACGGTGTGTCCCAGGGCGGTGCCTTCCGAGCCGCCCTCGACGCGGATCGGCAGCGAGACGAGCACGCGGGGAAACCGCCGGCGGGTGTCTCCGCGTGAGACGAACGGGATGACCCGACCGGCGGGCGAATCCGACATCTTGAGGAACGCGACCCCGACGCTCTCCCCGTCGCGCCGCACCACCGTGCCCACCATCTCCATCCGGCCCGCCGCGCCCGGCAGCGTCACCCGCACCGTCACGATGCTACCCACCACCGCCTCGCTGTCGGATCGCACCTTCATCCCCGACAGGCTCAGGTTCACGACCTCGCCCGATACCACCCGGCCGTCGGCCGTCTCCACCGTCGCGGGCCAGGCCGCCGTCGCTCTCGGAAACGCCCGCCGATCGTGACCGCTCATGCCTTGACCCTGACGCCTCGGAGCCCTTTCTGTCAACTTCGCCGGCGGCCCGCGCCTTGACGGACCCGGGAACCCCCGCGTACGATTCGGCACCATGACTATCAAGTACCGCATCGGGATCATGCCGGGCCCCTGGCCGGGCGGGCGTGACGGCGCCGCGTTCCTGTGGACGCTCTGCGACCTGCTCGAGCGGAGCGACGTGGACTCGATCTGGCTCTCCGATCGTCTCTCGTCCCCGGCTCCCGTTCCGGAGGTGATGACCACCCTCGCCGCCATCGCCGCGCGCACGAGGCGGCTCAAGTTCGGGCCGAGCGTGGTCGTCCTGCCCTACCGCACCCCGGTCGTCGCGGCCAAGGAGATGGCCACGGTGGACTGGCTGTCCGAGGGCCGTCTCTTCCCGGCGGTCGGCGTGGGCGTGGAGCTGCCGCGCGAGTTCGAGGCTTCCGGGGTACCGTTCGCGGAGCGCGGCCGGCGCACCGACGAGGCCATCCACGTGCTGCGGCTGCTGTGGACGCAGGACGAGGTGACCTGGGAGGGCCGGTTCTACAAGCTCGACCGGATCTCGGTCTTCCCCAAGCCCTGGCAGACGCCGCCGCCGATCTGGATCGGCGGCAAGAGCGAGGCGGCCATGCGCCGCGCGGCCCGGCTCGGCGACGGCTGGATCCCTTCGTTGATCACGCCCGGGGAGCTGCGCGCGGGCGTCCAGCAGGTGCAGGAGCTCGCGGCCGCGGCGGGCCGTCGGGTGCCCGAGGACCACTTCGGCACCCTGATCAACTACGCCATCGCGGACACCGAAGCGGCGGGGCTCGCCATGGCCCAGCCCTACATCCCGCGCGGGCGTGTGGACGAGGCGACGATGCGGCAGTGCACCGCCTTCGGGCCGGTGGAGCGCGTGCTCGACCGCGTCGAAGAGTACGTCAAGGCGGGCGCGTCCAAGTTCATCCTACGCCCGCTCTGCCCGCCGGATCGCATGCTGGACCAGCTCGCCCGCATGGCGGAGCGGGTCTGCCCCGAGTATCACCGCCGCTGACGTTCCGCGCGCCGCGGCCGTATACTGCAGGCATGTCCCGCCTCGCCGCGCTCGCGCTCGCCGGCCTGGTCGCGCTGTCCGGCTGCTCCCTCGTCACGCTCGATTTCCAGCCCAGGATCCGCCCACTCGAGGAGCAGACGGTGGAGGGCAAGGGCACGAGCAAGATCCTGCTCCTGGACCTGTCGGGAGTGCTCTCCGAGGACGTGCCGAGCTTCTCGATCACCACGCCGCCGCCACGGGTCCCCCTGCTGGCGCGGGTGCGCGAGGAGCTGCGGAAGGCGGAGGACGACGAGCGCGTGAAGGCGCTCATCGTGCGGATCAACAGCCCGGGCGGCACCATCACCGCCTCCGACATCCTCTACCACGAGCTGCTCGCCTTCAAGGCGCGCAAGAAGGTGCCGCTGATCGCGGTCATCATGGATGTGGGCGCCTCCGGCGGCTACTACGCCGCGCTCGCCGCCGACACCATCGTGGTCAACCCGACCACGATCACCGGGAGCATCGGCGTGGTGATGGTCACGGTCAACGCGCAGGGCCTCCTCGAGAAGATCGGGGTGGCGCCGCTCGCCATCAAGTCCGGGCCGATGAAGGACGCCGGCTCACCCTTCCGCTCGCTCACCGAGCCGGAGCGCGCGGTGTTCCAGGGCATCATCGACGAGATGCACGGACGCTTCGTGGGGCTGATCGCGCAGTCGCGCAAGATGTCGGAGGACCGGGTGCGCGGGTTCGCCGACGGCCGCGTCTACACCGCCGACCAGGCGCTGAAGCTGGGGCTCGTGGATCGCGTGGGCTACCTCGAGGACGTGGTGGCGCTGGCGAAGGAGCGGGCCGGTCTCGACGAGGCGAAGGTCATCATGTACCACCGCCCGAAGGAGTACCGCGCCAACATCTACTCGCTGACACCCGCGCCGTCCACCGCGGAGAGCACGCTGGCCCAGTTCGTGGCCGCCCTCGGCGGCGGCGGGCCCCGCTTCCTCTACCTGTGGTGGCCGTAGCCCGCGGGGTCTAAACGCGTTCCGGGCCGCCGATCGCGGCCCGGACCTTCCGCCCGAGCCCGGCGGGGGTGAACGGCTTCTGGATGAACTGGGTGTCGGGGTCCAGCACGCCGTGCCGCAGGATCGCGTCGTTCGTGTAGCCCGACATGTACAGCACCTGCATCTCGGGGCGTAGCGGCCGCAGGCGCTCCGCGAGGGCACGGCCGCTCTGGCGGGGCATGATGACGTCGGTGACGAGCAGGTGGATCGGCCCCGTGTGGCGCTCGGCCACGAACAGCGCGTCCTCCGGATCGCACGCCTGGAGCACGGTGTACCCGCTGCCCTGCAGGATCTCCCGCGCGAGGTCGCGCACCTCGGGCTCGTCCTCCACCAGCAGCACCGTCTCATCGCCACGCGGCACCGTGGCGCTCGGGGACGCGATCGGATCGGGCGGGGCGACCGCCTCGGCGACCCGCGGCAGGTACATCTTGAAGGTGGTTCCGACGCCGACCTCGCTGTAGAGCCGGATGTCGCCGCCGCTCTGCTTCACGATCCCGTACACGGTGGCGAGGCCGAGGCCGGTGCCCTTCCCCGGCTCCTTGGTGGTGAAGAACGGCTCGAACACCCGCGAGCGCGTCTGCTCGTCCATGCCGGCGCCGGTGTCGCTGACCGCGAGCATCACGTACTGGCCCGCCGGCACCGAGACGTGTCGGCTCGCGTAAGCCTCGTCCAGCTCGACGTTCGCGGTCTCCACGGTGAGCCGCCCGCCCTGGGGCATCGCGTCGCGGGAGTTGACCACCAGGTTGACGATGACCTGCTCGATCTGGCCGGGGTCCGCCTTCACGCGGCCCAGGTCCGCCGCCGGCGTCACCGCCAGCTCGACGTCCTCGCCGATGAGCCGGCCCAGCATCGGCTCCATGGCCGTCATCACCGCGTTCAGGTCGAGCACCTGCGGCTGCAGCACCTGCTTGCGGCTGAAGGCCAGGAGTTGCTGGGTGAGGGCGGCCGCCCGGTCCGCGGTGGTGCGCACCAGGGTGGCGTCCCTGTGCATCGCCTCCTCGGGCCGCAGCCGCGAGAGGATCATCTGGGCCCGCCCCGCAATGACGGTCAGCAGGTTGTTGAAGTCGTGCGCGATGCCGCCCGCGAGCCGGCCGATCGCGTCCATCTTCTGGGACTGGCGGAGCTGCTCCTCGAGGTGCCGCCGCTCCGCGATGTCCTTGAGCAGGCCGAGGGTGCCGACCGTCGCCCCGCTCGCGTCGCGCAGCACCGAGATGGACGCGCTGACCTCCACGCGCCGGCCGTCCCTGGCCAGGAAGTCGCTCTCGTAGTTGCGCAGCAGGCCCTCCTGATCGAGCCGCCGCCTGACGCTCCGGGCCTCCTCCAGGCCGCCCGGATAGATGTCGGCGACCGATGTGCCGATCATCTCCTGGGCGCGGCAGCCGAACATCGCCTCGGCGCCCCGGCTGAAGTAGGTGAGGCGGCCTCGGCCGTCGGTGGTGATGATCGCGTCGGGCGAGTTCTCGGTGATGGATTGGAGAAAGTCGCGCGCGTCGCGGATCTCGCGGTAGAGCGCCGAGTTCTCCAGCGCCACCGCGCCCTGCCCCGCGAAGGCGGCCAGCAGGGCCAGCTCGTCCTCGGTGTAGGTGCGGCCCACCGCGTCACCCAGGCTCAGGACGCCGATGACGCGATCGCCCGTCTTGAGCGGCACCGCGAGCACCGAGCGGAACCCGTCCGCGCGGATCCGGTCGACCACCCCTTCGGGGATGCTGATCTTCTGATCGGTCAGGACGTCGGGCGACCACACGCTGCGCTCCTCCGCCGCCGCGCGGCCCACCGTGCCCTCGCCCAGGCGGAAGGTCTGCCCGTGCCACTGCATCGAATCCCCGGCCCCGGCCGCTGCGATGCAGACGAGCCGGCCCGCGTCCCGCTCGAGCCGGTAGAGGGCGGAGCGCTGGGCGCCGAAGACCCGCACCACCGAGGACGCCACCTGCCGAGCCACCTCGGCCGGCTCGAGGCCGCCCGCCAGCTCGCGCCCGGTCTCGATCAGGGCGGCCGCCGACATCTCGGTGCGCCGGCGGGCCGTGACGTCGGCGTGGGCGATGACCGCGCCGCTCTCGAGCGGAGTGACCGTCAGCATGAACCAGCGCTGCTCGTCCTTGCCGCGGCAGGCGTAGTCGAGCGTGAAGACCGGCAGCTGACGGCGCAGCACGCGCGTGATGCCCGCGGCCGCGCCCGGGCCGGGCGGGCATCCGACCAGCGCCGCGTCGCGGCAAATCGCGAAGTAGTTCTGGCCCACGCCCTCGGCGACCGCGGGCCGCGCGCCGTTCTCCCGGCCGAAGCGGCGCCAGACCTCGTTGGCGGCCACGATATCTCCGCGGTGGTCCACGATCACGGTCATGGCGGGCAGCGCGTCCAGCAGCAGGCGGCCGGGCCCGCCGGTCCAGGCCGCGAGCGTCACCGCGTCCGGCCCGCTCAGCCCCGGCCCGGCGACGGAGACGAGGCGCCCGTTCCCGCGCCCGGCGCCGCTCATGGACCCCCCCGCCGGCTCTCGAGTTGGTCCTTCACGACTCCCTCGCTGCAGTCGGGGCAGATGCGGTGGCTGAACTGCGCGTCGCAGTGCTGGCTGACGTAGCTCAGCCGCGGCATGGCGCCGCCCGGATGAAAGGCCGGCATCGCCGATCGGCTTCTAGCCCTGGAACTCCCGGGCGGAGATGCCGTAGCGCCTCATCTTGGCGTGCAGCGTCGTGTAATTGGTCCGCAGCACGCGCGCGGCCTGGCTCTTGTTGCCGACCGTGGCGGTCAGCGCACGACGGATCGCCTCGCCCTCTGCGTGGGCCACCGCACCCTCCACGATCTGACGGAGCGAGCAGGTGCCGACTTTTGACCTGGCGGGCGCCGGCAAGCTGGCAGGCGGCGGGACGGCGGGGTCGGCCAGCGCCCCGGTGAGTGACACCCGTGAGAGGGGACCCGGGTCCAGGCTCGTGATCCAGGGCAACACCGCTTCGATCGTACTCATCGGTACCCTCCTCCGCGACTCGATGCCGCGTCTGCCTTCCGGTCACGGGGCAAGGGCAGTGCCATGAGGAAGACCGGTCCGGGGCAGCGATGACGCGGAAGGACAGGCCAGTCTTTCCAGCTACCTGAATGGCGGAGGATCGTCTCGGTGGAGCCCCAGGTATCGTGGCGAATCGAGAACTATGGCGGCGGGACTATAACGGCACCGCCAGGGGATCAGCGCGGCATGAAGTCCCGGGCGGAGATCGCGTACCGCTTCATCTTGGCGTGCAGCGTCGTGTAGTCGGTGCGCAGGAGGCGGGCCGCCTGGCTCTTGTTGCCCTTGGTGGCCTGGAGTGCGTGCCGGATCAGCTCGCGCTCCGCCTGCACCGCGGCCATCTCCGCGACCTCGCGCAGCGAGAGATCGCCCCCGGCGGGCCCGGGAACGGCCGGCGGCGCGCCGGGCGCCTCCTCGGTGAGCGGAGGCAGGTGCGCCACCGTGACCTCGTCGGTCGCCACGAGGGCAGCCTTGCGGATCACGTTCTTCAGCTCGCGCACGTTGCCGGGCCAGTCGTGGCGGAATAGCGCCTGCATGGCCTCCTCCGCGATCCGGCGCACGGGCCGCCGGAGCTCCATGCTCACCTCGTCGAGGAAGCGCTGCGCGAGATGCGCGATGTCCTCGCGCCGACTCCGCAGCGGCGGCAGCGTGATCGTGAACTCGCCGAGCCGGTAGTACAGATCAGCCCGGAAGCGGCCGCCCTTCACCCCCTCCTGCAGCTCCGAGTTGGTGGCCGCGATGATGCGCACGTCCACCGCCACCGTTCGGGCGCTCCCGAGCGGCTGGACCTCACGTTGTTCCAGCGCGCGGAGCAGCTTGGCCTGGGTCGCCACCGGGATATTGCCGATCTCGTCGAGGAACAGGGTGCCGCCCTTCGCGAGCTGGAAGTGGCCTTCCCGCCTGGCCTGCGCGCCGGTGAATGCCCCTCGCTCGTGGCCGAAGAGCTCCGATTCCACCAGCGTCTCCGGAATCGCGCCGCAGTCCACCGCCACGAACGGCGCCTGCCTCCGCGGGCTCTGCTGATGAACGGCGCGCGCCACCAGCTCCTTGCCGGTCCCGGTCTCGCCCTGCACCAGCACCGTGAAGTTGGATTCGGCGACCTGCCCCACCTGCTGGATCACCTGGGCGATCGCGGGGCTGCCGCCCATCCGCTCGCTCAGCGAGCTGCCCTGCCCCTGGCGCTTCAGCTCGTCGATGCGCGAGCGGAGCTGGTTGCGCTCCACCGCGCGCTGGAGCGTCAGGGCCATTAGCTCCACGTCGAACGGCTTGGTGAGGTAGTCGTAGGCGCCGAGCTTCATGGCCCGCACCGCGGTGGCCAGGTCGGCGTGGGCGGTGCAGATGATGACCGGCACCTCCGGGTCCAGGCGCTTGATCTCGGGCAGCGCGTCCATGCCGTTCATGCGCGGCATGCTGAGATCCAGCAGGATCACGCTCGGGTGCTCGCGCTGGACCTGCTCGAGCGCGGCGGCGCCATCCACCGCGGTGACCACCTCGAATCCCTTGGCCTGCAGAACCGCGTCGAGGAGCGACCGGATCTCCGCCTCGTCGTCCACCACCAGGATCTTGGTCAACCGATTACCCCGACGTCTGGGGCCGACGTCCGGAGCTGGTAGATGGCCACGTGGCGGATCGAGGCCACCGCACGGGCGCCCTCGGCCAGCAGGAGCAGGTCCAGCTCGACGAACTCGTGGCCCTTGCCCTGGAAGAGATTCCCCACCTTGGCGCGCGTCTCGAGGCGCTCGCGCACGCGCGCCACGCTCAGGTGCTGGCCGTGGCTCTCCACGTGGATCCACGGGCTGACCCGCACGTTCCGGTCCAGCGCGCGGTTGGCCTGCTCGAGGTAGATCCCGGGATGAGCGGGTGCGTCGGCCTCGCGGTACATGGAGAGCTTCTCGCCGACCCGTTCGAGGAACGCGTCCGTGACCGCGCGCTCGAGGATGAGCTGCGGAGTCCCCAGCACGGCGCGCTGCTCGAGGTAGGCGCGGCTCGCGACGGGGCGCTCCGCGGGCAGCGCGACGGCCGGGTACGCGGCCGGGTCCGGCAGCGGCAGGAGTGAGCCCAGCGGCAGTCCCATGGTCGCGGTCGCGCATACCTCGTCCTGGTCGTTCACCGCACGGGTCTGGATGGTGACCTCTTCCCGGGAGTGCGCGGCCACGCTGGCCCGGATGGTCACCGTCTCGCCGAAGTAGACCGGCCTGGCGAAGCGCACCGAGAACGTACCGTGATCGAGCCAGGCCCCGCCGAGCGCGGCCACCACCGGGTGCGTCATCCAGGAGTAGACGGTCACGCCGGGCACGAGGCCGCCGCGGAACCCGAAGGCGCGGGCCAGCCCGTCCTCGTGGATCTTGTTCTCCCACGCGTCGTGGGTCGGGGTGGCGCTGACACGGTACTCGGGCAGCGCGGTGCCGACGACGAGGGCGTCGAGGCTCACGGCGCGGGCTTCGCGCCGCCGTATCCGCCCGCGAGGTCCTGGTCCGCGTTCCACTTCACCCAGGTCGCCTCGATCTTGTCGACGGTCAGCGCCACCGGCGCGCCCGGCGGCCCGGACGCGGGGATCCGCAGCTCCTGCGGCCCGGTCAACGTACGCTCCCATTGCCGATCCGGTCCCGCGCACTGCGCGCTCCCGTGGTGGACCTGGACGAGGAGCGCCCCGTCGGGCGCGCGCCGAAGTCCCACGCCCGCCCCGCGGACCGTGACGACGGCGGGCCCCGCGCGAACCGCGATCTGAGTGGGTGGCGGGCTGTTGGGCGACACCGCGACCCAGAGCCAGCCGTTGTCCAGGCGAACGCGCGTGGGGCCAGCCTCCGTGTCGGCAGGAAGGATGGCGAGCTGCGACCGCGAGCCGAGCCGCAGCGCCTGCCCGCTGGCGGTCTTGAGCGTGATGCGCCCGCCCACCTGGGTGCGCACGCTATCGCCCTCGCCCAGCTCGGCGCGAAGCCCCGCGGGAGCCCAGCCGGGGGCGCCCTTCTTGTGGAGCTCCGCCGGCCCTCCGAGGGTGACGACCTGGGCCGGCAGCTCCCTCGGCTGGGCACACGTGGAACCGGCGAAGAGCCCGACGAGGAGACCGGCACCGCCCACGACGGCGGCCGACATGATCCTGATCACGCTGAGACCTCCGGGGACCCGGGCTGATATCCCGGACAGCGTAGCACGGGCAAGCGCGGATACTTCGCAAACGCCGGATCACGGGCGGAGAGCGCGCAGAGCCAGAATTCCGACCCGCGCGCCGAAACCACGCGTCGCGCCTCGGCGCAGGTGGCGCAGAGGCCGGGGCCCCGGGAGTCCGCGCGGGCCCCGGTCTGCGGCCGAGGAATGGCTAGCGCCCGGTGAAGCGCGGGGGCCGCCTGTCGAAGAAGGCCGCGATGCCCTCGCGGGCGTCGTCGGAGAGCGCCACCAGGGTGATGAGCTCTCGCAGGTAGCGGAGGGCCGCGCCGTACTCCATGTCGGGCGCGGTCGCCGCGGCCTCCTTGGCCAGGCCGAGCGCGGTCGGCGAGTAGCCGGCCAGGGTCCGGGCCAGGGTGTCCACCGCCTGGTCGAGCTCGGAGCGCGGCACGAGCCGGCTCACCAGGCCCATCTCGAGCGCCTCCCGCGCCGAGACCGGCGCGCCGCTCAGGATCATGAGCATCCCCCGCTTGCGGCCGACCGCTCGGAGAATCGGCGCCATCACGATCAGCGGGAGCAGCCCGACCTTGATCTCGGGCAGGCCGAACACGGCGTCGTCCGCCGCGATCACGATGTCCGCGCCCGCGGCGAGCCCGCAGCCGCCTGCCAGCGCGTAGCCGTGGACGCGGGCGATCACGGGCGTCCGCATCCTTGCCATGTGCTCGAGGATGCGCGCAAGGCCGCCGAAGGATTCGCGCGCCTGCAGCGTGGTGCCGCGGTCGCCGACGCGCTTGAGATCGGCGCCCGCGCAGAACGCCCGGTCCCCCGCCCCACGCAGGACGATCACCCGCGCGGCCGGATCGTCCTCGAGCCGGCGCAGCGCCGACTCGAGCTCGTCGAGCAGGGCCGCGTCGAGGGCGTTCCGCACCTCCGGCCGATTGAGCGTGACGCGGGCCACGCCCTCCGTCACCTCCACCAGCAGGACCGGCTCGCTCACCGAGCCGGGGCCTCCGGCTCGTCCAGAAGATCGAGGAACTGGCTGAGGATGCGGGCGGTGGCGCCCCAGACGACGTCGTCGCGCGAGACCTGGTAGAACTGCACCGGGTGCGGCTCGCCGTTGCGCTCCCAGATCTCGGTACGGAAGATCGCGGGGTCGCGTAGCGTGGCCAGCGGCACCTCCAGCACGCGCTCGATCTCCCGGCCGTCCGGAGCGAAGTCGACGTGGTCCCGGATGATGCCGACCACCGGCGTGATGATGAAGTTGGTGGCGCGCGTCTCCGTGTCGTCCAGCAACCCGAGCACCTCGACCGCCTCGGCGGGCAGGCGGATCTCCTCCCATGCCTCGCGCAGCGCGGTCTCCACCCGCGAGCCGTCCCGCTGCTCGACGATCCCGCCGGGAAACGAGAACTGGCTCTTGTGATGCGGCACGCCCGCCGTCTTCTTGGTGAAGAGCACGTGCGGCCCGTCGCGATCGGTCACCGGCACCAGCACCGCGGCCGACACCAGGTCGCTCCGGTCCAGCGCCATCCGCGGTCGCCGGCTCAGCCCCGCATCCAGCCGGCGCCGGAGGTTCTCGAGATCGAGCGGCGCGGCGCCCATGCTCAGACCGGCAGGAGCCGTGCAAACCGCCCGGAGACGGAACGCAACGACCGGCCGGAGCCGGAAGGACGCGAGCGACCGGAGCCGGTACATGACGCCCGGCCGGAGCCGGAACATGACGACCGGCAAGAGACGGGGCGGCAGCGCGGAGCCGAAACGAGTGTCCGCGGCCTGGGGGAGTGCGGGGGCCATGTCTGGGCCCCCGCATATGGAGAGAAGCTTCCGATCGCCAGCACGCTCACGCGAAGCGGCAGCCCACCGACCCCAACCGCGTGAACGAGGCCCGCACCGACTGCCCCACGGTGGGCCGCAGCACCTTGGAGATAGACCCGGTCAGCACGATGTCGCCCGCGTGGAGACCGCGGCCCATCCGGCCCAGGATGTTCGCGGCCCACGCGAGGGAAACGAGCGGGTCGCCCAGCACCTCGGCCGCGGTCTGGGTGGCGACGATCTGGCCGTCCTGCTCGAAAATCACGCCTTCGAGCGCCAGGTCGATGCCGGTCATCCGGGTGAGCGGCCGGCCGAGCACGATGGCGTTGGTGTAGACGCCGTCGGCAACGACGTCGATCCCCCGCGGCGCGCCGCTCAGCCGGAAGTCGATCAGCTCGAGGGAGGGCATCGCGCCCTCCACCGCCAGCAGGGCGGACGCGCAGGTGACGCCGGGACCGGCCAGGTCCGTCTTGAGCAGGAACGCGACCTCGACCTCGACACCGATCGCGACGAAGCGCCCGATCGGCACCGCGTCGCCACTCCCGAAGACGCCGGAGGCGAGCAAGAAGCCCAGCACCGGCTCGGTCACCCCGTGGCGCTCCTGGAGCGCGGCGGTGGTGAAGCCCACCTTGTGGCCCACCACGCGCTCCCCGCGGCCAACCAGCGCCTGCTCGAGCTGCCGCTGCAGCGCGTAGGCCTGCTCGAGAGTCAGGTCCGGCGCGAGCTCGCCGATCGGGCTCACCGCGGCGCGGCCCAGCCGCCCCTTCAGCAGGTGCTCGACGAGCGCGGCGGTCATGGTCAGCGCGCGGCCGACCGCGGCTGCAGTCGATCGGTGACCGCGGCGAGGACGGCGGCCGCGCTGCCCCGGATCACGAGATCAGCCTGGCCGTCGTGCGGCGTGTCGGTCAGGTTCACGATCGCCAGCGTGGCGCCGGCGTGCTTGGCGTGAAGCGGCATGTAGGCGGCGGGGTAGACGACCAGGGACGAGCCCACGACCATGAAGAGATCGGAGGCCCGCGCCCGACGCTCCGCCTCTTCCATCTCCCGCCGGGGCATGGCCTCGCCGAACATAACGGTGCGCGGCTTGATGATGCCGCCGCAGGGCGGATCGCAGAGCGGCACCGCCACCCCCGCGTCGAGCCACTCCTGCACCCGCTCCCGCTCGTAGGGACGCCCGCAGGTGAGGCACCGGGCGCGGGTCGCGTTGCCGTGCAGCTCGATCACCCGTTCCGCGGGCAGCCCGGCCCGCTGGTGGAGGTTGTCGATGTTCTGGGTGACCACGCAGTCGAGCTTCCCGAGCCGCCACAGGCTCACCAGGGCCTGGTGCGCCGGGTTGGGCTCGGCGCGGCGGATCACCGGGAAGGTGGTCCGGCCCAGCTCCCAGTAGCGGCGGCGCCCGGCCTCGCTCGCCATGAAGTTCTGGAAGGTGAACTCGCTGGGATCGAAGCGGTCCCAGACCCCGCCGGGGCTGCGGAAGTCCGGGATCCCGGACTCGGTGCTGACCCCGGCGCCGGTGAAGGCGACGATGCGCGAGGACGCGGCGATCAGCTCGGCGAGGCGCTCGAGATCGGAGCCGCTCACCCGCGCCGCTTCCCTTTCTTTCGTGGCGCCGTGCGGGCGACGTTCTTCCTCGCGGCTTTGGCCGGCCGCCGGGCGGCCGACCCCGCGCTCTGGGCCTTCGTCCGCGGGCCCGCGTAGGCATCGTTCCGGGCGCCGATCCCGCCACGGATCCGCGCGCCGCTTCTGATGGCCTGGATCCAGCCGGTGAGGTCTCCGGCCAGATCCGGGTAACAGTGGTCGCGGTAGGCTTCGAGCGCGCGCAGGGCGGCCGGATCCTTCCATGGCTTGAGCACGAACGGCGCCTCGGGGTCGTGCACGTCGAACGGCGCTTCGGCCGCCATGGCCATGACGATGTACCGCCGGGTCAGCTCGGGCATGTGGGCCTCCTGGTCTGGCGGGGGGCCTCGGGGGACCCTGCCCCGCCTGCCACGCTGTCAGGGCTGAAAGAGCACCGCGACGGCCGAGACCGACCCCGGACCGCCCAGGTTGTGCGGCAGCCCCAGGTCGGCGCCCGGCACCTGCATGCGGCCGGCAAGAAGCCGTTCCCGAGCGTCATCGGAGGCCGCCCTTGTGTAACATGCCGGGTTGGAGGGGGTCAAGGCGCGGCGACCCTGGACTTCGCGGCGGCGGGGAGGCAGGCTGATGCCCGGCGGTCGCGGCCGGAGCACGATGAGTCTCACCACAGGAGGAGCGCGATGAGGGAGTCGTCTCTCGATGGATTGCACGCACGGCTGGAGCGTCTCGAGCGCCAGGTCGCCTCGTGGCGCCGCGTCGGCATCGCCGCGCTCGCCGGGCTGGGCCTGTTCGGCGCCGTCGCGGCCACCATCACCACCAATCCCGATGAGGTGAAGACCCGCCGGCTCGTGATCGCCGACGGAGAGGGACGCGCCCGCGCCGTCATCACGGTGGACGAAAAGGACCGCACGCGCCTGTCGCTCACGGACCGCGACGGCGCGACCACCGCGGATCTGACCATCACCCCGGGGCAGTCCGCGACCCTCTCCGTGGGTCGCGCGGGCGCGCAGGCCCAGCTCGCGGTCGTCGGCGATACCGGTCAGCTCTCGATCGGGGCCCGCGGGCAGCGGGGATGGCTTGTCGCGGCTCCGACCGGATCGAGCCTGGCACTCGGCAACGATCCGGGCAAGCCTCAGATCACGGTCGCGACCAGCCCGACCCAGAGCCCAAGTCTTCAGCTTTCCGATCGCGAGGGCAACGCCGTCTGGAAGGCGCCGTAGACGAAAATCGTCGTCCGCGTCGACATTTTGTGAGGTCCGGCCCGGCCCGGACCCATATGTTATCAGCCGCTTAACCTCCCCTTCTCGTGGCACCGCTCTTGCTCGATTTCAGACCGCCTGAGAGACCCACCAAATGAGCAAGCCCTCGATCAATCGCGAGGTGGCCCTCGCCGGGCAGCGGGTCCGGCGCAAGGTGATCTTCGCCCTCACCCTCTGCTCGGCGATCCCGCTGCTCCTGCTGACCTACGCGTTCCACGCCCCGGTCCGGGAGCTCCTGGGCCCGCTCGCGGGTCTCGCCGATTCGGTGAGCATTCCGGCCCTGCTCGCCTTCACGGCGCTCCTCATGGCGGGCGGCGCCTTCATCGTCTGGGACATCGCCACCGCCCTGTCGCGTGCCGCGCAGCTCAGCAACGAGCCGAGCCCCGAACTACCCGCGGACCCGGCCCGCAAGGATGAGATCGGCACCCTCATGAGCTCCTTCGCGCGCATGCTCGCCACCATCGAGCAGCAGTCGCAGGAGATCAACGAGTTCCCGCGCCGGCTGGACCAGCTCATCCGCGAGGCCTTCCGTGACTCGCTGACCGGGCTGCCCAACCGGGCCCTCTTCATGGACCGCCTCGCCCACGCCTTGACCCGTGCGGAGCGTGGCGGCACCAACCTGGCGGTGCTGTTCCTCGATCTGGACCGCTTCAAGATCCTGAACAACACGCTCGGCCAGGAGGTCGGCGACCGGCTTCTGGTGGAAGTGGGCCATCGCCTGGCCGCGTGCCTGAGCCCCGAGGACACCGTGGCGCGCCTGGGCGGCGACGAGTTCGCGCTGCTGCTGGAGGACACCCCCGATTTCAACGCGGCCACCGCGCTGGCCGAGCGGGTGTCCGCGGAGATCCAGCGCCCGTTCGTGGTGGACGGCCGCGACGTGCTGATCTCGGCGAGCATCGGGGTCGCCCTCACGGGCGGCGGATCCATGCAGCCGGAGGAGGTGCTCCACAACGCGGATTTGGCCATGTACCAGGCCAAGGCGGAGGGCCGCGCGCGATACGAGCTCTACGAGCCCGGCCTGAGCGTCTCCACGCGCGAGCGCTTGGACCTGCAGGCCGACCTCCGCACCGCGGGCGCGCGCCAGGAGCTGAGCCTCCGCTACCAGCCGGTGGTCGCGCTCGGCACCATGCGCCCGGTCGAGGTCGAGGCGCTCGTCCGCTGGGACCACCGTCGGCGCGGCGCGCTGCTCCCCGCCGACTTCATCGGCCTCTCGGAGGAGACGGGCCTGATCCTGCCGATGGGCCGGTGGATCCTGCGGGAGGCGTGCCGCCAGGCCCGAGCCTGGCAGTCGGAGTCCTCCGGCGTCCCCCCGCTCATCGTCGGCGTCAATCTCTCGGCGGGCCAGTTCGAGCGCGACGAGCTGCCCGAGGAGATCGCCACCATCGTGCGGGAAACCGGGTTCGACCCGCGTCGTCTGCAGCTCGAGATCAGCGAGACCGTCCTGATGCGGGACGACCCGCGGATGTTCGACCGGCTCGATGCCCTCAAGGCGATCGGGGTGCGCCTGGCCATCGATGATTTCGGCACCGGCTACGCCTCGCTCTCCTACCTGAAGCGGTTGCCGGTGGACTGTCTCAAGATCGACCGGTCGCTCGTCAAGGGCGTGGGCTATGAGACGGAGGACACCGCGGTCATCCGGGCGGTGGCGAGCCTCGCGCACAGCCTCGGCATCACGGTGACCGCGGAAGGTATCGAGACGCAGGACCAGCTCGTCCAGCTCCGGACCGTCGGCTGCGACCAGGGGCAGGGCTACTTCTTCGCGCGGCCCGTCTCGGCGGACCGGGTACCCGAGCTCCTCGCAAGCCTCGGCGCCGACGACCGGAGCGGGAGTCCCTCATGGCGCGGCTGAGCCTGCGCGGCCTCGCCCGCACCCTCGTGGTGCGGCTGATCGGGATCGTGGCCTTCACCGGCGCGCTCGGGATCGGGCTGTCGTGGCTGCTGGAGCTGGCCGTCTCCGAGCCGGAGTGGACCGAGACCGCCGCGGTCGCCCAGCGGGCGGTGAACCGGAGCGGGTTGCCCGAGCTGCTCGCGGGTCAGAACGCGCGCAGCCCCAAGCGCTGGGCCGACGAGAGCGGGCGCTTCGTCCAGGAGCTGCCCGGCGTCATCAACATCAGGGTCTGGGACCCGCAGGGCACCGTGGTGTGGGCGGTGCAGGCCGCGCTGATCGGCCAGCGCTCCGAGGGCCACGAGCTGCGGGACGCCCTCAACGGGCGCGTGGCGGTCCGGTTCTCCTCGGTGGCCCCGCCGCACCCGGAAGCCCAGAGCTTCGTCTCGCCCAACGTGGCCGACCTCTTCGTCCCCGTCTACGGCCCGGGCGGCAGCCGCGTCGTCGGGGTGGTCGAGCTCGCGCAGGCACCGCTGCGCATGGACGGGGCCCACGAGCGCTGGAGCGTGCTCGCCTGGAACATCGCCTTCGGCACCGGCGGGGTCCTCTGCCTGATCCTCCTGCCCGCGGCCTGGCGTAGCCACCGGCGCACGATGGCCGAGGCCACCTCGACCTCCCAGCGCTCGGTGCATCGCACCCAGGAGCTGCAGCGCACCACCGAGCAGCTCCGCGAAGCGCTCAAGGCGGTGAAGCAGCGCGCCGAGGAAACCGACCGGATGCTCGAGGTGACCGAGGCCATCGGCTCGGCGATCGAGCAGAAGGCGCTGTTCGAGGTCATCGCGCATGGCGCCGCGCGCGCGTGCCGGGTCGACCGCGGTTCGATCTTCCTGCGCGACAAGTCGGGCCAGCTCATGGTCCCGGTCAGCTCGCAGCAGGCCGACCGGACCGGGGCGGCCCGTGGCGCGGACGGAGCCGAGACCCTCCGGGCCCTCGCGCTCGAGGAGATGCCCTCGTTCCTCCTGGAGGCGGTGCGGCGCCAGGAGCCGGTGGTCATCTCCGACCCGGGCAGCGACCCGCGCGTGCCGCAGGGCTGGGTCGGGCTCTTCCAGGCCAAGTCCGCGCTGGTGGTGCCGCTGATCCACCAGGGTCGAACCGCGGGTGTGCTCATCCTGGATCATCTCAAGACGCTCCACGTCTTCACGGACCAGGAGATCCGGCTCGCCACCACCCTGGCCGCCCAGGCCGCGGTGGCGCTCGAGAAGGCGCGCCTCTATGACGAGATCCAGCAGCGCCTGCAGCAGACCGAGACGTTGCTCGCGGTCAGCCAGGCCATCGGCTCGGCCCCCGATCTCCCCGAGGCGATCCGCCGGACCACCCGGGAAATGGTGCGGATCCTGGGCGCCGACACCGGGGTCGCCTGGTGCGTGACGGGCGGCGGCGACCGCTTCATCCCGCTCGCCGGCTACCACGTGCCGCGCGACCTGCGCGAGCCGCTCTCGGGCCTGCCCCTGGCCCCGGACGACCCGCTGATCGATCTGGTGAAGCGCCTGCGCACCGCGCTGTACTCGAGCAACAGCAGGACGGACCCGCGCTTCAACCAGGCCGCGCTCCAGCTCCTGCCCCAGGCGTCGCTGCTCATCCAGCCGGTCCAGGTCGGCGACGAGCTCCTCGGCATCTTCGCCATCTCCTGGGTGCGAGACGCGCACGCCTTCACGATGGACGACCTGCGCCTGGCCGACGGCATCGCCAAGCAGGCGGCGGTGGCCATCGAGCTGCACCGCACGCAGCGGCACATCATCGAGCAGGAGCGGCTCAACGCGGTAGGCAAGATGGCGAGCGGCCTCGCCCACGACTTCAACAACGCGCTGGTGCCGATCTCCGGCTACGCGGAGATGCTGCTCGAGCATCCGGAGATCCTCCAGGACGCGGCCAAGTCCGCCCGCTACCTGAAGCTGATCATGACCGGCGTGGAGGACGCGGCCAGCGTGGTGAGCCGGCTGCGCGAATTCTACCGCAAGCGCGAGGAGGGCGAGACCTACCGGCCGCTCTCGCTCAACCAGATGGTGGAGCAGGCGGTCGCCCTCACCCGTCCCCGCTGGCGCGACGAGGCGCTCGGCAGCGGCCGCACGATCCTGGTGGAGGCCGACATGCGGCCGGTGCCCCGCATCCTGGGCAGCGAGTCCGAGATGCGCGAGCTGCTCGCCAACCTCATCTTCAACGCAGTGGACGCCATGCCCGAGGGCGGCCTGATCCGCATCCGCACCGGCATGCGCGAGGCCTCCGCGAGCGAGGAGACGCCGCTGGCGCCGCGGGTGCCCCAGGTGTTCCTGGAGGTGAGCGATACCGGCACCGGCATGACCGAGGACGTACGCCGGCGCTGCCTCGAGCCCTTCTTCTCCACCAAGGGCGAGCGCGGCACCGGCCTCGGCCTGCCCATGGTGTACGGCATCGTCAAGCGCCACCGCGGCACCATGGACATCGAGTCCACCGTCGGCAAGGGCACCACGTTCATCGTCCTGCTGCCCGCCGATACCAGCGCGGCCCGCGAGAGCGCGCCGCGCGCGCAGGCCCCTTCCTCCGGGCCGCTCCACGTCCTGGTGGTGGACGACGAGCCGATCGCCCGCGACGTGCTCCGCGAGTACCTCATGGGCGACGGCCACACCGTGGACACCGCGGTCAACGGGCGGGAGGCCTTCGAGACGTTCAAGGCGGGCCGGTACGCGCTCGTGATCACCGACCGGGCGATGCCGGAAGTGGGCGGCGATCAGCTCGCCACGATGGTCAAGGAGGTCTCGCCGAACACGCCGGTCATCCTGCTCACCGGCTTCGGCGACCTCATGAACGCGGCCGGCGAGAAGCCGGACGGCGTGGACATGGTGGTGAAGAAGCCGATCCGGCTCGCCACCCTCCGCGAGGTCCTCTCCAAGATGACCGACCCCACGCGCGCGGCCGAGACCGCGCCCACTCCCTCCGCCTGACGCGGGTCGGCGGCCGCCGACGGCCGCGCCCCCCGCCGCGGTGGCCAGCACCACCAGCCATGGCTAGCCCGGATCCACCATCGCGTCCGGGCGCACCGCGCGGTCGAACTCCTCGGCGCTCAGGTGGCCAAGCGCCAGCGTCGCCTCCCTCAGCGTGAGCCCCTCGGCGTGCGCCTTCTTGGCGATCGCGGCAGCCCGCTCGTAGCCGATGATCGGCGCGAGCGCGGTGACCAGCATCAGCGAGCGCTCGACCAGGGCCCGGATGCGCTCGCGGTCCGGCTCGATGCCCCGAGCGCAGTACGTGTCGAACGAGTCGCTCGCGTCCGCGAGCAGGCGCACCGAGCCCAGCACGTTGTGGATGATGAGCGGCTTGAAGACGTTGAGCTCGAAGTTCCCGGAGGCGCCGCCGATCCCCACCGCCACGTCGTTGCCCATCACCTGGGCGCACACCATGGTGAGCGCCTCGCACTGGGTCGGGTTGACCTTGCCCGGCATGATCGAGCTGCCCGGCTCGTTCTCCGGGATGCGCAGCTCCCCGATGCCGCAGCGCGGCCCCGAGGCGAGCCATCGCACGTCGTTGGCGATCTTGGTGAGCGCCCCCGCCAGCGTCCGCAGCGTCCCGTGGGTGTTGACCAGGGCGTCGTGCGCGGCGAGCGCCTCGAACTTGTTGGGCGCGGAGACGAAGGCCCGGCCGGTCAGATCGGCGATCACGCGGGCCGCCCGCTCGCCGAATCCCCGCGGGGCGTTGAGGCCGGTGCCGACCGCGGTGCCTCCCAGCGCGAGCTCGCGCAGATGCGGTAGCGCGGCCCGCACGTGCTCGAGGCCGTGATCGAGCTGGCTCACCCAGCCCGAGATCTCCTGCCCGAGGGTGAGCGGCACCGCATCTTGCAGGTGCGTGCGCCCGATCTTGACGATGTCGTCGAGCTCGCGCGCCTTCGCCCGGAGCGTGTCGCGCAGCCCGCCCACCGCTGGGATCAGCCGCCCCTCGATCTGCTCCACGGCGGCGATATGCATCGCGGTGGGAAACGTGTCGTTGGAGGACTGGCTGCGGTTGACGTCGTCGTTGGGATGCACCGGCTGCTGGGCGCCGAGGCGGCCGCCGAGCAGCTCGTTGGCACGGTTGGCGATCACCTCGTTGGCGTTCATGTTGGTTTGCGTCCCGCTGCCCGTCTGCCAGACGACCAGGGGGAAATGGGCGTCCAACCGGCCCTCGATGACCTCCTCCGCCGCCTGCACGATCGCCCGGGTCTTGTCCTCCGGCAGCAGGCCGAGCTCCCGGTTCACGAGCGCGGACGCCTTCTTGAGAAGGCCGAGGGCCCGAATCATCTCGCGCGGGAAGTGATCGCGCCCGATCCGGAAGTGCTCGAGCGAGCGCTGGGTCTGCGCGCCCCAGTAGCGGTCGCCCGGCACCTCGATGGTGCCCATGGTGTCCTTCTCGGTCCGCGTCGTGGTCATGGGAGCCTCCCGCCCGGCTTGCTTGAGCCGCTCGTCGCCTTCGCATAGTATCGCCGGGAGAGGAGCGTGCGCCATGGACTGTTGCGGTCACGAGGGCCCGGGCGGCGACGCCCGCTTCGACTTCCGCCGGGTCGCCGACGGGGTCCACGTGGCGGTCGCGGCGGCGCGGGTGATCGTGGACCGCCTCCGCGACATCACGACCCGGCCGGTGCGCTACGTCGTCAACACCCACTTCCACTGGGACCACTGGCACGGCAACGAGATCTACCCCACGGCCTACCCGGGCGCCGAGATCATCACCAATCAGGTCACCCGCGAGGCGATGGTCAAGAAGGGCCTCAAGCGCATCCAGGACCACGTGCGGCAGGTGCCCGGAGAGATCGCCCGGCTCCGCGCCGAGCTGGCCGCCGCGGCCACCACCGAGCAGCGCGCAAGGGTCCAGGCCGATCTGCGGCTCGCCGAGTCGTATCTCGCCGAGGTCCGGGCGATGAAGCCGGCGCTGCCCACCATGGCCTTCGAGCGCACGATGACGCTCTACCGGCGCGACCGGGAGATCCAGCTCCTCTATCTGGGCCGCGCCCACACCGAGGGGGACGTCTCGTCACCGGCGACGCGGTCATCGGCTGGACCCCGTTCATGGGCGACGGCTACCCGGAGGACTGGGTGAGGACCCTGGACCGGCTCGCCGAGCTGCCGTGGGACACCCTCATCATGGGTCAGGGCGAGCCCGCGGGGCGGGACTGGCTGCGGACCTTCCGTGGCTACATCCACGACATGGTGGAGGCGGTGCGCGAGGAAGCCGCGACCGGCGCGAGCCTGGACGAGGCCAAGCCGCGCGTGACCGCGCGCCTGGCCCCGACCTACGAGTCCGCGTTCGCCGGATACCGGCACTACCGCCCGTGGCGGCAGGGCCTGCTCGGGAACATCGAGCGCACCTACGCGATGGTGACCTGAGCGGGCGATGGCGCCCGGCGAGCCGGTCTTCAATCCCCTCACCCCGGAGTTCCACGCCGACCCCTATCCGTTCTACCGGCGCCTGCGCGAGACCGACCCGGTCCACCTGAGCCCGCTCGGCCTCTGGGTCCTCACGCGGTACGACGACTGCGTGGCCTCGCTGCGCGATCCGCGCTTCGGCCGCGACGGCTTCGAGGCCATCCTGTCGGCCCAGTACGGGGAGGAGTCGGAGACCGGTCGCCTGCCCCGGTCGATGCTATTTCGTGATCCGCCGGACCACACGCGCTTGCGCGGGCTCGTCAATCGCGCGTTCACCCCGCGGGTGATCGAGGGCATGCGCGGCCAGATCCAGGCGGTGGTGGACCGGCTGCTCGACCAGGTCGAGCGCCGCGGCCACATGGACGTCATCGCCGACCTCGCCTACCCCCTCCCGGTCACCGTGATCTGCGACATGCTCGGGGTGCCGGGGGGTGATCACGAACAGATGCGGGACTGGTCCTCCGACATCATCCGCAGCCTCGACGCCATCGGCATCCCCTCCGACGACTCCATCGTCGAGCGCGGGCGCGTCGGGCGGCGCGGGATCGCCGAGTACTTCCGCGCGCTCCTGCCCGAGCGGCGCCGGCACCCTCGCGCCGATCTCCTCTCCTCGCTGATCGCGGTCGAGGAGCAGGGCGACCGGCTCACCGAAGGCGAGCTGCTCGCGACCTGCGTGCTGCTCTTCATCGCGGGCCACGAGACCACGGTGAATCTGATCGGCAACGGCCTGCTCGCCCTGCTGCGCCACCCCGCGGAGCTCGAGCGCCTGCGCTCGGAGCCCGGGCTGATCGGCTCGGCGGTGGAGGAGCTGCTGCGCTTCGACAGCCCCGTGCAGCGGACGGCCCGCATCACGAACGCGGAGGTGGAGGTGGGCGGCAAGACCCTGCCGCCGGGCGCCTTCGTGGTCACCGCCATCGGCGCGGCCAACCGGGATCCGCGGCACTTCCCCGATCCCGACCGCCTGGACATCGGCCGGACCGAGAACCGCCACATCGCCTTCGGATTCGGGATCCACTTCTGTTTGGGCGCCCCGCTGGCCCGCGTGGAGGGCCAGCTCGCCCTGGCCGCGCTGATGCGGCGGATGCCGAAGCTCCGCCTGGCCAACCGCGAGCTCGAATGGCGCGAGTCCTCGACGCTGCGAGGCCTCAAGGCCCTGCCCGTCGAGTTCTAGCCTCCCCGCACCCTCTCCTCTGAAGGGAGAGGGTGTGGTTAGCGCCCGAACAGCTAAGAAGCTACTTGAGCGCGTCGATCCCGGCGCGCCCGATCTGAGCGTCCTGCGCCCCGGTCACGCCGGACACCCCGATCCCGCCGGCGATCTTGCCGTCGATCGCGATCGGCCACCCGCCGTCGAGGGGGTTCGCCCCGCTCAGCCTGAGCAGTCTCAGATTGGCGCCGCCCTGAGCCAGCGCATCCTCGAACACCTTGGTGGGCCGGCGAAACGCCACCGCGGAATAGGCCTTCTCGCGTGCCACCTCGACACTGCCGAACTGGGCGCCGTCCAGGCGATGCGTCATCACGAGGTTGCCGCCCGAATCGAGGATCGTGATGACGACCGGCCAGTTGTTCTTCTTGGCCTCGGCCTCCGCACCCGCCATGACCTTCTTGGCCTGGTCGAGCGTGATGGGCGGCCCATAGGCCGGGGGCCCCTGTGCGCCCGCGCTGGCTGCGGTGAGGACCAGGGCCGTGCCGATGGCCAGCGACAGCAGTCGTTGCCTCGTCATGCGTTCCTCCTCAGGAGGTGGGTGGTGGATCGGCCAGGGAGCGTGTTTGGCACTAAACCCCGGGGCCGGTCCGGTGGTTCCCCGGTCGGTGGGGCCGGGCCACGAACCGGCGCATGTCACCCGTCGCGCGCCGGCCCCCGCATCGGATGAAGCCCAGTCCCACCGTGTAGGCGCAAAAGTGCGTGATTCCACGCATGGTCCACCAAGGCCGCGACCTCGGCCGGCCGCTCCACGCCGGTGCGCCCGGCGAGGTCTAGCACTGCGGCGGCCGGTCCTCCGTGGCGCCCCCGAAAAGGGGCAGCGTGCCGTGTCCCCCCGCCCGCTCGCTCGAGATGAGCCGCAGCTTGGTCCTGACGCCGCCGCGCGCGGAAAAGCCGCCGACCTTGCCGTTCGCGGCGAGTACCCGATGGCACGGCACGATGATCGCGAACGGGTTCTGGCCCAGCGCCTGCCCCACGTCGCGCGCCGCCCCCGGCGCGCCCATGCGGGCCGCGACCTCGCCATAGGACAGCGTCGTGCCGGGCGGGATCGTGCGCGCCACCTCGTACACGCGGCGGTGGAAGGGCGGCACGCCGTCCATGTCGAGCGTCACGCGCTCGAGCTCGCAGGGCTCACCCCGGAGCAGCGCGACCACGCCGTCGATGGCCCGCCGCACCGGCGCAGGCGGCGGCGCCTCGCGTGCATCCGGAAACCGCCGCCGCAGCCGTACCCGCCTCTCCGGCAGGGTGCCCTCCGGGAGCTGCACGCCCGCGATCCCACGCCCGTTCCACGCGATCCCGCACGGCCCGATCGCGGTGTCGAAGAGCGCGAAACCGGTGCCTAGCCCTGGCGCCATCGACGGATCTGCTCGGTGTGCTCGCGGTAGTGCCCCGCCCCGGCCCCGTCGAATGGGCCGCGGGCCGCGCCGTCCGGGACGAAGAGCGCTTCCGGCAGGGCGGCGCCCGCAGCCAGCAGCGTGCGATGCGAGGCCTCCAGATCGGCCACCACGTCGGCGGTCTTCACCCCCGCCTTCCGGTCCACGAAGCGCGCGTTCCACGCATCGAAGTCATCGTACGTCCCCGTCGGGTACGGCGCATCCCCCTTCGCGAGCCGGCCCAGCGCCGTGGCCATCTCGTCGTGCCAGCCCGAGATGTGGATCAGGATCTCGCGCACGCCCCAGGTACCGAGCCAGACCCGGCGCATGTCCTCGTCGCTCAGCCCGTCGATCGCCTCCCGCAGCTCCTCGAATGCCCGATCCGCGGCCCGCAGCAACGTGGCCTTGTCGCTCATCGGTCCCTCCCGGGTGATGATGTCTCGCTTCCGGTGCGTGAGACCCCGGCCGGGCTCCGTTGTGAAAAGTGCCCCGCGCGAATAGTGGTAGATTCGTCCGGGGCCGCGACCGGCCCGAGGAGACTCCGATGGCCATCCGGACCGAGCGAAGCGATATGGTGGCGACGATCGTCATGGACCGCCCCGAGGCGCGGAACGCGGTGGACGGGCCCGCGGCCCGGGGGCTGATCGAGGCCTTCGAGGCGTTCGAGCGGGACGACGCCCTCCGCGTCGCCGTGCTGTGGGGCGCGGGCGGCACCTTCTGCGCGGGGGCGGACCTCAAGGCGCGAGGGACGGAGCGTGGGCTGCGCCTGGCTCCCGACGGCCCCGGGCCCATGGGCCCCACCCGGATGGCCTTCACGAAGCCGACGATCGCCGCGGTCGAGGGCCACGCGGTGGCGGGCGGGCTCGAGCTCTCGCTGATGTGCGACCTGCGCGTGGCCGGGGACACCGCGGTGTTCGGGGTCTTCTGCCGCCGCTGGGGCGTGCCGCTGATCGACGGCGGCACCGTGAGACTTCCCCGGCTCATCGGCCTCTCCCGCGCGCTCGACATGATCCTGACCGGCCGCGCGGTGGATGCCCGGGAGGCGCTCGCCTTCGGTCTGGCGAATCGCGTGGTCCCGGCCGGCCGGGCCCGCGAGGAAGCGGAGGCGCTGGCGCGGGCCATCGCGGTCTTCCCGCCGCACTGCGTGCGCAGCGACCGGCGCTCCGCGTGGGAAAGCGCGGGCCTGCCCCTGCCCGCGGCCATGGCCCACGAGTTTGCGCTGGGCAAGGCCACGCACGATACCGGTGAGAGCCAGGCGGGCGCGCAGCGCTTCGCGGCGGGCGCCGGGCGCCACGGGCAGTTCTGACCGACACCCTACTCCGACGGAGAGACCAGTGGCCGACCGACCGTTCCAGGTGTACGTCATCCAGGGTCGCGGTGAGCGCGACTACTCCGACTGCCAGACCGCGCTCGATCGCGTGCCCGCCCGGATGACCTCGCTGCCCTTCATCGGCGAGGCCGACGAGGTGGTCGCCCGCGCCCGCGACGCCGACGCGCTCATCATCTCCTCTTCCCCGGTCACCCGCCGCGTGCTGGAGTCGCTCGAGGGCGTCCAGGCGGTCATGCGCACCGGGGTGGGCTACGACGTCATCGACGTGCCCGCCGCCACCGAGCTGGGCGTGGTGGTGATCAACGTGCCCGACGTCTGGATCCGCGAGGTGGCCAACCACGCCCTCGCGCTGCTGCTGGCCTGGAACCGCAAGATCGTCACGCTCGACCGCGAGGTGCACGCGGGCACCTGGAGCTCGCGGGTCCCGGGCGCGGTCACCGGCTCGCTCCACGGCGAGACGGTGGGCATCGTCGGGCTCGGCAATATCGGCGGCGCCTTCGCCCGGCGCGTGGCCGCGCTCGAGACGCACGTGATCGCCTGCGACCCCTACGTGGACGACGCGCGGTTCAAGGCCCTCGGCGTCGAGCGCGTCGATCTGCCCACGCTGGCCGCGCGGGCGGACTACGTCTCGGTCCACGCCCTGCTGAACGCGGAGACGCGCGGCCTGATCAACGAGGCCTTCTTCCGGCGCATGAAGCCCACCGCGTGCCTCGTCAATACCTCGCGCGGCCCGGTGGTGGACGAGCGCGCCCTCGTGCGCGCGCTGCAGGAGGGCCGGCTGGCCGGCGCGGCGCTCGACGTCTTCGAGGAGGAGCCGCTCGCCGCCGACAGCCCGCTCCGGCGCATGGACAACGTGATTCTCACGCCGCACGCCGCCTACTTCTCCTCCCCCGCGGTCGCCCAGGTGCCGAAGCGCTGCGGCGAGGAGATCGCCCGCGTGCTGCTGAAGGAGCGCCCGATCAACGTGGTCAACCCCGAGGTCTATGCGCCCGGGCGCGCGCGCCGGGGCCGATAGTGCGGCGGGGAGGCGATCGTGGTGCCGCGCCGCCTCGACGAGGCGTGGCGAGGCCCGCGGGCGTGCGCACCTAGGCGCTCCCGCCTCCTCGCGATGCGACACCATCCAACAGGCCGGCGAGCGCGTCCGGAGCCGTGATGTGCGGATTGTGAGTCGCGTCGATCTCGAGGTAGCGCCAGCCCGGCTCACGCCGCGCCCGCTCCGCGAACTGGCCGAACACATCCCCGGGCCGAGGCCGGGTACAATAGATGTAAGTCGTTGTGATTCGGTCACTTGCACCAGACATCTTGAGCGCTTGCTCGAATGTCTTCCGCGGCTGCGGGAAGCGTCGGGGCATGATCCAGGCGAGATCCGTCGCGCTGGTATCCGGAGGCACTGGATTGGCCGGGATGCGCCAGGCCTCCACCTCCGGGGTCGCGGGCCCGCCGCCGGGTGCCTGCGGCGTCAGGTCCACCAGCGCCTGTCCGCTTCGGGGCACGAAGGCGTCGAGGTACACGAGCTGGGCCAGGCGCTCGGGGACCCGGTCAGCGACACCGGTCGCCACCATGCCCCCGTAGCTGTGCCCGACCAGGATCACGTCGCGAAGGTCCTCGCACTGGAGCACGCCGAGCACGTCGGCGATGTGGGTCTCCAGATCCACCTCGGGCCGGGCCAGGTGCGCCCGCTCGCCCAGCCCGGTATACGTCGGGGTGATCAGCTCGTGCCCCCGATCGCGCAGCAGTGGCCGCATCTTCTTCCACGCCCAGCCGGCCGACCAGGCCCCGTGCGCCACCAGGAACGTCGCCATCACCGGCTCCTCTCGGAGATCTGAATGTCCGACCTCGACGCCAGCATAGTCGAAGCGTACTGGGGACGCGAGAACCTCACCGAGGCCATCCTGACCGCCCTCGCCGCGCGCGGCGCCGATCTCGACGCGCTCACGCCCGACGTCCTGGCGCCGGCGGACCAGTTCCACGGCGGCGGCAAGCCGGTGACCGTGCGCCTCGCCCGCCTGGCGGGGGCCGCGCCCGGCATGCGGGTGCTGGACGTCGGCGGCGGCTTCGGGGGCCCCGCCCGCACGCTGGCCGTGGAGTTCGGCTGCCTCGTCACGACCGTGGACCTGACCGCCTCCTACGTGCGCGCCGCGCAGGCGCTGACCACACGGATGCGTCTCGACGATCGGGTAAGCCACCACGTGGGCAACGCCCTGGCCCTCGCGTTTCCCGAGGAGACCTTCGACCTGGTGTGGACGCAGAACAGCGGCATGAACATCGCGGACAAGGCGCGCCTCTACGCCGGCTTCCACCGCGTGCTGCGCCGCGGTGGGCGCCTGGCGCTGCAGGAGCCGATGACCGGCCCGGTCGCGCCCCTGCGCTACCCGGTGATGTGGGCGCGCGACCCGTCCACGAGCTTCCTGCGCACGCCGGCCGAGATGCGGGCGGTGATCGAGGCCGCCGGCTTCC
The DNA here is from genome assembly GCA_035524955.1 of Candidatus Limnocylindria bacterium. Taxonomy (GTDB): domain Bacteria; phylum Methylomirabilota; class Methylomirabilia; order Rokubacteriales; family CSP1-6; genus CAMLFJ01. The sequence continues at coordinate 109,844 of DATLFG010000107.1, read as the reverse complement.
GGGTCCGGGTCTGGGACGACGTGACCACGGAGACCGCGGGCCCGGCCACCGCGGCCACGATCCCCCCGCACAGCATCCAGCGCCTCGTGATGGGCGACGCCATCGAGGAGATCATCCGGGTCGGGCATCGCAACCGGGACGAGGGCCGCCTCGTCTCGGTCCAGGCGGTCTTCGAGCGGCCCCTCGACAAGACCGAGCCCGCTGGCTAGGATACCGATCCATGAGCGATGCCCTGACCGGACAGACGGTGGAGCTGCTGCAGCAGATGATCCGCAACCAGTGCGTCAACGACGGCACGCTGCTGTCCGGCCAGGAGAAGCGCAACTGCGACACGCTGCGCAGCTATCTCGCGGGCAGCGGGCTCGACGTCGAGGTGTACGAGCCCGCGCACGCCCCCGGCCGCGCCAGCCTCGTGGCCCGCATCGAGGGCACCGATCCCAAGGCGCCCACGCTGTGCCTCATGGGCCACACCGACGTGGTGCCGGTGAACCCGAGGACCTGGACGCGCGATCCCTTCGGCGGCGAGCTCGTCGACGGCGAGGTGTGGGGGCGCGGCGCGGTGGACATGCTGAACCTCACCGCCTCGCAGGCCGTCGCGCTCAAGACGCTGGCCGGCCGCGGCTGGCGGCCGCGCGGCACCCTGGTCTACCTGGCCTGCGCGGACGAGGAGGCCGGCGGCACGCTCGGCGCCGGGCACGTGGTCGAGCGGCACTGGGACGCGCTGCGGGCCGACTACTGCCTGACCGAGAACGGCGGCACCGTGAGCCGCGGGAGAAGGGACGACGAGCTCAACGTCACCGTGCACGTGGGCGAGAAGGGCGTGGCCTGGCGCCGCCTGCGCGTCAAGGGCACGCCCGGTCACGGCTCGATGCCCTACGGCGCGAACAACGCGCTGATCAAGGCGGCGCAGGTCGTGAGTCGCCTGGCCGACTACCGGCCCTCACCGTATGTCGACGAGCTGTGGCGGGCCTTCGTGGACACGCTCCACCTCGATCCGGCCGTGAAGGAGGCGCTGGCCGATCCCTCGCGCGTGGACGAATCCATCGACCGGCTCGCGCCCGCGCTGGCCAAGCTCGCGTGGTCGGCGACCCACACCACGTTCTCGCCCAACGTCTGCCACGGCGGCGTGAAGACCAACGTGATCCCGGACGCGGTGGACGTCGAGGTGGACATCCGCACCGTCCCCGGCGACAACGACGACGAGGTGCGCCGGCATCTGGACAAGGCCCTGGGCGGCCTGGCGGAGGAGATCGAGGTCGAGAAGCTCTTCTCCAAGCCCGCGTCGGTGTCGCCCACCGGCACCCCGCTCTGGAGCGTCCTCGGGCGGGTGGTGGACGCGCACTACCCGGGCGCGCGCCTGCTGCCGCGCATGATCGTCGGCTTCACCGACGCGCCCTACTTCCGCGACAAGGGCGCGGTCGCCTACGGCTTCGGCCTCTTCTCGCGGACCTTGACCGCCGAGGCGATGTCGGGCCGATTCCACGGCAACGACGAGCGCATCGACGTCGAATCCCTGGCCCTCACCACCCAGGCCTGGCTCGAGGTGTGCGAGCAGTTCCTCGGGTAAGTGATCCCGCTCACCGGCTATAGCGACCGGCTCTCCGCCGCGCCCGGTGAGCGCATCGCCTTCAAGGTCTCGAGCGCGGCGGCGGGGCCGTACCACGCCCGCCTCGCGCGCGTCATCCACGCCGATCCCAATCCGGCCGGGCCCGGTCTGAAGATCGAGGATCTCGCCCACCGCTTCGCGATCGAGCGGCCCTCCCGCGTGCAGCCGCTCGCCCAGGGGTCCTACGTGTGCGTCGATGCCGCCACGGCCCTGCGCACGCCGGGGCCGCTCACCGTGGCCGCCCTCGTCTGGCCGACCCTCGCGCCCCGGCGCGAGCAGTGCGTGGTCTCGCGCTGGGACGACACCGTCCACGCGGGCTGGGCCCTGTCGCTGGCGCCCGGCGGTGTGACCGCGCGGGTCGGCACTTCGGGCGGCGGGCCCCTCACCGTCGCCACCGACCGGGCCCTTGCGCTCCGGCGGTGGCACCGGATCTGGCTCGTGGCCGATCCGGCCACGGGCGCGCTGCGCGTGGGCCATGCCCCGCTCACCGGCGGCGGCCGGGAGGAGGCGTCCGCGCCGCTGCCGCCCGCGGTCCGGCTCGACGCGCCCGCGCCGCTGCTGATCGGCGCGCGCCTCACGCCCGACGCGCGCGAGCACTACAACGGCAAGATCGAGGATCCCGTGCTGCTCGCGGCGGCGGCGAGCGCGCCGGAGACGCTGGTGCTCGATCCTCTGCTGACGCCCACGGACCTGATCGCGGGCTGGGACTTCTCCCGGGGCATCGACGGACTCGACGTCGCGGACGTGGGCCCGCACCGCCTCGGCGGCCGGCTCGTGAACCTGCCCACCCGCGCGGTGACCGGGGCGCGCTGGACGGGGCGCGAGATGTGCTGGCGCCACGCTCCGCGCGAGTACGCGGCCATCCACTTCCACGACGACGACGTGTACGACGCGGGCTGGGCCACCGACTTCGAGTTCACGGTGCCGCACGACCTGCCGAGCGGCGCCTACCTCATGCGTCTCTCCGCGGAGGGGCACGCGGACGACCTGCCGTTCTACGTGCGGCCACCGCGCGGCCGGCCTCGCGCGGACGTGCTCTTCATCGCCTCCACCTACACGTACCAGGCGTATGCGAACCACGCGCGCGGCTCCACGGACGCCGCATACCGCGAGCGGGTCGCCGCGTGGGGCGCCTATCCCCACAACCCGGACGACCATCCCGACTACGGCCGCTCCACCTACAATCGCCACCGCGACGGCAGCGGCATCTGCTATTCCTCCCGCTTCCGTCCCGTGCTGACGTTCCGTCCCCGCTACCTCACCTTCCTCGACGCGCGCGGCTCGGGCCTGCGCCACTTCTCGGCGGACACCCACCTGCTCGACTGGCTCGAGGTCCACCGGATCCCGTACGACGTCGTGACCGACGAGGACGTGGACGCCGAGGGCGCGGCCCTGCTCGCCCCGTACGCGACCGTGCTCACCGGCTCGCACCCCGAGTACCACACCGCGCGCACGCTCGACGCCCACGCCGGCTATCTGGACGGCGGCGGCAAGCTCGTCTACCTGGGCGGCAACGGCTTCTACTGGCGGATCGCCACCAGCGCCGCGGTGCCCGGCGTCATCGAGGTGCGGCGCGCCGAGGGCGGCATCCGAACGTGGGACGCCCAGACCGGCGAGTACTATCACGCGCTCGACGGCGCCTACGGCGGCCTCTGGCGCCGCAACGGGCGGCCGCCGCAGCGGATCGGGGCAGTCGGCTTCTCGGCCCAGGGCCTCTTCGAGGGCTCGTACTATCGCCGCGGGCCCGGCGCGGACGATCCGAGGGCGGCCTGGATCCTCGACGGCGTCAAGGACACGGTGATCGGCGACTTCGGCCTCTCGGGCGGCGGCGCGGCCGGCTTCGAGCTCGACCGCGCGGACCCCGCGCTCGGCACGCCCGCGGGCGCGATCGTGGTGGCCAGCTCCGAGGGACACGGCCCGAGCTTCATCGTGGTGCCCGAGGAGCTGCTCTCGCACGTGGCGACGGTGACCGGCGAGAAGCCGGCCCGGCTGCTGCGGGCCGACATGACCTACGCCGAGCTGCCGGGCGGCGGCGCGGTCTTCGCGGTCGGCTCCATCACGTTCTGCGGCAGCCTGTCGCACAATCGCTACGACAACAACGTCTCCCGCATCCTGCGCAACGTCCTGGACCGCTTCCGGACGCGTCGATGACGCTCGCGGCCGCGCTCGCGATGCAGGCCGAGGAGGCCGTCGCGCTGGTCGGCGGAGGCGGGAAGACCACCGCGATGTCTTGCCTGGCGCGCGAGGTGGTGGACCGGGGAGGCCGCGCGATCACCACCACGACCACCCGGATCTTCGGCGCGCAGATCGCGCTGGCGCCCGCCCATGTCTCCGCTGCCGATGCGACACGCGAGCGGATCGAGGCGGCGCTGGTGCTCTACCGGCACATGCTCGTCATCGGCCCGGTCGACGCGGGCAGCGGCAAGGCCGAGGTCTGCTCGCGGTGATGCTCGACGTGCCGCGGCTGCGGGCCGACACGCCGGGTGTCGCCAACGTCCTGCACTTCAACAATGCGGGCGCGGCCCTGCCGCCGCGGCCGGTGCTCGAGGCGGTGATCGGCCACCTGGAGCGCGAGGCGGCGATCGGCGGCTACGAGGCGGCCGCCCTGGCCGCGGACCGGATCGCCGACGTCTACGACGCGGTCGCCGCCCTGATCGGCGCCGGCCCCGAGGAGATCGCGTTCGTCGAGAACGCGACGCGGGCCTGGGACATGGCCTTCTACGCCATCCCCTTCCGCGCCGGGGACCGCATCGTCACCGCGCGGGCCGAGTACGCGTCCAACTACCTCGCGTTCCTCCAGATGAAGCGGCGCGTGGGTGTCGAGATCGACGTGGTGGACGACGACGCCTCGGGCCAGCTCGACGTGGCCGCGCTCGAGCGCGCGATCCGGCCGCGCACGCGGCTCATCGCGATCACCCACGTCCCGACCCAGGGCGGGCTCGTGAACCCCGCCGCGGAGGTGGGCCGGGTGGCCGCGCGGCACGGCCTCCTGTACCTGCTCGACGCCTGCCAGTCGGTCGGCCAGCTTGCGGTGGACGTCCGCCGCATCGGCTGCCACATGCTCTCGGCCACCGGGCGCAAGTACCTGCGGGGCCCGCGGGGCACCGGCTTCCTGTACGTACGGCGCGACATCCTCGGTGAGCTGGAGCCGCCCTTCATCGACCTCGAGGCCGCCTCGTGGGTCGACGCCGACACCTACACCCTCCGCGACGACGCCCGCCGCTTCGAGAACTGGGAGCGCTTCGTGGCCGGCCAGATCGGCCTCGGGGTGGCGGTCCGCTACGCCCTGGCCCTCGGCCTCGAGGCCATCGAGCCCCGCGTCAAGGCGCTCGCGGACCTGCTCCGCCGCGAGCTGGCGAAGCGGCCCGGGGTGACCGTCCACGACCTGGGGTCCGAGCGGTGCGGCATCGTGACCTTTCTCAAGGCCGGCGAGGGGCCGGACGCCACCCGGCGGCGCCTCCGCGCCCTGGACATCAACGTCACCCATACGCAGGCCCGGTCCTCGCGGCTCGACCTGCCCGCGCGCGGCTTCGACGCGCTCGTCCGCGCCAGCGTCCACTACTACAACGACGAGGCCGAGGTCGAGCGCTTCGTGCGCGCGGTCGCGGACTAGGAGAGTCGGCATGACCACCACGGTGGAGACAGCCCTCGGGCCGGTGGCCACGGCCGAGCTCGGCGCCACGCTGATGCACGAGCACATCGTCACCCGATCGCCCGGGGTGCAGGAGAACTGGCCGCACCTCTGGGACCGCGCGGGGATCCTCGCGATGGCGGAGCGCAAGCTGGCCGATCTCCACGCGCGCGGCATCCGCACGATCGTGGACCTGACCACCGTGGACCTGGGCCGGGACATCGGCCTGATCCTGGACGTGGCCCGCCGCTGTCGCGTGCACGTGATCGTGGCCACCGGTGTCTGGTGGATGCCCCAGCGGTACTTCGGCGGCCACGGCGTGGACGCGGTGGCCGAGCTGTTCGTCCGCGACATCACCCGGGGCATCGGGGAGAGCGGCGTCAAGGCGGCCGTCATCAAGTGCGCCACCGACACCGCGGGCGTGACGCCGGTGATCGAGAACATCCTGCGCGCCTCCGCGCGGGCCCAGAAGGCGACCGGAGTGCCGATCTCCACCCACACCTGGGCCGCGGGCCGGACCGGGGAGGCGCAACAGGCCATCTTCGCCCAGGAGGGCGTGGACCTCCGCCGCGTGATCATCGGCCACAGCGGCGACAGCGAGGACCTGGGCTATCTCCGCGGGCTGATGGACCGGGGCAGCACGATCGGCATGGACCGCTTCGGCCTCGAGCACTTGCTGCCGACGGCCAGGCGGGTCGAGGTCATCGCCCGCCTGTGCGCGGAGGGCTATGCGGGCCGGATGGTCCTCTCGCACGACGCCAACTGCTGGAGCGACCTGCTCTCCGAGGACGACAAGCGCCGCACCCGGCCCCTCTGGCACTACAACCACATCCCCGACGACATCCTGCCCGCGCTCCGCAAGGCCGGGGTCGCGGAGGAGCAGATCCAGCAGATGCTCGTGGGCAACCCGCGTGCGATCTTCGAGGCGCGCGGGCCCGGAGCGGCGTGATGGCGGCCGTCCTGGGCGCCGGCGCCTACCGCTACCGGGTCGATGATCGGTGGGCCAAGCTGCCGCCGGGCCGAGAGTTCAACGCCGACGTGGCCGCGGTCGGCGTCGACGCGCGGGACCGGGTCTACGCCTTCAACCGCGGGGCGCACCCGATGGTGGTGTTCGACCGCGAGGGCAACTTCCTGCGCTCCTGGGGCGAGGGCGTCTTCCATCGCGCGCACGGCATCCACGTGGCGCCCGACGACACCCTGTGGCTGACCGACGACGGCGACCACACCGTCCGCCACTGCACGCTGGACGGGAAGGTCCTCCTGACCATCGGGGTTCCCGGCACGCCCCGGCCCTACATGAGCGGCGAGCCGTTCCATCGCTGCACGCATACCGCGCTGTCGCCGGAGGGCGATCTCTACGTCTCGGACGGCTACGGCAACGCGCGCGTCCACAAGTTCGCGCCCGACGGTGCCCTGCTGCGCTCGTGGGGCGAGCCGGGCACCGATCCCGGCCAGTTCAATATCCCGCACAACATCTGCTGCGACGCCGACGGCTGGGTCTACGTGGCCGACCGGGAGAACCACCGCGTCCAGGTCTTCGACGGCAACGGCCGGTTCGAGACGCAGTGGCACGACATGCACCGTCCCTCGGGCCTCTTCCTGGAGCGCGGCGGCCAGGGCCGCTTCTACGTGGGCGAGATCGGCGGCGCGCTCGCGATCAACTACGACGTGCCCAATATCGGCCCGCGGATCAGCGTCTACAGCCACCGGGGCGAGCGGCTGGCGCGGCTGGGCGACCGCCCGGCCGGCCTCGAGCGGGGCCAGTTCGTCTCCCCGCACGGCCTCGCGGTGGATTCGCGCGGCGACATCTACGTCGGCGAGGTGTCGTACACTAACTGGGGCAATCGCTACAAGGGCCAGCCGATTCCGCCCGGCCTACGAAGCCTGCAGAAGCTCGTCAAGGAGGCGACATGACCAAGCCGATCACGCTCCAGGTCTTCTCCGACTACGTCTGACCCTGGTGCTATCTCAGTACCGTGCGTATTGAGAAGCTCCGGACCGAGCACAACGTGAAGATCGAGTGGGTGCACTTCCCGCTGCATCCGGAGACCCCGGCGGAGGGCCGGTCGCTCGAGGACCTGTTCCGGGGCCGCAACGTGGACCGCAAGGCCATGAACGCCCAGATGAAGGCGCGCATGGATGCGGAGGGCCTCCCCTACGGCGAGCGCACCATGACCTACAACAGCCGCCTGGCCCAGGAGCTGGGCAAGTGGGCCGATACGCAGCCGGGCGGCGAGGCCTTCCACGACGCGATGTTCCGCGCCTACTTCGTGGAGGCGCGCGACATCTCCCGACCCGAGGTCCTGCTCGAGATCGCGGAGCGGGTCGGGTTACCCCGCACCGACGCGTCCGACGTCCTGGAGAAGCGCACGTTCAAGGACGCGGTGGACCGGGACTGGGCGCTCTCGCGCCGGTACGGGATCACCGGGGTGCCCACGTTCGTCGCGAGCGACCGCGGGGTCGTGGGCGCGCAGCCCTACGAGGTGCTGGAGCAGCTCGTGAAGGAGGCCCGCGCCGAGAAGGGCACGTGACGGTGCGGCCGTGAGGCCCCGGCGCCGGTCGAGGTCAGCTGGCCACCAGCGCCGATAGCGCCTGATACGCGCGCCTGGCCCGCTCGAGCGCGGGCAGGTCGGCGGTGGCCTGGCAGGGCGCCTCGACGGCCAGCGGGAGGCCCGCGGGCAGCGCCGCCACCAGCTCGCGAAGCGGCAACACGCCCTCGCCGGGGAGCAACCGCCCGGTGCGGGCCTCGCGGATCAGGTTCGGCGTGTCGGTGGGGCCGGGCATGTCGGCCGGCGCGTCGCAGATCTGCGCGTAGTGGAAAAGCGCCGGATCGACCTGGCCGATGTGAGCCGGAGTGCCGCCGGAGCGGCTGAAGTGCAGGGCATCCACCACGACCGACGCGTTCGGCCGCTTCGACTTCGCGATCATCTGCGCGGCGTGGTCGAGTGTGCGGACCCCCGTGTAGACCGCGAACTCCAGGCCGACGCGCAGGCCGTACGGGGCCGCCCGGTCGCAGAGCTCGCCGAAGCGCTCGAGCGTGCGCGCCTCCTCGGGCTCGGCGCTCATGACGAGCACGTGCTTGGCACCGAGCCGCGCCGAGATCTCCAGGAACCCCTCCGGGATGCCGATCGGGTACTCGCGCTCGAACCGGAGGAACTCGGTGTCGAGCACGGACACGCCGGTGTCCCCGAGCCGCCGCAGCGTCTCCCGCAGCATCGGCCCCTCGTGGAGCACGTCGTACGGCGGGATGCCCACGCTCGGCGTCGCGGTCAGGCGGATGCCGACGGTCCGGAAGCCCGCGGCCGCCGCCACCGTGATCAGCTCGGGCGGCGTCGTGTCCAGGACGGTCAGGTGCGCGAGCGAGAGCGGCCGGGGCCCGGTCATGAGGGAGATGGTACCTCAGCGCCCGGGCGCCGGATCCGCGGATGACCGCTGGCGCGGCAGGCCGAGCGACACCAGGATGCCGAGCGCATTGCCCCCCGCCGCGATGAGCACCGCGGTGCCGTAACCCTGCGTGAGGTCGAAGAGGCGGCCGGCGACGACCGGCAGGACGATGGCCGCCGCGCACCACGCGATGTAGACGCGGCTCGCCACGCGGCCGTAGAGCGCCCGCCGCCAGTACACGGCGACGGCGGCCGCGGTCACACCGGAGATCACGCCGTAGCCCAGCCCCACCAGGGCCAGCGAGAAGACGGACACCAGCGGCCCGGGCCACAGCGTCAGCGCCACGTTGCCGCCGAGGGCGACCGCGTGGGCGCCGGCCGCGACGGTGGGGATGGCGAGCCAGTCCACCATCCACCCGCCGCCCAGGCGCGCGGCCGCGATGGTGGCGGTGATGAACGTGGTCCCGTACACCGCGAGCGCGGCCGCCCCACCGTACGCGGCGATGATGCCGGCGGCCTGGCTCAGCACCATCAGGCCGGCGGAGGCGGCCAGGAAGAACACCAGCGAGAGCCGCCAGAACACCGCCCGGCGCCGCTCGTCCGGGCTCAGCGTGACGCTGCCGGTCGCCCCCGAGCCGGCGATACCGGCACGGGACACCAGCCACGCGCTCGCGAAGCCGGTCACGGCCAGGACGGCGGCGAACCCGCCGAGCGTGGCGCGGACCCCGAAGGCGCCGATCGCCCAGCCGAACACCGGGGCCGCGATCATCGCGCCGGCGGGCAACAGGCTCACGATGTAGCCGTTCACCAGGCCCCGGCGGCGCGTCACCACCAGGTTCACCATCTGCTGGACGAGGATGTAGGCCGCGCCACCTCCCACCCCGAAGAGCACCCCGTACCCGACGGCGAGCTGGGTCAGGCCGCCCGCGGTCGCGGCCAGCGCGAGGCCCAGGGCGTTCACGACCGCGCAGGCGGTCACGAGGACCGGCGTCGAGGCGACGCCGTAGAGACCGGGCGCCATCATCATGCCGACACCGAATCCGGCGGCGGCCACCGCGAAGACGAGCGCCAGGTCGGCGCGGGTCAGCCCGAGCAGCGCCTCCAGCGGCTGCAGGAACACGCTGAACGCGTAGAGCGAGCCGATCGGCGCGTTGAGCGCGGTCGACGCCGCGAGCACGCGCCACGGGCCGGGCCTGCAGTCGGTGTCATCCACGCTGATGAGGGGTAAAGGTGCCGACCCAGTATACGGGACAAGTGCCCTTGACGCGGCCCGGTTCCGGGGGGAGGATCGGCGCGTGGTGACCTCCGCGCCATGACCGACGACCTCCACGACCTCTCGCTCGCCGGGCTCTCTCGCCTGATCGCGGCCCGGAAGCTGTCACCCGTGGAGCTGGTCGAGGCGCTGATCCAGCGAGTCAAGCAGCACGACGCCCAGACGCGCGCCTTCATCACGCCCACGTTCGAGCTGGCCCGGCGGCAGGCGCGGCAGGCCGAGGCCGAGATCGCGGCGGGCCGATCGCGGGGGCCGCTCCACGGCATCCCGTTCGGGCTCAAGGACATCTACGACACCGCGGGCATCCTCACCTCCGCGCACTCGCGCGTCTTCATGAACCGGATCCCGACCGAGGATGCCACCGCGACGACGAAGCTCTACGAGGCCGGCTCGGTCCTGCTCGGCAAGCTGGCCACCCACGAGATGGCCCACGCGGGCCCGTCGTTCGATCTGCCGTGGCCGCCCGCGCGCAATCCCTGGAGCCTCGGCCATTTCACCGGCGGGTCTTCCAGCGGGTCGGGGGCCGCGGTCGCGGCCGGTCTCCTGCCGATGGCGCTCGGCTCCGACACCGGCGGATCGATTCGGGGGCCGGCGTCCCACTGCGGGGTGGTCGGCATCGTGCCTACATTCGGCCTCGTGAGCCGCGCCGGCGTGATCACCAACTCCTACACGTTCGACCACTGCGGGCCCCTGGCCCGCACCGTCCAGGATTGCGCGCTGACCCTGCAGGCCCTGGCCGGCTACGACCCGAAGGACGCGGGCAGCCTGCGGCGGCCGATTCCGCGCTTCGACGCGGCGCTCGGGCAGGACCTGCGCGGCCTGCGCATCGGGGTGCTCCGGCATCACTGGGAGCAGGACATCCCGGCCTCCGACGACGTGCGGAAAGCGATGGAAGCCTCGCTCGACGTGCTGCGCCGCCTCGGCGCGGAGCTCGAGGACTGTCGCGTGCGCCCGCTCGGCGCGTACTACGACGTCAAGATCATCATCGCGGAGACCGAGATCTTCAGCGTGCATCAGGCCGATCTGATCGCGCGCCCGGGCGACTTCGGCGCCGACTTTCGCGCCCGCGCGCTCCCCGCCGTGCTCTTCACCGCCAACGACTATGTCCAGGCCACGCGCGAGCACCGCCGAATGATGGTCGAGATGGACCCGCTCTACGACCGGTTCGACGCCTTCGTCACCGCCGGCCTGGGCGAAGCGCCGCGGCTCGCCGACTACCGGAGCGTGTCGTTCTGGCAGAAGCCGAGCCTGCTCACCGCGTGGAACGTCACCGGCCAGCCGGTGCTCGCGCTGCCCAACGGCTTCGGGCGGAACGGCCTGCCGCTGGGCATGCAGATCCTCGGCCGGCCCTTTGGCGAGGTCACCATCCTGCGCGTCGGCCACGCCTACGAGCAGGCCACCGAGTGGCATCGCCGGCGCCCCGCGCTCGTGGCCGGCGCCGAGGCACCCGCGGTCACGGCCCCGCCCGTGCTCTCGGTGACCGAGCCGGCCAACGCCGCCACCCGAGACCTCTGCGCGACCGCGGCCCGGCGGGCGGGGCTCCGGCTCGACGATCAGATGCTGGCCCAGCTCCTGGAGGGCGCGCCCTACGCGCTCGGCATGGTCGAGCGGCTCCGCCGGGATCACGGCCTGCACCACGAGCCCGCGAACGTCTTCAGCTTCCCGGCCTCTCGGCCGCGCTAGGCGACGTCATGCTGGCCGAGCTGCGGGAGAGCGATGCCACCGGCGAGATCGCCGGCATCTACGACCAGATCCGGCGCCTGTGGGCCGTCCCCTACGTCTCCTCGCTCCAGCGCCACCTGGCCACGCGCCCAGGCTGGCTCGAGTGGACGTGGGCCGCGCTCGGCCCGGCCTTCACGAGCGGGGTCGCCCAGGCCGCGGCCTGGCGCGCCGCCGACGGCCTCGCCGTGCCACGCCTCGCGCCGCTCTCGCGCGACGCGCTCGCGGTGTGGGGGGTGGACGCGGCCGGCGAGGCGGCGATCCGCGCGACCTGCGCGAGCTTCGTCCGCGTGAGCCCGGTGAACCTCGTGCTGTCCGGGCTGCTGCGCCGGCTCCTCACCGGCGAGCGCCCGACGGGCGCCGACGAACACCCGCCCGCCTTGACACCACCGGCGCCCCTGGGTCCACTGCCCGCTCTCGCCGATCCCGCCGCGCTGCCTCCCGCGCAGCGCGCGGTGCTGGCCACGGTCGGCACCACCGTGGCCGGGCAGATCTTCGTCCCCGGGCTCTACCGGATGCTCGCGTCGTGGCCGGCGTTCCTCGCCCACGTGGCGACGGTGCTGCGGCCGCATCTCGATGACGCGGCCACCCGCGCGGCCGGCCAGCGGCTCCTGGCCGCGGTGGACGCCGGGATCCCCCGCGTGTTCGCCACCCTGCCGGCGCTGCCCGCCCGGCCTCCGATGCCGCCCGCCGCCCAGTTCCCGGAAGTGCTGGCCGCGCTCGACACGTATCGCAAGACCAGTCCCGAGATGGTCGTCTTCGGCCGCATGCTCGGCGACGCGCTGCCCCGCCCCTGACCCGAGAGGAGAGGACGATCGCATGAGCATTCGACCGAACAAGGTCAAGCAGAAGCTCGCAGCCGGCCAAGTGGCGACCATCCTGTCGGGCACCAACGATCCCGACCTGATCGACCAGCTCGGCCCGCTGGGCGCCGACGGCATCTGGCTCGAGGGCGAGCACGGCGGTGTGGACTACGCCGATCTCGGCAATCTCACCCGGGCCTGCGACCTCTGGGGGATGACCAGCGTGGTGCGCGTGATGGACAACGACTACGCCACCATCTACCGGACGCTGGATCGCGGGGCGCAGGGGATAGTCGTGCCGCACGTCAACACCCGCGTCGAGGCCCAGGCGGTGGTCGACGCCGCCAAGTTCGCCCCGCTCGGCAAGCGCGGCATGTTCACGAGCCGCCAGGGCTTCGGGGTGGGCGACTACCTCAAGACCGCCAACGACCAGAGCCTGCTCATCGTCCTGATCGAGGACATCACGGCCGTGAACAACCTCGACGCGATCCTGACCGTCGACCACGTCGACGTCTTCTTCGTGGCCCCCAACGACCTGGCCACCTCCATGGGCCATATCGGCAACATGACGCATCCGGAGGTCCACAGAACGGTGGACGAGGCGATCGCGAAGATCGTAAGCCAAGGGCGCACCGCGGGTACCCTGGTCAGCGCGGCGAACGTGGAGAGCTACACGCGGAAGGGCGTGCGCTGCATCATGACCAGCTTCTTCCCCTGGATCCAGGCGGGCGCGAAGGACCTGATGGACCGCGCGGCGGCGGGAGCGAAGAGCTAGTTTCCGCCAGGCTCGCGTCCGACCGGAAGCGAATCCCCGTCCGCGCGAGCCGTCGCCGGGCGCCTCTCGGTCACGGAGCGGGCCATACCTCCGGGAGCCGGGTCGCCAGCCACCTCGCCAGGGCCGCGTTCACCGCGCGGGGCTTCTCCTGCGCCATCCAGTGCCCGGACGGCACGATCACCTCGGTGAGGTTCCGGCAGTCCCGCCGCATGGGCTCGGCGAGCCGGGAGCTGACCGTCTCGCAGGTGTAGTCGTGCTCGCCGTGCAGGAACAGGACGGGCAGGCCGAGCGTGCCGCCGTCCCTCGCCCGGCTCGCGTACTCCAGGTTGCGCTCGGCGTTCATGTACCAGGCGTCCGGGCCGAAGAATCCGTTGCGCGCGAGGCCGGCCGCGTACGTGTCGAGCTCCTCGTCGGTCACCACGTCAGCATCCCGCGGCACGTCGGGCGCCCGGCCGGCGCCACCGAACCAGCCGCCGTCCTTGCGGGTCTGCGCGGTCCGCGACGGCTTGCCCTTGCCGCCGGGGCTCCCCTTGCGGAAGAGCGCCTTGACCGTGTTGCGCGGGTCGGCGTCGAACGTGGCGCACGCCTTGTCGAAGCTCTCCTCGTAGAAGAGCATGTAGTCCCACTGCCCCGCCGGGTACTGCACCTCCGGATAGACCGTGCGATCCACCAGCGGGACGAGGTTCCTGGGCGAGAACCCCGCCGCGAGATACGGTACGCAGAGATTGGCCACGCCCCAGCAGCGGTCCGGGTGGTGGCTCGCCAGGCTCCACACTACCGGGCTCCCCCAGTCGTGCCCAACCCAGACCGCCTTCTCCCGGCCGAGCCCGTCGAGCAGCTCGAGCATGTCGCGCACCGCGTGCTCGAGCGCGTAGTCCTCGTGGCGCGGGTACACGCTGGATCGGCCGTAGCCGCGCATGTCCGGGGCGACCGCGCGGAAGCCGAGATCGGCGAAGCACGGGAGCTGGTGGCGCCAGGAGAGCGACAGCTCCGGCCAGCCGTGCACGAACACGATGAGGGGGGCATCGGGAGCACCGGCTTCGAGATAGAACGTGGTGTGTCGATCCGTCGTTGCGACGCCGTCCAACACCGGGCCCCTCATCGGCGGGCCGCCGTCACACGACCGCGTCGCGCCGAAGCCGCTCGATCTCCTCCGCCGTGTAGCCGGCCTCGGCCAGGATCTCGTCGGTGTGCTCGCCGAGGGTGGGCGGCTCCCGGTCGATCCCCGGGCTGCCGTGCGCCAGGCGGAACCCGGCGCCCACGAGCCGCATCGGGCCGTAGCGCGAATCGATCGTCTGGAGCACGTCGCGGTGCTCGAGCTGCGGGTGCCCGACGATCTCATCCACCGTCCAGATCGAGCCGCAGGGCACGTCGGCCGCCGTGAGGCGGGCCTCCCAGGTGCGGGGGTCGTCGGAGGCGAGCGCCCGCTCGATGATCTCGCGCAGGGCCGGCTCGTTGGCGGTGCGGGCCGGCCAGTCCTTGAAGCGCGGGTCGGCCAGCGCGTCGGGACGGCCGATCGCCTTCATCAGGCCGGCGAACTGCTTCTCGGTGAGGACCGCCAGAACGATGTATCCACTCCCACAGCGGAAGCGGCTCGCGGTGGGCTTTCGGCTCACCGACCCGTTGCCGATCTGGCGCTGCTCGACGCCGGCCACCGTGTATTCGGACACGGGACCGGCGATGAACGCGAGCGCCGCGTCCAGCATCGCCACGTCCACGAGCTGCCCGCGCCCGGTATGCGTCCGCTGGTAGAGCGCGCTCGCCACCGCCAGCGCGGCGGTGATGCCACCGATGGTGTCGCAGAGCGCGAAGCCGGCGCGCGTGGGGCCCGCGGCCGGCTCACCGGTCAGGGACATGATCCCCGACATCGCCTGGAGCTTGCCGTCGAAGGCCGCGGTGGCCTTCTCCGGCCCGGTCCGGCCGAAGCCCGAGACGCCGCAGTAGATGAGCCGCGGATTGATCGCGGAGAGGGCCTCGTAGCCGAGCCCGAGGCGGTCCATCACCCCGCCCCGGAAGTTCTCCCAGACCACGTCGGCCCCGACCACCAGGCGCGTGACGATCTCGATCGCTTCCCGGCGCCTCAGATCGAGCGTGATGGACCGCTTGTTACCGTTCATGGAGAGGAAGGACGGCGCCATCTTCCGCTCGGCCCACTTGGCATCGGCGGGGGAGAGGCGGGTCTCGTCCCCCTCGCGCGACTCGATCTTGACGACGTCGGCGCCCAGGAGGGCCAGCTGGTAGGTCCCGTACGGTCCGGCGAGATAGCGGGTGAAGTCCAGGATGCGGACGCCCGCGAACGGCTTGCTCACGCGCCCTCGCGCTTGGCCTTCGCCACCGCCTTCACCACGTCGAACTCCTTCCGCCGCTCCGCGACCTCTTCCGGCGAGAGCTTCCCGACGTCGAGGTACCGGTGCTTCCACGCCGCGTCCGCGGTCCAGTGGAGCGGCGACGCCACCGTGGTGCGCGCCGCCGGGGCGGTCCCCAGCAGTCGCAGGGCCAGGTCGAGCGTCTGGGCCTGGGACGCCACGTCGAACGGGCGGCCGGCGGAATTCCCGAGCGGGAAGTCGCTCCACACGAAGCGCGGGACCCCGCAGTGCTCCACGATGTCCTTGGCGCAGCCCATGATCACGGTCGGGATGCCGTTCGCCTCCAGGTGCCGGGCGACCAGACTCACGGTCTGGTGGCAGACCGGTCAGCTCGGAACCAGGACCGCGGCGTCCGCGGCGTCCTCCCGGCAGCAGCGCAGCAGCTCGGGGGCGTCGGTCTCCATGGTCACGCGGTGACTCCGATTGGTCGGCGCCCCGTGGAAGCGCGGGGTCAGCCCCCCGATCCGTCCCGCCGCGACGGCTTCCTGGAGCCGGCCCAGCGGAAAGTAGGCGTCGAGGTCCTCGGGCACCGTGTTGGCCCGGTCGTAGCCCACGTGCGAGATGCGGAGATCGGGCTTGCTGTCGATCGGAGCGGAGTACACCTGGTAGAACTTCGCCCCCGCATTGTACGGCGCGCGCGGCCCCTGGTCGCCGGCCTCCGGCTGGAAGGGCGCCGCGGTCGTGATCAGCGCGACCCGGGCCCGCGCGAGCGGCGTGGCGAGCGGGGTGAACGGCGCGTCCGTGAAGTGGGCCCAGCGATACGGGGCGAAGCCGAGCGCCTGGTAGTACGCGCGCGTGCGATCCATGTACCGGATCGGGACGTCGTCCTCCGGGGCGAACTGGATCCCGGGCCCGCTCATGACGAGAAGGTCCGGATGACGAGCCCGCGTGCCGTCTCGGGAGCCACGCCGTTGGCCGCCATGCAGGGGCTGGCGTCCTCCAGGATCCGGTCAGGATCGCCCATGTGCATGTACCGCTTGTAGGTGTCCTCGAATTCGATGCCGAGCGCCCGCGCGAACAGCGTGAGGTAGTGCTCGACCACGATCGGCCGCGCGCGCTCGAACCGGCACTGATCGCGGTGGCAGCCATGGTAGATGCCGGCCAGGTGCGTGGCCCCCGCGCCGAGCGCCCGGTCGATGTCGTCGAGCGCCATCTGCCGCCAGACCGCGGGGCCGAGCTGCTCCTGGAGCGCCGGCGTGCACGTGCGCCCCCAGCGCGCGTCGGGCTCGAACTCGACCACCGTGATCCCGGGCACCGCCTCCAGCAACCGGCGCGCCGCCTGCCCTTCGCGTGTCCGGGCCGGGGTCGCGTTGTGGTAGTGCAGCGCCACAGTCGCCTCGACCCGCCGGGTGAACGTGAAGAGCCCGCGGTCCAGGCAGTCGGCCAGGAACTCGGCGGTGTGGCGTTTCGGGAACGGCAGATCGGCCTGCAGCACCTCGTCGTAGAACTGGATGCACGAGGGACACCACATCACGACCTCGCGCGGCGCCATGCGCTGCAGCAGCTCGACGGTGTGGTTGGCGTAGCGCTCGCCCGAGGCCTCCTGCCCGCGCCGGTGGTGCTGGATGCCGCAGCAGTAGGTCGGTCCGCCTGCGGCCACGTAGTCGAGCCCGAGCCGGTCGAAGACCGCGGCCACCGTCTCGACCAGGTGCGAGGTTCGCAGCACGTTGCAGCCGAGATAGAGCACGATGTCATGCCGCTCGCCGTCGCGCGGCGGCTTCAGCAGCCACGTGCGCTCCTCCTTCTTCGAGAGGAGGTCGTGGGTCAGTCTGATCTCGCCGAAGTACTTGCCGTAGTCGAAGCTCATGATGTCGGAGTTTACCACTACGGGTGGGCGAGGCGCTCGAGGTCCACGCCGTCGTCGGCGAGCCGCCCGGGATCGGCCGGGACGCGACCCCGGATGAGGCCCGCGACCACCGCCAGCTCGCTGTCGCCCTTGGGGTCCTCCGGATCGCCGCCGCGATCGAGCCCCACCGCCGCGCGCACGACCCCGTCCTTCAGATAGAACCCGAGGAACTTCCGGCTCGCGGGATCACCCCGGAACACGAGTCGGTCCCAGGCGGCCGCGAAGCCGATGTACTCGACGACGTGCTCGTACTGATCCGACCAGAACGAGTGCATGTAGTCGTAGGGCTCGGGGCCGTCCAGCATCGCCCGGGCCGCCGCGCGCCCCTGCCGGGAGCCGTTGTTCCAGTGCTCGACGCGCAGGCGCCCGAAGACGGGGTGGAGATGGTTCGCGACGTCGCCCGCCGCGTAGACGTCGGGCAGCGAGGTCCGGCAGCGCTCGTCCACGAGCACGCCGTTGTCCACCGCCGCCCCCGCCGCCGCGAGCAGCTCCGCGTTGGGCACGATCCCGATTCCCGCCACCACGAAGTCGCACGCGAGCACCCGCCCCTTCTTGGTCCGCACCCGCTCGACCCGTCCCGCGCCCTCGAAGGCCGCGACCGAATCCTCGAGGACCAGCTCCACGCCCTTCTCGCGGTGGATGGCGGCTAGCACCCCGCCGACCTCCGGGCCGAGCACGCGGGCCAGCGGCACCGGGTTGCCCTCGACCGCCGTGACCTCCACGCCCATTTGACGGAACGACGCGGCCACCTCGGAGCCGATGAAGCCGAGGCCGATGACGACCGCGCGGCGACCGGGCTTGGCCGCGGCCCGGATCCGGTCGCAGTCCTCCACGGTGCGGAGCTGGAAGATGCCCGGCAGCTCGGCCCCCGGGGTCGTCAGCGCTCGGTTCCGCCCGCCGGTGGCCACCAGGAGCCGATCGTACGGGACCTCGTCGCCGCGCTCCAGGGAGACGACCTTCCGCGTCGGATCGATGGCGTCGGCGCGGACGCCCGACCGCAGGGTGATGCCGTGCTCGGCGTAGTGGGCGGGCGGGTGGACGAGCTGATCCTCGAAGCGGTCCTCGCCGCGGAGATACCCCTTCGACAGCGGCGGGCGATTGTACGGCATCAGCGGCTCGGCGCCGATCAGCGTGATCAGGCCGTCGAAACCCTCTTTGCGAAGGGCCACCGCCGCACTGGCGCCCGCCAGCGCGGCCCCGATGATGACGAACCGCTGCCCCTTCATCGCGTTCATGCTAGCACCGGCCCGAGCGCGGTCAAGGCGAGCCCCCCCCGCGCATCCGAGGCCTCCCGTCCCGCGGGGGGTCATGGTACGGTGATCGAGATGAGGGCGCCGCGTCGCACGATCCTGGCCCTGGTCCTGCTCCTCGCGGTCACCGGCTGCGCGAAGCAGGTCCTGTCGCCGGAGCCGCCCGCCACCGTGGCGGCGCCGGGGGACTCCCGTAACGGGGCCGCGGCGCGCCTGGCGGCCCGCTACCTGGGCGCGCCCTACGTCTGGGCCGGCTCGAGCCCGTCCGGCTTCGACTGCTCCGGCCTCGTCATGTACGCCTTCGCCAAGGTCGGCGTCGCCATGCCCCACAACGCCGCGCAGCAGTTCCGCCTCGGCACCCCGGTGGACCGGGCCCACCTGATCCCGGGCGACATCGTGTTCTTCAACCGGCTCCGCCACAACGGCATCTATCTGGGCGACGGCCGCTTCGTGCACGCCACCAAGCCGGGCGGCGTCAAGATCGCGCGGCTCGACGACGACTGGTTCCGGACCCGCTGGGTGGGCGCGCGCCGGCTCTAGGGCTCAGGACCCGGCGAGGACGGGATCAGGCCTCGTACTCCTGGACGACCTCGATCTGCACCTCGCCGTCGTCGTCCCACCGGAGCGTGACGAGGTTCGGCCGGCAGCACACCGTGCAGTCCTCCGTGAAGGTCTGGTGGCGGCCGCCGCTCTCATCGGCGAAGACGTCGTTCTCCTCCCCGCAGAACGCGCAGTCGTACCTCACGGCGCCATTGTAGACCCGCTCCGCGGTATAGTCCCGGGCGGAGGAGCAAGCCATGACCCGATTCCTGGGCAAGGTGGCGCTGATCTCGGCGGCGGCCGCCGGCATCGGCCGCGCGACCGCGATGATCATCGCGCGCGAGGGCGGGACCGTGGTGGGGGTCGACGTGGAGCCGGCCGGGCTCGACCGGCTCACCGCCGACATCGTCGCCGCGGGTGGGCGCGCGCTGGGCGTGCGGGCCGATGCCCTCGACGCCGCGTCCGTGGAGGGCGCGGTCCGGCGGGCCGTCGAGACCCACGGGCGCATCGACATCCTGATCAACGGGGTCGGGGGCAGCACCGTCGTCGGCCGCCCCGCCGCCTTGCTGGACGAGCTCACGCTGGAGGAGTGGCAGAAGCTGCTCCACTTCAACCTGACCGGGACGTTCCTCTTCTGCCATGCGGTGATCCCGATCATGAAGCGGCAGCGGAGCGGCAAGATCGTCAACCTCTCCTCGATCGCGGGGCGGGGGCTCAGCCAGGCGAGCTCGAGCGCCTACGCCGCCGCCAAGGGCGGCATCATCGCGCTCACCCGCAAGCTCGCCTTCGAGCTCGGCCCCCACGGCGTCACGGTCAACGCGATCGCGCCGAGCCTGACGCTGTCCGAGCGCATCCGGCCGCACTGGGAGCGCCGCACCGCGGACGCGCAGGCCGCCGAGATCAAGCGCATCCCGCTCGGCCGCGTGGCCACCCCCGAGGACCAGGCCCGGGTCATCTGCTTCCTGGCCTCCGCCGACGCCGACTTCGTCACCGGTGTCACCATCGACGTGACCGGCGGCCAGTGATCTATGCCGGTGATGCTATGATGGAACGAGCGTGAAGACCTCCAGCGCGCATCCAAGGCGAATCGCGGGCCTGCTCGGCGCGGCGGCCACCGCGGCGCTGGTCTGTGGGCTCGCCGCCCCCGCGACCGCGCAGACCCGGTGCGACCGCGACGGAGACTGGCTGGTCTGTGAGGACGGCCAGCGCTACGCCATCCGCGTCGATCCCTTCACGCGCGCCCGGGTCGGTGGTGCTCGCGGCGCGCTGCGAGTCCCCGGCGACGAAGCTCGGCACGCCGGGACCCCCGACCCCGGGCTCCTCGTCAGCTCGGATGGCCTCGTCTGCTGGCCCCATGGCGACCATGCACACTGCCAGTAGACGGCGGCCGCGTCTGCTCGCGGCCCTCGCCGCGGTCCTCGCGCTGATGTTCGTGTCCGCGCAGGGCACCGCCCTCGCGCACGAGATCGAGCACGTCCTCCACCTGCACGAGGCGCCGTGCGCGCTGCACGTGGCGGCCGACCACCTAGTGATGGCGCCGGCCCCGGATCCGGAGCCGGCGGTGGCGCTCGCCCCGGCGAGCCGCGCCGAGCCCTCGACCTTCCACGCCGTCCCCGCGCCCCCGGCCCGCCCGAGCGCGGCCCGCGCCCCGCCCGTCCGGTCCTGACGCCGTCCCGCGTCCGCGCCTCGACCGCGCGGCGCTCGCCACCACGCTCGGCTCAGGACACCCGCCGCACCCGGCCGGTGTTCGACTGGAGGCTCACCATGCGGACCTGCTCGCTCATCCTGTCCGCGCTTCTCGCGGCGGCCCCGGCGCTCGCCGCCGACAAGGGCGCGTCACGCGCGCATCACCATGGTGCGGCCCGCCTCGACGTCACCCTCGACGGCGGCGCGCTGCAGATCGCCCTCGACAGCCCCGCCGACAACTTCCTCGGCTTCGAGCACGCACCCCGCACCGACGCCCAGAAGAAGACGGTGGCCCGCGTCGAGCAGCAGCTCAAGGAGCCGGGGAAGCTCTTCACGCCGGTGGCGGCCGCGGGCTGCCAGGCCCAGCCCACCCGGGTCGAGATCAAGCTGCCGCCGCCCGGCAGCAAGGAGACGCACTCCGAGATCGAGACGGAGTGGCGCTGGCAGTGTGCCCAGCCGGCCGCCCTCGCCCATGTGGACGTGGGCCTGTTCAAGGCGTTCCCGCGCCTGAAGGAGCTGCGCGTGCAGATCGTCACCGCGCACGGGCAGAAGGCCGCGGTCCTCAAGCCCGGCGCGCCCCGGCTCAAGATCGCCTCGTGAGCGCGGCGGCGGTCATCGAGGCGGCCGACGTCGAGTTCGGCTGGACCCCGGATCAGCCCCTGCTGCGGATCGAGCGGCTCGCGATCCCGGCCGGTCAGCGGGTGTTCGTGCACGGACCGAGCGGCAGCGGCAAGAGCAGCCTGCTCAGCCTCCTCGCGGGCGTGGTCGTGCCGCAACGGGGCTCCCTCCGCGTGCTCGGCACCGAGATCTCGCGGCTCGCCGGGTCGGCGCGGGACACGTTCCGCGCCGACCACTTCGGCATCATCTTCCAGATGTTCAATCTGGTGCCCTATCTCTCGGTGACCGAGAACGTCACGCTGCCCTGCCGGTTCTCGAGGCGGCGCCGCCACCAGGTGGCCGCGCGGGGCGGGGCCGATCGGGAGGCGGCCCGGCTGCTCGAGCACCTCGACCTGGGCGCGGAGGCCCGGTCTCGACGCGCGGTCAGCCGCCTGAGCGTGGGGCAGCAGCAGCGGGTGGCCGCCGCCCGGGCCCTCCTCGGCCGGCCCGAGATCCTCCTCGCCGACGAGCCGACCTCGGCGCTGGACGCCGACCGCCGGGAGGCGTTCCTCCGGCTCCTGTTCCGCGAGTGCGAGAGCGAAGGGGCCACGCTCCTCTTCGTCAGCCACGACCGCAGCCTCGAGGGTCTCTTCGCGCGCACCCTCGCCCTCGCCGATCTCGCCGCGCCTCGGCCGGCGCCGGGCGCCTGACGTGGCCATCCTCGCGCTGGCCGGGAAGAGCCTCCTGAATCGACGGGTGACCGCCATCCTCCTGATCCTGTCGATCGCCCTGAGCGTGGTCCTCCTCCTCGGCGTCGAGCGCCTGCGCACGCAGGCCCGCGCCGGCTTCGCCAACACGATCTCGGGGACCGACCTGATCGTGGGGGCCCGCACCGGGGCGACTGCGCTCCTGCTCCACTCGGTGTTCCGCATCGGCTACGCCACCAACAACGTGTCCTGGACGAGCTACCAGGAGCTCGCGCGCCACCCGCGGGTACGCTGGACGATTCCCCTCTCCCTGGGCGACTCCCACCGGGGGTTCGCGGTGCTCGGAACCACTGCCGACTACTTCCGGCACTACCGCTACGCGCGTGTCCGGGGCCTCGAGCTCGAGGCCGGCGCGATCTTCGACGACGTCTACGACGCGGTGGTGGGGGCCGACGTGGCGCGCGAGCTCGGCTACCGCGTGGGCCAGCCGATCGTCGTCGCCCACGGGGCGGTGGACGCGGGCGTCTCCCGTCACGACGACAAGCCGTTTCGCGTGGTCGGCATCCTGGGCAAGACGGGCACCCCGGTCGACCGCACCGTCCACGTGTCGCTGGCCGGCCTCGAGGCGATCCACCTGGACTGGCAGAGCGGGATGCGCGCGCCCGGCGCGGCGGTCTCGGCCGAGGAGGCACGGCTCCGGGACCTCACCCCGCGCAGCATCACCGCGTTCCTGGTCGGGCTCGACTCGCGCACCGCGGTCTTCCACGTGCAGCGCTTCGTGAACGACTATCGCAAGGAGCCGCTTCTGGCCATCCTGCCCGGGGTGGTGCTGCAGGAGTTGTGGGAGGCGATCGGGGTGGCGGAGCAGGCGCTGCTCGGTGTCTCGGCGCTCGTCGCGCTGGTTGGCCTCTTCGGCATGGTCACCGCCCTCCTCACCGGCCTCAACGAGCGGCGGCGCGAGATGGCGGTGCTGCGCTCGGTGGGGGCCCGGCCGCGACACGTCCTGGCCCTCGTCGTGGGAGAGGCCGCCGCGCTCGCCGCTGCGGGCATCGCGGTCGGCGTCGGGCTGCTCTACCTGGCGCTCTTCGTGGCCCGCGGCCTCATCCAGACCCGGCTGGGGCTCTGGATCGAGATCGGATTTCCCAGCGCGCACGAGTGGCTCCTGCTGGCCGCGGTCCTCCTCGCGAGCATCGTCGCCGGTCTGTGGCCGGCCCTGCGCGCCTACCGGTACTCGCTGACCGACGGCATGACCGTCCATGTCTAGACACCCCGCACCCCCCGGAGGTCCCGCGATGAATCCAAGAGCTGTCGCTCTCGTCCTGGTGGCCGCGATCTGGCTCGGCGCGCCCGGCGCCCTGGCCCAGGAGCGGCCCGAGGTCATCGACTGGAAGCACCTGGTCCCTGCCGGCTACGACCCGAGCGACCTGGTGAGGAAGTACCAGAAGGAGGTGTCGCGCCTCCGGGACGACGACCCGCGCGCGGAGAAAGCCGCCGAGCGGCTGCGCAAGGCCTGGGAGAACGCGCCGGTGGTCCAGTCGCTCAGCAACAAGACGGTGAAGCTCTCGGGCTTCCTGGTGACGCTCGAAGGCGACGGCAAGGCCGTCTCGGAGTTCCTCCTGGTCCCCTACTTCGGGGCCTGCATCCACGTCCCGCCGCCGCCGTCCAACCAGGTCGTGCTCGTGCGCACCGGCCGCCGGCCGTTCAAAGTGACCGAGGTGTTCGACATGGTCTCGGTCACGGGCCGGCTGCGAACGGAGCGGTCCAGCAGCGAGCTGGCCAGCGCCTCCTACGTGATCGAGGCGACGCACGTGGAGACCCACAAGCCCTGAGCGCGGCCTAGCGCATCACCGCCTCCGCGATCCGGGTGAGCTCGCGCACCATCTCCGGCTCCGACCTGGAGGTGGCGGGCCGGATCACGACGCGGGTGGCGCCGGCGTCGAGGAGCCGGCGGACCAGGTCGCGGTCGGCGGGCTGCCCGTGCGCCGAGATCGTGATGGCGGCGGGATCGCGGCCGGCCTCCTTGGCGAGGCGGTCGAGCGTGGCGCGGCTCTCGCGGAGCTGATCCGGCGTCACGCGGTTGGGCAGCCAGCCGTCGCCCCAGGCCACCACGCGCTGGAGCACGTTCTTGGCGGCGCCGCCCAGCAGTACCGGCGGGTGTGGCGTCTGGATCGGCTTGGGGTAGGAGCGCACCGGCGGGAAGTCGTAGTACTTGCCGTGGAACTGGGCTTCCGGCTTCGTCCAGAGCTCCTTCATGGCGAGGACCGACTCCCGCGTCTGGGTCCAGCGGTGATCGAAGTCGCCGCCCATGATCTGGGTCTCCTCGCGGAGCCAGCCCGCCCCGATGCCGAAGAGGAAGCGCCCGCCGCTCACGAGATCGAGCGTGGAGACCTCTTTGGCCAGCACCAGCGGATGACGCTCCGGCACCAGCACGATCCCGGTGGCGAGCTTGATCCGGCTGGTCGTCCCCGAGGCGCGCGCGAGCGCGACGAAGGGATCGACGAAGTGCGAGTACTCCTCCGGGATGACGCCGTCCGCCGAGCCCGGGAACCGGCTGCTCGTCTGCACCGGGATGAACGGATGCTCGGCGCACCAGAAGGACTCGAAGCCCAGCGCCTCCGCCGTGCGGGCCATGGCACCGACGTCCACGAGATAGGCGGGCAGGGGCACCGAGACGCCGATGTTCATGGTGAGGTCTCCTTGATCGAGGGTCAGTCGAGGATGACGCCGCCGTCGACGTTGAGCGACTGGCCGGTGATGTTCCGCGCTCCCGGAGAGGCGAGGAAGACCGCGAGCGCGGCCACGTCCTCGGGCTCGTTGGCCCGGCCGAGCGGGATGACCGCGTTGCGCCGCCGCGTCATCTCCTCGACCGAGAGGCCCTCGTCGCGGGCACGGACCGCCACGTTGGCCTCGGACAGCGCGGTCACCGTGATGCCCGGGCAGATCGCGTTGACGTTGATGTCGTGGCGGGCGAGCTGCAGCGCGGCGGTGCGGGTCAGCGAGATCACGCTGCCCTTGCTCGCCGCGTAGATCGCGTTCGAGGTGCCCGCGTAGCCCTTCCCCGCGATCGACGCGATGTTGATAATCGTGCCGCTCCGCCGGGGAATCATCTCGCGGGCCACCCGCTGCAGGCAGAAGAAGACGCCCTTGGCGTTGACGCGCATGATGCGGTCCCAGTCCTGCTCGGTGAGATCCATGATGTAGGCGCGCCGGGTGACACCGGCATTGTTCACCAGGACGTCGATTCGCCCGAACGTCTCCATCACGCGCCGGACCATCCGGTCGATGGCAACCAGATCGCCCACGTCCGTCTCGAGCGCCAGGCTCCGCGGCCCGAGCGCCGCGGCCGCCTCCGCGGTCGTCTTGGCGGCGCCCCCGTCCACGTCCACCGCCGCGACCTGCGCACCGGCCCGCGCCAGGGCCAGCGCGGTGGCCTTGCCGATGCCGTTGCCGGCTCCGGTGACGATCGCGACGCGGTCGGCGAGGGTCATGTCCCGCGATGCTCCACCGGAGCGGGCGCCTTCGTCAAGCCCGATCCGCCCGGTGCCCCGCTCCGCTCCGCCGGTCCCCGAGCAGATCGCGCGGCCCCAGGAGCACGAAGGCCACCTGCCCCAGCAGCGCGATCACCGCGACGTGGAGGAACGCGAGCCCCCAGCCCATGGGCGACATGCCGCCGCTCAGATCGAGGATCCAGCCGATCGCGATGGGCCCGACGGCCCCGCCCGCGTAGCCCGCCATCGAGTGCAGCGCCAGCGTGGCGCCGCGCCGCTCGGGATCCGCGCTCCCGGCGGCGCCCGCGGTGAGCGAGGAGGAGTCGAGCCAGATCAGCGACCCGTAGAGGAGCACCAGGCCCGCGGCCAGCGGATAGGAGCGGGCCCCGAGGAAGCCGATGCCGGCCGCGCAGACCACGCACGCGCTCATGGCCAGACGCACGAGCCGCGGCCGGCCCATGCGAATGGCGGCTTCGTTCCCGGCCACGCTGGCCCACGTGCCGATGAGGCCCATGGTCATGGCCACCGCGGTGGGCCCGATCCAGGGGCCGCGGTCGTCCGTGGCGGCGGCCACGTAGGCCAGGAACGCCACCGCCCAGCCGCGGAGAGCGTTCATCTCCCAGGTATGCGCGCAGTACGCGACGGCGTAGGCCATGGCCGAGCGGTTGCGGAGCACCGGCCGGAAATCGAAGAGCGCGCCGGAGGCCGCGCCGGCCGGGCCGCGCGCCCGCGTCGGCGCCCCGACGAACACGATCAGCCATCCGACCAGCGCGGCGACCGCGGCCGCCGCGAAGGCGCCGCGCCAGCCGAGCCACCGGCCGATCGTGCCCGCGAACACGAACGAGATGGCGCCCGCGATGCCGATGCTCGCGGCGTGCCCGGCCACCGCACGGGACATCAGCGCCGGCTCCACCCGGTCCGCCAGCATCTTGAGGCCGGTCATGTAGGTGCCGGCCCAGCCCACGCCGGCGAGCGCGCGGGCCGCGGCGGCGCCCCACGGCCCGTCCACGAAGGTGGCGAACCCCAGATGGCTCGCCACCGTGAGGGCGACGCCGCTCAGGTAGACGGCACGCGCGTCCACGCGGTCGGTGAGCGTCACGAGGACGGGCACCGCCACCGTGTAGGCCGCGTAGAAGATGCCGGTGATCCAGCCGGCCTCCCGGTTGCTGAGGTGCCACTCGGCGAGGAAGCCGGGCAGCAGCGCCGGCCACGTGTAGGCTCCGATCTGGGCGCACACCTGCGCCACGCAGACGCAAGCGACGAGCTGGGCGGGGGTCACTGAGCCCGCAGCCAGTCGGTCAGGCGCTCCCGGATCTGGTCGCGCACCCGGCGGAAGACCCCGAGGCGCTCCTCCTCGGTCCCGGTCGCGCGCGACGGGTCGGGGAATGACCAGTGCAGCCGCTGCACCGGGCCGGGGACCCACGGGCACCGCTCGTTGGCGTCGTCGCACACCGTGATGAGGTAGTCCCAGCCCGCCGAGGCCACGTCCGCGTAGAGCTTCGAGGTATGCCCGCCGAGATCGATGCCGACCTCGGCCATCGCCCGGATGGCCAGCGGGTTGACCGAGGTCTTCTCGGTCCCGGCGCTCCCGGCCTCGAAGCGATCGCCCGCCAGCGCGCGGAGAAAGCCCTCGGCCATCTGGCTCCGGGCCGAGTTGTGCGTGCAGAGGAACAGGACACGCGTCCGGTCCATGTCAGAGCAGCCGCTCCACGATCACGCAATCGCGCCACTCGCCGTCGAGCTTGCCGTGCCGCCGGTAGACGCCGACCACCCGGAACCCGCACCGCTCGTGGAGGCGGAGGCTCGCGGTGTTCTCGGGAAAGATCCGGGAGACGATCTTCCAGAAGCCGCGCTCCGCGTAGGCCCCGCACAGGGCGTCCAGCGCGGCCCGGCCCGCTCCGGTGCCCCGTGCGGCGCGGGCCACGTACACCGAGTGCTCCGCGACCCCCGCGTAGGCGGGACGGCTCCGATAGGCGCCCGCGCTCGCGTAGGCGATCACCTGCCCGTCCCGCTCCACCACCACTGTCGGGAACCGGTCCCCCTTGTCCGCGAGCTGCTGCGCGATCTGGGTCACCGTCCGCGGCTCGGTCTCGAAGGTCGCGACCCGGTCGGCAATTCCCTCGTTGTAGATGGCGGTGATGGCCGCCGCGTCGGCGGGCGTCGCCAGTCGCGTGCGGATGGCGGTCATCGGACTCCGGCCGCGGCCCGGCGCAGGCCGGGACCGTGCAGGGCGGCCGCTGCCGGCGTCCGGTGCAGCAGCACCACCGACACCACGGCGCCCACGCCTGCGATGCCGAGACTCAAGAACGCCCAGCCCCACGCGCCGGCCGAGCGGACGCCGTACCAGTCCAGGATCGCGCCGAAGACCAGCGGCGCGATCGCGCCCGCGCCATAGCCCAGGAGCGAGCGCAGCGCGAGGGCGGTGCCGCGGTAGGCCGGGGCCACCACCTCGGTGATCGCGGTGGAGTAGATCGGTGAGTCCCCGAGCGCGGCGAACCCGTAGAGGAGCCCAACCGCGACGATGAGCACGAGCGAGGCCCCGAGCATCCATCCGAAGGTGAGCGAACAGATCGCGCTGACCGTCGCCATCACGAAGATCACCGGTGTCCGGCCGAAGCGATCCGCGAACACGCCGGCCAGCAGCGCGGCCAGCATTCCGGTCAGGTGGAACAGCGCCGTCATGTAGGCACCGAGACCGGCGCCGCGCGTCAGCTCCGATCCGGCCGCCACGAAGCAGGCGGCCAGGAACGTGGGTGTCCAGGCCCACATGCCGAGCAGCTCCCAGGAGTGGAACGTATACCCGGCGATGACCAGCATGGCGGGCCGGTTCCGGAGCACCTCGCTGCCGAAGCGCTGGCTCCCGGTGCGGGGGGTCACGACGTTGGCGCTCGTCCGCGCCGCCATCCAGGAGGCGGCGGCTCCGACCACCGGCCCCAGCGCCAGCAGCCAGAAGGCGAGGACGTACCCGCCACGCGGGATCGCCAGGCCGGTCAGCGCGAGGGCCAGAGCGACGCCGAGCGAGTGGCCGGCTAGGTACGCGCCCATCGCCCGCCCTCGCCGCTCGACCGGCACGTTCTCGGCCACGAGGAGGATGCCGGTGGTATAGGTGCCGCCCAGGGCGAGCGCGAGCAGCGTGTAGAGGCCCAGCCCCGACCAGTAGTCGCGGGCGTACATCGCGAACGCGATCGACATGATCGCCGACGCCACCGTCCCGGCCACGAAGACCCGCCGCGCGCCCACGCGATCCGCCAGCGTCGAGCACCCCATCAGCGACAGCGCGTAGGCCACCTGGAACGCGGACGCGATGCTCCCGGCCGCGGTGCCCGAGAGCTGCCACTCGTGCTGCAGGACGGGCAGCGTCGCCGCGTAGGCGATGTATACCGTGTAGGCGCCCACCCGGGAGACGCAGATGGCGAGCAGCCACGCGGCGCCGCCCGGAGCGAACCGACTCATCCGCGCCCGGGCAGGGGCCGCCGGAACAGCCCGTCCAGCGCCGTGTCCACCGCCTCCGCGGCCGGACGCCGGCCGAGGCTCACGTCAGGCGGGCTTCCGGGCGCGGACGAACGCGCTCATGAACCGGTCTGCCACCTGGGGCGCGATGGTGTCGGCGTCGAGCCCGGCGCCCGTCAGGAAGTCCCGGGCGTCCTCGACACGGTAGACGCGGGTCGGCTCCAGATCGACGCCCTCGAACCCGGCGGCCGCGAGCTTGTCCCGATACTGGCGCTCCTCCAGCGCGCCGGCCACGCAGCCGATCCAGAGCTCGACGCTTCGCCGGATCGCCGCGGGAACCTCGCCGCGCACGACCACGTCCGACACGGCCAGGCGCCCGCCCGGCTTCAGCACCCGGAATGCCTCGGCGAAGACGCGATCCTTGTCGGCCGAGAGATTGATCACGCAGTTGGAGATGATGACGTCCACCGTGTTCGACGGCAGGGGGATCTGCTCGATCTCTCCCTTGAGGAACTCCACGTTGCCGACCCCGGCCTTCCGCTGGTTCTCCCGGGCGAGGGCGAGCATCTCGTCGGTCATGTCGAGGCCATACGCCTTGCCGGTCGGGCCCACGCGGCCGGCGGACAGGAGCACGTCGATGCCGCCTCCCGAGCCGAGATCGAGCACGGTCTCGCCCGGCTTGAGCTCCGCCAGGGCCGTCGGGTTCCCACAGCCGAGAGAGGCGGCTCGGGCCTCGGCCGGCAGCGCGGACGTATCGCTGTCGTCGTAGATACCGGAGGTGATCGGGTCGCATTCACCGCGAGACGAAGCGGTGCCGCAGCAGGAGCTCCCGGCGGCCGCGGTCACCCGGAGCGCGGCCTGCGCGTACTTCTCCTTCACGATGCCCTTGATGTCGTCGCTCATCACCCGCTCCTCACGACGCGCAGCAGGACGACGCGCAGCAGGCGCCGTCCTTGGCCAGCGTCAGCCCGCTGCGACCAGGCGCGGCCACCTCGTCCTCGAGGTCGTAGTTGAGATGATAGACCTCCCAGTCCACTCCGTCGGGATCCTGGACCCAGAACTTGTCCTGGTTCGCGTGGCAGCAATCGACGCCCATCTCCTCCCGTACCGGGAGGCCGGCCGCCTTGACACGCGCGAGCTGGGCCATCACCGTGGGCACCGCGTCCACCTGCACGCCCACGTGATCGATCGTGCCCGCTCCGGCCGCCCCGCCGCCGGACAGGGCGAGGTTGACGGGAGCCCATTCGGAAAGGAACTTCACGTACTCGGGCTTCACCTTGACCGGCGCCGTCCCGAGGAACTTCTCGTAGAACTCCCGGCTCTTCGCCAGGTCCGACACATGCAGGTGCAGATGGACCTTTGCGCTCATGACGTTCTCCTTTAGCAGCAGGCGGTGAGCAGGCGCACGAGCGTCGTCACCGTGTCCCGCTTGACGGAATAGTAGATGTACCGCTCTTCCTTGCGGCTCTCGACCAGCCCGGCCCGCCGTAGCAGGTCCAGGTGGTGAGAGAGGGTCGGTCCCGGAATCTCGACCTCGGCCTGGATCTCGCCCACCGACATCTCCTTGCACGCGTGGACCAGGCAGAAGAACACCCGGAGCCGGGTGAGATGGGCCAAGGCCTTGAACGCCTCGACGTGCTCGTCGCTCGCCTGGACCTGGGCCAGCGGGAGGCGGGAGATGGTCTTCATCGCGCCGCCTTGCGGCCCAGCCCACCGACGAGCGTGGGCGTCGGAGTCGAGGCACAGCACCCCGCGGCATCCTCGCTCGAGCTCGGCGTCGCGGAGCAGACCCCGGTGGCCGGCAGCGTCAGCTCCACGCGCCGCGCCCCCGCGAGATCACCGGTCAGATCGGCGACCACCGACCGCACCTGCTCGTAGCCGGTGAGCATCAGGAAGGTCGGCGCCCGGCCGTAGCTCTTCATGCCGACGACGAAGAGGCCCGGCTCCGGGTGGCGCAGCTCATCGGCGCCGTGGGGCGGCACCGTGCCGCAGCTATGCAGGTTCGGGTCGATCAGCGGCGCCAGCGCGCGCGGGCTCTCCACCGCCGGGTCGAGATCGAGGCGCAGCTCGCCGAGCATCGCCAGGTCCGGCCGGAAGCCGGTGACCGCGACGACCTCATCCACCGGCCCGATCTCCCGACCCTTCGCGTCGAGGAGCGCGACCCCGGCGCCGCGCTGCAGGAGCCGGCTCGTGTGGAACCCGGTCACGAGACGGATGCGGCCCGTCCCGACGAGCGCGCGCAGGCGCTCGCCCAGGCTCCCCCGCGCCGGCAACGCATCGGCGGCTCCGCCGCCGTAGACCGCGCCCATCTCCGCGCGCCTCACCACCCACGTGATCGTGGTCGCGGGCTCGCCCGCGGCGAGCCGGGCCAGATCGAGCAGCGCGTTGAAGGCCGAGTGCCCGCTGCCGACCACCGCCACCGACCGGCCCGCGTAGCGCGCGCGGGCCGCGCCCAGCACGTCCGGGATCCCGTAGAAGATGCGGTCGCGACCGGCGGCCTCCCCGATCGCGGCCAGGCCGCCGCCCCCGAGCGGACTGGGATCGCCGTAGGTGCCCGAGGCATCGATCACGGCCCGGGCCAGGAGCCGCTCGTCGCCGGCCGCAGTCCGGACGTGCAGCTCGAACGGCGCCTGCTCCCGTCCCGCGCTCTTCATCTTGTCGAACCCGGAGCGGGTCACCGCCACCACGCGCGTGCCGAGCCGGAGGTGCGGCGCGATCTCCGCGCACTTCGCCAGGGGCTCGAGGTACTGGGTGACGATCTCGGCGCCGGTCGGCAGCACGTCGCCGTCGGGCTCGATCCACCCCGAGGACGCCAGCAGGTTCCGGGCCGCCGGGTCCACATTGAACCGCCATGGGGAGAACACCTGGACGTGGCCCCAGGCCCGGACGAAGGCGCCCACCGACGTGCCCGCCTCCAGCAGGAGGAATCCCTGCCGCTTCGCGGCCAGATGAGCCGCCGCGGCCAGACCCACCGGGCCCGCGCCGATCACCACCACCGGCAGGTCTGCTCTCAGGTCGCTCATGGTCGCCGTCCCCTTTGCGCGAGGTACTTATTCTGTGCTTCGAAATATATCGAACTATCGAACCGGAGTCAAGCCCCACCTTCGGCTTGACAGGTTCCGGGGCGGTCACGTGCCGCCGCCGGCGGCGGTGCCCGCCGATCCGGCGGGCGCGCTCCGGGCCCAGAGCATCGCGCAGGGGCTCGAGCTCCATGCGCGCACGGGGCTTGCCCAGTGGTTCGGGGAGCGGCTGGACGTCGGCTGGGCGATCGAGGTGCTGCATCCGCGGGCGCGCCGAGACCCCGGACCGTCTCCCCCGCCGGCCGAACGGGCCTCCTAGACGCCGCCGCGAATCGGCTGCGGCCCTCCGGGCCCGTCAGTTCACGCGGCGCGTGCGGCCGGCCCAGTAGGGCTCGCGGAGCTTGAACTTCTGGAGCTTGCCGGTGGCGGTGCGGACGAGCGCGTCGCGAATCTCGACCGAGGTCGGGCACTTGTAGTGGGTCATGCGACTGCGGCAATGCTCCATCAGGTCTCGCTCGGCCGCCTGCGCACCCGGACGCAGCACCACCAGCGCCTTGATCGTCTCGCCCCATTTTTCGTCAGGGACGCCGATCACGGCGACCTCGGCCACCGCGGGGTGCTGGAAGAGGCAGTCCTCGACCTCGATGGACGAGACGTTCTCGCCGCCGGTGATGATCACGTCCTTCTTCCGATCGCTGATCGCGATGAAGGCGTCGTCGGTGTAGCCGCCGTCACCGGTGTGGAACCAGCCGTCCACGATGGCCTTGGCCGTCTCCTCCGGCTGATTCCAGTACCCCTCGAAGACGTGGTTGGCGCGCGCGAGCACCTCGCCCTCCGCGTCCACACTCATGCGCACGCCCACCGCGGGCACGCCCGCGCGCCCGAGCCGCTGCGCGCGCTCGACCGGCTCGAGCCCGTCCCACTCCGCGGGCGCCCGGTTGATGGTCAACAGCGGCGAGGTCTCGGTGAGGCCGTAGATCTGGATGAACTCCCAGCCCAGCTCCGTCTCGATCCGCTCGATGGTCTTGGTCGGCGGCGGCGCCCCCGCGATGACCACCCGCACCCGCCCCCGGCCCGGCACCGCGATCCCCTTGCCACGACGCGCCGCGGCCGCCTCGAGCACCGCCGCGATCACCGCCGGCGCGCAGTTGAAGAGCGTCACGCCCTCGCCCTCCACGCGCCGCAGGATCTCCTCGCCGTCGATCTTCCGGATGATGACGTGGCGGACGCCCATGGCGGTGAGCGCGTAGGGCATGCCCCAGCCGTTGCAGTGGAACATGGGCAGAGTGTGGAGATACACATCGCGGTCGGTCATGGCCAGGTGCCAGCCGAAGGTGACCGCGTTGAGCCAGAAGTTGCGATGGGTGAGCTGCACCCCCTTGGGCCGTGCGGTGGTGCCGGAGGTGTAGTTGATCGAGACGGTGGCGTTCTCGTCCGCGACCCGCAGACGCGGCGTCGCGCCCGGACGTAGGAAGAGCTGCGCATCGGAGCCGCTCCCCAGCACGAAGCGGTGCTTCACCTTGATGTCGCGCAGGGGCTCGTCCAGCTCGGGGTCCACCAGGAGCACCGAGGAGCCGGAGTGCTCGACGATGTAGCGGGTCTCCTCGGCGTTCAGCCGGAAGTTCACCGGCACCAGCACCCGTCCGAACACGCTGACCCCGAACAGGCTGATCAGGAAGCGCGCCGCGTTCGGCGAGACGATCGCGACGCGGTCGTTCTCGCCCACGCCGAGGTCGTCGAGGGTCGCGGCCAGGCTGCGCGCCATCGAGGCGAACCGCGCGTAGGTGAAGCGGCCGAGGCCGCCACCGGGTGGTGTGGGCTCGTCCACCACCGCCTCACGATGCCCGTAGACGAGCTCGGCGCGCTCGAGAAAGTCGGCCAGCGTGAGTGGAACGATCATGGTCCCGTGCCCCCTTGAACGGATTGTGCCGACCCGCGCCGGCGGTGATCGAGGATAGATCAAGGCGCCCCCGACGCGCAATCCGGCCCGGAGACCGTTGGTCCACCGGACCCCACGCCGCCCGGTTGACCGCGCGCGGCCGGGGGGAGACGATCGCCCCGCCGGCTCCATGGCCCAGAACGCCACCATCTTCAAGGTCACCCTGCAGATCGCGGACATCGACCGCGCCTACTACCGGGACCACGCGCTGACGATCGCCCGTCACCCTTCGGAGACCGACGAGCGCATGATGGTGCGGCTGCTGGCCTTCGCCCGTCACGGCCACGAGGCGCTGGCCTTCGGCCGAGGGCTCGGCACCGACGACGAGCCCGATCTCTGGCGGAAGGACCTCACCGGCGCCATCGATCTCTGGATCGACGTGGGGCAGCCGGACGAGAAGCGGATCCGGCGGGCGTGCGGCCGGGCGGCGGCGGTGTTCGTCTACAGCTACGGCGGGCGGGGCGCCGACCTCTGGTGGGAGCAGGCCGGCGCGGCACTCGACCGGGCCCGGAACCTGACCGTCGTCAACCTGCCCTTCGCCGCCACGCGGGCGCTGGCTCGGCTGGCGCAGCGGACCATGCAGCTCACGTGCACGATCCAGGACGGGCAGATCTGGGTGGCCGACGGGCAGCAGAGCGTCGCGATCGAGCCGACGGTCCTGCAGAGCCCGCCGGCGCCCGGCTAGTCCCCGGGGCCGCGCCGCCGCGTCAGGAAGTGGTCGAGGTGATTCGCGAAGCGCTGCCGATCGCTCGGGGAGAACGGCGCCGGCCCGGCGATGAGGTCGCCCCCCGCCCGAAGGCCCTGCATCAGGTTCCGCACCGCCAGACGCTCCTGGACATTGTCCTCCGTGTAGAGCTCCCCCCGCGGGTCCAGCGCCTGCGCGCCGCGCGCGATCACCAGCGCGGCGAGCGGGATGTCGGCCGTGACCACCAGGTCCCCGGACTGCACCTGCTGCACGATCCGGTGGTCCGCCACGTCCCAGCCCTGCTCCACGCGGAGCGTCCGGATGAAGGGCGAGGGCGGGACGCGGAGGGGCGTGTTGGCGACCAGCGTCGTCAGCACCTGCGCGCGGTCGGCGGCCCGGAAGAGGATCTCCTTGATGACCTGGGGGCAGGCGTCGGCATCCACCCAGATCGCCACTAGGCCTTCTCGAGCCGGCGCAGGAAGACCTCGATCTCCTTCCCGGTCTGGAGATCCCCGGTCGCGCGCGCCACCTCGAGGCCCTTCGCGAAGGCGGCCTTGGCCTCGGCGATCCGGCCCGCGCGCTCCAGCGCGCGACCGAGGCCCCGATGGGCGGCCGAGTAGTCGGGCTTTAGGCGGATGGCTTCTCCGTACTCCACGGCCGCCGCGTCGGCCCGGCCCGCCTCCAGATAGGCGCCCGCGAGGCCGAACCGGACGACGGGATCGTCGGGCATGATCTCGACCACTTCCTTGAACTCCTCGATCCGATCCTGATCCGCCATCGGGGCCTCCGGGCAGCAGCATCTGGCCAACGGGCCGCCCCGTCAAGTAACCTCGGTCGCATGACCGAGGCCGAAGCCCTCGCCGCGCTCCGTGGCGCTGACCCCGCCCTGGCCGCCCGGGCCGAAGCCACGCTCTGGGCGATCTGGTGCCGCTCGGAAATTCCCGAGGTGGATCGGCTCCTCCGCCGGGGCGTCGAGGCGATGGAGGGTCGCCGGCTGGAGGACGCGATCGGCTGCTTCACCCGCATCATCGAGCGCGCGCCCGACTTCGCGGAGGGGTGGAACAAGCGGGCGACCGCACGCTACGTGGTGGAGGACTATCCGGGGGCGGTGGCCGACTGCGAGGAGACGCTAGCGCGGAACCCGCACCACTTCGGGGCCCTGTCCGGCCAGGGGCTCTGCCACATGGCGCTCGGCCAGTTCCGGGAGGCCGCCGCGTTGTTCCGGCGGGCCCTCGCGGTTCACCCGCACCTGACCTCGGCCAATCACAACCTCGCGGCGGCGCTGTCCGAGGCGGTCAAGGGCAACGGCCACTAGCCGAGGGCCTCGCGGACCTGCGCCATCAGCTCGCCGTCCGTGCAGGGCGTGGGGAGCCACCGCGCCTCGGGGCCGGCGGAAACGGGTGCCGAGCGGCTCGACATCAGCACGAGCTTGGCCGACGGCAGGAGCGGCGCGAGACGCTTGGCCAGCGGCTCCCCGTTCATGAGCCGCAGGTCCGCCGCGATCAGGATGAGCGAGATCGCGGCCCGGTGCTCCTCGGCGAGGCGCAGGGCCAGCAGGGGCTGCGAGCCCGCGTCCAGCACCGTGTAGCCGCCGCGCTCGAGCGTGTACACGGCCAGCGCGCGGAAACCCGTGTCCACCGTCGCCAGGAGCACGCTGCCCGCCGGTCGCAGCGGGAGCACCCGCACCGTGCCGGGCGCCGCGCGCGGAGTCACGGCCTCCAGGAACTCGGGCCTCTGCGTGCCCACGAACATGCACGCCAGACCCTCGGCGTCGACGCGCCAGACGAGCGCGCGCGTCTCGACCGGCCGGCGGCCCGGGGGACGGAAGCGGAGGCTCACCTCGGCGCCGAGCGCTGGCCGCTCCTTGAGCAGGATCTTCGCGCCGGAGGCACTGACGTCCTTCGTGCGTCCCTGGAACTGGTGGCGCCCCGCGGCGACCGTGACGAGCCAGGACACCTGCTGGCGAGGGCACCGGCGCGCATCCTGCTCGGGTTCAACCGTTCGGCTCGCGTGCATGGCGGGTGCCCGGCAGGAACCGCAAGAAGTGGGCCAGACGACAACAGCCTGGGATACAAGGCCCTTCGCGTTGACGCACGACGACACTGTCAGTCTGCTGTCAGCTTCGCGATGGTGCGGCTGACACTCAGAGCGCCGCGCGGCGGAGGCGCAGGGCATTGGAGATCACCGACACGGAGCTCAAGCTCATCGCCGCGCTCGCGAGGATCGGGCTGAGCAGGAGGCCGACGAACGGATAGAGCACGCCCGCCGCGATCGGCACCCCCAGCAGGTTGTAGGCAAAGGCCCAGACGAGGTTCTGGCGGATATTCCGCATCGTCGCGCGCGAGAGCCGGCGCGCCCGCACGATGCCGCCCAGATCGCCCTGGACCAGCGTGATACCCGCGCTCTCCATGGCCACGTCCGTGCCCGTGCCCATGGCGATCCCCACGTCGGCCGCCGCGAGGGCCGGCGCGTCGTTGACGCCGTCGCCGGCCATGGCCACCACCCGGCCCTCGGCCCGGAGGTGCCGGACGATCTCGGCCTTCCGCTCGGGCAGGATCTCCGCGCTCACGTCGTCGAGGCCGAGCGTGCGCGCCACCGCGCGCGCGGTGGCCGCGCTGTCGCCGGTGACCATGACCACGCGCAGGCCCTCGCCCTGGAGGTCGCGGATCGCCTGGCGCGCGCTCGCCTTGATGGGATCGGCGGCTCCGAGGAGGCCCGCGACCGCGTCGCCCGCGAGCAGGAACACCACGGTCTGGCCTTCCTCGCGCAATGCCTCCGCCCGCTTGCCGAGCTCGCCCGCGTCGATGCCCAGCTCCTCGAGCAGGCGCGCGTTGCCGAGGGCCACGCGACGGCCCGCGGCCAGGCCGATCACGCCGCGGCCGGTGAGCGAGCGAAACGCGTCAACGGGCGCCGGCGCCACGCCGCGCGCGGCGGCGCCGGCCAGGATGGCGGCGGCCAGCGGATGCTCGCTGCCGCGCTCGAGCCCGGCGGCCAGGGCCAGGATCTCCGCGTCACCCAGATCGCCGGCCGCGACCACCGCGACGAGACGCGGCTTGCCTTCCGTCAGGGTCCCCGTCTTGTCCACCAGGAGCGTGTCGACTTTCTGCAGCGTCTCGAGCGCCTCCGCGTGCTTGATCAGCACGCCGGCCAGGGCGCCGCGGCCGGTCGCCACCATGATGGACATCGGCGTCGCCAGGCCCAGGGCGCACGGGCACGCGATGATCAGCACCGCCACCGAGTTGACGAGCGCGTAGGCCAGACGCGGCTCCGGCCCGAAGAGTCCCCACGCGACCGCGGTCAGCGCCGCGACCGCCACCACCGCCGGGACGAACCAGCCGGAGACCTGGTCGGCCAGGCGCTGGATGGGCGCCCGGCTGCGCTGCGCCTCGCCGACCATTCGAACGATCTGGGCCAGCAGCGTGGCCGCGCCGACCCGGTCCGCGCGCATGACGAAGCCGCCGGTGCCGTTGACGGTGCCGCCGGTCACGCGCCCGCCCGGCTCCTTCTCCACCGGGATCGGCTCGCCGGTAACCAGGGCCTCGTCCACCGCGCTCCGGCCTTCCAGCACCACGCCGTCCACCGGCACCCGCTCGCCCGGCCGCACCCGCAGCCGGTCGCCCACCGCCACGTGCTCGAGCGGCACATCCTCTTCGGTCCCGTCCTGCCCCAGGCGCCGGGCGGTCTTGGGCTGAAGGCCCAGCAGCGCGCGGATGGCACCGGAGGTGGCGCTACGGGCCCGCAGCTCGAGCACCTGGCCCAGGAGGACCAGCGTCGTGATGACGGCCGCGGCCTCGAAGTACACCGGGAGCACGCCGCCGTGGCGCATCGCGTGCGGGATCGCGTCGGGAAACAGGACCGCGAACACGCTGTAGCCGAACGCGGCGCCGGTGCCCAGCGCGATGAGCGTGAACATGTTGAGATGACGCGTGCGCAGCGACTGCCAGCCGCGCACGAAGAACGGCCAGCCCCCCCAGAGCACCACCGGGGCCGACAGGACGAGCTGGGTCCACAGCCACGCGGTGGGGCCGAGTGCGGGCACCAGCGCCGGGACGACCATCTCCCCCATCGCCAGCCCGAGCACCGGCACGGTGAGGGCCAGGCTCACCCAGAAGCGGCGGGTCATGTCCACGAGCTCGTGGCTCGGGCCCTCGTCAGCGGTGACCTCGACCGGCTCGAGCGCCATGCCGCACTTGGGGCAGCTCCCGGGCCCGACCTGGCGCACCTCCGGGTCCATCGGGCACGTGTAGACGCGCGTATCGGTGCCCGACCCCGGGGTGACGGGCGCCGGCTCGGGCGGACCGAGATAGCGGGCGGGGTCCGCGATGAACCGCTCCCGGCAGCTCGGGTTGCAGAACCAGTAGGTCGTGCCCGCGTGCTCCGCGCGGCCGCCCGCCGCGTCGCCCGGCGTCACGTCCATCCCGCAGACCGGGTCCGTGACGGGCGCGCTCACCTTCGGTCTTCGATCGGCCGTGTCATGGCCTCATCTTACATCGATCCGTGACCCCCACATCCGTTTGCGCCGCGTCCGTGATTGACTATTTGAGTATGTAGCTATATAGTCACTTTCGGGAGGACGGACCCATGACGACACTGACGAGCCCCGTGGAAGCTCTCGCGATCGACACCGTTCCGGCCCCGGGCGACGGCTGCCTGGGCTATCTGGTCGTCGACGAGACCAGTCGCAGCGCTCTCGCGATCGATCCCCGGCTGGATCAGGTCGACCGGTTCGTCGAGGCGCTCGCCGCCCACGACGCGCGCCTGACGTTCGTCCTCGACACCCACACCCACGCCGACCACCTCTCCGGGGTGCGCCGGCTCGCCCGCCGGACCGGCGCGACCGTCCTGGCGCACGCGGCCTCGAAACTCCAGGGTCCGATGCGGCGGATCAAGGGCGGCGCGACCTTCGAGCTCGGCGCGAAGACGGTGACGATCGTCGACGCCCCCGGCCATACGCCGGACTCGCTCGCGGTGCTCGTGCAGGGCCACCTCTTCTCGGGGGACGCCCTGTTCGCCGGCGGCGCGGGCCGGACCGACTTTCCGGGGGGCAGCTCCTCCGACCTGTTCGACACGCTCCGGGGCTTTGCGAGCCTGCCCGACGCCACGGTGGTGCATCCCGGTCACGACTACGTCGGCCGGCCCGTGACCACGATCGGCGAGGAGAAGGCGAGCAATCCCCTGCTCCGCGAGCCGGACCGGGCCGCCTTCGTCGCCCGGCTCTCCGCGAGGTCCGCGCCGCCCGCCGACATGGCGGCCATCCTGCGGCACAATCTCGGGGAGGCCGACGCGGCGACGATCACGGCCGACGCGCTCCAGGCCCTGCGCGGGCAGGGCGCCGGGCCGCTGCTCCTCGACGTGCGAAGCCCGATCGAGTTCGAGAGCGAGCGCATCGAGGGTGCGCTCAACGTGCCCCTGGAGGCGCTCGATGCCCGCGTCGACGAGATCCCCGAAGGAGCCGATCTCGTCGTCGTGTGCCGCACGGGGGTGCGGGCCACCATCGCGGCCGAGTCGCTCGCGCGAACCGGGCGGCGTGCGCGGGTTCTCGACGGCGGCGTGCAGGCATGGCGCCGCGCCCGCCTGCCGCTCCGCGAGGGGCGCAAGCGCCTGCCCGTCGACCGGCAGGTCCAGCTGATCGCCGGTGCCATGGTGCTCATCGGCGTCGGGCTTGGGCTCGCGGTGAGCCCGTGGTTCCTGGCTCTCGCCGCCTTCTTCGGAGCGGGGTTGACGTTCGCGGGCGCGACTGGAACGTGCGGGCTCGCGCTCCTGCTGATGAGGCTGCCCTGGAACGCGCCCCGTGTCCTGCCCGGCGAGACCGGCGGGGCCGTGTGCGCGGCCGGAGGCGGAGCGGCGCCCACCTGTGCCGCGCCCACGCCGCTCGAGGCCTGACGCGGCCATGAAGCGAGCCAAGCCCTCGCTCTTGCTCTCGCGGGAGGCGCTCGAGCTGATCGCTCAGCGATTCCGGGCTCTCGCCGATCCGACCCGGCTCGCCCTGCTGCAGGCG
This sequence comes from Candidatus Limnocylindria bacterium, assembly GCA_035524955.1. Lineage (GTDB taxonomy): Bacteria > Methylomirabilota > Methylomirabilia > Rokubacteriales > CSP1-6 > CAMLFJ01. Next base: position 69,082 of record DATLFG010000107.1, on the reverse strand, counting down.
ATGTTCGAAGGGGAGCAGACCGTGCAGGATCTCTGCGCGACAACCGGCGCTTCGCAGGCCAACACGAGCAAGCACCTGGCGTTGCTCCTCGAGCAGGGGCTCGTCTCCCGGCGGCGTGACGGCCTCTTCACCCGCTACCGGATCGCGGATCCCACCCTCGAGCGGCTGTGTCGGCTGGTCTGCGGCTCACTCGCGGAGCGGAACGAGGCCGTCCGGAGCCATCTCGCGTCCTGATCGATAGCTCCTAGGGGCACTTCGGCGCTTCCCGGAGCGTGGCCTCGATCCGGTCGCCCACCTTAAAGCCCTTGATCGCGTCGGCAGAGGCCTGGAACTCGTGCACCGTGCCGTCCGCCTGCCGGACGGTCACCTTGTTCTGGGCGGTGTCCACCTTGACGACCTGCCCGTCGATCTTCTGCGGTGTCATCACGCGTCCCTGCTGGTCGCAGGCGGGCTTGGCCTGGCCGGATGCGGATCCCGACCACAGCATGAGCGTCATCGCGAGTCCTGCTGCTACCGTCGGCCACGTGCGCATGGGTCTCTCCTTACTTCTTCGAGAAATCATAGATAGCCCCGGCGGCGGCGCCCACCCCGGTGCCGATGAGGGCACCCTTGCCGGCGCCGTACCCCGTGCCGGCTCCGACGGCTGCCCCGGCCCCGGCGCCCACCGCGGCGCCGGTCACGGTACCGCAGGCCGTCACGGCCGCCGAGAACATGGCCAGACCAATGAATGTCGTGATCGCGCGCTTCAGCATTGGAGTTCTCCTTCTTCGGCTAGCGTTCCAGGGTAAACGTGCTCGGGGCCGAGACGGACGGCCTTCCCACCAGCGCGCCGGCCGTCGTGCGCGTCTCCCGGCTCCGAGCCACCTCGACGTCCGTCCGCCAATACGAAGTCGGCCGGACGATCGTCGTCGTCTCCTCCCACAGCTCCTGGTCATTGGGCTGTCCGAGCACCACCACCCGGCGCACGCTCACTCCCCCGGCGACCGGGCTGACGATCTCGATCACCCGGACACTCTGGCCGCGCACGTTCTGGAACTCCACGCTACGGGCCGCGGCCGTTCCGAGCCGCGCCGCCTCGGCGAAGTTGCCGGCCTGGTACTGCGCGAGCGCGGGGCCGAACTCCGTGGTCTGCGTCACCGCGAGGAGCGGGCCGGCCGCCCGGGTCGCCAGCAGCTCCGGGAGGCCCTGCCCGGCCTGCCGCAGCGACGTCTCGTCCAGCCGACGGGTCATCTCCCCATAGCCCGGGGCGGCCCGGCCCGCGGGGGTCGGGAACACCTCGATACCGACCATGCCGTCGACCCGCTGGCGGAAGAGCCGGAAGACGCCCGGCGCCGGCACGTCGACGAAGCCGTCCAGCTTGCCGTCGCCGTTGGCGTCGAGCAGTCCGGCCTCCGTAGCGGCGGCGGCACCGGGCGAGAATTGCCCGGCCAGCTCCTGGCCGATCTGATCCGCGCTCTGGCCTTTCAGCGTGATGAGCGGGAGCACACCCGCCTGGTCCTCTCGCGCCCCGAGCTCACGGCGTCGAATCTTCGCGGCGCTGTCGACCGCGGCCGGCATGTCCTGACAGCGGATGCGGGCCACGTCGGAGACGGGCGCCTGCGGTGCGGTCACGGTGGACGCGGGGGCGCTCGCCGGGAGGGTCGACAGCTCCCGCTCCAGCGTGGCCTTCTCCGCGTCGAGAGCCTGGATCTGCCCCTGGATCTGACCGGCGCGGGCCAGCTCGAACCTCACCATCGCGGCCAGCCGCTGATCCTCCAGCGTTTGCCGATCCTTGGGAATCTGCTCGAGGCGGAGCCGGATCGCCTCGGCGCGGCCGGTCGGCGCGGGCGCGCTGGAAGGAGCCGGCGTGGAGTCCGCCGGCGCGGCAGCCGCCTGGGTCGCCACCGCCTTCCGCACTCCCTCGGAAAGCCGCGCGTGCTCGCCCAGCCCTGGCGCAGGCTCTGGCATTCCGTATCCGAGAGGCTCGGCGCTTGAGCCAGCGCCGGGCCGACGTGGGCCACCCCGAGCGTGAGAGCCATGACCACGGTCGCATATGGAATCCTCCTCCCGCGGCGTGTCAGGGCACACCGGCTACCCGGCAAAATGCATCCGGGGTGCCAGGTCGAGACGTCAGTCCGAACGGGAGCTTCCTGCGAGCGCGACGCGTGCCCGGTGAGGCGGACTCTCCCCGGTTGGGGTCTTCACGCCCCGATGCGGTGCGGCTACTTCCGGTCGAGGCCGAGCCGGCGGGCGGCGCGGAGCACCGACTCGGCGCGCTTGACGAAGGGCATGTCGATCATGCGGCCGTCCACCAGGAAGGCTCCGACCCCGTTGCGCTCGGCGCCGTGGGCCGCCTCGACGATCCGAAGGGCGGTCGAGATCTCGGCCGCGCTCGGCCGGAACACCGCGTTCGCGAGCGGGACCTGGGTGGGATGGATGCAGGACTTGCCGATGAAGCCGAGCCGCCGGGCGGTCTCCGCCTCACGCGTGAATCCCTCGGGATCCGCCACCGTGCCGTAGACCGTGTCGCACGCCCAGATGCCCGCCTCCGCCGCGGCCAGGCGCACGGCGAGCTGCATCGCGTGGACCGCGCGGGCGTCCGCCCGGTCGATGCCGAAGGGCTCGAACAGATCGCCCAGACCGAGCTGGAGTCCGACCACGCGCGGGTCGGCCCGCGCGATCTCCACGGCCACCCGCAACCCCCGCGGGGACTCGATGTTGGCGAGGATGCCGATGGGGCGCCCGATCCGCCGCTCCGCCTCCACCCGGGCGAGCGCGGCGACCACGGCGCGCACGTCCTCCGGGGACTCGGGCTTGGGCAGGTTGATCATGCCCACCGCCGGCCACGCCACCGCGGCGAGGTCGGCCTCGAAATGGGGTGTCGTCAGCCCGTTCACCCGCACGATGAGGACCTTGCCGGGCGGCCGCTCGGAGGCCCGACGCAGGAACTCCTCGAGCGTCCGGCGCGCCTCGTCCTTGCGGTTCTCCTGCACCGCGTCCTCCAGGTCGAACGAGAGGGCGTCGGCGTCGCCGGCCAGCGCCTTCGCGAAGAGATCGGGCCGGGAGGCGGGCACGAAGAGCTTGCTGCGCATGAGGAGGTCGGCCACGATCAGATCACCACGCCCGCGCCGCGGAGCCGCTCGATCTCCTCGACCGGGTAGCCGAAGCTCGCCAGGATCTCCCGCGAGTGCTGCCCGAGCTGCGGCGCGGCGACGGGGGCGGGCGGCGGGCCGCCGCCGAAGCGCACCGGGTGCGCCATGCCGCGGTAGTGGCCCACGCCCGGGTGCTCGAAGCTCGCCAGGATGCCCTCGGCGACCACCTGCGGATAGTCGAACATGTCCTCGACCGGGCGCGCCGCCGCGCAGGGCACGCGCTCGCCGAAGTGCGCCTCCCACTCCAGCGCGGTGCGCGTCTGCAGCGCCGCGCGCAGCCGTGGGACCAGCAGGGTCGCGTGCTCGGCCCGCTTCCGCACCGTGTCGAAGCGCGGATCCCTCGCGAGCTCCGGCAGCCCGGTCAGGTCGCACAGGGCCTTCCAGAAATGCGGCGTGTTGGCGGAGATGTAGAGGCTGCCGCGCTTTGTCGGGTGGATCCCGGTGATGCCCCCCGAGCGCATGTCGCGCGCCACGTCGCGCCCCTCGCCGTCCGCCCAGACCAACCGGGTGGCCTGCATCGCGAGCGCGCTGCGCAGCAGCGACACGCTCACGTACTGGCCGCGGCCCGTACGGCTGCGCTCGAACAGCGCGGACGACACCGCAAAGGCCAGCATCGAGGCCGAGTAGAAGTCCACCGCGGAGCCGTAGACGATCTCGGGATCGCCCGGCTTGCCCTGCTCCACGCAGATCCCGGTCATGGTCTGGAGCACCTGGTCGTACCCGGCGCGTTCCTTGAGCGGGCCGGTGTCGCCGTAGCCGGTCAGCGCGCAGTAGATGAGGCGCTCGTTGACCACCCGCATCCGGTCGAAGTCGATGCCGAGGCGCGCGGGCACCGACGGCCGGAAATTGTGGACCAGCACGTCGGCGCGCTCGACCATCCGGCGCAGCACGCCCACGCCGTCGGGATGCTTGAGGTCGAGGCCGATGCCGTGCTTGTTGCGGTTGACGCCGAGGAACGCCCGGCTCTCCCCGGCAAGCGTGGACGGGTAGTTGCGGAGGTTGTCGCCCTCGGGCGGCTCGACCTTGATGACCAGGGCGCCCTGGTCCCCGAGCAGCGCGCAGCCGTAGGGACCGGCCACGTAGCCGCTCAGATCGAGCACGGTGACGCCGCTCAGGGGCCCGTGCCCCTCGCGCGAGTCGAGCGCGGGCACGGGCGTCAGCGGCTGGCGAAGACGGTCGCGCGGCCCTTCTGGTCGAACGCCATCACCTGGTAGCGCTCCGCGGCCCGCCCCGGCGCCTCCATGCCCGGGGAGCCGACCGGCATGCCCGGCACCGCGAGGCCCGCCACGGACGGGCGCTCGCGGAGCAGGCGGTCGATCAGGTCGGCGGGGACGTGCCCCTCGATGACGTAGCCCTCGACCACCGCGGTGTGGCAGCTCTGCAGCGCTCGCGGCACGCCGAGCTTCCGCTTGATGGGCGCGAGATCCTCGACGTCCTCCGGCTTCACCGGGTAGCCGCTCGTGCGCAGGTGCCCGACCCACGCGGTGCAGCAGCCTCAGGTGGGGGACTTGTGGACCGTGATCGTGGGCTTCGCCGCCGCGCCGACGAGGCGCCCGCCCGCCGCGGCGAGCGCGAGCGTCACGCCGCCGATCAGCACCACGCGTCGCCCGAGGAGCTCGCTCATGACCTGATGAAGGCGAGCAGGTCCACGTTGATCTGATCCTTGTGCGTCGAGCACATGCCGTGCGGCAGGCCCGGGTAGACCTTCAGCGTGGCGCCCCGGACCAGCTTCGACGACCGTATCGCGGAGGGGCCGATCGGCACGATCTGGTCATCGTCGCCGTGCAGGATCAGGGTCGGCACGTCGATCTTCCGGAGGTCCTCGGTGAAGTCCGTCTCCGAGAAGGCCTTGATGCAGTCGAACACCCCCTTGAAGCCGGCCATCATCCCCTGGAGCCAGAACGAGTCGCGCAGGCCCTGCGAGACCTTGGCGCCCGGCCGGTTGGCCCCGTAGAACGGGCCGGTCAGATCCTTGAAGAACTGGGAGCGATCGGCGAGCACGCCGGCGCGGATCTGATCGAACGCCTCCATCGGCAGGCCGTCCGGGTTGGAGGCCGTCTTCAGCATGATCGGCGGCACCGCGCCGATCAGCACCGCCTTGGCCACGCGCGTGGTGCCGTGGCGGCCGAGGTAGCGGGCGACCTCGCCGCCCCCCGTGGAGTGGCCGACGTGAATCACGCTCTTGAGATCGAGCGCGGCGACCAGCGCCGCGAGATCGTCGGCGTAGGTGTCCATCTCGTTGCCGCTCCAGGGCTGGCTCGACCGGCCGTGGCCCCGCCGGTCGTGGGCGATGCAGCGGCATCCGTGGGCGCCGAGGAACAGCATCTGGTCCTCCCACGCATCCGCGCTCAGCGGCCAGCCGTGGCTGAACACGACGGGCTGTCCACTGCCCCAGTCCTTGTAGTGGAGCTCGGTGCCGTCCCCCGCCGTGACCGTGCCCATGCGTCCGAGGATCAGCCCAAACCCGGACGTCGTCAAGGAGGTGGACATGTCCGGTTCCGGCCGTTGCGCGACGCCGACCGTCAGCCGGGCCGGACGTCGTGGCTCCAAGTAGGCCAAATGGCACGCGGCCGGTCTGGCCCCCTACGTGCACATAGCTCGCTCGGAAGGAGCACCCCATGAGGCGATCGTTGCGGCTGGCAGTGGCCACCGGGCTCGTCGCGGGCATGCTGCTCGTCGCGGGCCACGTGGACGCGCAGTACCGGTACACGGATGCCGAGGGCGCCAGCAAGGTCACGCAGTACAAGCTCGACGTGCCCACGGCCTACCGCGATGCCGCGGTCTGGATCGGCCCGACCGGAGTCGGCAAGCCGGCTCTCAGCGAAGCGGCGAGGCAGACGAAGCAGCGTGACGACGCCTACCGCCGCATCCGGAACGCCGACCGACAGAGGCAGTGGAGACGGTAGCCGCGCGATGCTGACCATTCGACTCGGGATGTGCCTGCTCGTGGTGAGCCTGGCCGCGGTCGCCTTCGCCGGGCCCGCTGCTGTTCGTACGGGCGGACGGGCGGGCCTCGGCCAGGCTACAGCGGGTGAAGAAGTAGAGGGCTAGCTCAGACTCTCCTTGCCACCCGGTGCGGCGGAAGATGGAAGGTCACGACGCCGCCCTGGCCCTCGTTGCGCGGGACCTCGAGCTCCCCGCGGTGCCGCCGGATGATCCCGTACGCCATGCTCAGGCCGAGCCCGCGGTGTCGCGGCCCCTTCGTGCTGAAGAAGGGCTCCAGCGCGCGGTGGCGCACCTCGTCGGACACGCCGGGGCCGGAGTCGGTGACCGCGCAGTGGACCGCCTCCAGGGTGGCCCACGTTCTCACCACGATGCGGCCGCCCTCGGGCAGGGCTTCGACGGCGTTGAGGATCAACGCTACCACCACCTCGCGGAGGGGCCCGGGCAGGGCCAGCACCTCCGGGATCTCACCCGGCTCGAAGGCCAGCTCGATCGTCCCGTCCGCCACCACGTCCGCCCACGGTGTCCCTCTCGCGTCGAGCAGGTCGCGCACGAGCTGGTTCAGGTCGAGCGGCATCGCGTCCGATAGGGTGGTGGCTTCGGTGAAGGCCTTGACCCGTCGCATGATGGCCGCGGCATCCATGGTGGTCCGCTCGAGGGTCTCGAGGCGCTTCCGGCTCTTGGGCTCGTCACAGTCGCGAAGGAGGAGCTGCGCGCTACCCAGGACCGCCTGCAGCACGTTGTTCACGTAGTGGGTCACCCCGGCGGCCAGCGTGCCCACGGCCTGCAGGCGCTCGGTCACCACGAGCTGCTCCTGGGAAGCCTGGAGCGCGGCCAGCGCCTCGCGCAGCTCGCCATAGAGCTGGTGGTTCTCCAGCGCGATGGCGGCTTGATCGGCGAAGGCGCGGACGATCTCGATCTCCTCGGCGCCGAAGGATCGTCCGGCGAGGTCGCCGACGCCCAGGGCCCCGACCACCCGGTCCTGGACGAGCAGCGGGACGGCGAGCACCGCGTGATACTGGGCATGGTCGATCGCCGTCCGCAGCTCCGGGGTGAGCGTGACCCTGGGGTCCGTCAGAATGTTCGGGGTCACCACGGGTTGGCGCTTCCGAATCGCGAGCCCGACCATCCCGGAGGCGTCGGGAAACACGATCCCAGGCCGGAGGCCGGGCCCCGTGTCACCCGAGATGGCGACCAGGACGGGGTCCCGGGAGCCGCGGTCGAGCCTGAAGACGGAGGCGACGCGGACGTCCAGGACGGCGAAGACGGCCTCCGCGATCCGCTGTCCGACCTCCTCGGCCGCCAGCGACTGGGGCAGCAGGTTCGCGATCTCGGCCAGGCGCTCGGCCACCCGGCGCCGCCGCTCGCTCTTGGCGAACAGATGCGCGTTCTGGAGAATCAGCGCCGCCTGGGCGCTGAACACCGTCAGGAGCTCGATCTCGGCTTCACCGAACACGCGATGCGGGCCGCCCCCCAGCACCAGGACGCCGAGGAGCTGCCCCCGCGCCCGCAGCGGAAGGGCCACCGTCGACTCGGCCTCTTCCTCGAGGAGCCGGGGGTCGGCCTCCGCGGGCAGAGCGGAATCAGGGGTCTCCGCGGAGGTCACGATCCGGTCCTCGGCGAGCGCCCGCCACGCGATCCCGGCACCGGGCGGGAGCCGCCAGCCGACCCAGCTCCGAACGTCCTCGGCACCGCCGGCCGCCACACAGACCATGGAAGCGGCGTCGATCTCGTACAGCACGGCCCGCCGGCCCTGGAAGACCTCGACCACGGCCGTGACGATTCGGTCGGCGGCCGCCGCGACATCGAGGGAGGCCAGGAGCTCCCGGCCGACCTGGGCCATGGCCCGGGTGGCCCGCGCACCCCGCCGGCGGTCGCTGATGTCACGAACCACCGCGAGATAGCCCACGACGCGCTCCGCCTTCGCGACGCGGCTGACGTTGACCTCGATCCACACCCGTGTGCCATCCTTTTGGACGAGCTCGCACTCCAGCGGCGGCACCGCCTCGCCGCGCCGGGCGAGCTCGAGTCGGTCCGTCGCCCGCTCCGCGCCATCCGGCGTCAACAGCTGAACGAGCGGCTGGTCTGGGAGGTCGCCCGCGCCGTACCCGGTGAGCGTCTCGGCATAGCGGTTAGCCAGCAGGAGATAGCCGCTGGGGTCCAGTAGCAGAACCGCCTCGGTCAGGGCGTCGGTGACGAGCCGATACCGCTCCTCCGACTCGCGCAGGGCCCGGGCCAGCCCATGCCGGGACAGGGCCTGCTCGACCGTCTTGAGGAGATGGTCGGGATCGAGCGGCTTGACCAGATAAGCCGCGGCCTGCCCATTGATGGCATCGAGCGCGGTCGCCAGGGAGGCATACCCGGTCATGAGGATCACTTCGGTCTCGGGAGACACCACCTTGAGCCTCGTCAGCAAGTCGAGGCCCGAGATGTCCGGAAGCTTGAAGTCGACGATGGCCACGTCCACGGGGGGCGCCTTGGCCAGCCGATTGAGCGCCGCGCTGCCCCGGTCGGCCGCGTGCACCCGATGGCCCTCCTTGGCGAGCACCTCCTCCAGGGTCTCGAGCATGCCCGGGTCATCATCCACGACCAGGATGTCGGCGCGTTGGTGGGTCATCACACTCATGACTCCCTCCGTTGGCGAAGAGAAGTGAGGAGCGATGAACGAGCCGCGGTGGGATTCGAGCCGACGCGCATGTGGGCCTCCCATTCGTCCAGCCCCATTTGAGGGCACGATCAGGTGCCCCCCGCCTGCGTCAGGGTGCGGCCACCAAGACTGCGTGTGACCAGTACACTACGAGGTAATAATTTCGGTCTGTGCCGGACGGAACACCTCGGCATGTTTCAAAAGGAACAGTCTTCTGGAACCAAGGTCCACTACCCTCCCCTCTGGGCGGCTGCTACGCTCGCGGCCAACCAGCTCGCCCCCACCACACCGCGCGCCCAGACACCTGGAACAGGGAGACGCACCATGGCTCACGCAAAAAAGAAGCTGACCCTGCGCCCGCTCCACGACCGCGTCCTGCTCAAGCGGGTCGAGGAGGAGCCGGCGCGGCGCAGCGGCATCATCATCCCGGACAGCGCCAAGGAGAAGCCGCAGGAGGGGAAGGTCATCGCGGTCGGCAAGGGCAAGGTCTCCGACGACGGCAAGAAGACCCCGCTCGACGTGAAGGCGGGGGATCGGGTGCTCTTCGGCAAGTACTCCGGTAGCGAGGTCACGGTCGACGGCGAGGAGTACCTCATCATGAAGGAGGAGGACGTCCTCGGCATCCTCGGATGATCTTGATCCGTCGCGGCCCTATCGTTCGCACCCACGAGAGGAACACGTCATGCCCAAGCAGCTCCTGCTGGGCGGGCCGGGATCATCGATCCCACCAAGGTCGAGCGGGTCGCGCTCCAGCACGCCGCGTCGATCGCTGCCTTGATGCGATGGATCCGGCGCCTCACCCATGCAGGAGGACGTTGAGCAGCGAGCTGTGCACGTGCAGCCCGCCGTTGTATTCGATGAAGCCGAGCCGCCGGAACTTGTTCATGAACCCGCTGATCCGCGGTCGGGTGGTGCCGACCATCTCGGCCAGGACTTCCTGGCTGACCCTCGGAACCACCGGCTCGGTTGCCCCTTCCTTGCCGAAGCGGGCCAGCAGCAAGAGCACCCGCGCCAGCCGCTTCTCGCTCGAGTTGAAGAGCTGATCCACCAGGTCTTCCTCGAAGCGCACGTTTCGGGCCAGCAGGTGCGCCATGAAGCGCTCGGAGAACACGCTCCGCTCATGGAGCAGCCGCAGCATGGCCTGCCGCTCGACGCGCACGACCGCCGCCTCGGTCATCGCCGACGCGGTGGCCATGCGCGCCGGCTGGCCGGCGAGACATCCCTCGCCGAAGAAGTCCCCGGGCCCGAGGATGGCCACGATCGCCGCCTTCCCCCTCTCCGAGACGACCGTCAGCTTGACCTGGCCTCGCTCGAGGTAGAACACGGCGTCCGCGGGAACACCCTGGGCGAAGATCACCTGGTTCTTCCGGTACGAGGAGATCGACCGGCCCGTGCCTGCCTTCGTCAGGAACGTCTTCGCATCGAATACCGCCGTCTGCTTACGCCCCATCGCGGCCCTCCGTCGAACTTCGGGTCGCTGCCGCCTTGCCTCCCGTCGCCGCGCAAATCAGTCCCCGGGCCATTCACATGAACGTGGCGCTCCTCTGGTGCTGGAACATGTGGTCTACATCGGCCTTCGGCGATCTCGTCATCGTCAACTACTCCGATACTCCGACCGTCCACCGGGAAGCGAACGTCAGATACCAGATATGGGAAAAGTTTGCCCTAGACGCCGGTCCGTTTCAACCAAATTCTACGAGGCGCCGCTCTGGCCGGCCGCCCTTTCTTCTGACACAGTAAGGGCACCGGCGAGGTTGAAGCGCTGCAGACGCTGGGGTATCGTGGCCTGGCTCGGCCGGCGCCCACGTGGCGTGGCGACACCCTTTCACGAGGAGCGGTGATGGCGAACTCGGCGGGATATCACGAGTCGGAGAGCAAGCTACGGCCGGAGACCCTGGACAACCACCGGGCGCTCACCTCCATGCAGGAAGAGCTGGAGGCGGCCGACTGGTACGATCAGCGCGTCGACGCGGCGACCGACCAGGACCTGAAGGCCATCCTGGCCCACAACCGCGACGAGGAGAAGGAGCACTTCGCCATGCTGCTCGAGTGGTACCGGCGGCGCGACGCCACCATGGACGCGCACCTCAAGGAGTACCTGTTCACGAGCGGCTCGCTCATCGCGCGGGAGCAGGCCGGGGCGGGCGGGGGCGAGGAAGGTGCCGACCCGGCGGGCGGAGGCTCGCTCGGCATCGGCAGCCTGAAGGGGGGCCAGGGGCTGTGAACAACCTGAAACGCGAGCTCGCCCCCATCTCGACCGCGGCATGGAAGGAGATCGACGCCGAGGCCGGCCGCGTCCTCAAGCTGAAGCTCGCCGGGCGCAAGCTCGTGGACTTCGACGGTCCGCTTGGCCCGACGGCCGCGGCCGTGAACACGGGGCGCCGGGAGCCGTTGAGCGCCGCGCCGGCCGCCGACATCGAGGCCTCGCGCCGCCAGGTGCTGCCCCTGGTCGAGCTGCGCTCGTACTTCGACCTCTCGCGCGAGGAGATGGACGCGGTCGAGCGCGGAGCGGAGGACCCGGAGCTCCAGCCCCTGATCGACGCCGCGACCCGAATCGCCCACGCCGAGGACACCGCGATCTTCCACGGGTACGCGGCCGGCGGCATCAAGGGCATCGACCAGGCCTCTTCCCATCCCATGCTCCCGATCCCCGACGACTACCAGGAGTATCCCCACAGCATCGCGGAGGCGACCCGGCTCCTGCGCCTGGCCGGCGTGGACGGGCCCTACGCCATCGCCATGGGGCCGCGCTACTACACCGGCCTCACCCAGGCGGTGGGGGACGGCGGCTACCCGGTCCTCAACGTCGTCCGCAAGCTGGTGGACGGCCCGCTCGTGTGGGCGCCCGCGGTCAAGGGCGCGGTGGTGCTGAGCCTTCGCGGGGGCGACTTCGAGCTGACCATCGGCCGGGATCTGTCCATCGCCTACCAGAGTCACACCGACAAGGCGGTGCGGCTCTACCTGGTCGAGACCATGGCCTTCCGCGTTCTCACCCCCGAGGCCGCGGTGGCGCTGGTCCACAAGGACGGCAAGGGCTCCCGGAAGGGCTGATCAGGCCAGGATCGAGCCCGCTTCATCAGCCGGCTCGCATCGCACGCCAGCCGCTGCGACGTTCCCGCGGGAACGTGGCTCCCCTCTCCCGGCACAGCACTGCCGTGTCCGAGGTTAGACTAGCCGACCGGCACGATGGTCTGCGTTCGCGAGCGGACGTAGGGGGCGAACTGGTACCAGCCGCGCATGGCCTGGAACTCGGGCGTCGTCGTGGCGTGCGGGCTGTCGAGCTCGTAGACGGTCGTGTAGATCCGCCTGGCGGTCCTCTCCGTCCTGCCGCCCGCGGTCTCCGATATGTCGCCGACCGACACGTAGCGCCGGCCGCGCAGCACGCCCGGGCACTTGAGCGCGTCGGGTAGGTGAACCGTGTCGTACCAGCGATTCCACTCGGCCTCGACTTCGTGGTCGACCTCGGCGGTCACGATCAGCAGGCACTTCGGGAACTCGAGCATGGTCGTCCCCTCAGGGGGTGTGCTTCGACAGGAACTCCCCGACCCGCGCCCTCGCGGCGGTCAGGGCCGCGCCCGTCTTCCATTCCGGCATGAACTCGCAGCGCGGCAGCAGCCTCGCCACCTCCTCGGAGATCGGCAACGGGTGCGCCTCGTCGTTGCCCGCGAGGACCACACAGGGCGTCGCGCAGGCGGCCACGAAGGCGCGGTCCACGGAGTAGACGAAGCCGGGCTCGTACAGGTTCCGGTAGAAGGCGTCCAGGACCTCCGGGGTGGCCTCTCGGTGATCCGTGAGGGACTCCGCCCACGCCTGGAATCTCGGGGGGCGGCCGGCGGGCATCGGCCCCACGCGCCCGATCGGCTGAGCCAGCACCGCGGCGGCCACGCGATCGGGCTGGGCCTTCAGCAGGCTCAGGATGAACGATCCGCCGATGCACTGGCCGTAGAGATGGCAGCGGTCGATCCGCAGGTGGTCGAGCAGCGCGAGGTGATCGCCGGTGTACGTGTGCCAGCCGTCCCGCGCGGTGATCGGGGCGCGGGACCGGCCGCCCGCGTTGCGCTGGTCCATCGCGATCACCCGGAACCTCGTGGCGAGCTCGGTGGTGGGGTTGATGGGCGCGGCCGGCCGGCTCCAGACCTCGATCGTCGACTGCAGCCCGGCCGGCGCGAACGTGAGGATCGGAAACCCCTGGCCGAACTCCTCGTAGTGAATCGTGGCGTCCGCGTGTCTGAAGGTCGGCATGGGGAGTATATATAGCATGACGCCGAGATGACGTGCGACGAGCTCGCGACCTGGAGAGCTGCCGAGCGCCAGCGGCTGATCGGCGAGCGCGAGCGCCTCGCCCCGGCGACCCTCGAGCGCTTCCGCCAGCGCATCGACGCGCATCTCGAGCGCTCGTTCCCCGGCCTCGCCGTCGCCAAGCTCGCCTTCTGCTGGCCGATGCGGGGAGAATACGACGCGCGCCCCCTGACCCACACGCTGCGGGAGCGCGGCGCGGTGACGGCGCTGCCGGTGGTCGTCGCGCCGGGGCAGCCGCTCGCCTTCCGCGAGTGGCATCCCGGCGTATCCCTCGCCGCGGGGCCGCTCGGAATCCCCTATCCGGCGAGCTCCGACCCCGTCGTGCCCACCGTCGTGCTGGTCCCGCTGAACGGCTGGGACGAAGCCGGCCACCGCTTGGGTTACGGGGGCGGCTTCTTCGACCGGACGCTGGCGAGCCTGCCGAAGCGGCCGATCGCCATCGGCGTCGGCTACGAGCAGGGCCGGATGCCGACCATCCGGCCCCAGGCCTGGGATATCCCGATGGACTGGATCGTGACCGAGCGCGGCGTTTACCGGCGCGACCCGGGCGGGCTCGTGGAGCCGGCCGAGCCGGCCTGACCTTCCAGGGCTCGCTCTGGGGCGTTCCAGCTACCGAGGTCGCCCCCTCTCCGCCCGTCGCGAGAGGAGGGCCACGAATGCGCGAGCTCCGACCGACAGCGTGCGCGCCTCGCTGTGGATCACGTGGAAGTGTCGCTGGATCCGGAGTCCCCGCAGGCGGAGCGTCGCCAGGCGACGGCTGGTCACCTCGCCCCGTACGGCGTGTACCGAGACGAAGGCGACACCCAGTCCGGCCATGACCGCCTGCTTGATGGCCTCGGTGTGGTTGAGCTCCATCGAGGCGCGCCAGCCGATCCCGGCCTGCTCGAGTGCTCGTTCGGTGACACCTCGGGTCGCCGACCCTTCCTCGCGAACCAGGAGCGGCTCCGTCGCGAGATCGGCGGGGGCGATCTCGCGACGCCGGGCCCACCGGTGCCTCGATCCCACGATCAGGACCAACTCGTCCACGAGGCCCGCGGTCAGGCACTCCTCTCCGGGCGCGAGCCCGTGGCCGCCCACCACGCCCAGGTCGACCTCGTGGGCGCGGATCGCCTCCTCGATCACCCGCGAGTTGGCGATCCGCAGCCGCAGGTCGATCCCCGGGTGTCGCCGCCGGAACTCGCCGATGACGGCGGGCAGCACGTAGATCCCCGGCGTGGTGCTCGCGCCGACCAGAAGCGACCCGCGCTGGAGTCCCTGGAGCTCTCCCAGGACCTCGCGAACGTCGGTCAGCGTCGCGAACACCCGCTGCGCGCGCTCCTCCAGGAGCCGCCCGGCCTCCGTCAAGACCACCCCGCGGCTGAGGCGATCGAACAGGCGAACGCCGAGCTCCCCTTCCAGCTCCTGTACGTGCTGGGACAGCCCGGGCTGGCTCGTGTGGAGGGCCTCCGCGGCCTGCCGGTAACTGTGCGCGCGGGCGATGGCGAGGAACACCTCGAGCTGCCGGAGCGTCATGCCATAAGCCTAGACCGATTACTCCGGTAAGAAAACTGTATTGGAGCTTATCGGGGCCGGGGGGTATCCAGGAGGAACTAACGCTGCCCACGCCGGGCAAGAAGGAGAGCCCCATGATCTTCCGGCAATTTCTGACACCCAAGAGCGGCTGCGCCAGCTATCTCTTCGGCTGAGGGGGCGCAGCCAGCTGCGCTGTGGTGGATCCACAGCAGGACATCGAGCCCTATGTCGAGGCGGCCGCCCAGAAGAACATGCGGATCACGCACATCTTCGAGACGCATGTCCAGGCGGACCACGCCTCCGGCGCGGGCCGTCTCGCGACGGCGACCGGCGCGCCCGTGCTCGTCCACGCGTCGGCCCCGGTCGAGTTCGCCCACGTGGGCCTCCAGGACGGAGAGGAGCACGACCTCGGCAACGTCCGGGTCACCGTCCTGCACACGCCGGGGCATACCCCGGACGGCGTATCGCTCCTGGTCACCGACCGGACCCGAGGGCCCGAGCCCTGGTTCGTGCTCACCGGCGATACGCTCTTCGCGGGCGGCGTGGGCCGGCCCGATCTGCTCGGCGAGGGCGCGGAAGCGGCGCTCGCCGAGCAGCTCTACGACAGCATCCACGGCACGCTGCTCAAGCTCCCGGACCACATCGAGGTGTTCCCGGCCCACTTCGGGGGCTCCGCCTGTGGCAAGGGGCTGAGCGGCAAGCCCGGCTCCACCATCGGCTTCGAGCGGCGCTTCAACCCGGCGCTGCAGCTCCCATCCAAGGCCGAGTTCGTGCGCTATGTGCTGGCCGATCTCCCACCGCAGCCGGAGGCCTTCGCGGAGAACCGTCGCCACAATCTCGGCCGAACGTGAGCGAGGTCCGGCTGGGCCTGCGCGAGAACCTGCCCCAGTTCTCGCTCCTGGTCCTCCTCAACGCGTTCGTCGGCGCCATGGTGGGGCTGGAGCGGACCGTCCTGCCCCTCCTGGGCGAGCAGGAATTCGGGCTGAGCTCGAAGACCGCCATCACCTCGTTCATCGTGAGCTTCGGGGTGACCAAGGCCGTCATCAATCTCGTGGCCGCGCGTCTGTCCGACCGGATCGGCCGCAAGCCGATCCTGGTGGCGGGGTGGCTCTTCGCCCTGCCGGTGCCGTTTCTCATCATCTACGCGCCCGAGTGGTGGTGGATCGACCTCGCCAACGTGCTGCTCGGGGCCAACCAGGCGATGGCCTGGTCGATGACCGTGATCATGAAGATCGACCTGGTCGGGCCCAAGCGACGTGGGCTGGCCCTGGGCCTGAACGAGTTCGCCGGCTACTTCGCGGTCGGCGCGATGTCGTGGATCACGGGCTACATCGCCGGGCACTATGCCCTCCGGCCGCAGCCGTTCTACCTCGGGATCGCGATCTCGATCATCGGGCTCCTCATGAGCGTCCTGTTGATCCGGGAAACCCGCGGTCACGTCTCCCTGGAGTCCCGCTCGGACCCGGGCGCGCCCGTGAGTCGCGCGCCCTCCCTCGGCCGTATCTTCTACGTCACGAGCCTCGGCAATGTCAGCCTCTTCGCCGCCTGCCAGGCCGGTCTCGTCAACAATCTGAACGATGGCATGTCGTGGGGACTGTATCCGCTCTACTTCGCGGCCCTGGGCCTCGGCGTCCAGCGCATCGGTGTGGTGAAGGCCGTGTATCCGATCTGCTGGGGTCTTCTCCAGGTCGCGACGGGACCGCTCTCCGACCGCCACGGGCGGAAGGGCCTCATCGCGTGGGGCATGATCATCCAGGCCGGCGGGATCTGGCTCACCGTCCTGGTGCCGGGCTACGGCGTCTGGATCGTGGCGGCCGCGCTGCAGGGCCTCGGCACCGCGATGGTCTACCCGACCCTGCTCGCCGCCATCACCGACCACGCCCATCCGACGTGGCGAGCGTCGAGCCTCGGCGTCTACCGGTTCTGGCGCGATCTGGGCTACGCGGTGGGCGCCCTCCTGTCCGGGCTCGTGGCCGATCTCGTCGGCCTGGAGGCGGCGATCCATCTCGTCGCCGCCCTGACCCTTGCCTCGGGCCTTGCCGTCGCCCGCCTCATGGAGACGGCTCCGGCCCCGGTCTCACAGCCGGCGTAGAATGGCGCTGGAGGAACAGAACATGACGGACATGACGCAACATCCCGTCGGCTGCACACTGAACGAGCCAGATCTAGCAAAGCGCCGCCCCGGCCTCTTCACCGATCTGGCGCGACGGCGGCAGGAGGCCCGGCCACGGCTCGAGACGGAGCAAGCCCCCGGGGCCTGACAACAAGGAGACCAGATATGGCAGCGACCGTCCGTGGTGCGATCCGAGAATTGATGGAGCAGACGATGGCGACGATGGATGCCCTGGTGGAGGCGTCCGACCACGAGCTCACGATGCCGTCGTCACACGCTTGCGCTCAAGGCAAAGACGTGTGGACCCTCATCGCGAACGACATCGATCACGAGAAGATCCATACCGCACAGATTCTCGAAGCCCGCTACGAGTCGCGGATCACCGCCTCGCCCATGCAGCGCCTCCTGGCGGAGTGGCTCGCCGAGCGAGCTCGGCTGATCGGCTCCCTCATCGGCCTGACCGACGAGCAGTTCAACGGTGAGACTGCCCCCAACCAATGGACCTATCGCGTCGTGGCCAAGCATGTGCTCACACTGGAGCAGGATTCGCTGAAGACCATCGCGGCCGATCGCGCAGCCCGGGCGAGCACCGGATGACCGGCCCCCTCTCCTGCGATCGCTGAGGCGCCTTGCTCCTCCGCTAACACGCCGAGCCGCACGTTGATATCACGGCGGCGTCCTCCGAGTCTTCCAGTAGCGGTACACGACCAGTGTCACGAAGCTCGCCAGCAGTGCCAGCAGCACAGCATCCAGGTGGCCGGTCCAGGCGCCAAGCCCGATCGCGCCGAGCGCCAGGACCGCGACGGGTGTGAGGCAGGCCAGGCAGCTCAGAGCCGCGCCGATTGTCCCCACGATGAGCCAGCGATCGCGCCACATACGCACCTCCCGGGCTTCCCATGAGACGCGTGCTCATGGAGCACCTGCGGGACCTCCGGCAGGAACGAGAACACGGCCTCCACCTCGCGTCGGCGCGCATCCTCCACCCACTGCCGGAGGACGGCGATGCGCTCCGGGCGGACGAGATCGTGGACGCCGGTGCTCCAGATCGCGACAAGGCCCACGGCCAGCACCGCCAGGAGAACGAGGAGCCGCCACCGCCTCCATGACGGCCCCCGGCCCGCGCTCCGGGCCGTCCGGTCCCCGGTCCTGTCGTCCGGGCTACCGCGTCCACGTGAGCCACCAGCCGAAGACCTTCTTCACGAGCGGGGTGAGTCGGGTGCGGTTGTAGGCATCACCCAGCTTCCGGATGGCCTCGGCCTGGGTGGGATAGGAATGGATGACGTTGGCGATCTTGCCGAGCCCCACCCCGCTGACGATGGCCAGCGAGAGCTCGGGCAGCATCTCACCGGCGTGGCGAGCCACGATGGTGGCGCCGACGATCCTGTCGGTCCCGGCGCGTACGTGCACCTTGACGAGGCCCTCGGTCTCGCCGTCGAGGATGGCCCGATCCACGTCTCCCAGCTCCTCCACGAACGTGGTGATCGGGATGCCCCGCTCCTTGCCGTCGCGCTCGTAGAGCCCTACGTGGGCGATCTCGGGATCGGTGTAGGTGCACCACGGGATGGTCAGCGCGCTCGCCCTGGCCCGCCCCATGAAGAGCGCGTTCTGGATGACGATGCGCGCCTGGAAGTCGGAGTTGTGGGTGAACTTGTATCGCGAGCAGATGTCGCCGGCCGCGTAGATGCGCGGGTTCGTGGTCTGCAGGCGATCGTTGACCGTCACGCCCGTCTTGTCGAAGGCGACGCCGACCTGCTCCAGTCCCAGGCCCTCCACGTTCGGGGAGCGTCCGACGCCGACCAGGATCTCGTCAACCGTGACATCATGGTGCTGATCGTGGGAGTCGACCGCCAGGCGCTTGCCCTCCGCCCCCTTGCCCACCGTGAGGTTGCCGCCGCAGCACAGGAGCGTGACGCCATCGCGGGTCATGGACCGGTGGACGATCTCGGCCGCGTCACGGTCCTCGTTGGGCAGGATGCCGTGCAGCGCCTCGATCAGGTACACCTGGCTGCCGAATCGGGCGAAGGCCTGGGCCAGCTCGCACCCGATGGGCCCGGCGCCGATCACCGCCAGCCGGCGCGGCAGCTCGGTCAGCCCGAACACGGTCTCGTTCGTCAGGGACCCGGCCTCCGCCAGACCTGGGATCGGCGGGGCGGTCGCCCGTGCGCCGGTCGCGACGACGGCCTTGCGGAAGCGGAGGGTCTGTCCGCCCACCTCGACCGCGTCGGGACCCGAGAACCGGCCCTGGCCGAAGAAGACGTCCACCCCCAGGCCCCGGAAGCGCTCCGCGGAGTCGGTCTTGCTGATCTTCGCGCGGAGGCGGCGCATGCGCTCCATCACCGCGGGGAAGTCCACGCGCGCGCCCGGCGGCACCTGGACACCGAACGCGCCGGCATCGCGCACGTCCACCGAGGCGCGGCCCGCCCGGATCAATCCCTTGGAAGGCACGCAGCCCACGTTCAGGCAGTCCCCGCCCATGTAATCGCGCTCGATCAAAGCCACCTTGGCGCCGAGGCCGGCCGCCCCGGCGGCCGTCACAAGGCCGGCGGTACCCGCCCCGATCACGACCAGGTTGTAGCGGCCCGCCGGCTTGGGGTTCACCCAATCGCGGGGGTGAACATGTCCGACGAGCGCCTGGTTGTGGGTGTCCCAGGGTGCGACGACGTGTAGCTCCGGCATTCCCACAGGCATGGCCTCCTCTGGCTCAGGCTGCGTGGCGTCGATACGACGAGTCAGGGCGCTGCGGGCGATTCTCGTCACGTACAGCATGACCGTGACCGTGGCCAGAAGCCCGACTCCGTAGAGCACCCACTCGGCGGGAGTCCGGGAGGCTCGGCCGCTCCCGATGGAGGCCAGATCGCCGGCGAGCGAGCCCAGGTACACGTACATCACCGTCCCCGGGATCATCCCGATCCATGAGGCCAGAACGTAGTCCCGCAGCGAGACCCGGGTGAGTCCGAACGCGTAGTTCAACAGATTGAAGGGGAAGACGGGGGAGAGCCGCGTGAGCCCAACGATCTTCCAGCCGTCCCGGGCCACGGCCTGGTCGATGGCCTTGAACTTGGGATTGCCTTCGATCCTCCTGGCAACGGCATCGCGCGCCAGGTACCGGCCAACGAGAAAGGCGGCGGTCGCGCCGAGCGTGGCCGAGACGGACACGACGACGGCGCCCTTGACCACGCCGAGGATCGCCCCCGCACCCAGGGTGAGGATGGATCCGGGGAGGAACAGCACGGTGGCCGCGATGTAGAGGGGGATGAAGATCACAGGCCCCCAGGGCCCGAGGCCCGCGATCGCGTCGAGGGCGCCCCTGAGGAGAACCGCGGCGTCGAAGTGCCACGCGGCCGCCACCAGACCCACGATGGCCGAGACCCAGAGCATCAGCTTCCATCTTGCCGTCGGCGAGGATCTCGTTGTGCCGCGCATCATGGTCTGTTCCCTTCCCGAGCATCTTGCCATGGTCAGACGCGCATTGCCGGTCTCCTCTCGGCCGAGATTCCGGCCGAACGCATCAAGAGCACTCGATACATCAGTGCCCATACGTGGCTTCGTCGAGCACTGGTGGGCCTGTCGTCGGCATGCGGCGGACGATCGGGAATACTTTCGTGTCGCGCGGGTTTTCCAGGTGAGTTGGGCGCACGCCATGGAAAGGAGGTGAAGAGCATGATTCGCATCCCCGCCCACACGGCGTGGGCTCCTGGAAAGTCCATGCGCGATCTCGAGCTGGGCTCTAACGGGACTGGGCGAGCGCACGCGGGAAGTGTCGTCGGCATCTCTCCGACCCTCTCGGCGGGCCCTCAACGCCTTCCGGAGGAGCCCGTGGGCGCGCGAGAGGCGCGACATCACGGTTCCGATCGGCAACTCGCGCATCTGGGCGATCTCGCGGTACGAGCGCTCTTCGAGGTCCGCCAGCATGACCACCTCGTGCCAGCGCCACCGTCAAGGCCTCCTCGGCGTCCGCGTAGCGCCCTTCTCGGAGCGCCTTGTCGCCGCTCTCGAGACTGAGCCCGAACTGAGTCATGGCTGGCGCCTCGTGATGAACATGGGTCCAGACCGAGATCGGGCACCGATGACGTCGCCCACTCATGGAAAACCCGGCGGCCCTGCTTCATTCCCATCCCGCTGATGTCGGTCGCCCTGCTCCTACTTCCGGCCGGCTCCCGATCCGGCCTGCGGTCCAACGAGGGCAAGCCCGACGAGCGCTGCCAGACTGACCAGCCCTCCGCGGCACCGCCTTCCGGCCGGGGAGCGGCCGCCGTCCGCCGAGGGCCCGGACCCCCGCAGAATCGCGCGCAGGCCGGAGGGAGAGTCGATCATGGCGGCTCGCTCAGCCCGCCCCCGGCCGGCGTCTCAGCAGCCGCGCCGAGTTGAACATGACGACGACATCCGGGAGCGATTGCGCGGCCGCCGCCCCCACCGGGGGCAGCCAGCCCGTCGCAGCCAGGAGGATGCCCACCGCGTTGTAGCCGGCCGTGAACCAGAGGTTCTGCGCGATCACCCGGAAGGCTCGCCTCCCGAGCGCGATCGCCTCCGGCACCATCCGCCAATCGTCCCGCATCAGCGCCACGTGGGCGGCCTCGATCGCCGCATCGGTCCCGGCGACCCCCATGGCGATCCCCACATCGGCCTGGGCGAGCGCTGGCGCGTCGTTGATCCCGTCCCCGACCATGGCGACGACGTGCCCTTGCCCTTGCAGACGCTCGACGGTCCTGATCTTTTCCACCGGCAGCAGCTCGGCCTCGAACTCGATGCCGAGCCGGGCGGCCACCGCGGCCGCGGCGGCTTCCCGATCGCCGGTCAGCAGGACGATGCGACGGATCCCGAGCGCCCGGATCTGATCGACCGCCGCCGCGGCCTCCGGGCGCAGCGTGTCGGCGAGCGCCACCAGGCCGACGAGGCGCCCGCTCCGCGCGACCAGGACGACCGACTTGCCCTCGCCGGCCAGCGCCGCGACCCGCTGACGGATCGCCTCGGGCACCCCCACGCCCCGGCGAGCCAGGAGCCGCTCGGTCCCGCACATCACGACCGCCCCGCCCAGCTCCCCCGTCACACCTTCCCCGGGATGCACCTCGAAGCTGGTCGACTTCTCGAGGGCGACGCCCACCTTCTCCGCCGCCCGCACGATACCGTCCGCCAGCGGATGCTCCGAGCGCTGCTCGAGGGAGGCGGCCAGATCCAGCACCTGCTCCTCGGCGGCGTCCGCCACGGCCAGGACGTCGGTGACCTCCGGTCGCCCGATGGTCAGGGTGCCGGTCTTGTCCACGACGAGGACGTCGACCTTGGCCAGGGTTTCGAGATAGCGGCCCCCCTTGATGACGATGCCGCGGCGTGCGGCCCAGCCCACCGCGGCCAGCACGGTGGTGGGCGTCGCCATGGCGATCGCGCAGGAGCACGCCACCAGCACCGTCGCCACCGCGGCGGTGGCGCTGCCACCGATCACGTAGGTTGCCAACGCGATGGCCAGGACCACCGGGATGTAGTACGCGGTGAAGCGATCGGCGAAGCGCTGGACGGGAGCCTTGTTCGCCTCGGCCTGCTCGACGAGGCGGAGGATCTGGCCGAACGTCGTGTCCTTGCCGACCCGCTCGACCCGCACCCGCAAGGCGCCGCGGTCACAGATCGTCGCGGCGAAGACCTCGGCCCCGGGGGACTTCTCCGCCGGGATCGACTCCCCGGTGATGGACGACTGGTTCACGACGGCGCGGCCATCCAGGACGACGCCATCGACCGGAATGCGATCACCGGACTTGATCAGGACGACCTCACCGGGCCGGACCTCCTCCACGGACACCTCGAAGTCTCGACCGTCCCGCTCGACCCGGGCGGTCGCCGGCGCCAGCTTCAGCAGCTCCTTGATCGCCCGTCGTGAGCGCTCCGTCGTGTAGCCCTCGATGAAATCCGCCAGGCGCATGAAGAACACGATGACCGCAGCCGCCGCGTACTGTTGCACCGCGAGGGCGCCCACGATGCCGAGCGTCATGAGCGCGTGGGAGGTCACCGCCCGCCGCCGGAGGGCGCGGATCACGTTCCCGAAGATCGGATAGCCGCCCGCGAGGACGGCGGCGACCGCCAGCCACGCCGGGATCCGGTCCACGACGGCGTCCGCGACACCCGCGCGCTCTGCGATCAACCCGGCCAGGACCAGCAGCGCCACGAGCGACACGAAGGCCCAGCCGAGGGCGTCGGGGAGTGACCGCGGGCGCTGGCCCGGCGTGGGCCCGTCGCTCACCGTCATACCGAGCCCTCGGATCGCCTCCTCGATCGCTTGCGGCCTCACGGCCTCCGGATCGAACGACACGAGCACCCTGCGGGCGCCGACCGCAGTCTGGACGCCTACCACGCCGTCGATCCGGCCCAACGCTCCCTCGATCTGCCGGGCCTCGTCGGCGCAGTCGAGCTCGGGGACCGTGAGCTCGAGTCGCCGGGTCATCGCTTGCCCCGGTTGCCGGGTGCCGGCCGGACCGGATGGGCGGGAGCCGTCCTCCGGTAGCGCGGGCAACACTCGATGAGCGGTCCGACGCCGAGCAGCAGATCCTCCGCCTGGTCGAGCAATCGGACCACCCGCTTGTCGGCCATCTCGTAGTCCACGAATCGCCCTCGCCGCCGCCACCGGACCAAGCCGCACTCGGCCAGGCAGGCCAGGTGCATGGACACATTGGGTTGGCTGAGACCGGTGCGGGTGACCACCGCGCCCACCGGTAGCGGGCCGGCGCGGAGTGCCTCGAGCACACCGAGGCGCGAAGGGTCGGCCAGTCCGCGGAACAGCTTGGCCCGCAGGGCGATGGATGCGGAAGCCGGCCGTCTACTCATATCAGCTGATGATGATATCACGGCTGCGTGTATGATGGCGTCGCGCATGGCACGGGAACCGGACGGCATCGATCTGGATGATCCCTGGCAGGCGATCGAGGTCTGCTACGAGCGGGGCTGGACCGACGGCCTTCCGGTCGTGCCCGCGACCGAGGCTCTGGTGGAGCAGATGCTGGCGTCGGGGCCGTGGGCCCCGGACGAGGTCCTGCTCCACGAGCCGGCCCGCGATCGCGCGGTGACCGCCTTCAAGGCCGCGGTCAACGCGGTCCTGGCGGGGTGTCGACCCGAGTACTTCCCGGTGATCGGCGCGGCCTTGACCGCCATCGGCGATCCGGGCTTCGAACTGCATGGCCCGGCCACCAGCACGGGCGGGGCGGCCCTGATGGTGATCGTGAACGGTCCCGTCCGGCGGCGCCTCGGCATCCAGAGCAAGGCCAATCTGTTCGGCCCGGGGTTTCGCGCGAACGCCACCATCGGCCGCGCGCTACGGCTGGTCCTGTTGAACTGCCTCGAGTGTCGGCCCGGCGTCCTCGACAAGTCCACCCAGGGCTGGCCCGGCAAGTACTCGCTCTGCTTCGCCGAGGACGAGGAGGCAAGCCCCTGGGAGCCGCTGTCGGTGGCGCGCGGCTTCCAGCCGGGGCAGTCCACGGTCACCGTCTTCGCCGCCGAATCCGGGCACAATGTCCTCTCCCACGGCACGCGGTCGCCCGAGCGCCTGCTCACGCTATTCGCCGAGACGATGGCGGGTCTCGGGAGCCTGAGTCCCGGGCGCTCGGTCGTCGTCCTCGCGCCCGAGCACGCCGGCCACCTCGCGCGCGAGCGCTGGGGTCGCACCCGCATCCAGGCATGGCTCTACGAGCGCGCGTGGCGGTCCCTCGCCGATCTCAAGCGCGCCGGAAAGGTCGAGCCGGCCTTTCTCACCAATCCGCGGCTGCTCGAGTGGCTCTATCGCCACCACGCGGCCGGGGTGCCCTTCCCTCCGCCCGACCCGGGCGCGGCCGAGCGCATCACCGCCGAGGACGAGACCGTCCGCGTGCATCGAGGCCTGGGACCCGACGACATCTTGCTCTGCGTGGGCGGAGGGGAAGCCGGCGGCCACTCCGCCTTCTTCCCTTCGTGGAGCCGGGGTCGATCCGTTCCGTTCATCACCAAGGAGGTGCCGGCATGACCCGCATCCTGGATCCGACCCTGCGCGCGGTGAAGACCATCGGGACGGCGCCGCTCGCTCCCCGGCCAGCGCGCCTCGCCGGGGCCCGCATCGGGCTCCTCGCGAACGGCAAGTCCAACGGCATGCCGCTCCTCGAGCGCATCGCCCTGATCCTGGGTGAGCGCCACGCCATCGTCGAGGTGGTGCGGGTGGCCAAGACGAACGCGAGCGTTCCCGTCACCGAGGCGGAGGCGCAGCCACTCCTCGAGCGCTGCGCGGCCGTGGTGACCGCGATCGGCGATTGAGGATCGTGCTCGTCGGGCAGTGTGCTCGACGCCATCTTCTTCGAGAAGCGCGGCATCCCGGCGGCGGTCATCGTCACGGAGCCGTTCATCCCCACCGCGCTCGGCATCGCCCAGATGGCGGGAATGCCCGGCTATCCGCACGCCGTCATTCCGCATCCGGTGGGCAGCCTGAGCCTCGAGGAGGTGTCCGCCCGCGCCGACGCGGTGGCCGCGCGGATCGAGGCGCTGTTGCTCGGACACGGGCACGGGGCCGGCGCGGCATGATCGAGGCGCCGACGCACCGCGATCCGGCCCGGTTTCCGCTCTCACCGGAGCATCCAGGGCACGACCCACAGCGCGACCGAGGCCGGCGTGGCGACCCAGAGCGTGACGCGCTGCCGGCGCCCCCCGGGGCCTCGACGGTACGCCAAGTAGTGCCCGAGGGCGAGCGCGGCGATCGAGACGGGAATCAGGACGATCTGCAGCTCCGCCACCCTGGCGGCGAGCGCCCCACTCGCCACGCCCAGCACTGAGAGCGCGGCAGTCAGGAGCGTCGCCGGTCAGAGAACCCAGAGGAAGGCAGAAGCCCCCGACAGCCCGCTCGCCCATCCGACCTTGTGATCATCCGGCATGCGTGCTTCCTTTCTCGGCCGACGTATCGGTATTCGAGACTTGCCCGCCGGCCGCCCGGGCGATGCCGCGATAGAGGTACGAGCCCACCCGGGGTCCCGCGACGTAGCCCCGGTCCATCGCCAGGGCTTCGAACCCCCCCGATCGCAGCAGCAGATCGATCGGTCGATTCAAGTGGCAGCCACCCGCCACCCGCCGCCAGAGCGGCGTGAGCCGATCCTGCCATCGGACGACGGCCGGATCCGGCGAGCGCCCATGCTCGACGAAGATCAGCCGGCCCGCTGGCCGCAGCACGCGACGCATCTCCTGGAGCGCCGCCACCGGATCCGGGATCGTGCAGAGCGTCCAGGTCGTGACGACGTCGTCCACGGACCCGTCCGCGAGCGGGATGGCCGCGGCCGGCCGGCACAGGAACTCCACCGAGACGGCCGCACGCGCCGCCCGCGAGCGGGCCATCCGGAGGAGCTCCTCCGAGGGGTCCAGCGCGTAGAGCTTCCGCACCTCCCGGCCGTAGATCGGGAGATTGAGTCCGGAGCCCACCCCGACCTCGAGAACCGCGCCTCTGGCCAGCGAGACCCAGCGCTCCCGCTCGGGGCGGAGCCTCCGGTTCCGCATGGCGAGCTCGGTGAGCGTCGGCAACAGATACGTGCGGTAGAGACCCATCAGCCGCCTCCGGGATGCGGGACCAGCTCTCCGCTCATGCATCCACCTCTCGGCCCAGGGCTCCGACCAGCATCTGCACCACGGTGTCCTGCGCGACGCGCGGATCGAACGGCGGCGGGGACGGATCCCAGTGGCGGTGAACGGCCCAGAACACCAGGGTCTCGATGATGAGTCGAGCGGCCACGATCGGGTCCGGGACCGGGCGTAGCCGCCCCGCACGGATGCCCCGCTCGAGGTACCGGGTGAGCTGGACCAACAGCGCCTCGCGCCCCCGCGCGAACCAGATCTTCGCGAGCGCCGGATACTCGACCGCGCAGCGGTCTACGAGCTTGATGCCGGCCCTGTTCCGCGCCATGGCCTCGTAGAGCTCGCCCAGGATCCGGGTCAGCTCGGTCGCATCCCGGGCCCCGCCGGGGCGACGCAGGGCGGCCAGGAGCGTCGGGCTCGCGGGCTGCTCCGCGAGCCGCCGCGTGACCCACCGGAGAGTCTGGCCGCGGGCGGGCGTGCGGACCGGCAGACGTGGCGGTGGTGCGAGCGGGCGAGGCGCGTCGGCCGAGCGGAGCACGATGTCGAAGAGGGCCTCCTTGCTCTCCACGTAGAGATAGACCGTGCCCTTCGCCAGGCCCATCGCGGCGGCGATGTCGCCCATCTGGGTGCGCCGATAGCCCTGGGCAATGAAGACAGCCGTCGCGGTGTCGACGAGGTCCTGGAAGCGCGAGTCGGGAATCCGGCGTGGCATGCCTCGGATTATACATGACCGACCTAGTCAGTCAACACAATCTCTCGGGCGACCCGCGATGGCCCGCGAATCGACGAGCGATCTCGGGCCCCGGGGGGCCGCTACTTCCTTCGCCGATACGCCGCCGCCATGAACTGCTGCCACTCGCCGTTGTCGCCCAGCACGCTCGAGGTCAGCACCCGGTGGTCGTCGCTCTTCAGCTCGATGGCGTCGCGGTACCGGGCCAGCCTGCCGTCGCCGGCCATGGACGGGCCGTCCGACTCGAGCGCCAGTACCCGCTCCGCCGCGTCGAGGACGCCGTCGTAGACCCAGAGGTGCGTCATCATCGAGCCGACCCACGTGCCCAGGAACCGCTTCTTCTGCGGGTCATACCCGAGCGTCATGAGCATCGTGGCCGGGGTTCCGCCCGGCATCTCGCCCTGGCCCTCGGCCAGGATCCAGAGTCCGCCGAGCGATCGCACGCTCTCGGTCCCGCCGCACTTCTCGGGCGGCTTGCCCGGCTCCATCACCGCCTCGGACTCATACGTCCACTCGCCGACGAGCTTCTGCAGCCACCTGTGCTCCTTCTGCGGCTCCGCGTTCATCATCCCTTCCTCTCCTTGTCGTGTGTGGTCTCGGCCTCGCAGGCGCCAACACCCTCGAGGCTCCAGTGCTCGATGCCCACGGCCCCCAAGCCCCATCGCCCGGCGAGTCGATGGAAGGGCGGGCATCATACATACCTGCCCGCCCTCGGACTGCTCTCGGCCGGCCTAGGCCGCCCCGGGCCCGGGCTCCACGAGTAAGTCGAACGACCGAGAGCGGGATCGACAGGCCCCCGGGGTATCGTGACGTGCGCCGCGAGGCGGTCCAGGCGCTCGCCCCACCCCTGGTGAACGCCCATCCGATCGGGTCTGCGCGGTGCGGCGGCCGACCAGCGAAGCCTGGCCGCGAGCCTCGTGCCTCAGATAAATGAGGCATGCAGCTCATTGCCGGCGCGACGTCCGGGGTGTCAACTCTTCGTAGACAGTGAGGCCCGGATGGCGAAGGACCTGCCCCGCCGCTTGCGTTCCACCTCTCCGAGTAATCATGGTTCGGCACCCCGCGTGACAAGCTTCAGAAGTACGCCGGCTATCCCACGATTCTAACCACCCTACTTTCTGACCTTTTCCGCCTGCCTGCCTCTTGCTCTTATTCCAATTGGGTTCGGGACGGAGGCACGGCGATGAGAGGAGCCCCACGGAGGGAGAGCGCGCCATGATCCGCACGGCCGCCATGATGATCGGCGGGTTGCTGCTCCTGCTCGTCGCCTGCCCGCTACACGCGCTGGTTGCGCGCAGCGCCGCCCATGATAAGACTACTCCGATGGAACCAGAACGCCCGCTGGCCCTGAGTGCTCCCCGCGCTTGATCAACCGGCGCGAGGTCGAAGGCGACTCCCCTGAGGGGAGAGGGGGAAGGAGGTGCGGGCTAGTCTCTGGAGCTGGCGGTGGCGACGTAGACGACGACGGTGAGCACACACACCGCGAGCACCGCCGTCAGGAACAGGGGGAAGTTCCGCTGGTGCATGCCGGCCCCTCCGAGGACGGCCAGCAGCGCCGCGCTGCCGACCAGGCTAGTCCAGCGAAGCAGCGGGCGCAGGGGCGATCTCCGGGGCGCGCAGCGACTGCAGGATCCAGACGAGAGCCAGGAGAATCAGTCCGCCCGCGTCGGCCATGAGGTTCGGCACCACGAGCAGCATGCCGGCCGTGATGAGCAGCCCCCGTTCGAGCGCGGTGGCCCGACGGCGCAGCCATCCCTGGAGCCCGGCGGCCAGGCAGAGGACGCCGACGGCGGCCCGGGCGAAGACGAACAGGATGTCCGGCCACGAGCCGATCATCAGGAGCTCGGGCGAGTACACGAACATGAACGGGACGATGAAGAGGACGGCTCCCAGGCGCATCGCCTGCCAGGCGGTGGCCATGGGTGGCGACCCGGCGATGGCGGCCGCCGCGAACGGTGACAGGCAGGTCGGCGGCGTGAGATCCGACGTCACCCCCATGTAGAAGATGAACATGTGGGCGGCCATCTTGGGCACGCCCATCTGCACGAGGCCCGGCGCCACGATGATCGCCAGGGTCAGGTAGACGGCGGTGGTCGGCAGGGAGAGGCCCAGGAGGATGGCGGCGACCGTGGTGTAGATCAGCGCCAGCCACAGCTGCCCCCCGGAGAGCGTCATCAACATGTAGGAGAACTTCATGCCGATGCCCGAC
This sequence comes from Candidatus Limnocylindria bacterium, assembly GCA_035524955.1. Taxonomy (GTDB): domain Bacteria; phylum Methylomirabilota; class Methylomirabilia; order Rokubacteriales; family CSP1-6; genus CAMLFJ01. The sequence goes on along the minus strand of DATLFG010000107.1, from coordinate 39,940 downwards.
AGGAACAGGCAGCCGATGATCAGCCCGGCCGCCGCCACCGCCATCGCCACCGTCACGCCGGTCCGGGCGCCGCTCTCGAAGGCCTTGAGCAGCCGCACCGGGCCGAGGGCCGAGCGCGGCCGTACGAAGCTGACGAGGAAGGTCGCGCCGACCGCCATCAGCGCGGACATCTCCTCGCTGAAGCCCTGGTAGAGGAACCAGATGAGCGCGACTAGGGGCAGCAGGAGATAGCCGTCCCCGCGCACAGTCTTTCGGAGATCGGGCATCTCCTCGGGCGGCACCCGGCGGAGCCCGAGGCGCCTGGCCTCGAAGTGCACCGTGATGAAGACACAGAGGAAGTAGAGGATCGCGGGGATCGTGGCGGCCACGGCCACCTGCCGGAACGGGACCCCGACGAAGTCGGACATGATGAAGGCGGCGGCGGCCATGATGGGCGGCATGATCTGGCCGCCGATCGAGGCGACCGCCTCAACCGCGGCCGCGAAGGTGGCAGTATAGCCGATGCGCTTCATCATGGGGATCGTGAAGACCCCATCCATCATCACGTTGGCCACTCCGCTGCCCGAGATGGTGCCGAGCAGTGCGCTCGAAACGACCGAGACCTTGGCGGGGCCGCCGGTCATCCGGCCGGCGAGCGCGGTGGCCAGCCGCACGAAGAAGTCGCCGATCCCGGTCATGGACAGGAAGGCGGCGAAGATGATGAAGAGGATGAGCACCCCGCTCATGATCCCCACCGGGATGCCGTAGAGGCCCTCCTCCTTGCCGAAGAAGCTCTCGACCATCGAGGTCCACGAGTTGGGCGGGCCGTAGAGGAGCCACACGAACTTGTCGGCCTGCCACGTCTGCAGGAGGAAGAAGATCGCGGTGAGGGTGAGCCCCAGGCCGACCGTGCGCCGGGTCGCCTCCAGCACCGCGGCGATGAGCAGCGTCCCGACCACCACGTCGGTGGTCGTCACCGAGTAGCCGGGGTCGACGAAGCGGTCGAGGCTCACCAGCGTGTAGACCTGCGCGCCGAGCGCGATGGCGAGGAAGCCGGCGTCGACCAGGAACGGCCAGCCGAGCGGGTCGCTCCAGTGCGTCCGGCCGAACGGGAAGAAGAGGAAGGCCAGGATGAGCATGAAGGCCAGGTGGGTGGAGCGGTGCGTGTGCACCTCGGCCTGGCCGTAGTAGGTCGAGTAGAAGTGGAAGACGCACATCGCCATCGACAGCACCACGATGGCGGCGGCGAGCGCCGTCTGCGCGCCGCGGCGGCGATCGAGGAGCCAATCGACCGCCGACGGCCCGCTGACGATCTCGGGGTCGGTGACGGTCACCGCCACCGGCTACCTCGCGACGCCGACCTCCTTGTAGTAGCGCAGCGCGCCGGGGTGGAAGGGAATGGTGGCGTGCTCCATCGCCATCTTCACGTTGGCCTGGTCGAGGCCCGGGGCGATCTCGTGGATGTCCTTGATCTTCTCCCACCAGAGCTTCGTGATGCGGTAGACCAGCTCGTCCGACAGCCCCGCGTCGACGATGAGCTGCTGCAGGAACCCCGGCGAGGACAGCTCCTGGTCCACCACCCCGTAGAGGCCCTTGGGCACCTTGCTCTTGACGAGCCCGGGCATCGTGGCCATCGTGCGGTCGACGAGATCGTCGGGGAATCCGATCACGCGGATCCCCTGGGCCTGCTGCACCGCCATCAGGTCGGGGTAGTTCACCTGACCGGGGACGAAGATCGCGTCCACGTTCTTGTCCTGCAGCGCCTTGGACCGGTCGGTAATGGACGTGTAACTGATCGTCCCCCCGTCGGCCTTGAACTTGTCGGGGGGCAAGCCGGCGCCCGCCATGAGAGCCTCGACCAGCTCCGTCGTGCCCCAGCCCCGGTCACCCGGGACGATCCGCTTGCCCTTGATATCCTGGATGCTCTTGATCGGGCTATCCTTGAGGACCACCAGCGCGACGACCACGGTCCTCCCGAGGTTGCTCGCGATCAGCCGCACGTTCTTGAACGGGGTCGGGTAGTGTCGGCTCTCGCCCTTGTAGCCCTGCTCGGGATAGGGCGTGAGGGCGAAGGCCATCTGGGCCTCCCCCTTGCCAATCCGGGTGACGTTGACCACGCCGCCACCGATGACGGTGCTGGACGCGATCTCCGGCAGGGCGGCCGGGATCATCGTGGAGAACTTCGCGCCCGCCCGGAACCAGTCCCCGCCGGCGCTCGAGACGCCGATCTTCAGGAACTTGATCTCGGGCTTCCATTGAGCGCCCGCCGGGACCAGCGGGGCGAGAGCGAGGACGAGGCCGAGGGCCATGGCAACCATCTTGGTCATGGATGGATCCTCCCCAGGAGAGCGGGCGATTGGGCTCTTGTGCCCCGAGACTCTATCACACCATCCCTCGCCCCTGCCCTGCCCCCGGAGGGGAGTGGGACGAAGAGCGATCCGGTCCAGGCCCCTTCGATGACGGGAGTACGTGGGGGCCGCCGAAGATGCGCGCCTTGAGGCGGGTGGGGACCCAGCGGGCCAGCCGCCGCGCCACCGCGGCCACGCGCTCGAGCGAGGCCGGCGTGCCCGGCCAGTAGCGGAGCAGCAGGGATCTGTCGACGAAGCTGATCACGCCGTCCACCACCACGGCGGCCAGGATCACGTCGTCGAGATAGCCGAGCCACGGGATGAAGTCGGGCACGAGGTCGATCGGGCTCGCCAGGTAGACGGCCAGCGCGGCGAGCATCACCTTGGCGGCGGTGGGCACGTCACGGTCGGCCGCCAGCGAGACCAGCATGCGGCAGAGCCGCGGCAGGGCGAGCAGCAGCTCCTTCACGGCCCCGGGCTACTCCAGGCGCTCGGCGAGCAGCTCGGCGATGTCGCGCGTCTTGATCCGGTCGCCGACCTCCTTCGCCTTCACCCCGTCCTCGAACATGGTCAGGCAGAACGGGCAGGCGGAAGCCAGGATGTCGGGCTTGACCTCCATCGCCTGCTCCACCCGGAGCTGGTTCACCCGGCGCCCCTCGTTCTCCTCCACCCACGCGCGCCCGCCCCCGCCGCCGCAGCAGAAGCCCTTCGAGCGGTTGAGCTTCATCTCGACCAGCTCGCCGCGCGTGACCCCGGCGAGCACCCGCCGCGGCTCGTCGTAGATGTCGTTGTAGCGGCCGAGGTTGCACGCGTCGTGGTAGGTGATGCGCTCGCCGTCGCGCGTCGCGGGTTGCAGGCGCCCGGAGCGGATGAGGTCGTCCAGGAGCTGGGTGTGGTGGATCACCCGGAAGTGGCCGTCGAACTGCGGGTATTCGTTGCGGATCGTGTTGAAGCAGTGCGGGCACGCGGTGACGATGGTCTGGAAGCGGTACTGCTTGAGCGTCTCGATATTGCCCTGGGCCAGCGTCTGGTAGAGGTATTCGTGGCCGAGGCGCCGGGCCGGCTCACCGGTGCACTTCTCCTCGTTGCCCAGGATCGCGAAGTCCACGCCCGCGGCCTGCAGCACCCGCACCAGCGCGCGCGCCACCTTCCGGTTGCGCTCGTCGAAGGAGCCGTAGCAGCCGACCCAGTAGAGATACTCGGCCTCCTGGACCTCCGCCATCTGCCGCACGCCCAGGTCGTGCGCCCAGTCCGCGCGGGTCTGCCACGACATCTGCCAGGGGTTGCCGTTGGTCTCGAGGTTGCGGAACGCGGGCTGCAGCTCGGCCGGGAAGCGCGACTCGGTGAGCACCAGCCAGCGGCGCATGTCCACGATCTTCGGCACGTGCTCGATGAAGACCGGGCAGGCGTCCACGCACCAGCGGCAGGTGGTGCAGGCCCAGAGCACGTTGTCGTGGATGACATCGCCGACCAGGGCCTTCGCCGGGGCCTTCGCGGCCGGCTGGCCCAGCAGCGCCGGCGCTTCCTCGAAGAGGCGCTCCCGCAGGTGCAGGATCAGCCACTTCGGGTCGAGCTCCTTGCCGCTCATGTGGGCCGGGCAGCGCGAGGTGCAGCGGCCGCACTCGGTGCAGTTGTAGGTGTCGAAGAGATCCTTCCAGGCCAGGTCGGTCAGGCTGCCGACCCCGAAGGTCTCCGAGCTCTCGAGATCCATGCTGCGGTACTCGCCCTTCGGCTCGAGCGGCGAGAAGAAGACGTTGAGCGGCGAGACGAGGATGTGCAGGTGCTTGGAGTAGGGCAGCAGCACCAGGAAGCCCAGGAGCAGGGCTCCGTGCGCCCACCAGGACAGGTGGAAGACCACCGGGACCGCGGTCGGCGAGAGGCCGGCCAGCCAGCCCGCGATGACGCCCCCCGCGAACTGCCAGTGGTTGTGGGGCTCGGGGGCGAGCCGCATCTGGGCGCCGTCCGCCACCAGGTCCGTCACCATGAGGCCCAGGATCAGGAGCAGGATCACCAGCGCCTCGGTCGAGAAGTTGAGCCGCTTCGGCCGGGTCACGAGCCGGCGGAAGAGCGCGTAGCCCACCGCGACGATCACGAGGGTGCTGAACAGATCCTGGAGAACCAGGTATCCGGGGGTGTCGGACATGAGCGGCAGGGAGAACGACTCGGTGACGCCGCGGCCGAAGAACTCGAGGGTACCCAGAGTGAGGACCACGAAGCCCCAGAAGATGGTTGCGTGCATCAGCCCCGGCCAGAAGTCGTTGGCGAGCAGCCGGACCTGGGCGAAGACGTACACGATCACCCGGCCGATGCGCGCCGGGATCCGGTCCCAGCGCGACATCGGCTTGCCCCGGAGCATGAGGCGCAGGAGGAACAGGGCCCGGTGCGAGAAGAGCGCGATGGCCACCACGATCATCGCGTAGAAGATCAGCCAGCCGGGCACGAGACCGTACCAGGTGTGCGAAGGCAGCATCAGGGGCGCCTCATGGTCAGCATAGTGGGGCGGGCTCGCAGGGGTGTCAAGGTTGCTTGACGGTCTGCGTGAGGATTCGGGCGACCGCCGAGTAGGCATCGAGCGCGCCCGTGGCCACCGCGTCGAGGGTGCGCGCGAGCGCGGGGTCGGCCTGCACCCGCGCGGTGATCTGCGCGGTGAGCTCCTCGACCAGCAGCGCCTCCAGCTCCGCGCGCCGGCGCGCCTGGCGCCGCTTCTCGAGCGCGCCCGCCTGCTCCAGCGCGCTCCGGTGCTTCCGCACCTGTTCGAGCAGCGCGTCCATCCCCACGTCGTGGACGGCCTGGACGGCCAGCACCGGGACCTCCCAGTCCGCGTCCCGAGGTCCGGCCCCGCTCGTGTAGTGCAGATGCACACTGAAGCGCAGCTCGGCCATGAGGGCGTGGGCGCCGTCGCGGTCGGCCTTGTTGACCACGAAGATGTCGGCCACCTCCATGAGCCCGGCCTTCATCGCCTGGATCGAATCGCCCGACTCCGGCACCAGCGCCACCACGGTGGTGTCGGCCTGCCGGATGATGTCGAGCTCGGTCTGGCCGACTCCGACGGTCTCGATGATGATCCAGGGGAAGCCGAAGGCGTCCATCAGCTTGATCACGTCGCCGGTGGCCCGGGCCAGGCCGCCCAGGCTGCCTCGCGTGGCCATGCTGCGGATGAACACGTCGGGATCGAGCGTGTGGGCCTGCATGCGGATGCGGTCGCCGAGCACCGCACCGCCCGTGAAGGGGCTCGACGGGTCCACCGCGATCACGCCGACCGCCGCCGGCTCCGCGCGCAGCAGGCTCGTCACCCGGTCCACCACCGTGGACTTCCCGGCGCCGGGCGGCCCGGTGATGCCGAGCACGTAGGCGCGGCCGGTGCGGTCGTGGATCGCCCGCATGATCTCCGGCACGTCCGGCATCCGGTTCTCGATCCGGGTGATGAGACGCGCGAGCGCCAAACGGTCGCCGTCGAGCATCCGGCGGACGAGGTCGGTCACGGGCCGCGAAGCGCTCAGGCGCCCGGCCGCCGGGGGGCGACGGACTCGGACGGCTCCCCGTTCAGGCGGGCCTCCATCACCAGGGCGTCCTCGCCGGTGTCGAAGTAGTAGCCCTTGCGCCGGCCGATGATCCGGAAGCCGAAGCGCTCGTAGAGACCGAGCGCTTCCGTGTTGGTGGGGCGCACCTCGAGGAAGGCCAGGGTCACCGCGCGCTCCCGCGCGTCGCCGAGGACCGCGCCGAGCAGCGCGCGGGCCACGCCGTGGCGCCGCACGTCGGGATGGGTGGCCAGGTTGGTCACGTGGATCTCGTGGCCGATCTCCCAGAGGCAGAGGTAGCCGACGAGCCGGCTCTGCCAGCGGGCCACCGAGCACTTCGCGACGCGGTTCTGGGTCAGCTCGTAGCGGAAGGCGCCGCGCGACCACGGGGTCTGGAAGGATGCGCGCTCGATGACCAGCACGTCGTCCAGGTCCTCGAGCGTCATCGGCTCGAGCGTCACGTCCGCGGCCGGCGCCTCACGCATGGCGGGCCTTCAGTTCGGCCTCGGAGGGCCGCAGGTAGAGCGGGACCAGCTCCTCGGCCGGGATGCCGCGGCCCGCGGCGAGGATCGCCTGTCCCAGCGCGCCCACCACCGCGGGCGACGGCAATGAATGGACCGGGTCCGCTTCCCGAAGCCCGGGGCCGAGGCGGCCAAGATACGGCCGGCACGCCTCGACCCCGTCGCCCAGTACGATCACGGGGGCCTCGAGGCGCGCCGCCGCGGCCTCGGGCGATAGCGCCCGGTAGTCCCACTGCCGCTCCATGGCCCGGCCGGTCCAGCGATAGAGCGAGCAGTAGACCTCGTCGCGGCGCGCGGAGAGCAGCGGGCACACCGGCGCGTCCGCGAAGGGCAGCGTCGCGGCGAGCGCGTCGAGCGTGGGTACCGGCGCCACCTCGAGCTCCAGCGCCAGGGCCAGCCCCTTGGCGGTGGCCGCCCCCACGCGGAGGCCGGTGAACGAGCCCGGCCCGATGGACACCGCGAGCGCCTCCAGGCTCGCCACGTCCCAGCCGCAGTCCTGCAGCAGGCGGTCCACGACGCCCATGAGCCGCTCGGAGTGCGTGAGGGCGATGTTGAGCCGGCTCTCGCCGACGAGGCGCCCGTCATCGAGTAGTGCGGCTCCGCCCGCGCGCGTGGCGGTTTCGAGCGCCAGCAGCCTCATGCGCGGCAGTCTAGCACGCCCACTTTCGAGTTGACACGCCGCGCCCCGGCCGTCATCCTGGAGCGACTGATGGCCCCGCCGCCGCGACAAACCAACAGCCAGATGGACGCCGAGGTACGGGAGAAGATCCACCTCGAGATCCTCAAGCGCACCGGCGCCTACCACGCCAACGACCACGTGCTCCTGCCGTCGGGGCACCACACCAGCGAGTACATCGAGAAGACCCTGGTCACCACCGAGGCGTCCTTCACGGAGGGGCTCGGGGCGGTCATCGCCAAGCACTTCGCGCAGTGGCCCATCGACGTCGTGCTCTCCACCGGGCCCGGCGCCCTGATCCTGTCGCACTGCGTGGCGCGGGCCCATCCCTCGCGGCCGACCCTGGCCTACGGCACCAAGGGGATCAGCGCGGGCAAGCGGCGCGTCAGCCTGCCCGTCGAGTTCCAGCGCTTCATCCGCGCCGGGACCAAGGTGCTCATCGTGGAAGATCTGGTGAGCTCGGGCACCACCGTGCGGCTGCTCTCCCAGCTCGTGGAGGAGCTGGGCGGCCAGGTGATCGGCATCGGCGCCCTGTGGCGGCGCACGAAGAAGTCGGCGGTCGACGGCAAGGAGATCTTCAGCCTGGTGAGCCGTGATTTCCCCACCTACACCACCGAGACCTGCCCGCTCTGCAAGAAGGGTGTGCCGCTCAATCAGGAGTACGTGAAGCGTCGCGAGCATCGCAGGCCGTCCTCGGCGCACGAGAGGATCTAGCCGGCCCGTCCCCAAGATGTGGGGGCGGCAGCGCGTCATGACCCCTCTATTCGGTATTTTGTCCTTGACACCCTCTGGACCCTTCCCCTAGAGTCCGGACAGATCGACCGCCGGACGCGCGGGGATCGGGAGGGGGGTGACAGGATGGCGAAGAAGAAGGCCGCGAAGAAGAAAAAGAAGAAGTAAAGCGCCGTTCGTGGCGCTCGGCCCTGTCGGCCCCATCCCGGCAGGGCCGTTCCATCTCGCGTGACACATCGTGACGCCTACCTCCTCCTGCTCGTGGTGGCCCTCGTCTGGGCCGGTAACTTCCCGCTCGCCAAGCTCGGCCTCGCGGAGCTCGGCCCGCTCACCCTCGCGGCCCTGCGCGCGCTGATCGCGGCGCCCCTGCTCGTGCTCGCCTCTCGCGTGCTCGAGGGGCCGCTGCCGCCGCTCGGCCGGCGCGACCTGACCGCGGTCATCGTGCTCGCGGTCACCGGGTTCGTGGGCAACTCGACGCTCTGGTACACCGGCATGATGTTCACGACCCCCGCCAACGCGGGGATCCTCGGCGCGGCGGCGCCGGTGGTCGTAGCGCTCGCGGCCTCCGCGATGCTGCGCGAGCGCCTGTCGAGCGTCAACCTCGTCGGGATCGCGCTCACGATGGTCGCGGTGGTGCTCACCATCGCGCGGGGGTCGTTCGAGGTCTTGCTCACGCTGTCGGCCAACCGGGGCGACGTGATCATCCTGGTCTCCCAGATGCTCTGGGTGACCTACACGCTCTACAGCCGCGCCAACCGCTCCGCGTTCTCGCCGCTCCAGATGCTGGCGGGCGCCCACGTGGTGGCGGCGGGCCTGCTGCTGCCGCTGGCGCTCCTGGAGCGGCCCTGGCTGAGCTTCGCGGGGGCCTCGTGGGTGGCGGTGGTGGTCGTGCTCTACGGCGCGCTCCTCGGCACGCCGGCGCACATCGCCTTCTACCAGGCGGTGCGGACGGTGGGGCCGGGACGGGCCGCCGTGTTCACGAACCTCATCCCGTTCCTGGTGCTGGGGCTCTCCTGGCTGATGGTGGGCGAGCCGATCCGGTGGTACCACTGGACCGGCGCCTCCGGGGTGATCGTCGGCGTGGCGCTGACCACCCGACGCTGAGGGGCCTATCTCTTCGCCGCAGCCTTCGGCGCCTTGGCGGGCGCGGCCTTCGCCGGCTTGTCGTCCTTGATGAGGTGCTTGACCTCGTCCATGAACTGGGAGATGTCCTTGAACTGGCGGTACACCGAGGCGAACCGCACGTAGGCCACCTGGTCCAGTTTCTGGAGGTGCTCCATCACGATCTCGCCCAGCTCGAGGCTCGTGATCTCCTTCTCGGCCCGGTCGTGCAGCTTGGCCTCGATGTCGGCCACCACGTCGTCCACCGCCTGCACCCCCACCGAGCGCTTCTCGCAGGATTTCAGGATCGAGCCGCGCAGCTTCTGGCGGTCGAAGGGCTCGCGACGGCCGTCGCGCTTGACCACGTGGGGCAGCACGTCCTCGATGTACTCGTAGGTGGTGTAGCGGCGGTTGCACTTGAGACACGCGCGGCGCCGGCGGATGAACTCCCCGTCCCGGCCCACCCGCGAGTCCACCACGCGGTCCTCGGTGTGGCCGCAGAACGGGCACTTCACGCGAGTCGCTCCGGGTAGAGCGGGAACTGCGCGGTCAGCTCCTGGACCTGGTTCCGCACCGTCGCTTCCACCCCGCCGTCTCCCGGACGCGAGAGCACGCGGTCGATCAGCTCCGCGATCCGGGCCATCTCCGGCTCCTTCATGCCGCGGGTGGTCACCGCGGGCGTGCCGATGCGGATGCCGCTCGTGATCATCGGGCCCCTGGTGTCGAAGGGAATGCCGTTCTTGTTGACCGTGATCCAGGCGCGGTCGAGCATCTCCTGCGCGTCGCGGCCGGTGACGTTGCGGGAGGTGAGGTCCACCAGGAGCAGGTGGGTGTCGGTGCCGCCCGAGACGAGCCGGAAGCCGCGGGCCTGCATCGCCTCCGCGAACGCCCTGGCGTTCTTCACGATCTGCGCCTGGTAGGCCCGCCACTCCGGGGTCTGGGCCTCGCGGAAGGCCACCGCCTTCGCCGCGATCACGTGCATCAGGGGCCCGCCCTGGATGCCGGGCAGCACGGTCCGGTCGAGATCCTTCGCGTAGGGCTCGCGGCACATCACCATGCCGCCCCGGGGCCCGCGCAGGGTCTTGTGCGTGGTGGTGGTGACGAAGTCGGCGACCGGCACCGGAGAAGGATGCAGTCCCGCCGCCACCAGGCCCGCGGGGTGCGCGATGTCGGCCATGAGCTTGGCGTCGACGAGGTCGGCGATCTCGCGGAAGGGCTTGAACTCGATGGCGCGCGGGAACGCGGAGCCGCCCGCGATGATGAGCTTCGGCCGGTGCGCGCGGGCGAGATCGCGCACCTGGTCCATGTCGATCCGCTCGGTGTCTCGGGTGACGCCGTAGGGAACGATGTTGTAGAGCCGGCCCGAGAAGTTCATCGGGCTGCCCGCGGTGAGATGCCCGCCGTGCGCCAGGTTCGGGCCCAGCACGGTGTCCCCCGGCTTGAGCAGGGTGAAGTAGACCGCCATGTTGGCCTGGGATCCCGAGTGCGGCTGCACGTTCACGTGCTCCGCCCCGAAGAGCTCCCGGGCGCGGGAGATCGCCAGGTTCTCGGCGATGTCCACGATCTCGCAGCCGCCGTAGTAGCGCTTGCCCGGGTAGCCCTCGGCGTACTTGTTGGTCAGCACCGAGCCCACCGCCTCCAGCACCGCCTCGGAGACGAAGTTCTCGGACGCGATCAACTCGAGGTTGCGGGACTGGCGCTCGGTCTCGGCCCGGATGGCCTTGGCGATCTCGGGATCCACCTGCTCGAGGCGGCTCACCGCCGGCCCACCGGATGCCGCCGCTCGATGTCGGCGATCTTGTCCACCCGGCGCGCGTGGCGCCCCCCCGCGAAATCGGTCTCGAGCCACGCGTGGAGGATGTCCGCAGCCATGTCGGCGCCCATCAGCCGGCCACCCAGCACGAGCACGTTGGCATCGTTGTGCTCGCGGCTCATCCGCGCGGTATAGAGATCGCCGCAGAGGGCGGCGCGGACGCCCGGCACCTTGTTGGCCGCCATGGCCATGCCGATGCCGGTGCCGCAGACCAGGAGGCCGCGCTCCACCTTGTGGTCGGCCACGGATTCGCCTACCAGCGCCGCGTAGTCGGGGTAGTCCACCGACTCCGTGGAGTGGGTGCCGAGGTCGAGCACGTGGAAGCCGTGGTTTATGAGCCAGCCCTTGAGGGCTTCCTTGAGCTCATACCCCGCGTGGTCGGCTCCGAGTGCGATGGTGGAAACCACGCGCCAACCTTACGCTCCGTCGGGGTTGGGTGTCAAGACGACGCTACCGGTGGGGCTTTCCCGCCCGCCCGCACGCGCGAGAGCAGCACGAGCCCGACGACGAAGAAGGCGCCGACGGCCAGGATGCCGGCCCGCTGGTTGCCGCCGGCGGCATGGGAGATGGTCCCGAAGACGAGCGGCCCGATGACCGCCGCGCTCTTGCCACAGAGCGAGTAGAAGCCGAACAGCTCGGCCTCCATGCCCCGGGGAGCCAGGCGCGCGAGGAACGCCCGGCTCGCGGCCTGGACTGCCCCGAGCCCGGTCCCGGCCACCACCGCGAGCACCCAGAACTGGCCCTGGGTCTGGATGAAGTAGGCGGCGACCACGATGGCCGCCCACTGGCAGAGGGTGATCATCACCACCCGGCGCGGCCCCAGGATGTCGGTCGGCCTCGCCCAGGCCAGCGCGCCGAGGAGGGCCGAGATCTGCACCACGATGTAGAGCGCGATGAGCCGGTCCATCGGGAAGCCGAGGGTCTGCGCGGCGAAGATGCCCGAGAAGGCGATGACGGTATTGACCCCGTCCTCGTAGATGAAGTAGGCGCCCAGGAAGCGGCGCAGATCCGGCAGGGCCAGGATCCGGCGCGCGGTGGCCACCACCTGCGCGCCCCCCTCGCGCGCGGCCCGTAGCACCGGCACCCGCCCACCCGGCGGCGCGGGCAGCATGAAGAACGCGGGGAGCGAGAAGATCGCGTAGATCGCGGCCGTCGCGAGGAAGGCCCCCGCGTAGTGCTCCGCCCGGACGAAGGGCAGGGCGGCCAGCAGCGCCGCGATCGAGCCCGCGTAGCCGACCGCGAAGCCCCAGCCCGACACGCGGCCCTGGTGGCTCGCCGGGGCCAGGTCCGGCAGGTAGGCGTTGTAGTAGACGAGCGCGCTCTCGTAGGCGAAGTTGCCGAGCACACCCAGGACGAAGCCCCACACGACCATGCCGGGCCCCACCGTGGTCATGAGCGCGGTGGCGGTCACCGCCAGCGCGGTGAAGCCGATGAAGAGAGGTTTGCGGATACCCGCGCGGTCGGCCACGCCGCCCAGGAAGGGCGACGTCACCGCCACCAACCCCATCGAGACCGAGACCACCAGCCCCCACCAGAGATCCCCCGCCCCGTCGTCGTTGCCGACGACCGCGAGGGCATAGTACGCGGCATAGATGGTGGCGAAGATCACCGCCGCGAACGCGGAGTTCGCGAAGTCGTAGAGCGTCCAGGCCACGATGGCCCGCACGTTCATCGGGGTGGCTCCTCGCGGCCGGCGAGCACCGGCTCGGGCACGCGCGCCACCGCCCGGTCCATCTCGTCCAGGATGCTCCGCCGGCGCGCGCTCAGGTGCCGTCCGATGTCGCGGTCCAGCAGGAGCCGGAGGAGCGCCCGGCTCTCACGGTAGAGCCGGCGCAGCCGCTCGCTCCACGCGAGCGCGAAGAAGCCGCCGGGGATCAGCAGCGCGACGAACAGCGCGAGGGGCCCGCCACCGCCCCAGCGCCAGAGCAGCGCGCCCTCGGCGATCCACGCGAGCGGGTAGATGAGGACTCCCGCCACGAGCTTGTAGGTGGCCTCCACATCCGGCTCGGGGCGCAGGAGCTTCATCGCCGCCCAGGTGAGCCAGTAGGGCGCCGCGTGGCTGGCCAGGCCCCAGAGGGCGAGCGGCAGCCCGCCCAGCAGCATCGCGAACTGGCGCGCCGCGTACCGCAGCACGACGCGCGCGCCCGGCGCCCGGAACCCGACCGCGGTGCCGAGGGAGGCGGCTTCCACGTCCTTGACGTAGCGCTCCATCAGGCTCCGGAGGGCCTCGACCCCGATCGGATCGTGGTGGATCAGGTAACGGTAGGCGCGCGTGGCGCGGCCGCGCCAGTCGGCGCGGGCGGCCGCGTCCCGGGGCGTTCCCCTGTCCCGCTCGTCGCGCCAGAGGCGCTCGGCGTGCTCGACCAGCCGGAGCGTCTGACGATCGTCCACCAGCGCGATCAGGCCCCGTAGCGCCTCGCCCAGGCGGGCCGTCAGGCGGCGCGCCGCCTCCTCCGGCTCGCTCCGCGCGAGCGCCAGGTAGCCGGCGGTCTCCACGGGCTCGCCCACCGCGATCAGCGCCCAGCCGGTGCGGAAGGTGCCCGGCTCGTGGAACATGAGCCCGACCGGCAGGAGCGTCACCGGCCCGACCGCGGCCGCCTCGGCGGCCAGCAGCATGCGCGCGGCGCCGGTGCGGAGCGGCATCAGGGTCGGCTCCGGCTGGCTCACGCCCTCCGGGAAGATCAGGATCGCGTGTCCGCGGCGGAGCGTGGCGGTCGAGGCGGCGAAGAGCCGGTCGTTTCGTCCGGGATCGCGGTCACCGTCCTGCCGGCGATGGACCGGCAGCGCGCCGATCAACCGGAGGAACGGCCCGATCAGCGGGTTGGAGAAGAGCGGCGCCTTGGCCACCGAGACGAGACGGCGGGGCAGCGCGGACAGCAGCAACACCCCGTCCATGAGCGCGTTGTGGTGGTTGGCGGTCACGATCAGCGGGCCCGAGCGCGGGATGCGCTCGGCACCGATCACGTCCACCCGGCGATAGAACACGGCGGCCAGGAGCCGGGCCAGGGCCCGGACTGCGCGATACGCCCAGGACGGGCCATGCTCGCTCAGAGCGTCACGCGCTGGCCGTCCTGGGCGACGGCCGCACGCCAGCCGAGGCGGCTCTCGATCGCGTCCCGCAGCGCGGCCGCCGCCTCCGCCTCGCCGTGGACGACGTAGGTGATCCCCGGCGGCCGCTTGAAGCCGCCGAGCCAGCGCAGGATCTCCTCGCGATCGGCGTGGGCGGAGTAGGCGTCGCTCACCATGATCTCCGCCGCGACCGGCACCGTGACCCCGAGCATCCGGATCTCGCGGGCTCCGTCCTTCAGGAGGCGCCCGCGGGTGCCCGCCGCCTGGTAGCCGACGAAGAGCACCGTGTTACTCGGATCGGGCAGGAGCCGCTTGAGGTGATGGAGGATGCGCCCGCCGGTGGCCATGCCGCTGCCCGCCACGATGATGCCGGGCCCCGCCAGCTCGTTGAGCCGCTTCGACTCGTCCACGGTTTGCGAGAGGTGAAAGCGCCGCGGGGCGAAGGGGCGCGCGCCGCCGGTCGCGGCCCGGCGCAGCTCGGCATCGTGTTCCTCGGGGTGCCCAGCGTAGATCACGGTCGCCTGGATCGCCATCGGGCTATCCAGGTAGACGGGCAGGCTCGGGATCCGACGCGCCTCCTCCAGCCGGCGCAGGTCGTAGAGGATCTCCTGGGACCGTCCGACCGCGAAGGCCGGGATCAGCAACCAGCCCTTGCGGTCGATCGCCCGTCGCACCGCCGCGATCACCCGCTCGGCCGGATCCTCCGGCGGATGCACGCGGTTGCCGTAGGTGGACTCCACCAGCAGCACGTCCGCCTCCGCCACCGGCTCCGGATCCACCATGATCGGCACGTCGTAGCGGCCGAGGTCACCCGAGAAGACCACGCGGCGACCGCCGATGTCGCAGGTGACGAGGCCCGCGCCCAGGATGTGCCCGGACCGCGTGAACCGCGCCTCGGCGCCGGGCGCCGGGGTGAACGGGCGGCCGAACTCTACCGGCTTCACCCGGCCGAGCGCGCGCTCGGCGTCCGCGGTCGTGTACAGCGGCAGCGCCGGGTCGTGCCGGCTGGTGCGGTGGCGGTTGGCGAACTCGGCTTCCTCCTCCTGGAGATGGGCCGCGTCCGGCAGCATGACCTTGAGGAGATCGTGCGTGCCCGGCGTGCAGTAGACCGGCCCGGTGAACCCGTCGCGGCAGAGCCGCGGCAGGTAGCCCGAGTGGTCGATGTGGGCGTGGCTCAGGATCACCGCGCCGAGCGTCCGCGGGTCCACGGGCGGCGCCGACCAGTTGCGCGCGCGCAGCTCCTTCAGGCCCTGGAAGAGGCCGCAGTCGAGCAGCACGCGGCTGGTTCCGTTCTCGAGCAGGTGCTTGGAGCCGGTGACGGTGCCCCCGGCGCCCCCGAGAAAGGTCAGGGTCCGGCTCACTTGGAGATCACTCGGGCATGGGCTCCGGCAGGGGCCGGCGGGTCGCGGCGCGCGGTGGGTACGGGCCCGCCCCGGCGGGGAACTCGAAGAGCTCCTGTGAGGCCGCCTCCACGCCCTGGGTCACGAGCCGGTCCATGTCGAGCCGCGCCTCCAGCGTCGCGATCTGCTCGGCGTCCATCCGGGTGGCCGGATGCCGCGGGGTGAAGAGCGTGCAGCAGTCCGCGTCCGGCTCGATGGAGATCTCGTAGGTCCCGAGCGCGTGCGCCTGCTCGGTGATCTCGAGCTTGTCCATCCCGATGAGCGGCCGGAGGATCGGCATCGAGGCCGCCTCGTCGATGCGGGTGAGGTTGTGGAGCGTCTGCGAGGCCACCTGCCCCAGGCTCTCCCCGGTCACCAGCGCCGCCGCCCCCGCGTGGCGGGCCAGCCGCTCCGCGATGCGCACCATCAGGCGGCGGTAGACCACGACCCGCGCGGGCGGCGGCACGGCCAGCACCACCTCCCGCTGGATCTCGCCGAACGGTACGACGAACAGGCGCGAGTGGTACTGCCACTGGGTCAGCCGGGCCGCCAGCTCGCGGGCCTTGCCCCGCGAGAGGTCCGGCAGGTACGGCGCGCTGTGGAAGTGCACGAAGACCACGCGGCAGCCGCGCTTCATGAGGCGCCACGCGGCGACCGGGGAATCGATGCCGCCGGAGAGGAGGGTGGCGACCGTCCCGCCCGTTCCCACCGGCAACCCGCCCGGGCCCGGCTGGGGATCGCAGTAGACGAACGCCTCGTCGGGCAGCACCTCGACCCGTACGTTCAGCTCGGGATGCTCGAGGCTCACGCGCGCGCCGGGCCGCCGCGCCAGCACGTGGGCGCCCAGGTCCCGGTTCATCTCCACCGAGGTCATCGGGAAAGTTTTGAAGGCGCGGCGGGCGGTGATCCGGAAGGAGCCGAAGACGCGGTCCGCGATCGCCTGCTCCACCGCGACCTGCAGGGCCTCCCGCGACACGCCGGTCCGGATCGCGAGGGCGAAGTTCGCCACCCCCGCGACGCGCGCCAGTCGCTCGGGCAGGCGCGCCGGCGCCGGGTGGCGCGAGAGGTCGAGCACGATGCGTCCGGTGAGCTGGACGAGGTGCACCGGCCCGAGGTCGCTGATCGCGCGCAGCAGGTTCTGCTGGAGCTGGCGGAGGAAGAGCGGCCGGTTCCCCCGCTTGAGGCTGATCTCGTGGTAGTGGACGACGGCGGCGGGCGTCATCGATCGGTCTCCGCGGCCCGCCGGTGCTTGGGCCGGCGGCGGTAGACCGTCTTGGGGATCTCCACCTTCGGCGGCTTGGCGGGCATCGGCTTGCGGACCTTCGTGTGAATGGGGGCGTGGGTCGGCTTCCGGCGCTTCACCGGGACAGTATATCCCGGTGGTCCCGCTCAGTAGATCGCGCCCGGGAAGGTGTTGATCCCCGCCCGCCGGCCGGCGGCCTTGTACATCTTCACGCCGCCCACGCCGCCGCCGGCCCAGAGTCCCTCGCCGATGCCGTCGTGGATGGCCCAGCTCCGGCCCCGCACGGTGCGGCCGGCCTGCGGGTCGCGGAAGTCGGAGGAGGCGTCGAGCGCCTTCAGCAGCGGGCCGCCCTCGCGGAAGCCGGCGTCGATCGCCTCCATCACGTCGCGACCCATCAGGTAGCCGCAACCCCGGCGCTCGTACAGGATCGCGGAGTGGTAGAAGAGGGGCTCGATGAGGTAGACCTCCTTGCCGATGAGCCCGCAGAAGCCCTCCATCGCGTCGAGCACGCGGGAGAGCAGGCGCAGGCCGCGCCGCACCTGCCCGGGGGCGAGGCCGCTCCGCATGGCGCGGCGCTCCTCCTCGATGTTGCGGCACGAGGTGCCGAAGAGCGTGTCGCGCCCGTCCGGGTCGCGGTCGATCGCGTAGCGGGCGCCGCTGGGGTCGGTGATCTGCACGAAAGCCAGCTCCGGCACCGAGAGCGGGGACATCTCCACGTCCACCAGCAGCGCCGGATCGCGGTCTTCGGGGCTCGAGCGCACCTCGACGCGCGCCCACGGCTGGTCCGCGGGGGCGGTCACCCGCACCAGGCGCGCGCCCGCCTTGTCGCAGAGGGTGAGCGGATCGATGCCGAAGCGGTCGCGCAGCTCCTCGGGCACCAGCCGCGCGTAGAGCGCCTCCGCGACCTCGCGCGGCAGCGCGTTGATCTCCTGGATCGAGCCGAGCCCGAGTCCCTCGACGCGCGCGTCCATCGTCTAACCCGCCCGCTCGCGAGTTCCGCGCGAGGGGAGCACCCCACGGGCGGAGGGGGCGGTGGCCGCCGGGCGCCCCGGGGGCTCGCCTCGACGCCGCGGCTCGCTCGGACGGAGCGAGCTGCGACCCCCCATCCCCCAAGGGGGCGGCGCGAGGGCTGCCGACCCGTGGCGGCTTGCTCGCTCCGTCGCTGCGCTTCGCGCGGCGCTACGGCTCGCCCCCAGGGGCGCCCGGCGGCCACCGCCCCCTCCGCCCGTGGGGTGCTCGTGTTCGAGGAAGCTCACGAGGCCCCAGCCGATGCGGCGTTGGGTTCGAGGGCGGGTAGGAGCACGCGCGCGGCCTCGAGCTCTTCTGGAGTGTTGACGTTCATGAAGACGACTTCGGGGACGCGGTAGCGGGCGATCTCGCTCGCCGGGATCTCGAGGACACGGACCTCGTCGTAGAAGCCGATGATCCGGAGCCGCCCCGCGCGCAGCCGCGTCTCGATCGGCGCCAGGCACGCCTTGCCGTAGCAGGCGTGGAGCGTCTCCCACTGCTCGCCGACCCGGGGGACCACCACGTCCGCCGCCCCCGCCCGCTCCGTGACCAGGCGCGCCACCTCCGGCATCAGGAAGGGCATGTCGCACGCCACCGTGAAGGCGGCGTCGCCGGACGCCGCCAGCAGGCCCGAGTAGATGCCGCCGAGCGAGCCCCCGTCGGGGAAGGCGTCGGGCACCATGGGCAGGCCGAGCGAGGCGTAGAGCTCCGGCGTGTTGGTCACGATCAGCAGATCGTCGGCGACCTGCCGGACGACGTGGGCGACCCGGTCGATGATGCGCCGGCCGCCCAGCTCCAGCAGGGCCTTGGGCCGGCCGCCCATGCGGGTGCTCCGGCCGCCCGCCTGGATCACCCCGGTTATCCGCACGCGGCCTCGACGATCACCGGCCCCTGACGCAGGATGCGCGGAGGCCAGACCGTGCAGTCGGCGAGGGTGGAGCCCGGGCCGCCCGCGGTCGTCCCGCCGTCCAGGATGAGCTCGATCCGCCCGTCGAAGTAGCGCCGCACGTCCTGGGCGGTTCGCGGCGGCGGCGCCGCGCTCGGATTGGCGCTCGGCGCGGTGATCGGCCGCGCGGCCGCGGCGACGAGGGCGCCCGCCACCGCGTGCCCGGGCTGGCGCACCCCGACGGTGCCGGTGCCGCCGGTGAGCCCGGCGGGCACGCGCGCGGAGGCGCGGAGCACCAGGGTGAGCGCGCCCGGCCAGTGCCGCGCCATCAGGGCGCGCGCGCCGGCGGGGATCTCGGCAGCCAGCTCCATCACCATGTCGATTCCGTCCACCAGCACGAGGAGCGGCTTGTCGTCCGGCCGGCCCTTGACCTCGAAGACGCGCGCGACCGCGGCGGGGTCGAGGGCATCGGCGCCGAGACCGTAGAAGCTCTCGGTGGGGAACCCCACGAGCCCGCCCGCCTCGACCAGCGCGCCGGCAGCGCGCACCACCGACCGATCGGGCTGGACCGGATCCACCGCGACGACGCGGGTCGAGATCGTCGGCGTCCTCACCCGATCCGTCTCAGGGCGTGATGGCCGATGTCCCGCCGGTAGTGGGCCCCGTCGAAGCGGATGCGCTCGACGCCATCGTAGGCCGCGCGGATGGCGGAGGCCACGTCCACGCCCGAGGCCTGCACGCCCAGCACGCGGCCGCCCGCGGTGACCAGCGCATCCCCCACCATCGCGGTCCCCGCGTGGAAGACGTTGATCCCCGGCAACCCGGCGGCCGCGGCGACCCCCGTGATGGGCCGGCCGGTCTGGTAGCGGCCGGGATAGCCCGCGGACGTCATCACCACGCAGACGGACGCTCTCGGGCTCCACGACAGGCCCGGCGGCAGCCCCTGCCCGGTGGCGGCGGCCAGGAGCAGCTCGAGCAGGTCGCCGTCGAGGCGCGGCATGATCGCCTGGCATTCCGGGTCGCCGAAGCGGCAGTTGAACTCGATGACCTTCGGCCCCTCGCGCGTGATCATCAGGCCGGCGAAGAGCACGCCGGTGTACGACGCGCCCTCCTTGGCCATCGCGCCGATCACCGGGCGTACGATCTCGACCATGACGCGGTCCTGCATCGCGCCGGTCATGACCGGCGCCGGCGAGTAGGCGCCCATGCCGCCGGTATTGGGTCCCCGATCGTCGTCGAAGACCGTCTTGTGGTCCTGGGCCGCCCCGAACGGCAGCACCGCCGCGCCGTCGGCGATCGCGAAGAACGAGGCCTCCTCGCCCTCGAGGAACTCCTCCACGACCACGGTTTGGCCCGAGGCGCCGAAGGCGCGCTCCTCGAGGCAGAGGGCGAGCGCCCGGTCCGCCTCGTCGAGCGAGCGGCACACGACGACGCCCTTGCCCGCCGCGAGCCCGTCGGCCTTCACCACCAGGGGCGCGCCCAGCTCGCGGCAGTAACCCCGGGCCGCCGGCGCGTCCTGGAAGGAGCGAAAGCGCGCGGTGGGCACGCCGTGGCGGGCCATCAGATCCTTGGCGAAGGCCTTCGAGCTCTCGAGGCGGGCCGCCGCCGCGCTCGGCCCGAACACCGCGAAGCCGGCGGCGCGCATCCGGTCGGCGAGTCCCATCGCCAGCGGCACCTCGGGCCCCACCACCACCAGGTCGGGCCGCTCCTCGCGCGCGAGGTCGACCAGTTCACCGACCGCGGTGTCCTTGACGGGGACGCACCGGGCATGCGCAGCGATGCCGGGATTACCGGGCGCCGCCACCATGCCGCCCAGACGCGGGCTCTGCGCGAGCTTCCAGGCCAGCGCGTGCTCGCGTCCGCCGCCCCCCACCAGGAGCACGTCGCTCACTCGTCGGTCTCCGCGTCGCCGCTCCCGGACTCGGCGCCTTCCTCGAGGTGCGCGCGCGCGATCTTGGCCCAGGGGCTGCCGAGGTCCAGCTCGAGGTAGCGGCGCCAGTGCACCGCCGCGCTCTCGGGCCGGCCCATCTTGGCCAGCACGCCCGCGAGATTGAAGTGGGCATCCGCATAGTCGGGGTCCATCTCGAGCGCGCGACGGTACCACGTCACCGCCACCGGAAAATCGCCCAGGTCCTCGTGGAGCGAGCCCAGATTGAACGACGCCTGGCAGCAGCTGTCGTCGGCCTCGAGCGCGGCCCGGTAGCACTCCCCGGCCCGCTCGTACTGCCCCATCCGATGGTGGAGGAGACCCAGGTTGTTCCAGGCCGCCGCGTACCCCGGATCCATGTCGAGCACGCGCTCGTAGGCGTCCACCGCGGACTCCCAGCGCTCCGGATCGCCATCCCACTCCGACGCCCGCTGGAACCACATCTCGGCGGCGTCGGCGGGCGGGACGAGCGGCCGCACCATGCCGGTCAGCAGCGTCTCCCGCGTCTCCCGCTCGAGGTCCCCGGTCTCGAAGGCGAGCAGGGTCTGACCGGTACCCGGGTCGAGCCGCAGCCGGTCCTGCTCGACCACGACCTGGCGGTCGCGGACCACCAGGCGCAGCTCGGCCAGCGGCGTCCGCACGTCGGGGGCGAGCCGGCGGGCGCCGTCGAGCGCGGCGCGCACCTGGCGCACGCTCGCCCCGCTCTCCAGCAGGTTCGCGGCCGCCCGCACCGAGACCAGCTCGCGGAAGCGCAACCCGCCCGGATCGTCGCGCAGCAGACCGAGACGCCGCAGCTGCGAGCGTCGCTTGGGCGACAGGCGCAGGAGCCGCGTCAGCTCCCGCAGCGTGAAGACCCGTTCCGGCGGAGGACTAGTGCTTGAAATGGCGAATCCCGCACACCACCATGGCCATGCCGTGCTCATCGGCGGCCGCCAGGACCTCCCGGTCGCGCACCGAGCCGCCGGGATGGATCACCGCGGTGGCGCCCGCCTTGGCCACCACGTCGAGGCCGTCACGGAACGGGAAGAACGCGTCGGAGGCGCAGACCGAGCCCCTGGTCTCGAGCCCCAGCTCGCGCGCGCGCATGACCGCGATCCGCGCGGAATCCACCCGGTTCATCTGCCCCGCGCCCACCCCGACGACCTGATCGGCGGTCGAGAGCACGATCGCATTGGACTTGGCGTGCTTGGCCACGCGCCAGGCGAAGCGCAGCCCGCGCAGCTCCGCCTCGGTGGGCGGCCGCTTCGAGACGACCTCGAGCGCGCCCGGATCGAGATCGGTGAGATCGGCCTCCTGGAGCAGCACGCCGCCCCAGACGCTCCGGACCTCCAGGGTCTGCGCCGGGTAGTCGGCCCGCGCGCACGGGAGGTGGAAGACGCGGCACTTCTTCTTCGTCCGGCGGATCTCGTCGAGCGCGTCCGGCTCGTAGGCGGGGGCGAAGAGGATCTCGAGCAGGATGCCGGAGAGCTCCTTCACCACCTCGAGGTCCACCGTCCGGTTCACGCCGACGATGCCGCCGTAGATGGAGACGGGATCGCAGGCCTTCGCCCGGCGAGCCGCCTCGCCCGCGCTCCGCCCCAGCGCCGCGCCGCAGGGGTTCGTGTGCTTGATCACCACCGCGGCCGGATCGTCGAACTCGAGCAGCAGTCCGAGCGCCGCCGACCAGTCGAGCAGGTTATTGTACGAGAGCTCGGGGCCGTGGAGCTGGGTGGCCGCGCTCAGGCCCACCGCGCCCGCGGCCGGTCGGTAGAAGGCGGCGGACTGGTGGGAGTTCTCGCCGTAGCGCAGGATCCGGGCGAGCGCGCCGTCGAGCGGCAGGCGCTCCGGGAAGGTCGTCGTCACCGCCGCGGGGCGGCCCGTCGCCCCCGGCTCGCGCAGGTAGGCCGCGATCGCCGCGTCGTACTGAGCGGTGCGCCGGAAGGCCTCGAAGGCCAGCCGGAAGCGCGTGGCGTCGGACAGCGCCCCGTCGCCGCGCCGCAGCTCCTCGAGCACCGGGCCGTACTGGCCCGGGTCGGTGATCACGGCCACGTGCGCGTGGTTCTTGGCGGCGCCCCGGATCATGCTGGGGCCGCCGATGTCGATGTTCTCGATGGCGTCCTCGAGCGACACGCCCGGCCGCGCCACCGTCTGCTCGAAGGGATAGAGCGTCACCGCGACCAGGTCGATCGGCCGGATGCCGTGCCGCTCGAGCGCGGCCAGGTGCTCGGGCAGCTCGCGGCGGGCCAGGATCCCGCCGTGCACCCCAGGGTGCAGCGTCTTCACCCGACCGTCGAGCATCTCGGGAAAGCCGGTGACCTCGGCCACGTCCACCACCCGGATGCCCGACTCGCGGAGGAGCTTCGCGGTGCCGCCGGTGGACAGGATCTCGGCGCCGAGGCCGGCCAGCCCGCGGGCGAACTCCACCACCCCGGTCTTGTCGTGCACGCTCAGGAGGGCACGTCGTACTCGAGTCATGGGGTCTCCCTGATCCACACGCGGCGGCCGTGGATCTCGAGCCGCCCCAGTGCGAAGAGCCGGACCGCCTCCGGGTAGAGCCGGTGCTCCTCGGCGAGGATCCGGGCCGCGAGGGTGGCTTCGGTATCGTCCGGCATCACGGGCACCACCGTCTGGAGCACGATGGGGCCGGTGTCCACCCCGTCGTCCACGAAGTGCACGGTGGCCCCGGAGACCCGGACGCCGTGCTCGAGGGCCTGGCGCTGCGGGTGCAGCCCCGGGAAGGCGGGGAGGAGCGAGGGGTGGATATTGAGGAGCCGGCCCGCGAAGTGCGCGACGAAGGCGGAGCTCACGAGCCGCATATAGCCGGCCAGGCACACCAGGCCGACGCGCCGATCCTCCAGCGCCGCGACCACCGCTTTCTCGTGCGCCTCGCGCGAGGGATGCTGGCCCGGCTCGAGCACGACCGCCTCGATCCCGAGCTCGCGCGCGACCGCGAGCGCGCCCGCGCCCGCCCGGTCCGTCACGAGCACGACCACCGAGGCGGGGACCCGGCCAGCCGCCGCGGCCTCGGCCAGCGCGCGGAGATTGGAGCCGCGTCCCGAGGCGAGCACGGCCACGCGCAGTGGCTCAGACATAGTCCACGGCCGGTGGGCCCGGCACGATGTCGCCGATCGGGTAGACCCGCTCGCCCAGCGCTTCGAGCCGTCGTGCGGCGGCGGCCGCGTCCTCGGGCGCGACCACGAGCACGAAGCCGATCCCCATGTTGAAGGTGCGCCGCATCTCGGCGTCGTCCACTGCGGCGGCGCGCTGGATGGCGGCGAAGATCGGCGGCTGGGGCCACGCCCGCGGATCGATACGGGCGCGGCGCTGGGCGGGCAGGACGCGCGGCAGGTTCTCGGTGAGACCGCCGCCCGTGATGTGGGCCATCGCTTTCACCCGCAGCTCCCGGATCAGCGCGAGCACCGGCTTGACGTAGATGCGGGTGGGCTCGAGCAGCTCCTCGCCCACGCTCCGCCCGACGCCCGGAATGGGGTCGCCGAGGCTCAGGCCCATGCGGCCGAAGATCGCCTCGCGCGCCAGGGTGTAGCCGTTGCTGTGCAGGCCCGAGGACGCGAGCCCGAGGACCCGATCGCCCGCGCTGACGTGTTCGCCCGTGATGAGGGCGGAACGCTCGGCCACCCCCACCGCGAAGCCGGCCAGGTCGTACTCCCCCGGCGCGTAGAGGGCCCCCATCTCGGCGGTCTCGCCGCCCACCAGGGCGCAGCCGGCCTGGCGGCACCCCGCCGCGATGCCGGCCACGATCGCCTCGATCCTCTCGGGCTCCACCCGATGGACGGCCAGGTAGTCGAGGAAGAAGAGCGGCTCGGCCCCGTGCACCAGCACGTCGTTGACGCCCATCGCCACGAGGTCGAGGCCGATGGTGTCGTGGCGATCGGCCATCACCGCGATCTTGAGCTTGGTCCCGACCCCGTCGGTGGAGGAGACGAGCACCGGGTCCTGGAGGCCGAAGGGGACGCGGCAGAAGGCGGCGAAGGAGCCGAGGCCGCCCAGCACCTCCGGACGGTGCGTGGACGCGGCCAGGGGGGCGATCCGGCGCACAACCTCGTCGCCGGCTCGGATATCCACGCCGGCGGCCCGATACGTCAAGGGATCCATGGGTCCTTACGAGTCGAAGAGCTTGAGCTGCGCCAGTTCCTCGGACTCGAAGCCGACCTGGTACTGGCCCGTGAAGCACGCGTGACAGAAATGATCCGGATCGGACCCGGTGGCCTTGAGCATCCCCTCGAGCGACAGGTAGCCGAGCGAGTCCGCTCCGAGATAGCGCTGGATCTCCTCCACCTTGTGGCTCGACCCGATCAGCTCGCGCCGGGTCGGCGTGTCGATGCCGTAGTAGCAGGGCCACTGGATCGGCGGCGAGGAGATGCGCACGTGCACCTCGCGCGCGCCGGCGGCCCGGATCATCCTGACGATCTTGCGGCTGGTGGTGCCGCGCACGATCGAGTCGTCGATGACCACGACCCGCTTGCCGTCCAGGACCTCCCGGTTCGGGTTGAGCTTCACCTTGACCCCGAAGTGGCGGATGCCCTGCTGCGGCTCGATGAAGGTGCGGCCGACGTAGTGGTTGCGGACGAGGCCCACGTCGTAGGGCAGTCCCGATTCCTCCGAGTAGCCGAGCGCCGCCCCGACCCCGGAATCCGGCACCGCGATGACCAGGTCGGCCACCACCGGAAACTCGCGGGCGAGCTGGTGGCCGAGGGCCTTGCGCACCGCGTGCACGTTGCGGCCCCACAGCACCGAGTCCGGCCGCGCGAAGTACACGTACTCGAACACGCACTGCAGCCGCCGGCCGGGGCGGAAGGGCTTGAGCGAGGTGAGGCCGCGCTCGTCGATCACCAGGATCTCGCCCGGCTCGACGTCGCGCTCCGCCCTGGCTTCCATCAGATCGAGCGCGCACGTCTCCGAGGCGAGCACCCACGCGTCGTCGAGGCGGCCCAGGGTCAGGGGCCGGAAGCCGGAGGGATCGCGCACCCCGATGACCGACTGCGGCGTCAGCAGCAGCAGGGTGTAGGCGCCGCGCACCCGCGTGAGCGCGCGGGCGAGCTGCTCGGCCAGGGTCGCGCCCTCGGACCGGGCCAGCAGGTGGAGGATGACCTCGGTGTCGGACGACGACTGGAAGACCGCGCCGTCCTTCTCGAGCTCTTCCCGGAGCGCCTCGGCGTTCACGAGGTTGCCGTTGTGGGCGATGGCCACCGGCCCGTGCGCGGTGGTGCCGGTGATGGGCTGGGCATTGCGCAGGTTGGAGCTCCCCGCGGTCGAGTAGCGCACGTGCCCGATGGCGCGGTGGCCGGGAAGGCGCCGGAGGCGGTCGCGGCTGAACACGTCGGCGACCCAGCCCATCGCCTTCTCGACCTGGAAGTGGTCGCCGTCGGTGGAGGCGATGCCGGCGGACTCCTGGCCGCGATGCTGGAGCGCGTAGAGGCCGAGGTACACGACGTTGGCTGCCTCGGCGTGATTCCAGATGCCGAACAGCCCACACTCGTCGTGGAACTTGTCGTCCATCTCGAGAGCCGTCGTCTCAGCTGAGATGTCGCTCAAAGCCGCCCCTCCACGCGCTCGCGATGCGGTCCAGATCCAGATCCACGAGACCCACCTCACCCGCGCGGATCCGGAGCCGGTCGCCCCCGACCTGCCCGATGAAGCGCCACGGAACCCGGAACTCGCTCATCAACTGCTCGAAGTGCCGTGTCCGGTCCGCCTTGACCGAGACGACCACCCGCGACGGCCCCTCCCCGAACAGGGTCAGGTCCACCCGGCCGCCGCCCGATCCCAGGTCGATCTCCGCTCCCCGCGGCCGCGGCCCGGTCACGCAGGCCTCGGCCAGCGCCACCGCCAGCCCCCCCTCCGCGCAATCGTGCGCCGAGCCCAGGAGCCGGGCCGCGATCGCCGCCCGACAGGCCTCCTGCACCGCGCGCTCCACCGACAGGTCGAGCGGGGCGAGCCGCCCGGCCACCGTCCGGTGCTGTACCCACAGCCACTCCGAGCCGCCCAGGCTCACCGCGTCCGGCCCGAGCAGGGCAACCGGATCGCCCGGCTCGGCGAACCACTGGGTGCACCGCGCCTCGGCCTCGTCGAGGATCCCCGCCATCCCGATGACCGGCGTGGGGAGAACCGCCTGACCGAGGGTCTCATTGTAGAAGGACACGTTACCGCCTACCACGGGGATTTCAAGCGCGCGGCAGGCCAGGCCGATCCCCGCCACCGCCTCCTTGAACTGCCACAGGATCTCGGGCCGCTCCGGGGAGCCGAAGTTCAGGCAATCCGTGAGCCCGAGCGGCCGCGCCCCGCTGACCGACAGGTTGCGCGCCGCCTCCGCCACCGCCATCGCCGCGCCCGCGCGCGGATCGAGGTACACGAAGCGCGCGTTGCAGTCGGTGGTGACCGCGACTGCGATGCGGGTGCCCTTGATGCGCAGGACGCCCGCGTCGGATCCGGGCAGCACCAGCGAGTTGATCCCGACCTGCTGGTCGTACTGGCGGTATACCCATTCCTTGGAGGCGATGCCCGGCGAGGCCATGAGGGTCAGCAGGGCGTCGGAGGCGTCGGGGGGCGCCGGCAGCGTGAGCGGGTCGAAGGTCTCCAGGGCATCCTGCCACCCGGGCCGGACGGTGGGCTTCTCGTACACCGGGGCCTCGTCGGCCAGGGCCCGCACCGGCACCTCGGCCACGACCGCCCCGTGGAAGCGCACGCGCAGGAGCCCGTCGGCGGTCACGGTGCCGATCTCGACGGCGTCCAGCTCCCACTTGGCGAACGTACGGCGGACGTCCGCCTCGCGGCCGCGCTCCGCCACCAGGAGCATGCGCTCCTGCGACTCCGACAGCATGATCTCGTACGGCGTCATGCCGGCCTCGCGCTGCGGCACCCGGGAGGCCTCGATTTCCATGCCCATGCCCGCGCGCGCCGGCATCTCCGAGCAGGCGCAGGCGAGCCCCGCCGCCCCCATGTCCTGGATGCCGACGATGGCGCCGGTGGCCATGGCCTCGAGGCAGGCCTCGAGCAGCAGCTTCTCGGTGAACGGGTCGCCCACCTGCACGGTCGGGCGCCGCTCCTCCGCGGTCTCGTCGAAGGTGGATGACGCCATGGTGGCGCCGTGGATACCGTCACGGCCGGTCTTGGCTCCCACGTAGAAGACCGGGTTGCCCACGCCCTCGGCGCGCGCCCGGAAGATCCCGCGCTTGCTCACGAGCCCCACCGCCATCGCGTTGACCAGCGGATTGCCCGCGTACTCGGGCGCGAAGCCGACCTCGCCGCCCAGGTTGGGGACCCCGAAACAGTTGCCGTACCAGCCGATGCCGGAGACCACGCCCTCGATGAGGCGTCGCTGGCGGGGATCGGCGGGATCGCCGAACCGCAGGGAGTCGAGGACCGCGATCGGCCGCGCGCCCATGGTGAAGATGTCGCGGAGGATGCCGCCCACGCCGGTGGCCGCGCCCTGGAAGGGCTCGATGAACGACGGGTGGTTGTGGCTCTCGATCTTGAAGGTCAGCGCGAGATCGCCGCCAAGGTCCACGATACCTGCGTTCTCGCCCGGCCCCTGCAGCACGTGCGGGGCTCGGGTGGGCAGCGAGCGCAGGAACACCCGCGAGTGCTTGTAGGCGCAGTGCTCGGACCAGAGAGCGGAGAAGAGACCGAGCTCGGTGAAGGTGGGCTCGCGGCCGAGGCGCCGGATGATGCGATCGTATTCTTCGGCCGTGAGGCCGTGAGCCGCGGCCAGGTCCAGCGTGACCTTAGGCTCGGCCGCGGTCACCCCGCCCCCACCCGGTTGTCACGTGGCAGCTACCGTTTGAGAAACGAGCCGTCTTCGACGAGGGTGCCGAGAATCGAGTGGAAGATCAGGGTGCCGTCGGTCCCGCCCACCGCGGCCTCGGCGGCCCGCTCCGGGTGCGGCATCAGCCCGAGCACCGTGCCTTCCTCGTTGATCACGCCGGCGATATTGTCGAGCGAGCCGTTGGGGTTGGCTTCCTTGGCGACGCGCCCATCCTCCGTGCAGTACCGGAAGACGATCTGGTTCCTCGCATGCAGCCGGCGGAGGCTCTCGCCGTCCGCGTGGTACTTCCCCTCGCCGTGCGAGATGGGCATCTTGAGGACCTGGCCGGGCCGCATCGAGCGGGTGAACGAGGTCTCCGCGTTCTCGACCAGGAGGTGGGTCGACTGGCAGCGGTACTGCAGGCACTCGTTGCGCATCAGGGCGCCGGGCAGCAGCCCGGCTTCACAGAGGATCTGGAAGCCGTTGCAGGAGCCGAGCACGAGCCCGCCCCGGGCCGTGAACTCGGGGAGCGCTTCCACCACCGGGGAACGTCCCGCCACCGCGCCCGCCCGGAGGTAGTCCCCGTAGGAGAAGCCGCCGGGCAGGATCAAGCAGTCGAAATCGACGAGGTTGGCGTCGCGGTGCCAGACGTAGCGCACCGGCTGATGCAGGACTTCGCTGATCACGTAGTGAAAATCACAGTCACTCCACGTGCCCGGGAAGATCACCACGCCGAAGTTCATGGGACCGTGCGTTCCTCCTTGTCTGGCTACACCGTCACTCTACCCCGCTACTCGGGATCTGACAAGAGGATCGACTCCCGGGCGAGGTGCAGCCCGCTGGGCGAGGTGAAGCCGAAGGCGAGCCGGGCGATCGGACGTCGAGCCGAGCGAATACAATAACGGGGCCAACGCCGGTCAGTGGGTGTCGGTGAGGAGTTCGACGGTGAAGTCCTCGATCACGGGGTTGCACAGGAGGCGGGCGCACATCTCGTCCACCCGGCGCCGCGCGTCTTCGGGCCCGAGACCGTCCAGGTCGACGTCCACGACCTTGCCCACCCGCACGTCCTGCACCTCGGAGAAGCCCAGCGAGGTCAGGGCGCGCTTGACGGTGACGCCCTGCGCGTCCAGGATGCCCTGCTTGAGCCGCACCAAGACCCGCGCTCTCATGGGGCCCGCCGCTTCATGGGGCCCGCTCCTTCATGGGGACAATCCCACGCGGCGATAGATCGTGCTGATATTGCGCAGGTACCACGCCGGATCGAAGCACTCGTCGAGCTCCTCCCGGCTGAGCCGGGCCATGACGTCCGGGTCGGCGGCCAGGAGGTCGCGGAAGGGGGTGCGCTGCCGCCACGCAGTCATGGCATTGCGCTGGACCATCTCGTAGGCCTGCTGCCGCGCCAGGCCGCGGTCGGTGAGCTTCAGCAGCACCCGCTGGGAGAACAGGAGGCCGAAGCTCCGCTCCATGTTCTCCTTCATGCGCTCCGGGTAGACCTGCAGCCCCTCCAGGATCCGGGTCATCTGGTGGAGCATGTAGTCCACCAGGCATGTGGAGTCGGGCAGGATGACCCGCTCCACCGAGGAGTGGCTGATGTCCCGCTCGTGCCACAGCGCGACGTTCTCCAGCGCGGCCAGGGCGTTCGTGCGCACGAGGCGGGCCAGGCCCGCCACCTGCTCGCAGGAGATCGGGTTGCGCTTGTGGGGCATCGCGCTCGAGCCCTTCTGGCCCGCGGTGAACGGCTCCTCCGCTTCCAGCACCTCGGTGCGCTGGAGTGACCGGATCTCGGTCGCCACCTTCTCGAGCGAGGCCGCCACGATCGCCAGGGTGGTCGAGAACTCGGCGTGGCGGTCCCGCTGGACGACCTGGTTGGAGATCGGCGCGGCCTCGAGGCCGAGCAGACGGCAGGCTTCCTCCTCCACGTCCGGGTCCACGTGGGCGAAGGTGCCCACCGCGCCCGACAGCTTGCCCACCCGCACCGCCTCGCGCGCCCGCCGGAGGCGCTCCAGGTTGCGGCCGGCCTCCGCGTACCAGAGCGCGGCCTTGAGCCCGAAGACCATTGGCTCCGCGTGGATGCCGTGGGTGCGGCCCACGCACAGGGTGTCGCGATGCCGGATCGCCTGGGTCCGGAGCGCGGTCCGGTACCGCTCGAGCCCGGCCAGCAGGAGGTCGGACGCCTGCTGGAGCTGGAGCGCCAGCGCGGTGTCCACCACGTCCGAGGAGGTGAGGCCCATGTGGACGTAGCGGGAGTCCGTGCCGAGGGCCTCTTCCAGGTTCGTCAGGAAAGCGATCACGTCGTGCCGGGTGGTGGCCTCGATCTCGTCGATGCGGGCGGCGGAAATCCGGGCGCGCCCCTTGATCCGGCCGAGCGCATCCTCCGGGATCAGGCCGCGCTTGGCGTACACGTCGCACACCGCCAGCTCGACCTGCAGCCACGCCTCGTACTTGGCGTCCTGGGTCCAGATCCGCGCCATCTCGGGGCGCGCGTAGCGGGGGATCATCGGCGCCTCCTCAGGAGCGCATCAGGCCCCGGGGAAGGTGGCTGCGGTCCACGGACCCGAGGGTCAGGAGCGAGAGCTGCTCCTCGTCGAGCACGCGGTGGATGAGGGCGTCCACCTCGTCCATCTGCACGCGGTCGATCGCGGCCAGCATCTCGTCCATGGACATGAACGAGCCGAACCGCATCTCGTGAGACGCCAATCGGTTCATGCGAGAGGACGTGGACTCGAGCGAGAGCATCAGGCTCCCCTTGAGATGGTCCTTGGCGCGGCGGAGCTCGTCGGTGGTGACCCCGTCCTTCTTGAGGCCGCGGATCTCCTTCATCAGGGCGTGGAGGACCTTGCTGAGGTTGGCGGGGTCCGTCCCCGCGTAGACGTAGAAGACGCCGGTGTCGCGGTAGGCCTGCTGGCCCGAGTGCACCGAGTAGACGAGGGCCTGCCGCTCCCGGATCTCCTGGAAGAGGCGCGAGGACATGCTGCCGCCGATGATGTCGTTGAGCAGGTAGAGCGGGTATCGGTCGGTCGCGGTGTCGGAGACTCCGGGCAGCCCGATGACCAGGTGCACCTGCTCGAGCGGCTTCTGCACGGTGTGGAGGCCAGCATGCAGCGTGGGCGGCACGAAGGTGTGCGGAGCCCCCGGGCGCTCCCAGCCCTCGAAGCCCGCCGCGAAGAGATCGGCCACCCGCTCGTGTTCGGCGTGGCCCGCCACCGCCACCACGATGCGCCCGGGCACGTATTCGCGCTCGAAATAGCCGAGCACGGTGTCTCGATCGAACTCCTTGACCACGTCCCAGCGTCCCAGGATCGGGCGCCCCAGCGGGTGGCCGGCCCACACCTGCTCCGCGAACAGGTCGTGGATGAGATCGTCGGGGGTGTCCTCCACCATCTTGATCTCCTGGAGGACGACCGACTTCTCCTTCTCGATATCGGCGGGGGCGAAGAGCGGCTGCCGCAGGATGTCGGTGAGCAGGCTCACCGCGAGCGGCAGGTGCTCGTCGAGCACGCTCACGTAGAAGCAGGTGTGCTCCTTCGCGGTGAAGGCGTCCATCTGGCCGCCCACCGAGTCGATCGCGCGCGCGATCTCCTCGGCGGAGCGGGTCGCGGTGCCCTTGAAGACCAGGTGCTCGATCAGATGGGAGATGCCGCCGAGCGGCTCGGGCTCGAGCCGCGAGCCCGTCTCGACCCAGATGCCCACCGCCACGGAGCGCACATGCGGCATCGTCTCGGTGACGAGACGGATGCCGTTGGGCAGCGCGCTCTTGCGATACGCCACTAAGCGGGACTCGCGCTCGGGGCGATCTTGAGCTTCTCCTGCTGGGTGACCGCGGGTTGATCCTTCAGCGCCGCCTTGCGCGAGAGCCGCATCTTGCCATTCCCGTCGATCTCGATGACCTTGACCGCCACGATGTCGCCCTCGGTGAGCACGTCGCCCACCGTACGGATGCGGTTCTCCGCGATCTGCGAGATGTGGAGCAGCCCCTCGTTGCCCGGGATGATCTCCACGAAGGCGCCGAACTCCTTGATGCTCTTGACCTTGCCCACGTAGACGCGGTCCAGCTCCGCCTCGCGGCAGATGTCCTGGATGATGCCGATCGCCATCTGGGCCGCCTCGCTGCTCGGGGAGAAGACGGTCACCTTGCCGTCGTCCTCCACGTCGATCCGGGCGCCGGTCTTCTCCTGGATGCCCCGGATGACCTTGCCGCCGGGGCCGATGATCTCCCGGATCTTCTCCGGGCGGATCTTGATGGTGATGAAGCGCGGGGCGTGCGGCGAGAGCTCGGTCCGCGGGCCCTTGATGACCTCGGCCATCTTCCCCAGCACGTGCAGGCGCGCCTCCTTGGCCTGGGCAAGCGCCTGGCGCATGATGTCGACGGAGACGCCGCCGATCTTGATGTCCATCTGCAGCGCGGTGATCCCCTTCTCGGTCCCGGCGACCTTGAAGTCCATGTCACCGTAGTGATCCTCGGTGCCCATGATGTCGGTCAGGATGCCGACCTTGTCGCCTTCCTTGACCAGGCCCATCGCGATGCCCGCCACCGGCGCCTTGAGCGGGGCCCCCGCGTCCATCAGCGCCATCGAGGCGCCGCAGACCGAGGCCATCGAGGACGAGCCGTTGGACTCGAGGATGTCCGACACCACCCGGATCGTGTAGGGGAACTCCTCCTTGGTCGGCAGCACCGCCTCGACGGCCCGCTGGGCGAGCACGCCGTGGCCGATCTCACGGCGACCTGCGGTCCCGAAGCGCTTCACTTCGCCGGTCGAGAACGAGGGGAAGTTGTAGTGCAGCATGAAGCGGCGGTACCCGTTGCCCTCGAACGACTCGATCTTCTGCTCATCGTCCTTGGTGCCGAGCGTGGCCGACACGAGGGCCTGGGTCTCCCCGCGGGTGAAGAGCGCCGAGCCGTGGGCACGCGGCAGGTACGCCACCTCGCTCCAGATCGGGCGCACTTCCTTGACGCTCCGGCCGTCCACCCGGATGCCCTTCTCGACGATGAGCCGGCGCACCTCGGCCTTCTCGACCTTCTCGAAGTACCCGCGGGCCTTCGCCCGGACCGTCTCGTCGGCCCCGACGGCCGCGAAGACCTCGTCGAAGATGGCGTCGAGGGCCTGACCGCGGGCCTGCTTCTCGTGCACGGACAGCGCCTGGACCACCTTGGCCGTGGCCAGCTCCTTCACCCGCGCCTCCAGCGCCGGCTCGGCGCCCGCCTGGGCGTCGAAGGCCCAGCGCGGCTTGGCCGCCCGGGCGATGAGGTCCTTCTGGATCCGCGTCAGCTCCTTGCACCGCTCGTGGCCGAAGGCCAGGGCCTCGAGCATCTGCTCCTCGCCGACCTCCTTGCCGCCGGACTCCACCATCAGGATAGCGTCTTCCGTGCCCGCCATGACCAGCTCGAGCGGGGAGGCCGCGAGCTGCTTGTAGGTGGGATTGGCCACCAGCCTGCCGTCCACCAGGGCCACCCGGACCGCGCCAACCGGACCGGAGAACGGGATCCCGGACAGCGACATCGCGGCCGAGGAGCCGATCATCGCGAGCACGTCCGGATCGTTCTCGGAGTCCGCGGAGATCACCAGGTTGATGATCTGGAGCTCGTTGCGGAAGCCCTTGGGGAAGAGCGGGCGGAGCGGACGGTCGATGAGGCGGCAGGTGAGCGTCTCCTTCTCGTCCGGCCGGCCCTCGCGCTTGAAGAAGCCGCCGGGGATCCGGCCACCCGCATAGGCCCGCTCGCGGTACTCCACGGTGAGGGGCAGGAAATCCCGGCCCTCCATGGCGGTCCGCGACGCGACGGCGGTGGAGAGGACCACGGTCCCGCCGCAGCGGACGACCACGGCGCCGTCGGCCTGCTTCGCGACCTTGCCGGTCTCGATCGTGAGCGGCGTGTTATTGATCAGAATCTGCACAGAGTGAGGTGTCATTGTCATATGGTCAGCGTCCTCCTACTAGGCATGGGCAGGCGGCCAGGATGGGTGCGACTTCGAGAGGGACCCGGCCGGGCCGGGCGAAAGTGAGTTCGATCCAATCAGGATCCGCGATCACTTGCGAATCCCGAGCTTTTCCGTGATCGCTCGGTAGCGCTCCGAGTCCTTCTTGCGCAGGTACTCGATGAGGCCGCGGCGCTTGCCGATCAGCATGAGCAGGCCGCGGCGGGAGTGGTGGTCCTTCTTGTGGAGCTTGAAGTGCTCGGTGAGCCCGTTGATCCGCTCGGACAGGAGCGCGATCTGCACCTCGGGCGAGCCGGTGTCGCCCTCGTGCACCTTGAACTGCTCGATGAGACCCTTCTTCCTGTCCTGGGACAGTCGCATACCGAAGCCTCCCGGGGGCTCCCCCCCCAATCGCCACGCCCCCAGAGCCCCGACCGCGGCTCCGTTGGGCGGGTTCGTTGGACCGCTCAAACCCGCGTCAAGACGAGCGGAGTGTACCACGCGGGGGTGAGACGTTCAACCGATCACCCCCCTCGGGCGGGCCCGGAGCAGCCGCCGAGCCTCCGCCATGTCCGCCCGGACCTGCGCGGTGAGGGCCTCGACACCCGGAAACTTCATCTCGGCGCGGATCCGGCACAGGAAGTCGAGCGTGAGCGTCCGGTCGTAGAGATCCCCGGCGAAGTCGAACAGGTAGGCCTCTACCCAGTACTGTGACTCCTCGAAGGTCGGCCGGTAACCGATATTGACCACCGCCTCGGCCTCACGGCCGTCCCACCGAGCGCGCGCCGCGTACACCCCCGCGGCCAGGACCAGCGGGCGGTCCGGCTTCAGGTTGGCGGTGGGAAACCCCAGGGTGCGGCCACGTCCCGCGCCGCGCCGCACGGTACCCGTCAGCGAATAGGGCCGGCCCAGGAGCGCCCGCGCCTGCTCCACGTCGCCGTCACGCAGGGCCTCGCGGATGGCGCTGGACGACACGGTGAGCCCGTTGACCTGCAGCGGCGGGAGCACGTGGGTGACGAAGCCGTGACGGGCGCCTAGTTCGCGCAGGAGCACCGCGGTCCCGCGCGCCCCGCGGCCAAAGGTGTGGTTGAAGCCCACGACCACCTCGCGCGCGCCCAGGGTACCGACCAGCGCCTGCTCCACGAAGGCCTCGGCCTCCATGCGCGAGAAGTCGAGGGTGAACGGGATGACCAGGGTGGCGTCGAGGCCATGCTCCGCGATACGGGTCAGGTTCTCGTCGAGCGTCGCGATGGGGGTCGGCGCCTTCTCCGGCCTCAGCACCGCGGTCGGATGCGGGTCGAACGTGCACGCGACCGCGGAGAGGCCGAGCGCCCGGGCCCGCTCCACCGCCGTGTCGAGGATCTTGGCATGAGCGAGATGGATGCCGTCGAAGGCGCCGAAGGCGGCGACCGACGGCCGCAGCTCAGGCGGGAAGGACGGAAGGTCGCGGAGGATCCGCATGAAGGAGCCGTTCGGGCTTCACCCGATCGCCGAGCCCCCGCCCCACCCCGAGCAGGCCGCCGTCAGGCCCGTACACGCGGAGCAGGCCGCCGACGCGATCACCGGTCGCCACCGCCTGCCCGTGCGCGAACGCGCGGGCCCCGTCCGCGTCGAGTCGGACCGCGCTCAGCGAAGCCAGCGCGCTGTCCGGAGGCAGGAGCCGCGGCCAGAGCCGCTCACCGGACCGGGCCTCGCGGACGTCGTCCCACGAGACGGCCGCTTCGAGGGCGTACGGTCCCACCCGGGTGCGGACGAGCCCGGCCAGGGCCGCCCCGCAGCCCAGCGCGGCGCCCACGTCCGCCGCGAGCGTGCGCACGTAGGTGCCCTTGCCGCAGCGGATGCGGATGACGAAGTCCGGCAGCGCGATGGACTCGAGCCCGATCGCGTGGACGGTGACCTCGCGCGGCTCGCGCTCGACCTCGATCCCCTGCCGGGCCAGCTCGTGGAGGCGCTTGCCGCCCCGGCGCAGCGCCGAGTACATGGGCGGCACCTGCTGGATGCGACCGACGAACCGCGCGAGCGCGGCCTCGAGCGCGGGCGCGGCGAGCGCGGGCACCGGGCGGGTCTCGAGCACCGCGCCCGCCAGGTCCTGGGTCTCGGTGGTGACGCCCAGGCGGACGGTGGCCACGTACTCCTTGTCGAGATCCACCAGGTACGGCGTCAGCTTGGTCGCTTCCCCGATCAGGATCGGGAGCACCCCGGTGGCGGCGGGATCGAGCGTGCCGCCGTGGCCGATACGCGGCGCCCGGAGCACCCGGCGCAGGTGGGCCACCACCTGGAACGAGGTGACGCCGAGCCCCTTCCCGACCGGCAGGATGCCGGTCCGGTGGCGGTCGCTCACGATGCCTGGCCGTCCAGGGCCTGCCTCACCGCCGCGAGCAGGGTGGCCTTGGCCGTGGTGAGCGGCCCGGGCAGCGTGCATCCCGCCGCGTTCTCGTGGCCTCCGCCGCCGAACCGGTGCGCGATGCGGTTCACCGGCACGTCGCCCTTGCCCCGGAGGCTCGCCTTCACGCGTCCGTCGGCCTCGGCGCGGAGAAGCACCGCCACCTTGACGCCCGCGATCGAGCGCGGGTAGGTCACGAGATCCTCGGCGGCCATGAAGGCCTCGGAGGCCGCGCCCTCCGGCACCGTGAGCGCCGCGATGCGCCCGTCCTCGCTGAC
The DNA here is from genome assembly GCA_035524955.1 of Candidatus Limnocylindria bacterium. Lineage (GTDB taxonomy): Bacteria > Methylomirabilota > Methylomirabilia > Rokubacteriales > CSP1-6 > CAMLFJ01. The sequence continues at coordinate 3,426 of DATLFG010000107.1, read as the reverse complement.
CTCGATCCGGCTCAGCAGGCGGCCCAGGGTGAGTAGCGCGTCCTTGGGGCGGCGCTGGTAGAGCCGGTCGGTGACCAGCGCAGGCTCGGCGCCCTCCGCGGTGAGCGCGCCCGCGATCCGGAAAGTGCGCGGCGTCGTGTTGGAGTAGCGGAACGAGCCGGTGTCGGTGTGGATCGCGGTGTAGAGGCCGAGGGCGATGTCCCGACCGACGGGCCACCCGAGCGCGGTCAGCAGGTCGAAGATCATCTCCCCGGTGGCCGCCGCCGAGGGATCGATCCAGTTCAGCGTCCCGTATCGCCGGTTGTCCGGATGATGATCGATGTTGAGCACCCGGCTGGCCGGGCCGCGGACGCCCGCGAGGAGCCCCTCCGTGCGCTCGTCGTTGGGGCAGTCGGTCAGGACGATGGTGTCGAAGGTCCGGGGGGCGGTGCGCCACACCTGCCAGCGGTCGGCGCCGGGAAGGAAGTCGAGCACCTCGGGCACCGGATCGGGCCCGCCGCACGTCACCGTCCAGCCCGCGTTCTCCATGGCCCGCCCCAGGCCCAGCAGGGTGCCGAGCACGTCACCATCCGGATGGACGTGTCCGAGCATCAGGGCGGAGCCGCGCGGCCCGGCGAGGAGCTCCACGAGCGCGGCCGGCGGCTCGGGCGCCACGACGGTGAGGCCGGGAGGCAATGCCGGCTCCGCGCTCATCGCTCGGTCTCCGACGATTCCGCCTCGGCCTTCGCCTTGAGATCGGCCAGGAGCGACTGGATATGCGCGGCGTGCTCCATGGACCGGTCGGGCCGGAACACGATCTCGGGAGTGACGCGCAGATCCAGGTTGCGGCGCAGCCAGCTCCATACGAAGCCCCGCGCGCTCTCGAGCGCCTTGAACGAGGAGGCCCACTGCTGCTCGGGCCCCAGCACCGAGACGAAGACCTTGGCGTGCTTGAGATCCGGGGTCGTGTCCACCTCGGTCACCGTCACGAACCCGAGCCGCGGGTCCTTGAGGTGCCGATGGACGAGCATGGAGATCTCTTCCTTGATGAGCTGGTTGACGCGCTCGAGCCGCTTGCCTTGCATGGTGGCTTAGAGGATCTCCACCTGGATGTCGGTGACCCAGCCGTCCACGTGATCCTCGATGTAGTCCATGGCCTTGGAGATGACCTCGTTCGCGTGCCGGGAATCGCCCGAGACGCAAGCCAGGGCGAGGGTCGCGCGCTGCCACACGTCGTGATGGTCCACCTCGGCGACCGAGATCTCGAAGCGACGGCGGAGCGTGTCCTTCAGGCCCTTCAGCGCGTGCCGCTTGCCCTTGAGCGACCCGACGTCCGGGAGGTGCAGCTCGACGGTCCCCACCGCCACCCTTGCCCCAGACATTTCACTCGGAGTGGGGCTACACCCCCCTTCCGAACCTCCCCCCCAGGAACCGGATTGCGCCGACGTAGCCGGCGTCCCATCATCGACCGCGACCACCAACGTTCAGCATTGCCGCTTCGAGCGCCGGCTTTGCCGGCGCAACCCCGGTGTTCCGGGGGGAGGCTCGGTGGGGGGCCCCCTCTTAGACTTCAGAAGGGGCCCCCTCCGACTACAACGTGCGCGCGACCTCCTCGGTACTGAATGCCTCGATGACGTCGTTGGGCTGCACGCCCTTGATCCCCTCGATGCCGACGCCGCACTCGAGCCCCTGCAGGACCTCTCGGACATCGTCCTTGAAGCGCTTGAGCGAGCTGATGACCCCCTCGCCCAGCAGGGTCTCGCCGCGCTTGATACGGGCACGGGCACCGCGCACCATCTTGCCCTCGGTGACCGACGAGCCGTAGATCGTCCCGACCTTCGTGATGGGGAAGAGCTGGCGCACGTGGGCCCGGCCCAGTACCAACTCGTGGATCTCGGGAGCCAGCATGCCGGACAGCGCCGCCCGCACATCGTTGATCGCGTCGTAGATGACGTTGTAGCTGCGCATGTCCACGCCGTTGGCCTGGGCCTGCGTCGTCGCCTTGGGATCCGCCTTGACGTTGAAGCCGAGCACGATGGCGTTGGACGCGGACGCAAGCATCACGTCCGACTCGGTCACCGTGCCCACCGAGCTGTGGATGACCTTGAGCTTGACCTCCTCGGTGGAGAGCCGCTCGAGCGACTCGGTCAGGGCTTCCACCGAGCCCTGCACGTCGGCCTTGATCACGAGTCGCAGCTCCTTGACCTCGCCCGCCTCGATCTGCTTGTGCAGGTCCTCGAGCGTGATCCGGGTCGCGCCCTTGCCCTTGAGCCGGTCGCGTTCGCTGCGCACGGTGGCGATCTGCCGCGCCTTGCGCTCGTCGGAGACCACCAGCATCGTGTCGCCCGCCTGCGGCACCCCGGAGAGGCCGAGGATCTCGACCGGATCGGACGGGCCCGCGCTCTGCACCTTCTTGCCGCGGTCGTTGAACAGGGCGCGCACCCGGCCGGAGTGCGAGCCGACCACCACCGCGTCGCCTTCCTTGAGCGTGCCCGACTGGATGAGGGCGGTGGCCACCGGGCCGCGGCCCCGGTCGAGGCGGCCTTCCACGATCACGCCGCGCCCGGCCCGCGCGGGATTGGCGCGCAGCTCGAGAATCTCGGCCTGGAGCGCGGTCATCTCGAGGAGCTGGGGGATGCCGTCGCCGCGCTTGGCCGAGGTGTGGATGAAGATGGTCTGCCCGCCCCAGTCCTCGGGCACGAGACCATGGTTGGATAGCTCGCGCTTGACCCGATCGGGATCGGAGCCCGGCTTGTCGATCTTGTTCACCGCCACCAGGATCGGCACGTTGGCCGCCTTGGCGTGGTTGATGGCCTCCACCGTCTGCGGCATCACCCCGTCGTCGGCCGCGACCACCAGGACCACCATGTCGGTCGCCTGCGCCCCGCGGGCGCGCATCGCGGTGAACGCCTCGTGGCCCGGGGTGTCGAGGAAGGTGACCTTGCCGTGGCTCGTGTCCACCTGGTACGCGCCGATGTGCTGGGTGATCCCGCCGAACTCGCGCTCGGCCACCTTGGTGGTGCGGATCGCGTCGAGCAGCGACGTCTTGCCGTGGTCGACGTGGCCCATCACGGTGACCACCGGCGGCCGCGGGCGCATCTGCGCCGGATCGGACTCCTCCTCCTCGAGCACGTCGCCCTCGATGGAACGCACTTGCACGTCGAAGTGGAACTTGTCGGCGACGAGCTTCGCCGCGGTGGGATCGAGGACCTCGTTGACGGTGGCCATCACGCCCAGATCCACCAGCGCCTTGATCACCTCCGTGGTCTTGCGGCGCATCGCGGCGGCCAGCTCGCCCACCGTGACGGACTCCGGCAGCCGGATCAGCTCGCGCTTGATCTCCTGCGGTGGCTCGGGCGGAGGCGGCAGCGTCGTCGCGGCGGCCGCCGGCCTGGACACCGCCGGCGGGGCCGCCGGTGGCGGGGCGGCGGGCGGCGCGGCCGGAGC
>DATLFG010000102.1:0-42501 GCA_035524955.1 Candidatus Limnocylindria bacterium | reverse complement strand
GGCCGAGGTCGCCGTGCCCCCTCGCGTCCGCGGTGACGAGCGGCACGCCCGCGGCGAGCAGGGCGTCAAGCTGGGCGCGGCTCGCGGGATGGAGGCTCCCCACGACCGCGAGCCGGGCACGACCCGGCGGGAGGGCCGCGGCGGGCGGCTCGCAGCCGAGCGCGCGGCTCAGCGCGCGCCCGAGACCGGCCGAGCCGGCGATCAGGGTGCCGGGCCCCGCGAGGGCGGCCTCCGCGAGCGTCGCCAGGTCCGCGTCGCCCTCCGCGTCGGCGGCCACGAGGGCGCCGCGGTGGCCCTCGAGCAGGTGCGCGACCTTCTCCGCACCGGCGCGCACGTCGTCGAGCGCGAGCGGGACCACCGGCGCGCCGCCCGCGAGCAGGGCCGCCACGGCGGAGGTGGCGGCGCGGAAGGCGGGATCGCGGGCGATCGCGGATTCGTGGACCGGAACGGAGTCGACCAGGAGACGGCCGTGACGGACGACGCGGCGCTCGGCCGGGAAGGCGGAGCAGACGAGCGCGCCGGTGAACGCGCGCCCGTGCGCGAGCAGCGCGGTCAGCTCGGCGCCGGCGGCGCCGCGCAGGGTGGAGTCGATCTTCTTGAACACGCGACCCGAGGCGAGCCGGTCGTCCAGGCGCCGGGCCGCGGCGTGGACCGCCACGGCGGCGGCATGGGGCGTCAGGGACCGGCTCTCGGTGTCGACCGCCATCACGGGCGTGAGCAGGGAGGAGTCGGCGAGCGTCAGCGCGGGCTCCGCCAGGACGCCGACCGGGCCCTTGCCCGCGAAGAGGCAGCCCGTATCGCAGGCGCCGGTCAGGTCATCGGCGATGATCGTGACCACCTGGGATGCCGTTGCCGCCATGAGTGGCTCACCCTACCACAGAACGGCCCGTCCGCCGATGGCCCCCCGCGGGGAGCCCGCGGTCCCGAGGTGTATACTCCTGGCGTGAAGAGCCGCGTCGCCGTGGCGTTCCTCGCCCTTGTCGCGGTGCTGGCGCCGGGCAGGGCCACGGGGGAGGACCCGGTGGCCGCCCTCTCGCTGATCCGCCCGAAGCCGGCCAAGGACGCGCCCGACTTCGAGGTCCGCACGCCCGACGATCGCACCATCCGGCTCGCCGATCTCAGGGGGAAGGCCGTGTTCCTGAACTTCTGGGCCACCTGGTGCGAGCCGTGCCGGGAGGAGATGCCGAGCATGGAGCGCCTGCACCGGGCCTACAAGGAGCGCGGCCTGGTCGTGCTGGCGGTCTCCATCGACTCGCAGGGCGCGAGCGTGGTGGAGCCGTTCGTGAAGAAGTTCGGGCTCACGTTCCTGATCGGGCTCGATCCCCGGATGGTGGTGCGCGAGCGGTACGGGGTCTGGGCCCTGCCGTCCACCTTCCTCATCGACCGCAAGGGCAAGCGCGTGCTGTTCGCGAACGGGGCCCGCGAGTGGGACGGCAAGGCGGCCCACGCGGTCATCGAGTCGCTGCTCAAGTGAGCGAGTCGCTCGGCATCCTGGTGGCATTCTCGGCGGGGCTCTTCTCCTTCCTCTCCCCGTGCGTCCTGCCGCTCTTTCCGTCGTATCTGTCATTCATCACCGGGATGTCGGTGGACCGGCTCACCCACGAGGTGAGCGCGGGGGCCCGCACCCGCGTGCTCGTGCACTCGCTCGCCTTCATCCTGGGCTTCAGCGCGGTCTTCGTGAGCCTGGGCGCCTCCTTCAGCGCGGCCGGCCAGTTCCTGCTCGACTACCGCGAGTGGATCCGGATCGCGGGCGGCGGGCTCATCATCGTCTTCGGCCTCTACATCGCGGGTGTCCTGCGCATCGGGTTCTTCGGCCGCACCCAGCAGCTCCAGATCCAGAGCAAGCCGGCCGGGCTGGTCGGCTCCTTCCTGGTCGGGTTCACCTTCGCCATCGGCTGGACGCCCTGCGTGGGGCCGATCCTGGGCTCGATCCTCACGCTGGCCAGCAACGACCGGACGGTGAGCCAGGGCGTGACGCTCCTGCTCTTCTACTCGGCCGGCCTCGGGCTGCCGTTCCTGCTCGCCTCGGTCGCCCTCGGCAGCTTCCTCCGCTTCTTCAAGCGCTATCGCCCGTTCATCCCGACCGTGGAGCGCGCGGCGGGGGTCCTGCTGGTGCTCGTCGGCATCCTGGTGGTGACGAACTACTACGTGCTGCTGAACTCCTGGGCCATCAGCCTGACCCCGGAGTGGCTGCTCAAGCGCCTCTGACCCGGAGCACGACGTGGGCTGATCGCGGCGCCACCCCGCCCGCGCTCCACCGCCCTCGGTCAGCCTAGCCGCCCCATCCAGCGGGCGATCTCGTCCTGCACCCGCTCGAGGACCTCCTCCTGCGTGATCGGACCCCGTTTCGGGACCTTGAACGAGTGATCGCCGCCCTCGACAACCTGGAGCGTCGCCGTCGCGCCGAGGGGTACCAGCGCGGCTCGCAGCTCCTCGGGCGTGCCGAAGGCGTCGCGCGAGCCCTGCACGATCAGCATCGGCTGGCGGATCCGCGTCAGGTGCTCGGCGCGAAGCTGCTCCGGCCGGCCGGGGGGGTGAAGCGGGTAGCCGAGGGCGACGACGCCCGCCAGGCCCGGGAGGCCCTGGGCCGCCACGTGCGAGGCCATGCGTCCTCCCATGGACTTGCCTCCGATCACGAGGGGGCCCGACGCCAGGTCGGGCCGGGCGCGGACGGCCGCGATGACGTCGCGGAAGCAGGCCTCGAGCGTGGGTGCCCGGTCGGGCAGGCGCCGACCCTGCTCGGTGTAGGGGAAGTTGAACGTCACGGCGTGGCAGCCGCGCCGGGCGAGCCCCCGGGCGAAAGCCACCATGAAGGCGCTCGATTGCGAGGCCCCCGCGCCGTGGGCCAGGATCAGGGTGGCGAGCGACCGCGACGCCTCGGGAGGCGGATATACGAGCGCGGTCACGGCGCCCGACGCCACCGCGACGCGCACCGACTCGGGCAGGGCTCGCTCCCCGACCTCAGGCGCCCAGGAGATGCTCGGCCGCCTCCATCAAGCTCTCCGAGAGGGTCGGGTGGGCGTGGATGGTCAGGGCGACGTCCTCGGCCAGCGCGGCGGTCTCCACGGCGAGCGCGGCCTCGGCGATCAGCTCGCCGGCTCCCGGCCCCACGATGCCGACGCCGAGCACGCGCCCGGAGGAGGCGTCGGCCATCACCTTGGTGAGGCCGTCCGAGCGGCCGAGCGTCGCCGCGCGCCCCGAGGCCGCCCACTGGAATTTCCCCACCTTGACCGGCAGACCCTGATCCCTGGCCTGAGCTTCGCCGAGGCCGCACCAGGCGATCTCCGGATCGGTGAAGACGACGGCCGGGATCGCCACGTTGTCGAAGGCGGCCGGCCGCCCGGCCAGGGCTTCCGCGGCGACCTTACCCTGCCGCATGGCCCGGTGCGCGAGCATCGGCTCGCCGGTGATGTCCCCGACCGCGTAGATCCGCGGATCCTCGGTGCGGCAGCGCTCGTCTACCCGGACGAAGCGGCCGTGCTCGGTGAGGCGCACCCGGGTGGCCTCGAGGCCGAGGCCGTCGCTCTGGGCGCGCCGGCCCACCGCCACCAGCACCCGGTCGAAGCGCTCCCCGCCGCGGCCCTCGAGGTCGGCCTCGATCTCCGAGCCAACCTCGCGGAGGGCGGTCACCCTGGTCTCGAGGTGGATCGCGGTGAAGAGCGTGTTCACGCGACGGTGGAGGGGCTGGACCAGATCACGGTCCACGCCGGGCAGCAGGCCGTTCGTCATCTCGACCAGGGTCACGCGGCTACCCAGCGTCGCGTAGACCGTGCCCAGCTCGAGGCCGATGTAGCCGCCGCCGATCACGAGCAGGCGCTCGGGGATGTCGGGCAGATCGAGCGCGGCGGTCGAGTCCATGATGCGCTCGCTCGGCTGCGTGAGCCCGGGCAGGCCGCCCGGGCGCGAGCCGGTGGCCACGATGGCGTGCTTGAAGCGCACCTTGCGGAGGGTCTCTCCGGCCTCGACGCGGAGCGTGCTCGAGTCTTCGAAGACGCCGCGCCCGCCGATCACCTCGACGCCCCTGGCCTTCGCCACGGAGGCGAGCCCGCGCGCCAGCTTGCCCACGACCCGCTCCTGCTTCCACTTGCGCAGGGGATCGAGCGAGATGCGCGGCTCGCCGAAGTCCACGCCGAACTCCTTCGCGCGCCCGGCCTCGTTCAGGACCGAGGCCACGTGCAGGAGGGCCTTGCTGGGGATGCAGCCCTCGAAGAGACAGGCCCCGCCCAGGCGCTGGGCCGCGTCGATCACCACGGTCTCCAGGCCGAGCTCGGCGCAGCGGAAGGCGGCGGAGTAGCCACCCGGCCCGCCGCCCAGCACGGCGACCTCCACCTCGTCGACGAGATCGCCCATGACCACGGCCTACCACTCCCAGAGGAGCCGCTCGGGCGCCTCGAGGCGCTGCACGATCTCGGTCGCGAAGCGGGCGCCGTCGGCGCCGTCGGCGATGCGGTGATCGAACGTGAGCGTCAGCGGCAGCATGAGTCGCGGGACGATCTGCCCCTGCCGCACCACCGCCTCCTGCCGGGCGCGCGCCACGCCCAGGATGGCGACCTCGGGGTAGTTGATGATCGGGAGCGCGGCGGTGCCGCCCAGCGCGCCGATATTGGTGATCGTGAAGGTGCCGCCGCGCAGGTCGTCGAGCGTGGCCTTGCCCTCGCGGACGCGCTGGGCCAGGGCGGCCAGCTCGCGCGCGATCTCCAGCACCGGCTTGCGATCGATCTCGCGCAGCACCGGCACGATCAGCCCCCGCGCGGTCGCCACCGCCACCCCGAGGTTGTAGTAGCGCTTGAGCACCATCTCCCCCGCGGCGGGGTCGAGGCTCGCGTTGAACGTGGGATGGCGCAGCAGGGCGAGCGCGGCCGCCTTCAGCAGGAACGGGGTCAGGGTGAGCGTCACGCCCTGGGCGCGGGCCGCCTCGAGGTTCCGGGCGATGAGCGCGTCCAGATCGGTGATGTCGGCGCGGTCGAAGTGGGTGACGTGCGGAACCAGGGTGGCCGAGAGCGTCATGCGCAGGGCGATGGTGCGCCGCAGGTGGGAGAGCGGCGCGCGCTCCACCGGGCCCCACTGCTCGAAGCGCGGCAGGGACGGGGCCTCGAGGCCCACGGTGCCGAGCGGCTTGGCGGGGCCCGCCGGCGCGGCGGGCTCGGCGGAGGCCGGCACCGTCGCCGGCGCGATCGGCGGCCCGGACGCGGCGGCGCGCACGTCCTCGTCGAGCACGCGGCCGCCCGGGCCGCTGCCGCGCACGACCTTGAGGTCCACGCCGAGCTCGCGGGCGAGGCGCCGGGTGGCCGGGGTCGCGGCCACCGGGCCATCGGCCAGGGCGGCGGGCGCCGACGGGGCTGCGACGGGTGTCCGCGCGGGCGCGGCCGACTTGGGCGCCTTGGCCGCGGAGGTCGGGGGCGCGCTCCCGCGCGCCGCCGCCGCGACAGGCTCAGCCGCCGCATCCGCGAAGGTGACCAGGGGCGCGCCGACCTTCACCGTCTGGCCGGGCGCGACGTGGATCTTCTCCACGCGCCCGCCCATGGGCGAGGGGATCTCGACCTGGGCCTTGTCGGTTTCGACCTCGAGGAGGGGCGCGTCCTCCCGGATGACGTCGCCTTCGCGCACGAGCACCGCGACGATCTCGGCCTCGGTCAAGCCTTCTCCAAGGTCTGGGAGGCTAAATATCCGCATTAACTCGATTAATAAGAACGTGTTTCCCGGCAGGCGTCGATGACCCGGGCCACGTCGGGCACGTTCGCCCGCTCGCGGGCGAAGCCCACGAAGGGCACGTCGTGGGCCGTCACCCGCCGGATCGGCGCCTCGAGCGACAGGAAGGCGCCCTCCATGATGCTGGCGGCGATCTCCGCGCCGGGGCCGAAGCTCTTGGGCGCCTCGTGGATCACCACGGCGCGGCCGGTCTTGCGCACCGAGGCGGTCAGCGTCTCGCGGTCGAGCGGCGAGATCGTAAGCAGGTCCACGATCTCGATCTCCGCCCCGTCCTCCTCGCGGAGCCGATCGGCCGCCTCCCGGGCCACCCGGAGCATGGCGCCGTAGGCGACCAGGGTGAGGTCCTTGCCGGCCCGGTCCACGTGGGCCCGGCCGATCTCCATCGTCTCGATCTCGTCCGGCACGTCCTCCTTGGCCGCGTGGTACAGCGCCTTGGCCTCGAAGAAGATCACCGGATCGGGGTCGCGGATCGCGGCGGCCAGCAGGGCCCGGGCATTGCGCGGGCCCGAGGGGATCACCATCTTGAGGCCGGGGATGTGGGCGTAGAACTGCTCCTCGCTCTCCGAGTGGTGCTCGAGCGCCCGCACCCCACCGCCGAAGGGCATGCGCACGACCATCTGGCAGCCGAAGCGCCCCTGGGTGCGCATGCGGTACCGCGCGACGTGGTTCTCGATCTGATGGAAGCACTGGAAGGCGAAGCCCGAGAACTGGATCTCGCAGACCGGCTTGAGCCCGTAGAGGGCCATGCCCACCGAGGCGCCGATGATGCCGGCCTCCGCGAGCGGGCTGTCCACCACCCGGGCGCCGCCGAACTTGCGGTGGAGATCCTCGGTGACCCGGAAGACGCCGCCGTCCACGCCCACGTCCTCGCCGATCACGAGCACGTCGGGATCGCGCTCCATCTCCTGGAGCAGCGCCAGGTTCAGCGCCTTCACCATGTTCAGCTTGGCCACGTGCGCCTCTGGCCTCTCATGGGCGGGCTCGCCGGTGGGCCCGCGTCCGGCTGAGGGTCACGACCGAGCCGCGCCGCCATCTCGGCCCGCTGCGCGGCGAGGGCGCCGGGCGGGTTGCCGTAGGCGTGATCGAACATGCCGAGCGGATCCGGAGGACCGGCCGCCTCGAAGGCGGCGACGCCGCTCGCGATCTCGGCGTCCACCGCCTCCTCCAGGCCCGGCTCGAGCAGGTTCCGCTGCTGGAGGTAGCCGCGGAGGCGGGTGAGCGGGTCCTTCCGCTCCCACGCTTCCACCTCCTCGGTCGAGCGGTACTTGGTGGGATCGTCGGAGGTGGTGTGCACGCCCAGGCGATACGTGACGCACTCGATGAGGGTCGGGCCGTCGCCGCGGCGGGCCCGCTCCATCGCCTCGTGGCTCGCCGCGTAGACCGCGAGCAGATCGTTGCCGTCCACCTGCAGGGCCGGGAAGCCGTAGGCCAGCGCCTTCTGCGCGATGGTGCGCGAGTGGGTCTGCTTCTTGAGCGGAACCGAGATCGCCCACTGGTTGTTCTGCACGATGAAGACCAGGGGCACGTGCCAGACGCCTGCGAAGTTCATGGCCTCGTGAAAATCGCCCTCGGAGGTGGCCCCGTCGCCGCAGTAGGCCATCACCACCGCGTCGTCGCCGCGGTACTGCGCGGCGTAGGCCAGGCCCACCGCGTGCGGGAGTTGGGTGGCGACCGGGATGCAGATCGGCAGATCGCGCTGGTCCGGCTCGGGGCGCCCCCCTTCGAGGTACCCCGAGAAGAAGAGCAGGAGCTTCTCCATGGGCCAGCCGCGCCAGAGCATCGATGCGGTCTCGCGGAAGGAGGGCACCATCCAGTCCGTCCGCCGAAGGGCGGCGACGCTGCCGAGCTGGGCCGCCTCCTGGCCCTTGATCGGCGCGAAGGTGCCGATGCGCCCCTGACGCTGCAGCCGCAGCATGCGCTCGTCGAAGCGTCGAGCCAGGAGCATGGCGCGGTACAGACGCTGGAGCTCCTCGGGGGCAATCGCGGGATCGAGGGCGGAGTCCAAGTTGCCGTCGCTGTCCAGGATGGACAGGTGTTCGATCGTGAACTGCGGCTCGATGATGGTCCTGGGCATGGCGGCCGGCCCGTTCTCACGCATTCTACCCCGGACCCGGGGTATTCTCTCTGCGCCATGCGCGTCCGGGTTCGCGTGCCCGCCACTTCCGCCAACCTCGGGCCGGGCTTCGACGCGCTGGGCCTGGCGCTGGGGCTCCACAACGAGGTGATTCTCGAGGAGGCGGACGGCGTCTCCGTCGGCGTGGAGGGCGAGGGCGCGGGCCGCCTCGACGGGGGCGCGACGAACCTGGTCGCCCGCGGCGTGGCCCTGGGCTTCGAGGTGGTGGGCCGGCCCTTCCGCGGCGGGCATCTTCGCTGCGTCAACCGCATCCCGTTGAGCCGCGGCCTGGGCTCCAGCGCGGCCGCGTGGGTCGGCGGCCTGCTCGCGGCCAACGCGCTGCTGGGCGAACCGCTCGACCGCGATGCGCTGGTGACGGTGGCGGCCCGGGCCGAGGGCCATCCGGACAACGTGGCCGCCGCGCTGCTGGGCGGGCTCACCGTGTCCTGCGCCGACGGCGCGCGCATCACCGCGGTGAGCCTGCCGGTGCCGCCCGAGATCGCCTGGGTGGTGCTGCTGCCCGAGGCCGAGAGCTCCACGCGGGAGGCCCGGGCGGTGCTCCCGGACTCGGTGCCGCGGGCCGACGCGATCTTCAACGTGCAGCGAGTGAGCCTGCTGCTGGCCGCCCTCGGGGCCGGCCGTCCTGACCTGCTCGGGCTCGCCATGCAGGATCGGCTCCACCAGCCCTACCGCCAGCGACTCTTCCCGTGGATGGAGACGGTGGCCACCGCGGGGCGGCGGGCGGGCGCGCTCGGCTGCGTCCTGAGCGGCGCGGGCCCGTCCATGCTCGCGGCGGTGCGCGGCCGCGGCGACGACGTGGCGCGCGCGCTCGAGCGCGCGCTGCGCGAGGCCGGGATCGGTGGCCGGGCGCTCAGTCTGCCGGTGGACGCGGCGGGAGCGACGTGGGAACGGCTGCCCGAGACTTGACTCCCGCTCCGAGCAGGCAGTACGATCGCGTCAAGGTGTACTCGTGATCAAGAGCGACCGCTGGATCCGGCGCATGGCCGTGGAGAAGGGCATGATCAAGCCTTTCGAGGACCGGCAGGTGCGCAAGGGCGGGATCTCCTACGGCCTCTCCTCCTACGGTTACGACATCCGCATCGCGGATGAGTTCAAGATCTTCACCAACATCAACACCACGATCGTGGATCCCAAGCGCTTCGACCCGCGTTCCTTCGTTGACTACCAGGGGGAGGTTGCGGTGATCCCGCCCAACTCGTTCGCGCTGGGGCGCTCGGTGGAGTACTTCAAGATCCCGCGCAACGTGCTGACGATCTGCGTGGGGAAGTCCACCTACGCGCGGTGCGGCATCATCACGAACGTGACGCCGTTCGAGCCGGAGTGGGAGGGGTACGTGACGCTCGAGATCAGCAACACCACACCGCTCCCCGCGAAGATCTACGCCAACGAGGGGATCGCGCAGGTTCTGTTCTTTGAATCGGACGAGGCCTGCGAGACGTCATATGCTGACAGGCAGGGGAAGTATCAGGGCCAGCAGGGGATCGTGCTGCCGACGGTCTAGGCCCTGACGCCGGCTCCGCGGACCGGGGCCAGGAGGTGACGTCCCATGGCTGAGCAGAAGAAGAAGGAAACGAGGCCGACCAAGCCCGCCGAGGGTGGTGACGACGGCGGCGCGGGGAGCGCGGAGCTCTCCAAGAAGGGCAAGAAGATCAAGGAGGAGCTGGACAACCTCCTGGACGAGATCGACGATATCCTCGAGGAGAATGCCGAGGAGTTCGTGAAGAGCTACGTCCAGCGCGGCGGGCAGTAGCCGCGGACTGGGCGGGAGCAGGATCGGAGCGGCGTCATGCCCATCTACGAATACGCGTGCTTGGCCTGCGGGGCCGAGTTCGAGAAGCTCGTGCAGCGCCCGGGACCGGTGGCGTGCGTGTCGTGCGAGAGCGAGCGCGTCAGCCGGCGGCTCTCCCTCGTCGGCGTGAAGACCGCCGGGCGCACGAGCGACGCGTCGCCCGCGCCCACGGGCGGAGGCGGGGGCGGCTGCTGCGGGGGTGGGTGCGGCTGCCGCTGAGCCCGGTGCCCGAGCGGCCACGATCGACGGGGCCTCCGGGCCCCGTTTGCATCTCTCCACTGCTTCCGAACGACGGGGCGCCCCGCGGGCCCGGCTTTACACGGCCCCGGGGCGCTCCTATACTCGGACCCGTGGATCTACGCCAGCTGGAGATCTTCCTCAAGGTCGCCGAGTTCGGCTCGTTTTCGAAGGCCGCCGACGCGCTGTTCCTGACGCAGCCCACCGTCTCGGAGCACATCAAGAGCCTCGAAGACGAGCTGGGCGTGCGCCTGCTCGACCGCCTCGGCCGAGGGGCGGCGGTCAGCAAGGGTGGGGCCCTGCTGCAGGGCTACGCGCACCGGCTCCTCGCCCTGTCCCGCGAGGCGCGGCACGCCATGGAGAGCTTTCAGGGTCGCATGAGCGGCGACCTGCTGGTGGGCGCCAGCACGATTCCCGGCGAGTACATCCTTCCCGCCCTGATCGGCCGCTTCAAGGAGAAGTTCCCCGACATCGCGATCACCTTGCTCATCGGAGGCAGCCAGGCGGTGACGGAGTGGGTGGCCGAGGGCCGCGCCGAGGTCGGGGTGGTCGGGGCGCGTTCGGGGCACCGGGGCATCGAGTTCCGCGAGCTGCTCCCGGACGACATCGTGCTCATCGTGAGTGCGGCGCATCCGTGGCACGGGCGCAAGCAGGTCGCGATGGAGGAGCTGCGCGCCGAGCCGCTCCTGCTCCGCGAGCGCGGCTCGGGCACGCGCGCGGCGCTCGAGACCGCGCTCAGCCTGGCGGGCAGCGACATCGCCGCCTTCCGGGTGGTCGGCGAGATGGGATCGACCCAGGCGATCAAGCAGGCGGTGAAGGCGGGTGTCGGCGTGTCGCTGATGTCGCGGCGGGCCGTCGAGGAGGAGTGCCGGGCGGGCAGCGTCTGGTGCCTGCGCGTCAAGGATCTCAAGATCGCCCGGGCCTTCTACCTCGCCACCCACCGCGAGCGCAGCCGCTCCCCGCTCGCGGAAGCCTTCCGCGCCTTCGTCGAGGCCGAGGCCGTCTGACCGCCGCTCGGGCGGCCCCCCGCTCCGCGGTCATGGACCCGAAGCTGATCGATCCGAAGACCGGCAAGGAGATCCGTCTCACCGCCTACGCCGCGTGCGCGGGGTGAGCGTCCAAGATGGGTCCTGGCGATCTCCAGGACGTGCTCGGCGACCTGCGGCACCAGGAGCACGCCGACCTGCTGGTGGGGCTCGGCCGGAGCGACGATGCCGCCGTCTACCGCGTGACCGGCGACGTGGCCATCGTGAGCACGGTCGACTTTTTCCCGCCCATCGTGGACGACCCGTACCTCTTCGGGGCGATCGCGGCCGCGAACGCGATGTCCGACGTGTACGCGATGGGCGGGCAGGTGCTGTTCGCGCTCAACGTGGCGGGCTTCCCGCGCGAGCTGCCCAAGGCCATCATCGCGGCCATTTTCCGCGGCGGCGCCGACAAGGTGCGGGAGGCGGGCGGTGTCATCGCGGGCGGGCACACCGTCGTGGACACGGAGCCCAAGTACGGGCTCTGCGTGACCGGCCGGGTCGATCCCCGCCAACTCCTGATCAAGGGCGGTCTCCGCGCCGGGCAGCGCGTGTTCCTGTCCAAGCCGCTCGGTACCGGGGTCATCACCACCGCGGCCAAGAACGAGACGTGCGAGCCCGCCGTGCTCGACGGCGCGCTGCAGAGCATGCTCCGGCTCAACCGCGTGGCCGCGCTCGTGGCGCGGGAGACGGGCGCGAACGGCGCCACTGACATCACCGGGTTCGGCCTCCTGGGCCACGCCGGTGAGATGGTGGAGGCCTCGCGGGCAGGCCTGCTCATTCGCAGTCAGGACTTGCCGCTCTTGCCGGGCGCCCTCGCATTGGCCGAGCAGGGAAGCTTCAGCGGCGGCATGGGTCGCAACCGCCGCTACCTCGAAGAGGTGTTCGCTCGGCTGGCCATCGACTCGGCGGTGCCGGATGCCCTCGTGAACCTGCTCTGCGAGTCGGAGACGTCCGGCGGCCTGCTCTTTGCGGTGGATGGAGGTCGCGTCACCGCAGTGCGCGAGGGATTCGCACGGACGGGCGAGCCGGTCTGGGAGATCGGCCAGGTGACGGCGGAGCCGCGACTCGCGCTAGCCTAGCGGTCGGTCAACCGCTTCGTGCGCGGGCTCCGCCCGCGCAATCTGTCTTTGGGGGGGAGGTTCGGAAGGGGGCGCAGGCCCCTCCGAGTTACCGTGATGCGTCGGAGCGCTTCAGGAACGCGATCAGCTTCTGGCGGAGCTCGGCGGGGAGGTGGGTCTCGGGCTGCTCACGGAGCCGACGGGCGGCGTTGACGGTGCCCTTGTAGGTATTGACGAAGGCCACGCACGGGGGACAGCCGTCCAGGTGCCACTCGAGCCGCGCGGCCTCGTCCCGGGGCAGGGATCCGTCGATGTAGTCCGCGAGCAGCTCGACGCACTCCGGGCAGCCGATCTCGCGCGACGCTCCGTCCATTGTCCCTCCTCGCCGATGAGGCGATCACCTGTAGCGAAACCTTAACACAGGGGCGGCCCGGAGCAAGTCCGTCTTTGGCGGCCGACGCGTCGCGCGAATTGCCTTGGCGCGAGGCGTCGGTGTAGGCTCCTCGCAACCATGGCCGCCCGGGTGGCCGTCCTCACTCCCTTCGCTGCGCCCTCGGTTCGCGGCAATGCCATCACGGTCGAGCGCATCGCGCGTGGCCTCCGGGGACGCGGCGTCGAGCTGCGCGTGTGGGATCTCTCGGTGGTGCCCGAGGCCGCGGTCGACCATCAGGTCACCCAGTACGGGCCGGCGGTCATCCACGCGTTTCACGCCTTCCGCACCGGACCCACCGCCGTGCGCCTGGCGCGGCGCGCGGGCGTTCCGCTGCTGGTGACGGCAACGGGCACCGACGTGAACCAGGACCTCTTCGACGAGGATGGGGCGCCCATCGTCCGGCGGGTGCTGGAGGGGGCGGGGGCGGTGAGCGTCTTCGACGAGTCGATGGCCACCCGTATCATCGAGGCGCTGCCCGCGACGGCGGCCCGCCTCGTGGTGATCCCGCAGAGCGTGGTGTTCGAGATGGCGGCCCCCGGCCACTGGCCGCCCGTCGCCGCGCTCCGGCAGCGGCCCGGCCCCATCATCCTGTTCCCGGCGGGCATCCGGAAGGTGAAGCGACCCGCGTTCCCGCTCGAGCCGCTCGAGCGCCTGCGCGCCCGGTATTCAACGCTCGACCTGGTCTACGTGGGGCCGATCATCGACCCGGCGGAAGGCGAGGCCCTGCGCCGGATGCTGCCCGCCTATCCGTGGGCCCGCTACTTGGGGGCGGTGCCGCACAATCGCATGCGCGCCCTGATCGAGCTGGCGGACGTGGTGCTCAACTGCTCCCTCGCCGAGGGGGGGATGGCCAACTCGGTCCTCGAGGCCCTTTCGCTCGGCCGCGCGGTGCTCGCGGCGGACATCGCGGGCAACCGATCCCTCGTCGAGGACGCGATCACCGGCTTCCTGTTCGGCTCGGCCGAGGAGCTGGCCGCAAAGGCCGCTCGCCTGCTGCAGGACCCCGACCTGCGCGCGCGCCTCGGGATCGCGGGTCGCGAGCGCGTCACCGCGCGCTTCGGCGCCGACCGCGAGACCGACGGCTACCTCGCCGCGTACACCCGACTGGTGCCCGATTTCGGCTGAGCGCGCGGCACGGTCCTTGCTGCCGCATCGAGTCAATCGGGCCGCGCGCGGTGTCCGAGCGTCGTTTCGCGCGCGTTCCGGGGCGTCGCGAGCCTGACGCTGGGTGAAATTCCGGCACCGCACGCATCGGAGTGCCAGAAGAAGGGGCAAGTAGTTGACGGGGGTGGAGTGCCCCCCTATGATGGATCAATTCCAAAGGCGGTAAAGGAGTCGTTCATGGCGCAGCCTCCCGTTTCGAGCCAGTCCCAGGAGCAGCGAGTCCAGGAGTTCGTGAGCGCCCACCAGGCGCTGCGCGCCGAGGTCAGCAAGGTCATCGTCGGCCACCACGAGGTCGTCGGCGAGGTGCTGGTCGGTCTCTTCGCAGGCGGTCACGTGCTGCTGGAAGGCGTCCCCGGCCTCGGCAAGACGCTCCTCATCAAGACCCTCGCGGAGTGCCTCGAGCTGACGTTCTCCCGCATCCAGTTCACGCCGGACCTGATGCCGGGCGACATCATCGGCACCAACATCATCGTGGAAGACGCTCAGGCGCGGAAGCACTTCCAGTTCCAGCGCGGGCCCATCTTCGGCCACATCCTGCTCGCCGACGAGGTGAACCGGGCCACCCCGAAGACGCAGTCGGCGCTCCTGGAGGGCATGCAGGAGGGGGCGGTCACCGTCTCCGGTCACTCCCACCCGCTGCCGGCGCCCTTCTTCGTGCTCGCCACCCAGAACCCCATCGAGATGGAAGGCACCTACCCACTGCCGGAGGCGCAGCTCGACCGTTTCCTCTTCAAGCTGCGGGTCCGCTATCCGGCTCTCGAGGAGCTCACCGAGATCATCGACCGCACCACCCACGTGCGGCAGGTCGAGGTCCGGCGCGTCCTGACCGGCGCCCAGGTGCTTACCATGCGCGAGCTGGTGCGCGAGATCCCGATCGCCACCCACGTGCGGGACCTCGCCTCCTTCATCGTGCTCGCCACCCATCCGCAGTGGGAGCGGGCCCCCGAGTCGACCCGCCGCTTCATCCGCTACGGGGCGAGCCCGCGCGGAGCGCAGGCCCTGGTGCTGGGCGCGAAGGTCCGCGCGCTCTCGGAAGGACGCTTCAACGTCAGCGTGGAGGATCTCCGGGCCACCGCGCTGCCCGCGCTCCGTCACCGGCTCATCCTGAACTTCGAGGGCGAGGCGGAGGGCGTGGACGTGGACGACCTGATCGGCCAGACCGTCGCGGCCGCCGAGAGCATGACCGGTTCCGAGAAAGAGGTCTTCCTGAGATAGTCGAGAAGAGGAGAGTCCGATGCCCGGTCCCACAGTGATCGAGCGGCTCGTCGCGGAGGTCGCCCAGCAGATCCGCCTGCGGCGCGCGGAATTCTACGGCCTGCGCGGCCTCCTGTGGGGCGCGGTCGCCGCGGTGGTCCCCCTTGTTCTCAAGGAGTCGCTGGGAGTCTGGAGCTTCGTGTCGGCCGTGATTCTCGTACTGGCGGGCGCGGGCGCCGGAGTCGCGTGGGGCTTGCTGCTGAAGCTGCCCCGGGCGGAGGCCGCCCGGCTGGCCGACCGCGGCTACGGACTGCAAGACCGGGTGAGCACCGCGCTGGAGTGGGCCGACCGCGCGGACCGGACACCGATCGTGGAAGCGCTTGTCACGGACGCGGCCGCGCGCGCCGACCAGCTGAGCGCGCGGCGGATCATCCCGCGTCGGGTGCCGCGGGAGGCCAAGTTCGTCCCCGTCCCGCTCGCCCTGGGCCTGATCCTCGCGGCGGCCCCGCCGATTCCGCTGCCCCAGGCCGGCCTGCCCAGCTTCTCGGTCTCCCGCGACGAGGAGGACGAGAAGCTCAAGGACCGCGGTGGAGACCTGCAGCAGGCGGAGCGCCGGCAGGCCACCCGGCGCGATCCGGTGCCGCGGGCGGAGGTGCAGGAGCGCACGCTGATGCCGCGCCTGGGCGGGGGTGGCCAGAGCCAGCCCGGCGATCTCACCGCCGTGTTCAAGGACACGTCGCTCGCGGGCGGCGCGCCCGATTTCAACTCCTTCCTGAAGAAGGGCGACGACCGGCTGCGGATGCTCGAGCAGATGGATCGGCTGCCGGATCTGCAGAGCGACTTCACGCAGAGCCAGACCCGGATGGTCTTCCAGAAGGCCAAGGCGTTGCGCGGCGGCCTCGACCCCAACCGGAAGGTGTCGCCGGAGAAGCTGCGTGAGCTGCTGCAGGAGATGGAGCGGCTCGGGCGGAAGAACCAGGGCGGAAGCGGGCAGAGCGACTGGTCGGGCGACGTCTACGAAGGCATGGAAGCTCTCGAGGGCGGCCAGAGCGACCGGGCGATGGAGGCCATGGAGCGGGCCCTGAGCAAGCTGCGCTCCCAGGAGGAGCGGGGCCGCGACGGCAAGTCGCTCAAGGGCGGGCGCGAGAGCGATCGGCGCGGCAACCGGCGCGGGAACGAGCGTGGCCAGGGTGGGCCAGGCGACGAGGGCGATTTCCCGGAGGGCGAGGGCCTGCTGCCGGGCCGCGGCAAGAGCGGATCGCCGAAGGGCGACCCCACCGCGCGCCTGCGCGGCAATCCGTTCGACGTGGGGGTGGAGGGGGAGGCCCGCCCGGGTCGCAAGCAGGGTATCGACACCAACATGGTCGGGCGCGGCGCGCAGATGACCTCGCGCCTGCAATACATGGGCGTGCTTGGCCAGTACCGGAAGATGATGGAGGAGTCCATCGCGCGCGAGCAGGTGCCGCGCGACTTCCAGAACCAAGTGAAGGAGTACTTCCAAGCGCTGGATGAGAGATAGCGTCGTGGCCACCGCGCGCGCCGGCCACGAGCTGCTGTCGACGGAGTTCCTCGCCCAGCTCGAGCGTCTGAGCCTGCTCTCCCGCCGGTCGTTCCGGGGCCGGGTCAAGGGAGAGCGCCGCAGCCCGCGCAAGGGCATCAGCGTGGAGTTCTCCGACTTCCGCCCCTACGGGGTCGGCGACGATCTGCGCTACGTGGACTGGAACGTCTACGCCCGGCTCGACCGTCTCTACCTGAAGCTGTTCGTGGACGAGGAGGATCTCTGTCTGCACCTGCTGGTGGATGCCTCCGCCTCCATGGGCTTCGGCGAGCCCTCGAAGCTCGACTACGCCGCGCGCCTGGCCGGCGCCCTCGGCTTCGTGGGCCTGGTGAGTCTCGAGCGGGTGGGGGTGGGTGTAGTGCGCGACCGGATGGCCGAGGGCTTCACCCCGGCGAGGGGCCGGAGCCAGGCGATCCCGTTGATGGACTTCCTCGGCCGCCTGCGGGCGGGCGGGGTCACCTCGCTCAGCGAGGGGCTCGCGGCGTACGCGCTCCGCTCGCGCGAAGCGGGGCTGGCGGTGCTCGTCTCGGACCTGATGGACCCGCGTGGTTACGAGCGCGGGCTGAAGGCGCTGCTGGAGCGCCGCTTCGACGTGCACGTCATCCACGTGCTCGCCACGGATGAGATGAACCCCGCCTTCGGCGGTGACCTGCGCCTGCTCGACGCGGAGACCGACGAGCAGCGCGACCTCACCCTCGACGGCGAGGCCCTGCGCGGCTATCACGAGCGGCTCCGCGCCTTCCTCGATCGCGCCGAGCAGTTCTGCCGGAGCAACGAGATCGCCTACCATCGGGTGGTGACGGAGACGCCGGTGGAGGAGTTCATGCTCCGTCAGCTCAAGGGGCTCCTGCTCGCATGAACTTCCTCAACCCCTTCGCCCTGCTGCTGGCCACCCTGGCGGTGCCCCTGCTCCTCCTCTACTTCCTGAAGGTCCGGCGGCGGCAGATGCGGGTGTCGAGCCTGCTGCTCTGGGCGCCCGCGCTCCGCGACCGCGAAGCGTCCACCTTCTTCCAGCGGCTGCAGCGCGACCCGCTTCTCATCCTGCAGATCCTGGCCTTGCTCGCCCTCACCGCGGCGCTGGCCCGGCCGGCGGCGAACGTGATGGGGCAGGGGGCCAAGCGGGTCGCGATCGTCATGGACAGCTCGGCCTCCATGAAGGCCTCCGACGTCTCGCCTTCGCGCTTCGTTCAGGCCCAGCGGGCCGCGCTCGATCTGCTCGGGCGCCTCGGGGAGGGCGCCGAAGTGATGGTGATCGAGGCGGGCGTGCAGCCGAAGGTGCTGGTGCCGTTCACCCGCGCGCACGACCGGGTGTCCTCGGTGATCCGCTCGATGAATGCGCACGACATCTCGAACCGGCTGCAGGAGGGCCTCCGGACCGCGCGCGCGCTGGTGGGCCCTGACCCGCGCGCGGAGATCCACGTCTTCACCGACGGGGCGCACCCCGATGCGGTCAAGGGGCAGGGCGACGACGTTCGCGTGCGCTGGGTCGGCACCGGCGTCCGCTCCCACAACGTGGGCATCACGAGCCTCGCGGTCCGGCGCAGCTACTTCGGGTCCTACAACTCGCAGGCGTTTTTCTCGGTGGGCAACTTCTCCAGCGAGCGGCAGAACCTCGCGCTGAAACTGACCCTCGACGACGAGGTGCTGACCGAGCGCACGCTCACCCTCGACCCGCAGGTCCGCCGGGCCATCACGGTGCCGTTCAGCGAGCAGCGCGGCGGCGTGCTGAAGCTCAAGCTCGACGTCTCGGACGATCTCGCCGCCGACAACACCGCCTACGCGGTGATCCCGCCGCCCCGGATGATCTCGGTCCTGCTGCTCACTCCCGACAACCTGTTCCTCGAGAAGGTGCTCAGGACCGACCCGCAGGTGCAGCTCGAGGTGCGGAAGCCCGAAACCTACCAGGGCGGCATGGAGGGCTTCGACGTCGTGGTGGTCGATGGCGTGAGCCCGCAGAAGCTGGGCAACGGTCGCTTCGTCCTCGTCAACACGGTGCCCGCGGACGTTCCGCTCGAGGTGCTGGGGCGTCTCGACAATCCGACCATCATGGATTGGGACCGCACGCATCCGATCATGCGGCAGATCGACTTCGCCAAGGTGACGATGGAGGACGCGATGCGCGTCCGGCCGCTCGCCGCCGGCAAGACCCTGGTGGAGGCGGTGGGCGGGCCGCTGATCTACGCCCTGGAGGAGCGCGACCGCAAGGCCCTCTTCTTCGGGTTCGATCTCTTCCGCAGCGACTTCCCCCTGCGGGTGGCCTTCCCACTCATGCTCTCCAAGGGGCTCCGCTGGCTGCACCCGGCCGGGCTCGATCAGGCGAGCCTGCAGCTCCAGGCGGGCCAGCCCATCTTGCTGCCGGTGGAGCACGGGGTGACCACCGCCACCGTGCGCACCCCGTCCGGACGCAGTGTGCGGGCGCAGGTCAACCGCGGGATGGCGAGCTTCACCGAGACCGACGAGGTCGGCATCTACACGGTGGTCACCGGCCGCGGCGAGACGCGCGTGGCCGTGAACCTCATGAACGGCGACGAGTCGGACCTGACGCCGGCGCCGCTGCCCACCTTCGTGGAGGGCGTGCGGCCGGAGTCGCCCCCCGTGCTGATCGTGCGTGAGCTCTGGCCCTTCTTCGTGGCCCTGGCCCTCCTGCTCTTCGCGCTGGAGGGCTTCCTCTACTGGCGGAGACAGACCGGGGGCCGCCTCGGACTGCCCCGCGGGATCGGCGACCGCTGGGCCCTCGGGCTGCGCTGCGCGCTCCTGGTGTTGCTGCTCGTCTCGTTGACCAAGCCGACGATCCCGCGCTGGGCCGACCGGCTCAACGTGACCTTCCTGTTGGACATGTCCGACAGCGTGAGCCTGGTCGCGCGCGAGAGCGCGTACCGATTCGCCGCCCAGGCGATGGCGAGCATGCAGCCGGGCGACCAGGCGGGTGTGGTGGTGTTCGGCGAGGAAGCGATGGTGGACCAGCCGCTGCGCGCGACCGCCCAGCTCGATCGCCCTCAGGCGCAGGTGGGCGGGCGCGGGACGAACCTGGCCCAAGCGCTGCAACTCGGGCTGGCCACCGCGCCGCCCGGCCAGGCCAACCGGTTCGTGCTGCTCACGGACGGCCGGCAGAACGTGGGCAACGCCCTCGCGGTCGCCCAGGCCGCCAAGGACGCGGGCGCCGACATCTACTACGTGCCGGCTCCGTTGACCTTTCCCCAGGAAGTGGTCGTGGAATCCATGGTGCTGCCGGAGGAGGTGAAGTTCGGCGAGCCGTTCCAGGCCAAGGTGGTGGCCTGGAGCCAGGCGGAGGCGCAGGGGCGGCTGTCGCTCTACCGCAACGCGGAGTTCCTCGGCTCGCAAGTGGTGCGGCTCTCCCCGGGCAAGAACGTCTTCACCTACCGCCAGTCGCTCGAGCGGAGCGGGATCCACGTCTACCAGGCCGCGCTCGACGTGGACGGGGATACCATCGAGGAGAACAACCGCGCGGTGGGCACCCTGGTGGTGCGTGGCCGGCCTCAGGTGCTGCTCGCCGAGAAGGATCGCAACCAGGCTCAGGCGCTCGCGGCGGCCCTGCGCTCGCAGCACATGGACGTGACGGTCGTGGAGGCGGGCAAGATTCCCAAGGACATGGCGGGGCTGCAGAAGTACGACGGGCTCATCCTGTCCAACGTGTCGTCGCTCAAGATGACGAAGAAGCAGATGGAGAACATCCGCGACTACGTACGCGAGCAGGGCGGCGGGCTCGTCATGCTGGGCGGCGAGGAGAGCTTCGGCCTCGGCGGGTACTATCGCACCCCGGTCGAGGAAGCCCTCCCGGTGACGATGGAGGTGAAGCAGAAGATCGAGATCCCGAGCCTGGCGGTGGTGCTCTCGATCGATCGCTCCGGCTCCATGGCCATGACCACCGACGAGAAGGTGACCAAGCTCGACATCGCCAAGGAGGCGGCCCACCTGGTGGTGGATCTCCTCGACGATCGGAACGAGGTCGGGGTCATGAGCTGGGACACCGAGTTCCTCTGGGACGCCCCCCTCAAGCTGGCCCGGGACAAGCAGGGTATCCACCGAGCGATCTCCACGGTCAAGGCGGGTGGCGGGACCGACGGCTACCCGGCGCTGAAGGAGGCCTACCAGGTCCTCTTCGAGAGGCCGGCGCTGCTCAAGCACGTCATCTTTCTCTCGGATGGGCAGATGACCCGCGGCGACTTCTCGGGCCTCTTGCGGCGAATGGCCAAGGACAAGATCACGGTCTCCACCGTGGCCATCGGCAAGGACGCCGACGTGCCCCTCATGGTGGACGTGGCCAAGTGGGGCCGGGGCCGGTTCTACTACACCGAGGACGACTCCACGATCCCGCGTATCTTCACGCTGGAGACGCAGCTCGCCTCCAAGGCCTCGCTCGTCGAGCAACCCTTCAAGGCCACCGTGGCCGGCCCTACCCACGAGGCCATCCAGGAGATCGACTGGAAGAACGCGCCGCCGCTCGGTGGCTACGTGGCCACCAGCATGAAGAGCAACGCGGACCTGGTCCTGATGACGCACCAGGAAGACCCGCTGCTCGCCACGTGGCGCTACGGCCTGGGCCGGTCGGTGGCCTTCACCTCCGATGCCAAGGCGAAGTGGGGGGTGCTCTGGGTGCGATGGGGTGGCTTCAATAAGTTCTGGTCACAGGTGACGCGCTGGGCGCTGCGCACGGGCACCCGCAGCGATACGGTGGCCACGGTCTCCCGCACCGACAACGTGGGCGAGGTGCTCGTCGACGCGATCGATCCCAAGGGTGAGTTCATCAATTTCCTGGACTCCCAGGTCGGGGTCGTGTCGCCGGACAAGACCCGCACGGTGATCGATCTCGAGCAGATCGGCCCCGGCCGCTACCGGGGGCGCTTCCCGGCGGGCCAGGAGGGCGTGTACCTGGTCGGCATGGCCCAGCGCCGCGCGGACCAGATGGTGGGCTCCCAGCTCGCGGGCCTGGTGGTGCCGTACGGGCAGGAGTTCCGCGATCTGGGGGTGGACGAAACGTTCCTCCGGGAGCTCTCCGAGATCACCGGGGGCGGCATGCTGAGCGAACCGAAGGACACGTTCCTCCAGAACCGGCACAAGTCGCGCCTGAGCGTGGACATCTGGCCGTGGCTGGTGGGAATGGTGGCGGTGCTGCTGATCCCGGAGGTCGCATTGCGGCGGATCGGGCCGGTCGGCCTCGGCCGGCTGATGGCGCGCCTGCGCCCGGGCCGAGCCAAAGGAGGGCGAGGAGATGAGAGCACTGACCCGAGCTAGCCGGATCGTCGTCGCCGGACTGCTGCTCGCGCTAATCGCCGCCGCGGGGGCCGACGCGGCCCCAAAGCCGCGCAACGTGCTCATCCTGCCGTTCGCCACCGTGGATCTGGCGCGGGAGGAGCAGTGGATCGGCGAGGGCGTGGCCCAGTCGCTCATGCTCGCCCTCGTGCACGTCCCGGGGCTGGTGCAGATCGATCGCGACCGCCTCAAGCAGCTTCCGCGACCGGAGGCGTGGGATGAGACGAACACCGCCACCGCAGCCAAGCGCCTCGGGGCCGACATCGCCCTCTTCGGGGAGGTGAAGCGGACCGGCACGGATCTGATCCTGCAGCCACGCTTCGTGGAGCTGCGCGGCGACAAGGTCGAGCGCGGCACGCTGGACACCGTCGCGATTGCCGAGGAGCTGCTGCTGGATCGCCTGCGGCCGCTCCCCGCCGGGTACCTCAAGGCCCTCAAGATCCCCGCGAGCGACGGGGAGCTGGCGCGCGTCCAGAAGTGGGCGATGCCCACCGCGCTGCCGCGCGCCTACGAGCTCTTCGTGCGGGGCCGCCAGGCCACGTACCGGGCGACGCAGGACGGCAGCGAGGCGGCGATCGAGTTCCTGAGCCGCGCCATCGAGACGGATCCGCAGTTCGTCGCCGCCCAGCACGCGCTCGGCGTGGTCCACCAGGGTCTGGGCAACCGCTGGAAAGCGGCCGCGCAGTTCCGAGCCTCCGCCCAGCTCGATCCCACTTACGCCGAGCCCTACAAGGCCCTGGGGGATCTGTACTTGACGGCCCCGCGCCGGCTCTTCGAGGAGGCGATCAAGGCGTACACGAAGGCCATCGACCTGCGCCCGTTCTACGCGGAGGCCCACGTCGGTCTGGGCGACGCGCTCGCCGCGAAGGGCGAGGTGGATTCGGCGGTCGCCGCGTATCAGCGAGGGATCGAGCACAACCCGATGAACGCCAAGGTTCACGTGAGCCTGGGGAAGCTCTACTATTCCGAGAAGGGACTCTACTACGAATCCGTCAGCGCCTATAAGAAGGCGATCGACCTGGATCCCGTGTACCTCGACGCGCGGATGGGGCTCGCGGAGGTGTACGAGGACAAGGGGCTCTACAAGGAAGCGATCGACGAGTACCGCAAGGTGGTGGACGCCGATGCCAAGAACACCGGCGCGCTCTACAACCTGGCCCTCGTATACGAAAAGGTGGACCCCAAGGAATCGATCATGCTCTGGGAGCGCTACATCGAGGTCGCCAGCAATGTGCCCGCCGAGAAGGACTGGGTGGATGTCGCCCGGCTGCACCTGCGCAAGCTCCGGCAGCAGCAGGGCAACTAGCGGGCGGCGCCAGCTACAGTCCCAGCAGGGTCTTGAGTTGCGGCTTGTTGAAGCCGCGGACGATCTGGTCGCCGACCACGATGACCGGGATGCTCATGCCCCCCGACAGCTTGATCAGTTCTTCCCGGGCCCCCGCGTCGGCCAGGACATTGATGTCCTCGAACGCCACCCCGCTGGACGAAAGAAACTCTTTCGCCGCCTTGCAGGGCCCTCAGGTGGGACTGCTGAAGACCCGGACGACCGGTCGCGGCTCGCTCATGGCTTCAGGGTAGCAGAACTCGCGCTGGCTCCGCCGGGAAGCCTTCACCGCCGGTTTCAGTCACTCGGCTGACTGCCCGCGTTAGGCTCCGCCAGCCTGCCCGACACAATATCAGCGAGATAGACTCCGCCGGACCCCCTGGCCCCTCTCTTGCTCTGTTACGCGGCCGGTAGCCGCCGACTGGAGGGATGACGATGAGCTGGAGGTTCCGGAGTACCGAGCGAGGTTTCACGCTCGTTGAGCTGATGGTCGTCGTGGCCGTCATCGGCGTCCTCGCCACGATCGCGATCCCGCTCTATGTCAACGTCCAGGCGCGCGGCCGGATTGCCAAGGCGCAGGCCGATTCCCGGACTCTGGCCTCGGCGGTCAGCGTCTACGGAGCGCACATGGGAGGCATCCCGACGGCGCTCACCGAGCTCACCGCGGTGGCAACCAACGCGCAGGGCAACCGGGCGGGGCCGTTCATGAGCTCGGTTCCGACTCCGCCGGGCGGGTGGGCCGCCTATTCGTATACTCCCAATGTCTCGGCCGGAACCTACACGATCACCTCGTCCGGCGACGGCACCAGCGTCACCTATCCATAGGCGGTTCCATGGGCGGTACGCGGCAGGTGCCGCGCCGCCGGTCGCGTCGTAACCCCCGGCCGACCTTGACTTATCGAGGGGCATTCCCTATGGTGGCCCAGTCATGAGCGATCTCCGGAAGGATCCAACGAGGGGCCGCTGGGTGCTCGTTCGACCGGGCTCGAAGCGGCCTGCCGCCTCAGCATGTCCGTTCTGCCCCGGCAACGAGTCGCACACGCCGCCCGAGATCTTCGCCTACCGCAAGGAGGGGTCGGCGCCCAACGGGCCCGGCTGGTCGGTGCGGGTAATCCCGGAGGCCGATCCCTACTTCCGCATCGAGCAGGAGCTGGTGCGCGAGGGCGTGGGCCTCTACGACCGTATTAGCCCGCGCGGGGCCACCGAGCTGATCGTCGAGAGCCCCAGTCACGACGAGACCGCGGCCACGCTGGGCGATGCGCAGTGGAAGCAGGTGCTGTGGATGTACGGGGAGCGCATCCGGGATCTCAAGCGCGATCAGAGCATCCGCGACATCCTCGTCACGCGGCGTCACCGGGCGCCGGGCTCGCGAATCACCCATCCCTACTCGCGACTCACCGCGATCCCGATCATCTTCGACGAGGTACGGCGGAAGCTCCGCGAGTGCCGCGAGCACTACGAGTACAAGCGGCGCTGCGTGTACTGCGACATGATCCGGCAGGAAGTCGCGGCCGCCGATCGGGTGGTTCGGCTTACCGACCACTTCCTGGCCCTCTCCCCGTACGCGGCCTGCTCGCCGTTCGAGACCTGGATCCTGCCGCGCCAGCACAGTTGCCTCTACGAGGGCTCGCTCTCGGGGGAGGTGGTGGCGGATCTGGCGGGCCTGCTGAGCCGGCTCTTCCGGACCCTCAGCGGCAAGCTGGGAGATCCCCCGTTCGAGATGACGCTCTACACGGCGCCCAACCTGACCGCCAAGATCCTGCCCGGAGAGTGGTCGACCATCGCCGACGACTACCACTGGCACATTGAGGTCCGTACCATGCCCGACCGACTCAACGGGATCGGGGGTATCCACGTCAACGAGACCTCCCCTGAGGAGGCGGCCGGCCAGTTCCGGGAGACCTGGCTGTAGAGTCGGTCCGACCGCTGTAAGTTGCATCCCAGCCGCCTGAAACCGATATACACCTTGACAGGGCCGCCGTTCGGATGGCAGACTCCGACTATACGGGTCGGCGACTCCACGGGTCGGACATGGGCACCCTGGGTCGTGCACGGACGGGCAGCGCGCTCAGGCGGGCGGCATATGGATCGACGGGAGGGAATGGGTTGCTGAGATTCACAAAGCGAGCGGACTACGGGCTCATGGCCGTCCACTTCATCGCTGCGCATGGCGACGACGGCGCAGTGAGCGCGAAGCGGATCGCGGAGGAGTTTCACATCCCGCCTGAGCGGCTGGCCAAGATCCTCCAGCGCCTGGCGAAGAAGAAGCTGGTCGCCAGCTCCAATGGCCCCAAGGGCGGCTACGTGCTCACCCGGGACCCGGCGGAGATCACGGTGGGGCAGGTGGTCCGGGCGCTCGAGGGACCGATCAGCGTGGTGAGCTGCATGACCGAGCGAGACGATTGCCCGCAGTTCGCGCGCTGCAACCTGCGAGGGCCCGTGCAGAAGATCCAGGCCAGCATCAGTCATGTGCTGGATAGCATGACGCTCGCGGAGCTGGGAACGGAGCCGACCGTCCCCGTCACGCCGCTGGCCGTCATTCACTAGAATCGAGGAGACGGTATGGCGTTGAAGCTTCCGATCTTCATGGACAGCCAGTCCACGACCCCGGTGGATCCCCGCGTGCTCGAGGCGATGATCCCGTATTTCACCGAGAAGTTCGGCCATCCGGCGAGCCGCAACCATCCGTTCGGCTGGGAAGCCGAGGGCGGAGTGGACGTGGCCCGCGAGCAGATCGCCAAGCTGATCGGAGCCCGGGACCCCAAGGAGATCGTGTTCACCTCCGGCGGCACCGAGGCGATCAACCTGGCGCTCAAGGGCGTGGTCGAGATGTACCGGGAGAAGGGCAACCACATCGTCACCACCACGATCGAGCAGCGGGCCACGCTCGACGTCTGCAAGCGGCTGGAGCGGCAGGGTGTCGAGGTGACCTACGTCGCGGTGGGGCGTGACGGCCTCGTGGACGTCGAGGCGGTCCGGGCCGCGCTGACCGACAAGACCATCCTGATCTCGATCATGTTCGCCAACAACGAGATAGGGACGATCCAGCCGGTGACCGAGCTCGGCAAGCTCGCCAAGGAGAAGGGCATCATCTTCCACACTGACGCCACCCAGGCGGCGGGCAAGATCCCGGTGGACGTGGAAGCGATGGGTATCGACCTGCTGTCGGCGACCGCCCACATGATGTACGGGCCCAAGGGCGTCGGCGCGCTCTACGTGCGGCGGAAGAACCCGCGGGTCCGCATCGCGCCCATGGTGGACGGTGGCGGCCACGAGCGGGGCATGCGCTCGGGCACGGTGCCGGTGCCGCTGGTGGTGGGCTTCGGGAAGGCGGCGGAGATCTCCCGCGAGGTCATGGTCGAGGAGGGCAAGCGGCTCGCCGCGCTCCGCGACCGGCTCCAGGAGCAGATCGTCTCCAAGGTGGATGAGGCCTACGTGAACGGGCATCCTCAGCGGCGGCTGCCCCACAACCTGAACATCTCCTTCGCGTACGTGGAAGGGGAGTCGGTGCTGATGGGGCTCAACAAGGAGGCGGCGCTGGCCTCGGGGTCGGCGTGCACCTCGGCCACGCTCGAGCCCTCCTACGTGATCTCGGCGCTCGGGGTGGACTCGGAGCTGGCCCACTCGTCGATCCGGTTCGGGCTGCACCGCTTCTCCAGCGAGGAAGAGGTGGACTTCGTGGCGCGCAAGACGGTCGAGGTCATCCAGCGGCTGCGGGAGATGTCACCGCTCTACGAGCTCGCGAAGGAAGGCGTTGACCTGAAGTCGATCCACTGGAAGCCGGAATAGCGACGCTCCCCGGCGCAGTCAGATCATCCGATCAGATTCAGATCATCCGATCAGGAGGGTGTGCGGACATGGCCTACAGCGATAAGGTGGTCGACCACTACAACAATCCGCGCAACGTGGGGTCCTTCACCAAGGACACCCCGGGGGTGGGAACGGGTCTGGTGGGCGCGCCCGAGTGCGGCGACGTGATGAAGCTGCAGATCAAGGTGAACGTCGAGACCGGCGTCATCGAAGACGCCAAGTTCAAGACGTTCGGCTGCGGCAGTGCCATCGCCTCGTCGAGCCTGGCCACCGAGTGGCTGAAGGGCCGCACGGTGGACGACGCGGCCAAGATCAAGAACACCGATATCGTGAACGAGCTGAAGCTGCCGCCGGTGAAGATCCACTGCTCGGTGCTCGCCGAGGACGCGATCAAGGCCGCGCTGCAGGACTACAAGGAGAAGTGGAGCGCGAGCGAAGCCCCGGTGGGCCGAGACGGGTCCTAAGGTAAAGGAGATCGACGCTCGATGGCACTGACGCTGACCGAGACGGCGGTGAAGCAGGTGAAGCAGCTCATGGAGGCCCAGAATCTGGGGAACGTCTACCTGCGGATGGGGGTCAAGGGCGGGGGCTGCTCGGGCCTGTCCTACCAGCTCGAGTTCGACAACGAGATCGGCCCCCACGACAAGACGTTCGAGGTCGACGGGGTGCAGGTGGTCTGCGACAAGAAGAGCTACCTCTACCTGAACGGCACCACGCTCGACTACGTCACGCAGGGGCTCCAGGGCGGGTTCACGTTCGTCAACCCGAGCGCGAAATCGAGCTGCGGGTGCGGGACATCGTTCTCGGCCTGAGGCCCGGCCCGGGAGACACGAACACGGGCCCTGCCGGGCCCGTTGTTGTTTTGAGGAACGGTGCGTGAGCGACTACTTCGCGGTGTTCGGGCTGTCTCGAAAGCTGGGGGTGGACGGAGAGGCCCTGCAGCGACGGTTCTACGAGCTGTCGCGACAGCACCACCCCGATTTCCACCAGGGGGCGGACGCCGCGCGCCAGGCGGAAGTCCTGGGCCAGTCGGCGCTGGTCAACCGCGCCTACCGCGCCCTGCGCGACCCGCTCGGGCGCGTGGAGTACTTGATCGCGCTGGAGGAAGGCCACGAGATCCGGGAGGGCGCGACCGACAAGCCGAAGGCGCCTCGGGAGCTCCTGGAAGAGATGATGGAAGTGCAGGAGGCGCTCGAGGAGGCCAAGGCGGAAGGGCTCGGCGGAAACGCCGGCGCGCGACTTCGCGAGGAGCGCCGCCGGCTCGAGGAGCGCTACGCGGCCGAAGCGGCCGCGGTGGTCGCCCGGTCGCCGGAGTGGGACCGGCTGGTGGACGAGGGCGGCGATCGTCGGCCGCTGCTCGAGTGGTTCAAGCAGCGGCTCGCAACCCGGGCCTACCTGCGCACCGTCGTCGACGACCTGAGTGACGCTCTGGGAGAGCGCGAAGGCCAACATGTCTCGCATCGTCGGCATTGACCTGGGGACGACCAACAGCCTGGTCGCCCACGTGGAGGGCGGCATCCCGCGGGTGATCGCGGACGCGGAGGGGCGCGTCCTGCTGCCCTCGGTCGTCGCCTGGACCCCCGGCGGAGTGGTGGTGGGCGAAGCGGCCCGCCGCCAGCTCGCCCGCAACGCGGCGCGCACCGTCTACTCGGTCAAGCGGCTCATGGGCCGCGGCTTCGAGGACGTGAAGGACGAGCTGTCGCGTCTGCCCTTCGAGGTCACGCCGCAGGTCGGGATGGTGAGCATCCGCATCGGCGACCGGGTGGTCACCCCGCCCGAGGTCTCGGCCCACGTGCTCCGCGCGCTCAAGCAGCGGGCGGAAGGGCACCTCGGTGAGCCGGTCGAGCAGGCGGTGATCACGGTGCCCGCCTACTTCAACGACGCCCAGCGGCAGGCCACCAAGGACGCCGGGCGCATCGCGGGCCTCGAGGTGCTGCGCATCGTCAACGAGCCCACCGCGGCCGCGCTCGCCTACGGGTTGCAGAAGCTCTCCCAGGGGATCATCGCAGTCTACGATCTGGGCGGCGGTACCTTCGACATCTCGATCCTGCGCGTGAAGGACGGCGTCTTCGAGGTGCTCGCCACCAACGGCAACACGCACCTGGGCGGTGACGACTTCGATCGGGCGATGGTGGACTGGCTCCTGGCCGACCTCGAGAAGCGCCACCAGGTGGACCTCTCCGGCGACGCGGAAGCGGTGCAGGAGATCCGCCTCGGCGCGGAGGCCGCGAAGTGCCGGCTCTCCTTCGACGAGCGTACCGTGCTCACGATCCCGTTCGAGGGCTTCACCTACCATCGCGACATTGCCCGGGCCGAGGTCGAGGGGCTGGTGGAGCCGATCGTGGCGGCGACTCTCGGCCCGTGCCGGCAGGCCCTCGCCGACGCCGCCCTCCGGCCCGATCAGGTGGACGAGGTGGTGCTGGTGGGGGGTTCCACCCGGATGCCGCTGGTGCAGCGCCGCGTCGAGGAGCTGTTCGGGCGGACCCCACACAGCCGCATGAATCCGGACGAGGTGGTGGCCCTGGGGGCGGCGGTCCAGGCGCAGATCCTGGCCGGCGGCATCACCGACATGCTGCTGCTCGACGTGACACCACTCTCGCTCGGGATCGAGACCCTGGGCGGCATCGTGAGTGTGCTGATCGCCCGCAACACCACGATCCCCACGCTGGCCAAGGAATACTTCACCACGTCGGCGGACGGGCAGACCACGGTGGACATGCACGTGCTCCAGGGCGAGCGGGAGCTGGCCAAGGACAACCGCTCGCTCGCCCGCTTCGACCTGGCCGGCATCGATCCGATGCCGGCCGGCATGCCCAAGATCGAGGTGACCTTCCTCATCGACGCCAACGGAATTCTACAGGTGCAGGCGCGCGAGCTCCGCACCGGCAAGGCGGCGAGCATCGAGGTCAAGCCGACGTATGGTCTCACCGAGGACCAGGTGGAGCAGATGGTGGAGGACTCGTTCATGCACGCGGAGGCCGATGTCGAGGCTCGGCTCCTCATCGAGACCCAGACCGAGGCCGACACCGTGCTCAACCACGTCGAGCGCGCCCTGCGCCAGGCCGGCGGCATCGCCACCGCGGAGGAGCGGGCCTCCATCGAGAGAGCGCTGGTCGAGTTGCGGGCCTCGCGGGCCGGTACCGACCGGAACGCGATCCGCGAGTGCACGGTCGCGCTCAACCAGGCCACCGCGCCGCTCGCGGACCGGATGATGGAGGCCGCGATCAAGGACGCGGTCACCTCCAAGCGGGCCGACCGGCTCCTGGAGAATTCGTGATGGCGGTGTACGACCTGGAGAGCTCCTGATGGCGGTGCACAAGGTCACGTTCCTGCCGCTCAACAAGACGGTGGAGGTGAACGACGCCGAGTATCCGCTCGCGGATCACGGCCGCCCGGGGTCGCTGCTCGACATCGCGCTGGCCAACGACATCCACCTCGAGCACAACTGCGGCGGGAGCTGCGCGTGCACGACCTGCCACGTCATCGTGCGGGAGGGCGAGCAGAACCTGTCCCCGCTGGAGCAGGACGAGGAGGACCGCCTGGACACCGCGGAGGGGCTCACGCTGCATTCCCGGCTGGGCTGTCAGGCGGTCGTGAAGGGGGATGTGGTGGTGGAGATACCCAAGTAGGGCGAGCGGCAGCCGAAGGCGAGGCGAGCGAATAGAGCAGGGCGAGCGGCAGCCGAAGGCGAGGCGAGCGAATATGAAAGTGAGGCGACCGTGAAGTGGCAGGACGCCGAGGACATCGCGCTGGCCCTGATGGACGCGCACCCGGACGTTGATCCGCTCGGCGTGCGCTTCACCGACCTCCACGGGTGGGTGATGGCGTTGCCCGGGTTCACGGACGACGCCAAGGGCTCCAACGAGGGCCTCCTGGAGGCGATCCAGATGAAGTGGCACGAGGAACATCAGGATCGCTAGGCTACCAGGTGATCACGTGATCGTGAGCGAAGACCAGATCGAGCAGGCCCGCGTAGTCCAGGTCGCCCGGGGCGAGGCGCCGCACCGCGACACCCTCGGGCAGCGCCGGCGCGGCCCCGCCACCCAGGAGGACCACCGTGACCCGCGCGTCGGCCTCCCGGACGTTGGACTCGATGACCGCGCCCGCGAGCGCGGCCGAGTCGTCCTTCACGAGGTGCAGGAAGGTGGCCATCAGAACACGAGGAAGCGCGTGGCGCCGGCCAGCATCGCGGCGACCTCGGCCGTGGTGACCGGGACCACCGGATGGCCGTCGCGGTTCCAGTCGGCCGGAGCGGGTGGAGCGCCCTCGATGTGGAAGGGCACGCCCAGCTTCCGGAGCGCGGCGCGGAACTTGGCGATGTCGTCGCCGTCCACCAGGTCGTCGGTCTCGTCGTCGAGCAGGTGCACCGCGGGGCCGGCCAGCACGATGCGCACCTCGTTCTCGCCGGCCACGATGCCCAGCGCGATGCGCATCGCCTCGTTCGCCCGGTGGGAGACGCGCGGGTCCTCCGAGATGACGACGAGGGTGGGCTGGCTCCGGTTCGCCACGCTAGTTGAGCGCGATGAAGCGATCGGTCCCGTTGATCACGTCGGTGAGCACCACCAGGCCGCAGTTGGTGGCGCGCTCGGACAGCGGCCGCCGACGCTTCTGACAGCCGTAGGCGCACACGAAGAGCTTCAGCCCGCGCTCGGCGAGCGCGAGGAGACGGTCGTCGTCCACCGCGGCCACCGCGTCGTCGATCAGGTACAGGTAGACGTCGCCGCCGCCGTCCAGCGCGGCCCCGGACAGCCCGATGGCGGTCTCGAGGTTCGGATGGTCGGGGGCGGTGGAGAGCATCAGACCCAGTTTCCGTGTGGCCGAGGCCATGCGGGCGCAGCGTAACATCGTGAAAGGGGAGCGTCAATGAACCGGAAGGTCTATCTCGATCACAATGCCTCCACCCCGGTGCATCCGGAGGTGGTGGAGGCGATGCTGCCGTACTTCAGCGAGCGCTTCGGCAATCCGTCGAGCGTGCACGGCTTCGGGCGAGAGGCGCGAGAGGGGCTCGAGGCCGCGCGCGATCAGGTGGCGCACTTCCTCCGGGTGGGCAAGGAGGAGATCGTCTTCACCTCGGGTGGCACCGAGTCCGACAACATGGCGATCAAGGGCGTGGCGATGGGCCGCGGGCGGGGCCACCTCATCACGTCGAAGATCGAGCACCACGCGGTGCTGCGGGCGGTGCAGAATCTCGAGACCCTGGGCTTCGAGGCCACCTATCTCGACGTGGACGGCGAAGGCCTGGTGGATCCCGAGGCGGTCCGCCGGGCCATCCGTCCCGACACCATCCTGATCTCGATCATGCACGCCAACTCCGAGATCGGGGCCATCCAGCCCGCGCGGGAGATCGGCGCGATCGCCCACGAGTACGGGATTCCGCTCCACATGGACGCGGTGCAGACCTTCGGGAAAGTGCCCATCGATCTCAACCCCTGGCATATCGACATGCTGTCCTTCTCCGGCCACAAGATCTACGGGCCGAAGGGCGTGGCGGGGCTGTATATCCGGAAAGGCACGAAGATGGTCTCCGTGCAGCACGGGGGCGAGCACGAACGGCGGCGGCGCGCGGGAACCGAGAACGTCGCGGGGATCGTCGGGTTCGGCCGTGCGGTCGAGATCCGGGGCCGGGACATGGCGGACGAGGCCGTCCGGCTGACCACCCTGCGCGATCGCCTCTGGGAAGGTATCCGCGGTCAGGTGCCCGACGTGCGACTGAACGGCCATCCGACCCGCCGGCTACCGGGCACCTGCAATATCTGTTACCGGCACGTGGAGTCGGAATCCATCGTGCTGGGCCTGGATCTGAAGGGCATCGGCGTGTCGGCCGGCTCGGCGTGCACGGCCGGCAACGTGGAGCCGTCGTACGTGCTGGTGGCGATGGGGGTGCCGGTGGAATGGTCGATGGGCGCGGTGCGGCATTCGCTGGGGCGGAGCACCACCGCCGAGGATATCGACTACGTGGTCGAGTCGACCGCGCCGCTGGTGGGGAAGCTGCGAAGCGTCATGCCGGTCCGGGCCTAGCCGGCCGGCGACCGGATGCAGTACAGCCCGGCCCTGATCGATCACTTCCGGAATCCACGAAACGCTGGCATCATGCGGAAGCCGGATGGGGTGGGGGAAGGGGAGTACAAGGACTGCATGGACCTGGTCCGCTTCCACCTGCGCGTGCGGAACGGACACGTGGTGGAGGCGCGGTTCCAGGCGTACGGCTGCGGGCCGACCATCGCGGCGGCGAGCGCCGCGACCGAGGTGGCGACCGGGTGCGCGCTGGAAGCGCTGCTGGAGCTCGAGGCGGCGCAGGTCGAAGCGGCGGTGGGCGGGCTCCCGGAGCCGCGGCGACACGCCGCGGATGTCGCGGCCCTGGGGTTGCGGGCGGCGGCGCGCGACGCGCTGAGCCGGGCGGACACGAGGAGCGACCGGCATGCTTGAGCGAATGCGGCGGGATGTGAGGACGGTCCTGGAGCGCGACCCGGCGGCCCGGTCGGCGCTCGAGGTGGTTCTCTGCTGTCCGGGCGTGCACGCGATCTGGATCCACCGCGTCGCCCACGCGCTCTGGCGCGGCGGCTGGCGCCTCGCGGCCCGCTGGGTGTCGCACCTCGGGCGCTTCGTGACCGGCATCGAGATCCACCCGGCTGCCGTGCTGGGCCCGGGCCTCTTCATCGATCACGGGATGGGCATCGTCATCGGTGAGACCGCCGAGGTCGGTGAGAACGTCAGCATCCTTCAGGGCGTGACCCTCGGGGGCACCAGCCTCAAGCGGGAGAAGCGCCACCCCACGATCGGCGACAACGTCATGATCGGCGCGGGCGCCAAGGTGATCGGCGGGTTCACCATCGGTGCGGGCAGCCGTATCGGCGCCGGCTCGGTGGTGGTCCGCGAGGTGCCGGAGCACTGTGTCGTGGTCGGAGTGCCCGGTCGCATAACGTTCCGCAACGGCGAGCGGGTGTCCGGGGCCATCGATCTCAACCAGACCGACCTGCCCGACCCGCTGGCCCGCACGCTCGAGCAGATGGCGGATCGAATCCACGCGCTCGAAGCGGAGATCGAGCGACTGAAGAAGGCGGGCGACGTCCCTGCTGACGCGTCCGCGGACTGACCCAGCCCCACAGGAGGCCAGAGCGACGTGGTACCCAAGGACACGATGGACGTGAAGGAAGCCGCGCGGTACCTCGCCATGGACGAGAAGACGGTGGCTCAGATGGCGGTCGATCGCCTCATCCCGGCCCTCGAGCACGAGGGGAAGTGGCTCTTCTCCAGGAAGTCCATCGACAAGTGGCGCGGGCGCGCCGCCTCGCGCTGACCGCCACGGGCCGACGCCGCGCGCCGAGCGCAACGCGCTGACCGCGGACCCATGTCGTGCAGTACCGAGCGCCCAGGTCAAGACGCAAGACGGAACTGGGGGAGTGCGGGGGCCATGTCGAGGCCCCCGCATACAAGAAGAGCTTTAAGGAACTACACGATTGACCGCCATCCCACCCGCGACCAGAACCATCCTACATGTCGACATGGACGCGTTCTATGCGTCCGTGGAGCAGCGGGACCGGCCGGAGCTGCGTGGGCGACCCGTGATCGTGGGGGCGGATCCGTCCGGGCGGGGGGTGGTATCGGCCGCTTCCTACGAGGCGCGACGGTTCGGGGTGCATTCGGCCATGCCCATCGGACGCGCGGCGCGGCTCTGCCCCGACGGCGCCTTCCTGCCCGTCGACATGGACAAGTACGGGGCGGTGTCCCGCGAGGTGATGGCGATGCTCGCCGATTTCACGCCCCTGCTCGAGCCGGTCTCCATCGACGAGGCCTTCCTGGACGTGACCGGCACCGAGGGCCTCCACGGCACCGGCCCGGCGGTGGCGCGCGCCATCAAGGCACGCATCGCGGCGTCGCTGCGCCTCACCGCGTCCGTCGGAATGGCCGCGAACAAGTTCGTGGCCAAGGTCGCCTCCGACCTGCGCAAGCCCGACGGGCTCGTGGTGGTGGCCCCGGGCACCGAGGCCGACTTCCTGGCGCCACTGCCGGTCTCGCGGCTCTGGGGTGTCGGGCGCGTGACCGCGGAAGGGCTCGAGGCCATGGGCCTGCAGACGATCGGCCAGCTCGCCGCGGTCCCCGCCGCGTACCTCGAGGCCCGGTTCGGCCCGAGCGGGCGCGGCCTTCAAGATCTGGCGCAGGGTCGAGACGACCGCCCCGTCGAGCCGTTCGCGCCGCCCAAGTCCATGGGCGCCGAGGAGACGTTCGGGCATGATCACCGCGACGCCGAGCGGCTCCACGCCACCCTGCGCGAGCAGGCCGAGCGGGTGGCGCGCGAGCTGCGCGCGGAAGGCTTCGCGGGGCGCTGCGTGACGCTCAAGCTCCGCTTCGCGGACTTCTCCACGCTGACGCGGCGCCACACCGACGACGCGACTCAGGACGGGCTCGCGATCTACCGCCGCGCCCGTGCCCTGCTCGACCGCATTCCGCTCCGCCAGCCGGTCCGGCTCATCGGGTTGTCCGTGTCCTCGCTGGGGCCTGCCGCCGCCGGCCAGCTCTCGCTGCTCGAGCCGGACGCGCAGCGCCGGGAGCGGCTGGCGCGGGCCATGGATCGTGTCACGGCGCGCTTCGGCGAGGCGGCGTTGCGCCCGGCCAGTGTCGTCCGGCGGTCGCGGCGGGGCCCGTTGCCTTCGGCGTAGGCTTGGGCTAGACTCGCTGAACAGCGGTTCATTCCTTCGGTCGGAGAGGCACATGGAACGGCCCATCGCCTACGACAAGCTGGCCCGCGAGGATCGTCTGATCCGGATGCGGGCGCGCGATGTCGCGCAGCTCAAGATCGATCAGGGCTTGCCTCCCTTCCCGGATCTGCTGTCGCGCGACTCCATCAAGGAGCGCGTGCACGGCATCATGGTGGGTGAGCTGCAGGCGATGGAAGGGGCGGGCCGCACTGTCTACGATTTCCTGGACGCGCCGTGGGAGTTCACCATGGACATGGCGCGGCAGGTCTGGGACGAGTCTCGCCACGTGGAGATCTACGTGCGGCTGCTCGAGCACCTGGACGGCTACATCGGCGAGTTCCCGGAGACCACCATTCTCTGGCGCTGCGCCTGCGCGGAGGACGCGGCGGCCCGCGTGGCCGGCGTGAACCGCGGGCTCGAGGGCCTGGCCTGCGACGTATTCAACCAGCTCGTGCACATCGCCCGGAAGATGGGCGACCCGATCCTGGAGCGCGCGGTGGACTACGTGCTGGCCGACGAGATCACCCACGTCCGGATGGGCTCGAAGTGGCTGACCCGGCTCACGGAGGGTGATCCGGAGCGGAGGCGCCGCGCCGTCGAGTTCCAGGAGACCATCGACGAGCGCTTCAACCTAGGCGGCATCCGCCGCGAGGGTCCGCACGACGTCGTGCCGATCTCCATCGCCACCGAGGCGCGCCGCGAGGGCGGCTTTACCGACGAAGAGATCGCGCGCCTCATCAGGACCACCCAACGATCGGCCGTCTACTAGCGGCCCGCTCCGGGCCATGACGCACCCGCTCGCGGGACATCTGGAGGTGGACGAGTCGGCGAAGACCGTCCGGCACTATCGCTACGCAGTCGAGCGGATGACGCGCATCCTGGGCGGCTGGATGGCCTTGACCCCGGAGCTCTCCGCCAAGCTGCTCATGGGCCGCCACGTCTGGGACAACGCGCAGCACGCGGACGCCTGGGGCAAGCGCCTCCCCGAGCTGCGCGCGGCCGCCCATGTGTCCGAGCCCGCCAACGCGCGGCTGGTGGCCTTCATGGACGCGATCGAGGCCGCCGAGCGGCCCGAGCAGACGATCGAGCGCGTGGTCGCGATCTACCGCGTGCTGAAGCCGCACCTGCTCGCGACCTACACGGCCCATCTGGCCACCGCCAACGCGGTATACGAGCCGCCCACCTGCCGGATCCTCGCCCGCTGCGTCGAGGACGAGCGCCGACACGTGGCGGCCGGGGAGACGATCCTGCGGCATCTCCTCCGCACCCCCGGGCAGGAGGAGCGGGCCCACGCCCGCGAGGTGCGGCTGTGGGCGCTGCTCGAGGCGGCAGGCGGCGTGACCGGCGCCGGGCCGGTCACGCGGGCCTACGCCGCCCCCTCTCCGCCGGCGGCGCTGAGCGACGATGCCGCCGAGTTCATCCGCCTCGAGCAGCCCGCCGGGACGTGGCCGATGGCCCCCGAGCTGGCCCGCGCCCTAGGCGCCTTCGGCGAGGCCCTGACCGCGGGTGATGCGAGTGCGGCCCGGCGCTGGGCCGTGCCCGAGCTGGAGCTGGGCGGCGACGTGGAGAGCGGCCTGGGGAGGCTGACGGGGAGTCGCCACCGGATCGTGGCGTGCGCGCGGGTGGGCGAGCAGCGGCTGGTCAAGCTCCGGTTCGACGCCGTCGGCGTCACGCTCCTCCTGCGCTGGGTTCCCATCGGGTCCGACTGGCGGATCGCGGTGCTCGAGCCCGTGTCCGCCTCCGCGTCCCGGCCCGCCTGAGCGCTCGTGCTGCGGAGCGTGCTGGTCGCCAACCGGGGGGAGATCGCCCGCCGGATCATCCGCGCCTGCCGGGCTCTCGGGATCCGGACGGTCGCGGTCCACTCCGAAGCCGACGCGGGCTGGCCGCACGTTGCCGATGCGGACGAGGCGGTCGCGATCGGACCGGCGCCCGCGCGGGAAAGCTATCTCGACGTCCAGCGCATTCTCGACGCGGCCCGCCGCACCGACGCGGAGGCCATCCATCCGGGCTACGGTTTCCTCTCCGAGAACCCGCGCTTCGCGCAGGCCTGCGAGGCGGCCGGTCTCGTCTTCGTGGGACCGTCCTGGCGGGTGATCCAGCAGATGGGCGACAAGGTCGGCGCCCGACGGCTCATGGCGGCGGCCGGCGTGCCGGTGGTGCCGGGCAGCGACGGCCCCGTGGACTCGATCGAGGCCGCGCGGGCGGCGGCGTCCCGCATCGGCTACCCGGTGATGATCAAGGCGGCCGGCGGGGGCGGGGGCATCGGCATGACGAAGGCGGGGGACGACACGGGGCTCGCGGCCGCCTTCTCCTCGGCGCAGCGCCGGGCCCAGTCCGCCTTCGGCTCCGGCACGCTCTTCCTCGAGCGCTATCTGGAAGGGGCGCGTCATGTCGAGGTGCAGATCTTCGGCGACTCGACTGGGCGCGTGCTCCACCTCCACGAGCGCGAGTGCTCCATCCAGCGTCGTCACCAGAAGCTCGTGGAAGAGAGCCCGGCCCCACACCTGCCCGGACCGGTCAAGGCGCGTCTCGCCGAGGCGGCGGTGACCGGGGCGCGCAGGGTCGGCTATGTCAACGCCGGAACGATGGAGTTCCTCGTCCGGGGCAACGAGTTCTACTTCCTCGAGATGAACACCCGCCTGCAGGTGGAGCACCCCGTGACCGAGGAGGTGACCGGGGTCGATCTGGTCGCGGCCCAGCTCCGGGTTGCCGCGGGCGAGCCGCTGCCCTGGACGCAGGAGCAGGTGGTCCAACGGGGGGCGAGCATCGAGTGCCGGATCTACGCGGAGGACCCGGCCAAGCGCTTCATGCCGTCGCCCGGACGCCTCTCGCGCCTCGTCCTCCCGGACGGGCCGGGCGTGCGGGTCGAGTGCGGGGTCGCGGCCGGCGTGGAGGTCTCGGTTCACTACGATCCGCTCCTGGCCAAGCTGATCACCACCGGCCGGACGCGCGACGAGGCGATCGAGCGAATGAGCGCGGCGCTCGCCTCGTTCGTGGTGGAGGGCGTCAAGACCGTGATCCCGTTTCACCGGCGCGTGATGGAGAGCCCCTTGTTCCGCGCCGGCTCCGTGCACACCCAGATGATCGAGCAGGGCGTCTTCGACTGAGGCAGCCCCGCTCGGGATCGTGAGATGGAGACGAGCCTCACCGAGACGCGGATTCGGGCGATGACCGGGGCGGGGTTCTGGCGCAACGAGAGCCTCGACCTCTACCTCGATCGCTGGGCCCGGGAGCGCCCGGACAAGACCGCGCTCGTCGACGGGGTGAGCCGTTACACGTGGGAAGGCTTCGCGCGGGCGGTGGACCGCGTCGCGCACGGCCTGCGCGCACACGGCGTCGAGGCGGGACGCGTCATCTCCTGCCAGCTCCCCAACTGGAACGAGACCAGCCTGATCTTCCTGGCCGCGCTCCGGCTGGGTGCCGTCGTCAACCCGATCCCACCGACCTACCGGGCCAGCGAGGTCCGGTTCATGCTCGGGCTGCTCGAGTCGCAGGTAGCGGTGGTGCCGGCCACCTTCCGCGGCTTCAGCCACGCCGGCATGCTCGCCTCGCTCCGGCCGGCGCTGCCGCGGCTCGAGCACGTGTTCGTCGCCCGCGGGGAGGGACCAGAGGGCACGCGGCCCCTGGCGACGCTCACCGACGAGGCCTGGGAATCCCGGGCGGGCCGGCGCGGGTTCCCGGGCACGGAGGCGAACGCGGTTCATGAAGTGGTCTTCACGTCGGGCACCACCGGCGAGCCCAAGGGCGTGATGCACACCCAGAATACGACGCTGTCCACCCTCTATCGCGCGATCGAGCGTCTCGAGCTCTCGGAGCGTGACGTGGTGCTGATGGCCTCCACGCTCGGCCACCAGACCGGCTATCTCTTCGGCTACTGCCTGACCCTGTTGCTCGGCGCGACCGCAGTCTGGCTGGACGTGTGGAGTGCCGAGGAGGCGGCGCGGCTGATCGAGGCCGAGGGGGTGACGTTCACCATGGGGGCCACGCCGTTCCTCCGGGATCTCACCTACACGGCGGCCCGGCGCGACATGCGCTCGCTCCGTCTGTTCATCTCGGCGGGCGCGCCCATCCCGCGCGCGCTCGTACGGGACGCCCGGGCGCGCCTGGCCTGTGCCGTCTCCGCGGGATGGGGGATGACCGAGAACGGCCTGGCCACCTGTAACGGACTGAGCGACCCGGAGGAGAAGGTGTTCGGCAGCGACGGAGCGCCACTGCCCGGCATCGAGCTACGGGTCGTGGACGGTGAGAGCATGGCCGTTCCCGCCGGCGCGGAGGGCGACCTGCTGGTGCGCGGCGCGGCCCAGTTCGTCGGGTACTTCCAGCGGCCGCAATTCACCGCCGACGGGCACACCCCCGACGGCTGGTTCAAGACGGGGGACCGGGGCACCCTCGACCCGGCGGGCTACCTCGCCATCACGGGGCGATCCAAGGATCTCATCATCCGCGGCGGCGAGAACATCCCGGTCGTGGAGGTCGAGAACCTGCTCTACACTCACCCGAAGATTGCCGGGGTTGCCATCGTGGCCATGCCCGACCCGCGACTCGGGGAGCGGGCCTGCGCGGTGGTGGTGCCCCGGGCCGGACAGACGATCACGCTCGGCGAGATCGTGGCATTCCTGGAGGGGCACGAGCTGGCGCGCCAGAAGCTGCCGGAGCGTCTCGAGCTCGTCTCCGAGTTTCCCATGACGCCCAGCGGGAAGATCCAGAAGTACCGTCTCCGCGAGCTCGTGGCCGAGCGCATCTCCGGGGGAGGTCGCGGGCGTGGGTGACCGCTTCTCGCTCGAAGGCCGCGTGGCACTGGTGACGGGGGCGGGCCGCGGCATCGGCCGGGCCATCGCGGTGGCGCTGGGCGCGGCGGGGGCCGCGGTGGCCTGCGCGGCGCGCTCCCGCGACCAGGTGGACGCCACCGCCGCCGAGATCACCGCCGCCGGCGGCCGGGCCCGGGCCCTGGGGCTGGACGTCACGCGGCGGGAGCAGATCGTGGCCGGCGTGGCGGAGGTCGCGGCGGCACTGGGCCCCGTCGACGTGCTGGTGAACAACGCGGGCATGACGATGGAGAAGAAGACGACCGAGGTGACGGACGAGGACTGGGACGCCGTGCTCGCGACCAATCTCAGCTCCATGTTCCGTTGCGCGCGGGCGGTGGCGCCGGGCATGATAGAGCTCGAGCGGGGCAAGATCATCAACATCGGATCGATGTACGGGGTCATCGGGGTCCCGCGCTACGCGGCGTACTGTGCCAGCAAGGCGGCGGTGGCCGGTCTCACCCGGAGTCTGGCCGCCGAGTGGGCGCGGCACGGCATCCAGGTCAACTGTCTCGCCCCGGGCTACGTCAACACGGACATCCCACGCGAGGCGATGGCGGACGAGAAGACGCGCGCGCTGTTCCTTTCGAAGATCCCGGCCCGCCGGATCGGCGAGCCGGAGGAGGTGGGCGCCCTCGCCGTCTACCTGGCTTCGCCCGCGTCGGACTTCATGACGGGACAGACAGTGTACCTCGACGGCGGCCAGACCATGGCGTGGTGAGCACGAGGGGGAGGAGAGGATGGAACTGAAGCTGGCCGGTAAGAGCGTGATCGTTACCGGAGGCGGCTCGAACATCGGGCGGGCCATCAGCCTGGCCTTCGCCCGGGAGGGTGCCCATCTCACGGTCGCCGAGATCGATGAGACCCAGGGGAGCCGGTCCGTCGCCGAGGCGACGAAGCT
This sequence comes from Candidatus Limnocylindria bacterium, assembly GCA_035524955.1. Lineage (GTDB taxonomy): Bacteria > Methylomirabilota > Methylomirabilia > Rokubacteriales > CSP1-6 > CAMLFJ01. Next base: position 1,390 of record DATLFG010000102.1, on the reverse strand, counting down.
GGGCGCGGCCTCCGCCGCGCTGGTTCCGACCGACGTGACGCGCTGGGAGTCCGTCCAGGCCATGGTCCGGGAAGTGGAGGCGCGGGTCGGGCGCGTCGACGTGCTTGTGAACAACGTGGGCTGGACCTTCGACCGGCTCTTCGTGGAGAAGGAGCGGAGCGAGTGGGAGCGGGAGATCCAGCTCAACCTGTGGGGCATGATCAACTGCACGCGGGCCGTGCTCGACGGCATGATCGCGCGCAAGGCGGGGGCAGTGGTGAGCATGGGCTCGGACGCCGGACGCATGGGCGAGTTCCGCGAGGCGGTGTACGGGGCCTGCAAGGCCGGCGTGATCGCGCTCACCAAGAGCCTCGCCCGCGAGGTCGGCCGCCACGGCATCCGGCTCAACGTGGTGTGCCCCGGCATGACCATCCCATCGTCGGAGGAGGACTTCGGTGAACTCAGCATGTGGGCGGCCGAGGCCAATCGCGCATGGAGCGCGCCCGAGATGCAGGCACGCATCGCCAAGGCGTATCCGCTCCGCCGCATCGGCAAGGCGGACGACGTGGCGCCCGCGGTGGTGTTCCTGGCCTCCGAGGCCGCCGCGTTCATCACGGGGCAGACCCTGTCCGTGAGCGGCGGCTACACCATGATGTGAGTCGGGAGGCGGCCATGAATCTCCACACGATCACGTATGCGACGGGCGGCGGCGTCGCCCGCATCACGCTCAATCGGCCCGACCGGCTGAACGCCATCAGCCCGGAGCTGCTCGAGGACCTCGACCGCGCCTGCGCGGCCGTGGAGAGCGACGCGGGCGTGCGCGTCGTCACGCTGAGCGCGGCCGGCCGGACGTTCTGCGCGGGGGCCGACCTGCGGGCGGTGAAGGAGCTGTCGCCCGACGCCCAGCGCTGGGACGGGTTCATGGGCCGGTGGCACCGGGTCTTCGACCGGATCGAGGCGTTGCCGGTGCCGGTGATCGCGGGGGTGCACGGGCTCGCGCTGGCGGGCGGGCTCGAGCTGGTGCTCGTCGCCGATCTCGTCGTGGCCGAGGAGGGCGCGCGCCTGGGCGACCAGCACGCCAACTTCGGCCTGGTGGCGGGCGGCGGCGGCAGCCAGCGCCTCCCTCGGCTGATCGGGGCGCGCCGGGCCAAGGAGCTGATGCTGCTCGGAGGCTGGCTCACCGCGGCCCAGGCGCTCGCATGGGGACTGGTCAATCGAGTGGTGCCGGCGGGCACCGTCTCGACCGCGGTCGAGGAGATGGCGGGGACGCTCGCCGCCGGCAGCGGCTCCGCCAACCGGACCGTGAAGGCGCTGGTGAACCGCGCGTTCGACACCGATCTCGGCGAGGGGCTGGCGCTGGAGCGGCGGCTGGTCGCCCAGCACATGCGCTCGGCCGACGCCGCGGAAGGGC